>NZ_CP009438.1:0-635000 GCF_000761215.1 Streptomyces glaucescens | reverse complement strand
GCCTCTCCCACGGAAGTCATGGTGCGACGTCTGCCTCTTTCGCTACGGCTCTCGGCTGCTGCGGTCCTGGTGCGCCCCGGGCCGGAAGCGCACCCGTGCGGGTACCCGGAGTGTGGCCGAGCATGCACGACCGGTGTCGAGATGGCGCAAAACAGCCGGTACCAGGTTCTGTCTGCCGTCCGGACGGATCTCCGCCATGACTCCACCGGACGCATCATCCCAGTTCACGGCGGAGTCGGCCACCGGACGGGCCGCTTCACCGAACCTCCGTGATCCGTCCTGACCTGTCCGGATTCCGTAGCATGCACCGCCGGCGATTTGCCCCATTCCACCGAGGGCGGAACGCCGGGGCCTTCCGGTCCGGCCGCCCGCTCCTAGGCTGAAGCGATGACCGACCAACCGCCGAACGCAGCCCGCGTCATCCAGCTCCGCCCCCGGGCCGCGCGCCCCGCGCACCCGGGCGCCGCGACCCCGCCCCCCGCGCCCGTGCGCCCGGCGCGCCCGCACGGCGCCGCACCCAAGGAACCCCTGTGGCGCGACCTCGTCGGCGACGTCCTGCGGCGCGAACGGCTCGCGCAGGAGCGGACGCTCAAGGACGTCGCCGACGCGGCCCGGATCTCGATGCCGTACCTGTCGGAGGTGGAGCGGGGCCGCAAGGAGGCATCCTCGGAGGTGCTCGCGGCCGCCGCCCGGGCGCTCGGCCTCGGCCTGGGCGACCTGCTGACGATGGCCCAGCGGGAGCTGGTCAGGGTCACCTCCCGGCCCGCCCCCCGTGGCCGCACCACCACGACCTCGTCGTACGACGGGCTCTGCCTGGCCGCCTGAGGCCGGTGCCCGGCCGGCGTCTCAGACCGTCGCGAGACGCCGGCTCAGCACCTCGTCGGCCAGCCCGTACGCCACCGCCTCCTGGGCGGTGAACACCTTGTCCCGGTCCATGTCGGCCCGCAGCGTGGCGATGTCGTGGCCGGTGTGCCGGGCCAGCACCTCCTCCACCTGGGACCGGATCCGCACCATCTCCTTGGCCTGGAGGGCGAGGTCGGACACCGTGCCCTGGCGTCCGCCGCTGGCGGGCTGGCCGAGCAGCACCCGGGCGTGGTCCAGCACGAACCGCCGCCCGGGGTCCCCGCCGGCCAGCAGCACGGCCGCCGTGGACGCCGCCTGCCCCACGCAGAACGTGGAGATCGGCGCCTTCACGAAGGTCATGGTGTCGTAGATCGCCATCAGCGAGGTGTACGAGCCGCCGGGCGAGTTGAGATAGATCGAGATCTCGCTCTCCGGCGCCGCCGACTCCAGATGGAGGAGTTGCGCGATGACGACGTTGGCGACGCCGTCGTCGATCTCGGTGCCGAGGAAGATGATCCGCTCCGACAGCAGCCGGCTGAACACGTCGTAGGACCGCTCGCCGTGCGGAGTCCGCTCGACCACGTGCGGAATCGTGTAACCGCTCATGAC
The DNA here is from genome assembly GCF_000761215.1 of Streptomyces glaucescens. Classification (GTDB taxonomy): domain Bacteria; phylum Actinomycetota; class Actinomycetes; order Streptomycetales; family Streptomycetaceae; genus Streptomyces; species Streptomyces glaucescens_B. The sequence goes on along the minus strand of NZ_CP009438.1, from coordinate 633,548 downwards.
TACAGCCCCGTCCGTCGTCGCGTCGCGGCCGGCAGGATCTCCGCGAAGGAGTCCACGATCCGGTCCACCATCCCGTACTCCCTGGCCTCCTCGGCCGTGAACCAGCGGTCGCGGTCACCGTCCCGGGAGATGGTCTCCGGGCTCTGCCCGGTGTGCTCCGCGGTGATGCGCTCGATGGTCCGCTTGGTGAACTCCAGGTTGTCCGCCTGGATCTCGATGTCCGCGGTGGTGCCGCCGATGCCCGCGGACGGCTGGTGCATCATGATCCGGGCGTTCGGCAGGGCGTACCGCTTGCCGGGCGCGCCGACGCTGAGCAGGAACTGCCCCATGCTGGCCGCGAATCCCATCGCCAGGGTGGAGACGTCGTTGGGGATCAGCCGCATGGTGTCGTAGATGGCCAGCCCGGCGTGCACCGACCCGCCGGGGCTGTTCACGAACAGGCTGATGTCGGTCCGCGGGTCCTCCGCGGACAGGATCAGCAGCTGGCTGCACACCCGGTTCGCGGAGACCTCGTCGACCTGGGTGCCCAGGAGAACGATCCGCTGCCCGAGCAGCTGTGCCGCGAGATGATCGTCGAACCGGGTCGGCGGGGTGTCGCCCTCCTGCGCGCGTGGGGCGGGCATCGTGTGCGGAGTCATCTGACCTCCTGGTCGTGGATACCGGTGACTCCACTGTCGGCCGGGCACGCCACCGGCCGGTGATTTCTCTGCCCGCCGCGAATTCGCCGAGGGCGAAGCGATCAGCCGGCGCCGTCCTGCCGCAGCTGCCGGAAGAACGCCCGCACGTCCGCCACCAGGAGGTCCGGCTCCTCCAGCGCGGCGAAGTGCCCGCCCCGGTCCAGCTCCGTCCAGCGGACGATGTGCTCGGTGCGGTCGGCCTTGTGCCGCAGCGGGAGCTGCAGTTCGGCCGGGAAGAGGGCGACGGCGGTCGGCACGGTGGACGGTTCGGCGGGCGCGGCGGCACGGCCGGTGGCGTGCGCCCGCTCGTAGTAGATGCGGGCGGCGGACCCGGCCGTCCCCGTCAGCCAGTACAGCATCACGTTGGTCAGCAGCCGGTCCCGGTCCACGGCCTCCTCGGGCAGTTCCCCGGAGTCCGTCCACTCCTTGAACTTCTCGACGATCCAGGCGAGCTGACCCACCGGCGAGTCGGTCAGGGCGTAGGCCAGGGTCTGCGGCCGGGTCGCCTGGAGCACGGCGTAGCCGGTGCCCTCGCTCGACCAGGCGCTCCAGCCGCGCCAGGAGGCCAGTGTGCGCTCCCGCTCCTCGGGACCGAGGGCCGCCAGCTCCTCGGCGGTGGGCTCCGTGGTCGCCTGAGCGCCCGGCAGCAGGTTGAGATGGACGCCGATGACCCGGCCGGGGTGGGCGCGGCCCAGTTCGCGGGAGATGGCGGCGCCCCAGTCTCCGCCCTGCGCGCCGAACCGTTCGTAGCCGAGCCGGCGCATCAGCTCGGCCCAGGCGTCGGCGATCCGCCCGGCTTCCCAGCCGGGTTCCGTCGTCGGCCCGGACAGGCCGAACCCGGGGATGCTCGGCACGACGACGTGGAACGCGTCCTGCGATTCCCCGCCGTACGCGGCCGGGTCGGTCAACGGGCCGACGACGTCCAGGAACTCGACGATCGAACCGGGCCAGCCATGTGTGATGACCAGCGGCGTGGCGTCCGGCTCGGGGGAGCGGATGTGCGCGAAGTGGACGTTCGCCCCGTCGATGGTGGTGGTGTACTGCGGCCACGCGGCGAGCCGGGCCTCGGCGGCCCGCCAGTCGTAGTCGTGCCGCCAGTACCGCACCAGCTCGCGCAGGTAGTCCGCGGGCACCCCGTACGCCCACCCGACTCCCGGGAGCTGGTCGGGCCAGCGGGTGCGGTCGAGGCGGTCGTGCAGGTCGGCGAGGGCCTCGTCGGGGACGGCGAGACGGAAGGGGCGGACGGCGTCCGTGCCCGGTGATGTGGTCATGACCGCGATGCTAGGGGGTGTCCCGCCGGTCGTGCCGGGCTCCCGCGGGACGGGTCGGAACGGCCGGACGGGGCTGGACGCACGGACGGGCGGAAGGACGCGGAAATCGGTGCGTGCCCGGCCGATGAGTTTCGCCCGGGGCGGCGGTCGACAGTGGTGACCGCGTTCCACGCCCAGGAGGCAGACATGACGACCGACGGATTCACCACGTGTCTCTGGTTCGACACCGAGGCCGAGGAAGCCGCCCACCACTACGTCTCGATCTTCAAGAACTCGAGCATCGACAGGATCGCCCGCTACCCCGAGGGCGCCCCCCGCCCGGCCGGCACGGTGATGACCGTCGAGTTCACGGTTAACGGGCAGCGGTTCATGGCGCTCAACGGCGGCCCGGACTTCACGTTCAACGAGGCGGTCTCCTTCATCGTCCAGTGCGACGACCAGGAGGAGATCGACTACTACTGGACCAGGCTGACCGAGAACGGCGGCGAGCCCGGCCCCTGCGGCTGGCTCAAGGACAAGTACGGCGTGTCCTGGCAGGTCTCCGCGAGCCGGCTCGACGACATGGTCGGCGACCCGGACCCGGCGAAGGCGCAGCGCGCGATGGCGGCCATGCTGACGATGGGCAAGCTCGACCTCGCCGCCCTGGAGAAGGCGTACGCCGGCGAGTGACCGCCCAGCCGCCACCCGGGCAGGACGGGGGCCCCGCCCGCCGGCGGGCGGGGCGGCGACCGGGTGGCTAGCGTGAGGAAGGGACCGTTTCACCAACCGGAAGAGGGCCGCGATCATGGCCGTGAAACCTGAGGGACATCCCTGCTGGGCCGACGCGATGTTCACCGACCTGGAAGGGGCCAAGAGCTTCTACGGCGACGTCCTCGGCTGGACCTTCGGCGAGTCGGCGACGGAGTACGGCAACTACACGCAGGCCTACCACGACGGCAAGGCGGTCGCCGCCATCGTCCCGCCCATGCCGGGCCAGGAGGGGGAGGGGCAGTCGCAGTGGTGTCTCTACCTCGCCTCCCCGGACGCCGCCGCCACCGCAGAGAAGATCCGGCACAACGGCGGCGAGGTGCTGGTGGAGCCGATGGCGGTCGCCGACTTCGGCACCATGTGCCTGGCCCGCGACCCGAGCGGGGTCGCGTTCGGCGTGTGGCAGTCGGGCACCCACGAGGGCTTCCAGGCGGAGACGGGCACGCCCGGCGCCTTCTGCTGGGCGGAGGTCTTCACCCGTGAGCCCGAGAAGTCGGACGCCTTCTTCCCGGCCGTCTTCCCGTACCGGGCCAAGCAGCTGCAGGACCACGGGGTGGACTTCAGGATCTTCGAGGCCGGGGACGCCCCGGTGCTCGGCCGGATGAGGATGACCGAGGAGTTCCCGCCCGAGATCCCGCCGTACATCAACGTCTACTTCGCCGTCCCCGACTGCGACGAGGCCGTGGCGAAGGCCACCGGGCGCGGCGGTGTGCTGCGGTTCGGCCCGATGGACAGCCCGTTCGGGCGGTTCGCCGCGCTGAGCGATCCGCAGGGGGCGAACTTCACCGTGATCGACGTCACGAGGACGGAAGGGGAGATGCCCGGGACCACCGAGGTCTCCTGAGCCACCGTCCCCCTCACCGGGAACCCGGCCCGTCCATGGCATGATCGGGCTCATGCGTGAACGAGTGGTGGCCGCGTGCGACGGGGCATCGAAGGGAAACCCCGGACCGGCGGGCTGGGCCTGGGTCGTCGCCGACGAGACGGAGACGCCGGTCCGGTGGGAGGCGGGCCCGCTCGGCCGGGCCACCAACAACGTCGCCGAACTGACCGCCCTGGAGCGGCTGCTGGCGGCGACCGACCCGGCCGTGCCGCTGGAGATCCGGATGGACTCGCAGTACGCGATGAAGGCCGTGACCACGTGGCTGCCCGGGTGGAAGCGCAACGGCTGGAAGACGTCCGCCGGCAAGCCCGTCGCCAACCAGGACCTGGTCGTGCGGATCGACGAACTGCTCGACGGCCGCACCGTCGAGTTCCGGTACGTCCCCGCCCACCAGGTGGACGGCGACCCGCTCAACGACTTCGCCGACCGTGCCGCCAGCCAGGCGGCCTCCGGGCAGGAGCCGGCGGGCAGCGCCCTCGGCTCCCCGGAGCCGCCGCCCGCCCCGGACGCCCCGTCCGCCGGAACACCGCGCCGCCGCCCTCCGGCGGCCCGGAGGAGCGGCGGCGGTTCGCGGACGATCAAGGCGAAGTTCCCCGGTCGCTGTCCGTGCGGCCGGTCCTACGCCGCGGGCGAGCCGATCGCCAGGAACGACCAGGGCTGGGGCCACCCGGAGTGCCGCACCGCCGCGGCCGGCTGAGCGGCGGCGGGCCGGGCGGCGTACCGGCGGCCCCGGCCGGCCGCGCGGGACGCGGCGCGCTCAGACCTGGCCGCGCCAGGCCCCGGTCTCCTGCCCGCGCTCCTCGATGTACTTCTTGAAGCGCTCCAGGTCGCCCTTGGTCTGCCGCTTCACGAACCCCAGCTTGTCGCCGACGGTCTCGGCGACGCCGTCCGGCTCGAAGTCCATCTGCAGCATCACCTTGGTGCGGGCGTCGTCGAGGCGGTGGAACGTCACCACGCCCGCCTGGCGGGCGTCACCGGCGACGGTCGTCCAGGCGACCCGCTCGTCCGGGATCTGCTCGGTGATCTCCGCGTCGAACTCCCGCCGGACCCCGTCGACCTTCGTCACCCAGTGGGTGAGCGTGTCGGTGCGCTGCTCGATGCGCTCCACGCCGTCCATGAACGCGGGGAACGTCTCGAACTGCGTCCACTGGTTGTAGGCGGTGTGCACGGGGACGGCGACCTCGATGGATTCCTCGACCTGCGACATGCGTCGGTCACTCCTTCGTCGTTCGTCGGACAGGTGCGACGCGGGTACCCCTGACCTGCGGGAGGATGCCTGCCGACGGCCGGCCGGGTCAGTCGGTGTCGAAGGTGTAGTGGGCGGTGTGGTCCAAAAGGTCGGCCGGGGAGGTGTCGTTCCAGGGCTTCATCCTGTCGTTCAGGTCCACCACGTCGGGCGTCCCGGCGGCGGGGAGGTAGCCGGATCCCGGGTGGCGGCGCTGCCACTCGGCCCACAGCTTGTCGACGTAGGCGTGGTGCAGCCAGAACACCGGGTCGTTGGGCGACATCCCGGTGGCCATCTGCCCGCCCACCCAGACGTGGACGCGGTTGTGCAGGTTGACGCCGCGCCAGCCCTCCAGGTGGTTGCGGAAGCCGTCCGAGGCGCTGTTCCAGGGGGCCGTGTCGTACGTGGCCATGCCGAGCACCGACTCCACCTCCGCCCGCGTCGGCAGTTCCCGCACCGCGGTGCCGAGCGACCGCCGCAGGTACGCGCGCCCGTCCACGCGCACGTTGATCGGCCAGTTGCCGGCCGAGGCGGCGAACGGTCCGTCCATGACCCGGCCGTCCAGGCTGCGCCCGGTGCCGCCGAGGAAGTCGGGCGCCCACAGCGAGGCCCGTGCGGTGCGGTCGGCGGACCAGTCCCAGTAGGGGAGGGCGACCGAGGCGTCCACGCTCTGCAGGGCCCGCTCGAACTCCAGCAGGTATCTGCGGTGCCAGGGCAGGAACGAGGGCGAGCGGTGGCCGGTGCGCTCACCCGCGTCGGTGTCGCCGATGATGAAGGCGTTGTGGGTGGTGACGAACTCGTCGTAGCGGCCGCTGCGCTTGAGTTCCAGGACGGCGGCGACGAAGCGCCGCTTCTCGTCGGCGGTCAGGGTGGCCTGGTTCTTCCGGACGGTCATGTGCGAGTGCTCCAAGGAGGCGCGGGGCGGGTCAGTTGGCGGGGAACGGCAGCAGCCGCGCGCCCTGGAGTTCGTCGACCGCCGCCCGGGCGGCGGCCCGCGGGGTGGGGACCGGGTCGTAGTGGCTGACGACGCTGATCCAGCTGCCGTCGGCGTTCTGCATCACGTGCAGCTCCACGCCGTCGATGAGGACCGCGTAGCCGCCGCCGTGGTGCTGGTGATGGCCCCCGGCGGCGGGCCGGCCCTGTATCCGGCGGCCCTTGTAGACCTCGTCGAAGGAGGCGGGCGTGCCGGGGTGGTGACCGGTGGCGGCGGTGGACGGACCCGGGTGGTGACCGGCGGCGGTGGCGGCGGGGGCGGCGACCGCCTGGGTGCCGGCTGCCGCGGCGAGGGCGGCTGCGGCGCCGAGCGCACGACGGCGGCTGAGTTCGGGCATACGGACCTCCGGGTGTGAAGGGGGTGGATGACTCCGCATGCCTACCGGCCCGTGGGGCACTCCCGCGAACGGTTGGCTCCGATCCGGACAATTGCCCACATGTCGTGCAGTGTTGAACCAAGTTGATCTTGCTGGAGGCGATGGCCGAGAAGGGCGGAACGGGAAATTCCTTCGCGCGGGGTCCCTGTTCCGCGAGGTAACTTCCCCCGGCCGGCCGACCGCAGTGGCGCGGATCACGCCGCGAAGCTGACGCAAACCCCCGCCGGGTGGCTGCTACTGTGGGTTGCCAATCGACCGCGAAGAGTGACCGAGTGACTGTCAGGGGTGCGTGTGAAGGTCGCCTGCGTCGGCGGCGGGCCCGCCGGCCTGTATCTGTCGATCCTGCTGAAGCTCCAGGACCCGTCCCACGAGATCACCGTCCACGAGCGAGGCCCCGAGGGCTCCACCTACGGGTGGGGCGTGACGTACTGGCGCGGGCTGCTCGACCGGCTGCACCTGCACGACCCCGAGTCGGCGCGCGCCCTCGACGAGCACTCCGTCCGCTGGAACGAGGGGGTCGCCCACGTCGGCGACCGCACCGTCCGGCACGCCGGCGACCAGGGCTTCGGCATCGGCCGCCACCGGCTGCTGGAGATCCTCGCCGACCGGGCCCGATCCCTCGGCGTCCGCCTGGAGTACGCGCACGAGGTCACCGCCGACCGCCTGCCCGAAGCCGACCTGGTGGTGGCGGCCGACGGCGTCCGCAGCGCGCTGCGCACCCGGTACGCCGGCCACTTCGGCACCGAGATGACCGCCGGCCGCAACTGCTACGCATGGCTCGGCACCACCAAGGCGTTCGACGCCTTCACCTTCGGCTTCACCGAGACCGACCACGGCTGGATCTGGTGCTACGGCTACGGCTACGGCCCCGACCGCGGGACCTGCGTCGTCGAATGCGCCCCCGAGACCCTGACCGGCCTCGGCCTGGACCGCGCCGACGAGGCCGAGGGACTGATCCTGCTGGAGAAGCTGTTCGCCGACGCGCTGGACGGCCACCGGCTGCTCGGCCGCTCCCCGGCCGACGGGGGTACCCCGTGGCGGACCTTCCGCACCCTCACCAACCGCACCTGGTACCGCGGGAACCTCGTGCTGGTCGGCGACGCCGCGCACACCACCCACTACTCCATCGGCGCGGGCACCACCCTCGCCCTGGAGGACGCCATCGCGCTGGCCGGCGCCCTGCGCGAACTGCCCACCGTCCCGCAGGCCCTCGCCCGCTACGAACGGGAGCGCAAGGCTGCCCTGCTCCCCGCGCAGAGCGCCGCCCGCTACAGCGCCCAGTGGTACGAGAACCTGCCCCGCTACCTCCGGCTCCCGCCCGAGGAGATGTTCGCCCTGCTCGGCCAGCGCCACTCGCCCCTGCTGCCGCACCTCCCGCCGCGGCTGTACCACCGGCTCGACCGGGCGGCCGGACGGCTGACGGCGCTGCGCCGGGCCAAGCGCTGGCTGGGACCGAGGATCGCCCGCGCCGCGCAGGCCCGTGCCGGGGCGGGCCGGCGCGGGTGACACACTGACGCCATGGAACAGCGCGTATTCGACAGATGGGGCCGGCAGGCGTCGGTCATCGGCCTCGGGACCTGGCAGCTCGGCGCCGACTGGGGCGACGTCGACGACAAGGACGCCCTCGCGGTGCTGGAGGCGGCGGCGGAGTCCGGGGTGACCTTCTTCGACACCGCGGACGTGTACGGCGACGGCCGCAGCGAGCAGACCATCGCCGCGTTCCTGCGCGGCCGGCCCGATCTGCGCGTCCTCGTCGCGACCAAGATGGGCCGCCGCGTCGACCAGATCCCCGAGAACTACGTCCTGGACAACTTCCGCGCCTGGAACGACCGGTCCCGGCGCAACCTCGGCGTGGACCGCCTGGACCTCGTCCAGCTGCACTGCCCGCCGACCCCCGTCTACTCGTCCGGCGAGGTGTTCGACGCCCTGGACACCCTCGTCGCCGAGCAGCGGATCGCCGCCTACGGCGTCAGCGTCGAGACCTGCGAGGAGGCGCTGACCGCCATCGCCCGCCCGAACGTGGTCAGCGTGCAGATCATCCTCAACCCGTTCCGCATGAAGCCGCTGCGCGAGGTGCTCCCCGCCGCGCGGGAGGCCGGCGTGGGCATCATCGCCCGGGTGCCGCTCGCCTCCGGCCTGCTGTCCGGCAAGTACACCAAGGACACGGTGTTCCCGGAGAACGACCACCGCACCTACAACCGGCACGGCGAGTCCTTCGACCAGGGGGAGACCTTCTCCGGCGTGGACTTCGCCACCGGCGTCGAGGCCGCCGCGGAGTTCGCCGCCCTCGCGCCCGACGGATACACCCCGGCCCAGCTCGCGCTGCGCTGGATCGCCCAGCAGCCCGGCGTGACCACGGTCATCCCCGGCGCCCGCTCGCCCGAGCAGGCCCGCGCCAACACGGCGGCCGCGACCCTGCCGCCGCTGCCGGACACCACCCTGGAGGCGATCCGGGACCTCTACGACCGGCGGATCAAGGACCAGGTCGAGGGCCGCTGGTGACGGTCACGTGACCGCTTCTCCCTCGGCGGGGACAGTTCTGCCGCCGAGGGGGAACCCGGAGGGGAAGGACATCGGTTCGTTTCCACCGGGGAGGCAGTGTCGTGACGGCGGCAGGGGACAGTGAGAAGAGGCCCAGGGGGCGCAACGAGACGGAGGAGGAGAGAGCCGACCGGATGTGGGTCGAGCTCATCCAGGAGGTGCGCGTCGCGCAGATGGGCGTGCAGATCCTCTTCGGATTCCTGCTGACCGTCGTGTTCACCCCGACGTACCGCGGCCTCTCGGACACCGACCAGACGATCTACATCGTCACCGTCGTCCTCGGCGCCGCCGCCACCGGCGCCCTGATCAGCCCGGTCTCGCTGCACCGGCTCGTCGCCGGGCGGCGCATCAAGCCGCAGGCGGTGAACTGGGCGTCCCGGATGACCCTCGTGGGCCTGGTCCTGCTGCTGGCCACCACGACCGCCTCGCTGCTGCTGATCCTCCGCGTGGCGACCCACGACCCGTACGTCCCGTACCTCGTCACGGGGGTGCTGGTGTGGTACCTGGTCTGCTGGTTCGGGATACCGATGTGGACGCGCTTCCGGCACACCAGCCGCTGAGCTCGCCCCGCGGCGGTCGCGCGCCCGGCTGAGCGCGGGCAGCGGGGCGGCGGCTGCCGCGGGCAGCGGCGGGGTAGTGGGGCAGCGGGGCGGTGGACCCCTCAGCCCTCCGCTATGACCTCGGCCAGGAAGTCGTCGAGGCGGACCTGCTCCCGGCCGGGCGGCACCACCGCGTAGGTCTCCTCCAGGAACGACGCGATCGCCGGGGCCCACGCGAACACGGCCGCGTGATGGTGGCCGCCGTCGGACCGCGGGTCCCCGAAGAAGTCCAGACGCAGCTCCTCCCACCGGTCCGTCGACTCGGGGCGCATCCGGACGTCGCCCACGCCGACGGGACCGCGCAGGCCGTCGGCCAGCATCTCCCGGTCCAGCCGCCACCGGGCGAGCACCCGGCCGTCATGGCTGAACACAGCGCTGACGGCGAACGGGTCCTCGGCGTCGTAGCCCAGGTGGGCGAGGACCGGGAAGCGGTCGGCGGTGCCGGCCTGGAGTTGCATGACCAGGGTCCTGTGCACGAAGGAGTTCACCAGAAGGCCTCCGGGGAGTACGGTTCCAGAGCCTTCTGGTACCCCCTCAACGCACAAGATGTCCGGCTCCCGGGTGATCAATCTCCCAGGAGCCGCACCGGCGGACCGTGCCGGCCCCGCCGCCCCGCCGGTCAGCCCAGCGCCTCGCGCAGCGCCGGCAGCAGGGTCTTCGCCGACCAGTCCAGGAACTCCGTCTGCGTCTCCCCGCCGATCTGCACCAGCGCGACCTCGGTGAAACCGGCCTCGGCGTACGGGCGCACGGCCTCGACGAACGCCTCCGGGTCGTCACCGCACGGGATCGACCCGGCCACGTCGTCGGGGGTGACGAACTGCGTGGCCGACTCGAAGGAGTCGGGGTGCGGCAGCTCGGAGTTGACCTTCCAGCCGCTGCCGAACCAGCGGAACTGGGCGTGCGCCCGCTTGACCGCCCTGTCGCGGTCGGTGTCGTAGCACACCGGCAGCTGGCCCACCCGCGGCTTGCCCGTACCGCCGTGCCGGTCGAAGGCCTCCAGCAGCCCCGGCTTGGGCTCCGTCGCGATGACCAGGTCCGCCAGCCGGCCCGCCAGCGCGCAGGACCGGTCGCCGGAGACGGCGATGCCGATGGGCGGCGGCGCGTCGGGCAGATCCCACAGCCGGGCCGACTCCACGTCGAAGTGCCGGCCGTGCCGGGTGACGTGCCCGCCCTCGAACAGCGCCCGGATGATGCCGACGGCCTCCTCCAGCATCTCGTGCCGCACGTCCACCGAGGGCCAGCCGCCACCCACCACGTGCTCGTTCAGGTTCTCGCCCGAACCCAGGCCCAGCCGGAACCGGCCCTCGGACAGCAGTTGCATGGTCGCCGCCTTCTGGGCCACCACCGCCGGGTGGTAGCGGAAGGTCGGGCAGGTCACGTACGTCATGAGCGGGATGCGGGACGTCGCCTGCGCCGCGGCGCCCAGCACGCTCCACGCGTACGGGGAGTGGCCCTGCGAGCGCAGCCACGGGAAGTAGTGGTCGGAGGTCACCGAGAAGTCGAAGCCGGCCTCCTCGGCCCGCACCACGTGCTCGACCAGGTCCCGGGGGCCGGCCTGCTCCGTCATCATCGTGTATCCGATTTGCACCATAAAAGCCGAGTCCCCGGCTCCCAGCGGTGAAAACAGGGCCGCGCGACCCGGCGGGAATCCTCCCCGGCCGGCCCGTCACCGGGAAGGATGACCGCATGAGTGCGCGCCCTCTTCCCACGAGCACGCCCGCCGCCCGAGGCGTCGACCCCGCCCGCATCCTGGCCTTCCTCGACGCCCTCGACTCGGCCGACGACATCGAGCCGCACAGCCTGATGATCCTCCGCCACGGACAGGTCGTGACCGCCGGCTGGTGGAACCCCTACACCCCCGACCGCCTCCAGCTCCTGTACTCGCTGAGCAAGAGCTTCACCGGGACGGCCGCCGCGCTGGCCGCCGCCGGGAAACTGATCGACCTGGACGCCCCGGTGATCTCCTACTTCCCCGAGTTCGCCGCCGACATCACCGACCCGCGCAGCCGCGCGATGCTGGTCCGGCACGTCGCCACGATGTCCAGCGGCCACCTCGGCGAGACCCTCGACGCCGCCCGCGCCCTCGACCCGGAAGAACTGGTGCGGGGCTTCCTGCTGCTGCCGCCGGAGCGGGACCCCGGCACCGTCTTCGCCTACAACCAGCCCACCACCTACACCCTCGCCGCCATCGTCCAGCGGGTCACCGGCCGGCCGCTGACCGCGTACCTGCGCCCGCGGCTGCTGGACCCGCTCGGCATCGGGCAGGCCGCCTGGCTGAGCGACCGCACCGGCCGCGAACTCGGCTTCAGCGGACTGCACACCACCACCGACGCCGTCGCCCGGCTGGGCGAGCTGTACCTGCGCCGCGGCGTCGCCCGGGGCGAGCGGTTGCTGCCGGAGGACTGGGTCACCGAGGCCACCCGCCCCCACGTGGCCACCGCGGGCGGCATGGGCGGCCCCGGGCGCGAGGACTGGGACCTGGGCTACGGCTGCCAGTTCTGGATGTCCCGGCACGGCTACCGCGGCGACGGGGCGTACGGCCAGTTCTGCCTGGTCCTGCCCGAGCAGGACGCCGTGATCGTGACGACCGCCGAGACCGAGCGGATGCAGGAGATGCTGAACCTGGTCTGGGCCCATCTGCTGCCCGCCTTCGGCCCCGCGCCGCTGACCGGCCGCGAAGCGGCGGAGCGGGCCCTGCGGGAGCGGCTGGCGGGGCTCGCGCTGCCCCCCGCCCCCGGCCGGGGCGCGCCCCCCGCCCCCGGCCGGGGCGCGCCCCCCGGCCGGGCGGACGACTGGGCCGCCGCCGCGTTCGTCCCGGCCGGCGGCCGCTGCGCGGACCAGCCCGGACTGTCGGCGGTCACCGTGCGCGGCGAGCCGGGCGGCTGGACGGTGACGCTCACCGACGACGGGCACGACCTCCCGCTGCGCCTGGGCGGGGACGGCTGGACCGTCACCGAGGACCCCGTCCCGGTGGCGGTGAGCGGGGGCTGGACGGACGCCACGACCCTGGGCCTGGACCTGCTGTTCCTGGAGACCCCGCACCACCTGCTGCTCACCTGCTCGCTCCCGGACCGCGCCTTCACCGCCCGGTGGAGCACCCAGCCCCTGCACGGCGGCCCGCTGCGCGCCCGGCGCGCGCCGCGCCCGCCGTCACCCTGACGGGGTGCGGAAGGTGCGCAGGACGGTGTCCAGCGCTCGCCGGCCGGCGGGGGCGCCGAAAGTGTCCGCCGGGGCCGTCCAGCGCAGCGAGTAGCCCCGGCCGCCGCCGATCAGGAAGCCGCGTCCGAAGGTGCGCACCGGCGTGCCCCCGGACGTGGTCACCCACTCCATGTCGGCGGCCTCGCGGCCCCGGTACGTCGTGGCTTGGATCGCGCCGAGCCGCCGGTAGCCGTCGGCGCCCTTCAGCCCCGGCTCCACGTCGTCGCGCCAGACGGCGACCGGGTCCGGGCCGATCCGCTCGCTGTAGGTCACCGTGAGGGTCCGCTCGTCACCGTCCGCGCCGAGCACCACGCGGTACGCCAGGCCGGGGACCCGGGTGGTGCGCAGCGCACGCCAGTCCTCGGGCAGCGCCACGGAGAAACCCTCGGGGGCGGCGTAGGTGCGAAAGCCGCGCGGCAGACCGGTGGGGCCGGCCGCGGACGGGCGCGCCGGGGCGGGGTCCGGCGAGGTGACCGGGCCCGTCCGGCCGGACCCGGGGCCGGCCGCGGACGGGGCGGCCGGGGAGGGGCCGGTCTGCGGGGAGCCGGTGGCCGGACCACCGGACGAGGGCGGCCGGGACGGGGCGCCGGCCGCGGCGGGGCCGCCGTCCGGCAGGCCCCTCGCCGCGGCGAACACCGCCACCGTGACCAGGGCCAGCGCGAGCGCCGTTCCGGCCGCCACGGTCCGTCCGCTCCAGCCGGGCCCGGTGTGGCGGACGGCGGCGCAGGCACGGCGCACCCGGGGCGGCGGCGGGCCCGGCCGTACCGCCGCGACGTCCTCGTGCAGCACCCGCTGCAGTGCCGCGCGGGCCACCTGCCGGGTCAGCCGCTCCCGGGAGTCCTCGCGCAGCAGCCCGCGCACGACCTGGGCGAGCGGCCCGGCGCGGCCCGGGGCGCGCGGCGGCAGCCGGTCCACGCTCCGCAGGGTGGCCTCCGGGCGGTCCCGCTCGCGGTACGGCGGGCGGCCCTCGACCAGGGCGTACAGGACGGCGCCCAGCGCCCACAGGTCGGCGGCCGGGCTGACGCGCTCGTCACGGGCCTGCTCGGGGGAGGCGTACGAGGGTGCCGTCAGCCGGGGGGCCGGGGTCGCCCCCGCCAGGCCGAACCCGGTGACGAGGACCGGCCCCCGCTGGGGGACGAGCACCTGGCCGGGGCTCAGCTCGCCGTGCGTGACGCCCGCACCGTGCGCCGCGTCCAGTACGTCCAGCAGCTCCAGGCCGATCCGGGCGGCCCGCACGTAGTGGAAGGACCCGCGTTCGGCGAGGAGTTCGCCGAGCGGTGTGCCGCCGGTCCACTCGGTGACGGTCCACAGCACGTCCCCCTCCACCAAGGCGTCCAGCACGGGTGCCACCCGCCCGGGGCACAGCCGCTCCACCGTCTCGGAGACGCGCATCACCCGGCCGGCGGCCCGGCGCGCCGCGCCGTCGTCCGCCGCCTCCGGCAGCCGGACCCCGGTCACCAGACAGGGCCGCCCCGCCTCGGTGTCCTCCCCGTACCAGCAGACGCGGTTGGTCTCGCGGTGGACGACGTCGAGGAGCCGGTACCGCCCCGCCACCGGCTCCCGCGCGCCGACGCTCACCTCGCCCATGGTCATCCCTCGCACAACGCCCGGCCGTCACCCTTCGCCAGTGGTACGGGGGCGGCGCCGGCGGGCGTTCAACGCGCGGACGGGTAATCCGGGCGCCGCACCGATTCTTGACGTCCGGTCAGTTCCCGGGGCGCACGGCGGCGGGTCACCCCAGCCCGGAACGCTCCGCCCAGTCCCGCAGGTCACCGGTGGGCGCGTTGCCCCCGCACACCACCAGACCGACCCGCGCCCCGGCCCCCGCCCGCGCCAGCACCCGCCGGGCCGCGGGCAGCAGACAGCCGGCGGCCGGCTCCGTCCACAGCTTGGCGTGCTCGGCCAGCTCCAGGCAGCCCCGCACCGCCTCCCGGTCCGGGACCACCAGCACCTCGTCGACCAGCGCGGACACATGCTCGTACGTCAGCGCGGAGACCGAGGGCGCGCTGAGCGTGGACACGACCGACGACAGCTCCACCGGCACCGGGCCCCCGGCCCTCAGCGCCGCGGACATCGCCTCGGCGCCCTCGGTCTCCACCCCCCAGATCCGCACCCCCGGCCGGCGGGCGCGCAGCGCGGCCGCCACCCCGGCGATCAGCCCGCCCCCGCCGATGCTGACCAGGACGTCGGTCAGCTCGTCCGCGTCCTCGGCCAGCTCCAGTCCCACGGTGCCCTGCCCGGCGATCACCACCGGGTCGTCGAACGGGTGCACAAGGGTCAGTCCCTCGTCCCGCAACACCTCCACCAGCCGGAACGCCTCGGCCATCCCGTCCGTCAGCCGCACCACCGCACCGGCGTCGCGGGCGAGCGCCACCGAACGCTCGGGCGCCGAGCGCGGCATCACCACCGTCGCCTTCACCTCGAGGGCGGCGGCCATGACCGCCAGCGCGATCCCGTGATTGCCGCCGCTGACCGCCACCACACCGGCGGCCCGCTCCGCCCCGGTGAGCGACAGCAGCTTCGCCGTCGCCCCGCGCGACTTGAACGAGCCGGTGCGCTGGAGGAGTTCCAGCTTCGTGGTGACCGGCACCCCCAGCAGGGCGGACAGCCCGGGGCTCGGCACGGTGGGAGTGCGGACGACATGGCCGGCGATCCGCGCGGCGGCGGCTTCGATGTCCGTGATGCCGATCAAGGAGCTCACTCATCCTTCCGGCGCGGCGGTCCGGTGAGCCGCGCCGGTCCGACCCTCGCCCGGCGGGCACCGGCGGTCAACACGGTTTCGCCGTGAGCGGCAGGCCGAGTGCCGCCGCGCGCGTGGCGGACACCGTGCCGCCGGGACGGTCCGGCGGCGCCCCTAGCCGCCCAGCACCCTCGCCCAGTCCTCGGGCACCCGGCCCGCGGGGCCCGGTGCGGGCTGGTCCTCCGGGTGGCTGGACGGCGGGGCGAGCGCGGGGCCGGAGTCGTGCAGGGAGTCGGCGGCGTAGTCCCAGAACCAGTCCTCGCCCGGCTCGTAGCTCTGCACCAGCGGGTGCCCGGTCGCCCGGTAGTGGGCCGTGGCGTGCTTGCCGGGGGAGGAGTCGCAGCAGCCGACGTGCCCGCAGCGCGCGCAGCGCCGCAGATGGAACCACCAGCCGCCGGCGGCCTCGCACTCCACGCATCCGGTGCCGCTCGGCGGCACGTCCGGGTCGATCCCGTTCCGCTCGGTCATGCGGGCTCCTCCAGGGGTCGGGGGGTCGTCTCGTCCTCCGTGGCGGTGAGCGGGAGCAGCACCTGGAAACGGGTGTCGCCCGGTGCCGAGTCCACCTGGAGGGTGCCGTGGTGCTTGTTCACCACGATCCGCCAGGAGATGTCCAGGCCCAGTCCGGTGCCCTCGCCCACCGGCTTGGTGGTGAAGAACGGGTCGAAGATCCGGTCCCGGATCTCCGGCGCCACCCCGGGACCGGTGTCCCGGAACTCCACCAGCAGCCGGTCGTGGTCGCGGGCGGTGCGCACCGTCAGCGTCCCCTCGCCGCCCGCGCTGCCGATGGCGGACACCGCGTTGTCGATCAGGTTCGTCCACACCTGGTTCAGCTCCGCCGGGTACGCCGGGACGGGCGGCAGCGTGCGGTCGTACTCCTTGACGACCTCGATCCGCTCGCCGATCTTCCCGGACAGCATCAGCAGTGTGCTGTCGAGGAGTTCGTGGACGTCCACGATCCGGTACGGGGCCCGGTCGAGCTGGGAGTACTGCTTCGCCGCGTCGACCAGGTGCGAGATGCGGGTGGTCGCGTCCGCGATCTCGTCCATCAGCAGCTCGGTCTCCACCGTGTAGTTGAGCCAGCCGATCGCGCCCGGCAGGACCGGGTCGTCGACGGCCGCCGCGACCTGGTCGAGCCAGTCGAGGTCGAGGCCGGCCTGCACGAAGGTGGGCGCCAGCCGCCAGCCGTCCGGGATGCCGTGGTCGTCCAGCCAGTCGGTGACCGCGTCCTCCCGGTCGGCGGCCTCCAGCGGGCTCAGCGCGGGCGCCTTGCCCACCCGCTCGGCGGTGCGCTCCTGTATCTCGATCAGATGCGCCAGCACCTCACGCGGATAGGGGCCCGCCGAGATCACGCTCAGCTTGTGCCGCATCTTCGCCACCCGCTCGCGCAGCGCCTCGGTGGCCCGCACGGCCGCCGCCGCGGGGTTGTTCAGCTCGTGGGTGAGCCCGGCGGACAGCGAACCGAGCGCCAGCAGCCGCTCCCGCTGCCCGATCATCCGCTGGGTGTTCTTCGACCCGAAGAACAGCCCCTCCAGCAGGTGGGCCGCCATCGGGAACCACTCCCGCATGACGCTCGCGAACGTGTCGGCGGGCAGCACGAAGAACCGGCTGGGCACGGTGACCCGCATCGAGTTGTTGTAGACCTGCCGCACCCGGTCGCCGAGGTACGCCTGCATGGCGCCGGCGTACACGCCGCGCTGCGAGGTCCGGGTGACCTCGATGTCGTCGCCGCCGACCCGCCGGGACAGCACGACGGTGCCCTCGATCATGACGTAGAAGCAGGTGGCGGGTTCCCCCTCGGTGTAGACGGGACCCGGCTCGAACAGCTCCACCCGGCCCTCGGCGCACAGCCGCCCCAGCTGCTCCGGGCTGAGCTTCTCGAACAGGAACAGCGAGCTGATCTCCCGCGGGTCGCACGGCATCGGCCGGCCGCTCACGACTGCTCCAGGTAGCGGTGGACGAGCATCACGGCCATGGCTCCCTCTCCGACGGCGGACGCGACCCGCTTGGCGGACTCCGCGCGCGCGTCGCCCGCGACGAACACCCCCGGCACACTGGTCTCCAGGTGGTACGGCGGCCGGTCCAGCTCCCAGCCCGCGGGCGGGCGCCCGTCCGGGGTGAGGTCGGGTCCGGCCAGGATGAACCCGCGCTCGTCGCGCAGCACCGTGCCGTCCAGCCAGTCGGTGCGCGGGGCGGCGCCGATGAAGACGAACAGCCACTGCGCGTCGACCGGTTCGGTCCTGCCGGTGGCGAGGTCCCGCAGGGTCAGCCGCTCCAGGTGGCCGGTGCCGTGCGCGGCGTCCACCGCCGTGCCGCAGCGCACCGAGATGTTCGGTGCCTGCTCGATCTGCTGGATCAGGTAGTGCGACATGGAGGCGGCCAGCGACTCGCCGCGCACCAGCAGCGTCACCGACTTGGCGCCCCGCGCCAGGTACATCGCCGCCTGTCCGGCGGAGTTGGCGCCGCCCACGATGTACACGTCCTGCCCCTGGCAGCCGGACGCCTCGGTGAGCGCCGAGCCGTAGAACACCCCGCAGCCGGTCAGCTCGGTCAGGCCCGGCGCGTCGAGCTGCCGGTACGACACGCCGGTCGCGAGGATCACGCTGTGCGCGGCGACCGCCGAGCCGTCGGAGAACCGTACGACCCGCGCGGCCCCGTTGACCTCCAGGCCCGTGACCTCGCGCGCGGTGAGGATCTCGGCGCCGAACTTCGCCGCCTGCCGCCGGGCCCGGTCGGTGAGCTGCGCGCCCGACACACCGTCGGGGAAGCCCAGGTAGTTCTCGATCCGCGAGCTCTGCCCGGCCTGGCCGCCGGTCGCCGACCGCTCCACCAGCACCGTCCGCAGTCCCTCGGAGGCCCCGTACACCGCCGCGCCGAGCCCGGCGGGGCCCCCGCCGATCACCACCAGGTCGTAGAACTCGGCGGTCGGCGTGGTCGCGAGGCCCACCCGCGCGGCCAGCTCCGGCGCCTCCGGCTCCACCAGCGGCACACCGTCCGGGGTGATCACGAGCGGCAGCCGCGAGCCGTCCTGCCCGGCCGCGGCGAGCAGCCGCCGCGCCTCGGGCTCGTCGGCCGAGTACCAGCGGTAGGGCACCTGGTTGCGCGCCAGGAACTCCCGCACGTCGGAGGAGCGCGCCGACCAGCGGTGCCCGACCACCTTGGTGCTCGGCACCGGCCGGTGGTCGCTGGCCCGCCAGGACTGGAGGAGGTCGTCCAGCACCGGGTAGAGCTTCTCCTCCGGCGGGTCCCACGGCTTGAGCAGGTAGTGGTCCAGGTCGACCACGTTGATCGCGTCGATCGCCGCGTTGGTGTCCGCGTACGCCGTCAGCAGGACCCGCCGCGCCCCCGGGTACACGTCGAGGGCCTGCTCCAGGAACTCGATGCCGTTCATCTGCGGCATCCGGTAGTCGGCCAGGATGACCGCCACCAGGTCGCCGCGGAGCTTCAGCTCCCGCAGCGCCTCCAGCGCGGACTCCCCGGACTCCGCCCGCACGATCCGGTACGACGCCCCGTAGCGCCGTCGCAGATCGCGGGCGACCGCGCGCGAGACCCCCGGGTCGTCGTCCACGGTCAGAATGACGGTCCGCGCTGTGTCGGCGGCCTGTGCCATGCGTCTCCCACCCCGAGCGGTCGGACCTTCGGCCGCGGTGTGCCCGTCGTCACCGCGGCCGGCTCCCGTCATCGTATGTTCGATCGGCTGGGTTCGCTCAGGTATGCGAAAGGCCCGCTCAGGCGGCGTGCGAGCGCAGCACGCAGAACTCGTTGCCCTCCGGGTCCGCCAGCACCACCCAGGTCTGCTCGCCCTGCCCGACGTCCGCGTGCCGGGCCCCGAGCGCCAGCAGCCGGTCGACCTCCGCGCGCTGGTCGTCGGGGCGGAAGTCGAGGTGCAGGCGGTTCTTGGCCGGCTTGCCCTCGGGGACGCGGACGAACAGCAGGCCCGGCAGCCGGTCCGGCGCCGGGCGGATCTCGAACTCCTCGGCGTCGTCGTTCACCACCGTCCAGCCGAGGGCCCGCGCCCACCAGCGGCCCAGGGCGACGGGGTCGGCCGCGTCCACGACGAGTTGCTCCCAGACAAGGCTCATGACGGCAGGGTAGGGGAAGATCATCGGTGATCGCCGACACGAGCACGAGGAGGCAGTGGGATGGCACATCCGATCACGGCAGCAGTGGACGGATCGGAGGAGAGCCACGCGGCGCTGGCCTGGGCGGCCCGCGAGGCCGTCCGGCGCGGCCGGGCACTGCGCGTGGTGCACGCCTGGCGGTTCACGCCGCACGAGGCGGTGGAGGGGGGCAGGGACACCCAGGCCGGCTGGGTGCGGGGGGCGCTGGACGGCGCCGTCCGGGAGATCGCCGGGCGCCACCCCGGCCTGGAGGTGACCGGCGAGGTGGTGGAGGGTGACGCCGTCGAGGCCCTGGTCGCGGCCGCGGACCCCTCCGGGCTGCTGGTCCTCGGCTCCCGCGGGCACGGCCGGGTCGTCGGCTTCCTGCTCGGCTCGGTGGGCCGGCAGGTGATCGCCGAGGCGGCCGGCCCGGTGGTGCTGGTGCGCTCGGGCGACCGGGCACCGGCGGAGGCGGAGGGCCGCGAGGTCGTCGTCGGACAGGAGGGCGGGCCCGAGGACAGCGCCGCCGTGCTGCGGTTCGCCTTCGAGACGGCGGCGGCCCGCGGGGCGACCCTGAAGGCGGTCCGGGCCTGGACGCTGCCGCCGGTGTTCGCCTACAGCCCCGCCTCGCTCCAGCTGCTCGACGAGGCCGGCGGCCCGGTACCGTACGAGAAGAAGGCGCTGAGCGAGGCGTTGCAGCCGTGGCGGGAGCGGTTCCCGCAGGTCCCGGTGGTCGAGCACGTGGAGATGGGCAGCGCGGGCCAGGTGCTGCTCGACGTGTCCGCGCGGGCCCAGCTCGTGGTCGTCGGGCGGCGCGCCCGGCGGACCGCCGTGGGCGCCCGGATCGGTTCCGTCGCCCACGGGGTGCTGCACCACGCGCCGTGCCCGGTCGCGGTGGTGCCGCCCGCCTGATCACTCGGGTGCCGGCGGCTCCAGCGTCTCGCGGGCGCGCGGGAGGATGTTGTCGACGTAGTCCTTCACGGCCGTGTCCAGGCCGATGTCGTGCTGGGCCCGCTCCGAGAGGTACCAGCGGTGTTCGAGCAGCTGGTGGTAGATCTCGGCCGGGTCCATGCCGCCGCGCAGTTCCGGCGGCACCGCCCGCACGGTGGGCCGGAACACCTCCCGCACCCAGCGGTGCGCCAGCACCTCGGGGCGGGCGGCCAGGGGATCGCCCGGGGTGTAGTCGTCCTGGGTGGCCATCCAGGACTCCAGGTCGTTGAGCAGCCGCCGGGCCTGGTTCTCCTCGGTGTCGAGGCCGGTCAGCCTGAGCAGCTGGCGCTGGTGGTGGCCGGCGTCGACGACCTTGGGCACGAAGGTGACGGTGTCGCCGTTGGAGGAGTGGTCGATCTGCATCTCGGCGACGTCGAAGCCGAGGTCGTTGAGCCTGCGTATGCGGCGCTCGATGTAGTGGTACTTGCCGGCCGGGTAGACCGAGGTGCGGGTCAGCTCCTGCCACAGCCCCTGGTAGCGGGCGCAGATCTCGGTGCCGAAGTCGATGGGGTCGACGGAGGGGTGCAGCGCCCCGGAGGCCTCCAGGTCGAGGAGTTCGCCGCTGATGTTGACCCGGGCGAGGTCCAGGTCGTAGCCGCGCTGCCCGTCGCTGAGGCGGGGGTGCAGCTCGCCGGTCTCGGCGTCGACGAGGTAGGCGGCGTAGGCGCCCGCGTCCCGCCGGAACAGGGTGTTGGACAGCGAGCAGTCGCCCCACGCGAAGCCGGCCAGGTGCAGCCGGACGAGCAGTACCGCGAGGGCGTCCATCAGCCGGTGCATGGTCGCCGGGCGCATGGTCGTCTCGAACATCGAGCGGTACGGCATCGAGCCGCCCAGGTGCCGGGTGATCAGCACCGGCTCCAGCGGCTCGCCGTCCGTGTCCGCGCGGCCGGTGACCACGGCGAGGGCGTCCACCGCCGGGATGCCCAGCCGGTCGAGGTCGCGCAGCAGCTCGTACTCGCGCAGGGCGGGCCGCTCGGCCAGTTCCTTGACGGCGATCACCTCGTCACCCGCGCGGGCGTAGCGCACCACGTGCCGGGAGATGCCGCGCGGCAGCGGGACCAGGTACTCATCCGGCCATTCCGCCAGGGGGAGCTGCCAGGGGAGTTCGAGCAGGAGCGCGGGGTGCTCCGGGTTGGTGGCGCTGATGTGCAAAGCCATGGCCCGACCTTAACGGCGACGGGGCGGGCCGCGGCCGGCCGTCTCAGACGGCCCGCGCCGCCCCGGCCCGTTCCGCCGCGTGCAGCGCCGCGTCCCGCACCGGGCCGCGGTGGACGGGGCCGTGCCCGGGCAGCAGCACGTCCGCGTCGAGCCCGGCGAGCACGTCCAGGGAGGCCGCCGCGCGGGCCCGCTCGTGGTGGAACATGTCCGGCAGCAGCTGCGGGCCCTTCGCCCGGCTGGTGGGGTGGCCGCCGACCAGCGCGTCGCCGGAGACCAGCACGCCGGCGTCCGGCAGGTGGAAGGCGCAGTGGCCCAGGGTGTGGCCGGGGGTGTGCACCGGCACCGGGCGGCCGGGCAGGTCCAGCGGGCCCGCCGCGGGGAACGGCTCGGGCGCGGTGACGGGGAGGTGGGCGGTGCCGCCGGAGCGCAGCGCGTGCACGGCCCACGGCAGCACGCCCGGCCGCCAGCCGTTGCGCAGCACCCGGCCGACCGACACCTGGTGGAGGAAGTCCCGGCGGGCGTGCGGCACTTCGGCCTCGTGCAGGAGGACGGGCGTGCCGTGGGCGGCGCGCAGGTACTCCGCCGACCCCAGGTGGTCGTTGTGGGCGTGGGTGAGGAGCACGGCCGCGACCGCCCCGGGGGAACCGCCGACGGCCGCGAGGGAGTCCAGGACGAGTGCGCGGTCCCCGGGGTATCCGGTGTCGACCAGGGTGATGGCGTCGCCCTCGGTGAGGATCACCCAGTTGGTGTTGCTGCCGTGCACCAGATAGGCGCCGTCCGCGACCTGCCGCACGTCTGCCCGCATGTCCGTCCCCGTGGTGAGGTGTCCGCTGTCCGCCAGGGGACAGCAAAGCAGATCACTGCACGCCGCGCGGACGGAACTGGATGCTGATGCGCGGGCCCGCGGCCCGGCTGGTCTTCGGCACGCAGTGTTCCCAGGTGCGCTGGCAGGAGCCGCCCATCACGATGAGGTCGCCGTGCCCGAGCGGGCGGCGCAGGGTCTCGCCGCCGCCGGCCGGGCGCAGCAGCAGATCGCGGGGCGTGCCCACGGAGAGGATGGCCACCATGGTGTCCTCGCGGGCACCCCGGCCGATCCGGTCGCCGTGCCAGGCGACGCTGTCCCGGCCGTCGCGGTAGTAGCAGAGCCCGGCCGTGGCGAACGGCTCGCCCAGCTCGTCGCCGTAGTGCGCGCCGAGCGCGTCACGGGCCTCGGTGAGGACGGGGTGCGGCAGCGGCTCGTCCGCGCGGTAGAAGGCGAGCAGCCGGGGGACGTCGACGACGTGGTCGTACATCTTGCGCTGCTCGGCCCGCCACGGCACCTCGGCCGACAGGTGTTCGAACAGCGTGTCGGAACCGCTGAGCCAGCCCGGCAGTACGTCGATCCAGGCCCCGGAGCCGAGGTCCGTCCGGCGGATCCCGTCGAGTGGGCCGAGCCGCAGCTGGTCGGTCTGGTCGAAGAGGGAGCCCTGGAGGTGGTGCATGGCTCCAGCGTACTCCCGAATCGAAAACCTGTTCCCTTGTGGCTCCCTCGATCGGCCCCTTCCGATACATCGGTGCATCCGATACATTCGCGTATCGAACGGAGGGCTCCCACCTTGGCTACCCGACCCGGCACCCCGCGTGTCACCAGGCGCCGCGCCCGCACCCGGGCCGACCTGCTCGACGCCGCGTTCGCCGTGTTCGCCGCCAAGGGCTTCGGACGCGTCTCCATCGAGGAGGTCTGCGAGGCCGCCGGCTACAGCCGCGGCGCCTTCTACTCCAACTTCGCCAGCCTCGACGAGCTGTTCTTCGCCCTCTACCGGCAGCGCGCCGACCTGATCGCCGAACAGGTCTCCGGCGCCCTCGCCCAGGACGGCCCCGGCCTCGGCCTGCCCGCCGCCGTCGACCGGGTCACCGAGGTGCTGCTCCTCGACCCGGACTGGCTGCTCGTGAAGACCGACTTCCTGGTGCACGCCGCCCGCCGGCCGGCCGTCGCCGCGGCCCTCCTGGAACACCGGGCCCGGCTGCGCGGCGCCATAGCCGACCGGCTGGAGCGCACCCGGGGACACACCCCCCTGCCCGCCGTGCTCGGCGACAGCGCCGCCGCCGCCCACGCGGTGGTCGCCGCCTACGACGGCGTCACCACCCAGGCGCTGCTGGACAAGGACGTCGAGGGCGCGCGGGCCTGGCTCAAACAGCTGCTCACGGCGCTGCTGACGGACGGCAGCGGCACACCCCCCGGGAAGGGATGATCGCCATGGACGCCGACGTCATCGTCGTCGGAGCGGGACTGGCCGGCCTGGTCGCCGCGCACGAACTCACCAGCCGGGGCCGCCGGGTCGCCCTGGTCGACCAGGAGAACGCCGCCGGCCTCGGCGGCCAGGCCTTCTGGTCGTTCGGCGGGCTGTTCCTCGTCGACTCCCCCGAGCAGCGCCGGCTCGGCATCAAGGACTCCCTCGACCTCGCCTGGAACGACTGGCAGGGCAGCGCCGGGTTCGACCGCACCGAGGACGAGGACTCCTGGGCGGTGCGCTGGGCCCGCGCCTACGTCGAGTTCGCGGCCGGCGAGAAGCGCTCCTGGCTCGACGGGCACGGCATCACGTTCCTGCCGACGGTCGGCTGGGCGGAGCGCGGCGACCTCACCGCGCACGGCCACGGCAACTCGGTGCCCCGCTTCCACGTCGCCTGGGGGACCGGCACCGGCGTCGTCGAACCGTTCGCGCGCCACGCCCGGCAGGCCGCCCGCGACGGGCTGCTCACCTTCCACCACCGGCACCGGGTCGACGAGCTGGTCGTCGAGGGCGGCGCGGCGCGCGGTGTGCGCGGCACGGTCCTGGTCCCGGACGACGCGCCGCGCGGCGTCGCCACCAGCCGGGAGGCCGCCGGCGAGTTCGAGCTGACCGCCCAGGCCGTGATCGTCGCCTCCGGCGGCATCGGCGCCGACCACGACATCGTCCGCCGGCACTGGCCCGAGCGGCTGGGCACGCCCCCGGCCCGGATGGTGACGGGCGTGCCCGCCCACGTCGACGGGCGGATGCTCGACATCAGCGCGCAGGCGGGGGTCCGGCTGGTCAACCGCGACCGCATGTGGCACTACACGGAGGGCCTGCGGAACTGGGACCCGATCTGGCCCGGCCACGGCATCCGCATCCTGCCCGGCCCGTCCTCGATGTGGTTCGACGCGCTCGGCCGCCGCCTGCCCGGCTCCTGCCTGCCCGGCTACGACACCCTCGGCACCCTGCGCCACCTGCGCACCACCGAGGACATCGCCGAGTACGACCACTCCTGGTTCATCCTCACGCGGAAGATCATCGAGAAGGAGTTCGCGCTGTCGGGCTCCGAGCAGAACCCGGACATCACCGCCAAGGACCGCGCCGCGTTCCTGCGTGAACGCCTCCTCGGCAAGGGCGCCCCGGGCCCGGTGGACGCCTTCCTGCGCAACGGCGCCGACTTCGTCACCGCGCCCACCCTCGAAGAGCTCGTCGAGAAGATGAACGGCCTGACCGACGAGCCGCTCCTCGACGCGACCCGGGTGCGCCGCCAGATCGAGGCCCGCGACCTCCAGATCGCCCACCCCTACGCCAAGGACGCGCAGGTCCAGGGCATCCGCAACGCCCGCCGCTACATCGGTGACCGGCTCGGCCGGGTCGCCGCCCCGCACCGGCTGCTCGACCCGGCGGCCGGACCGCTGATCGCGGTGAAGCTGCACGTGCTGACCCGCAAGACGCTCGGCGGCATCCAGACCGACCTCGACTCCCGCGCCCTGGGCTCCGACGGCACACCGATCGACGGTCTGTACGCGGCCGGCGAGGTCGCCGGGTTCGGCGGCGGCGGGCTCCACGGCTACAACGCCCTGGAGGGCACCTTCCTCGGCGGCTGCCTCTTCTCGGGGCGGGCGGCGGGCCGGGCGGCGGCGCGGCAGACCGGCTGACCCGGCACCCTCGTCACCGCTCCAGCAGCCGGGCCAGCACCGCGGCGTGGCTCTGCCCGGGCGACCTGACGGCGGTCAGCAGCGTCACCGGTCCCTCGCGCACCCACGCCCGGGCGCGCTCCAACGGCTCCCGCACCGCGGGCGCGGCCAGCTCCGCCTCGTAGCGCCGCGCGAACTCCTCGTACGACCCCTCGCCCGCGTGGTACCAGCGGCGCAGCTCGGTGGACGGGGTGAGTTCCTTCGGCCACTCGTCCACCCGGGCGGCGTCCTTCGCCAGGCCCCGCGGCCAGAGCCGGTCGACCAGGACCCGCAGGCCGTCGTCGGGGTCCGGCGGCTCGTGGACCCGGCGTACCCGGACGCTCATGCACGGACCTCCCTCGGACGGCGTCTGGTGCCGCGAGCCTAACCCGCCGCGAAGCGGTGTGCCCGATTCCGATCCGGCCGAGCGGGGTACCCCGTTCGCCTGACGGCGAAGAGGGAGGTCACGAATGAGCACCTGGGACGACCTGCCGGTCGTGAACACGCTGGCCGAGCTCACGGGCTTGGTGGAGGAACGGCAGGGCGGGCTGTACGTACGCTGGTCCAAGGGGCCCGACATCGACCTGGGTGAGGTCTCCAGCACCGACGAGCTGACCGGTGTGCCGATGCCGGGCCTGTCGGCCAATCCGCTCGACGTCGAGGACTGGTGGCAGGACCGCCCGGTCCGCCTGTGGGTGGCCCGGCGGCTGTACGACTACGCCCACCTGCCGCACGAGAAGGGCCCCGGCGTCCGTCCCTGGATCCTGGAGGGCAGGGAGAACGGCCGGGGCCCCGACAACGAACCCCTCGTGGAAGACGTGCGGCCCCTGTGTCATCTCGCCGACGAGGTGATCGACGAGGCGCGCGCCGAGGTGGACCGCCAGGAGCACGAGTGGGGCCCGCTGCGCCGCGGCGCCCGCGGTTGACGGACGCCGCGGCCGGCCACGGCCGGCCGCGGCCCGGGGCGCGCTAACCGGTGTGGCGGGCCTTCCTGCGCCGTTGCAGCGCACGGCGCTCCGCCTCACCGGTGCCGCCCCACACCCCCAGCATCTGGCCGGTGTCGAGGGCGAACTCCAGGCACGGCTCCCGTACGGGGCAGCGCCGGCAGACGGCCTTGGCCTGCTCGGTCTGCATCAGTGCCGGTCCGGACGTGCCGATCGGGAAGAAGAGATCGGGGTCCTCGTCGTGGCATGCCGCCTGCTCGCGCCAGTTGCTCATGTGACCTCACCCGTCATCGAAGTCGTCTGTACGGTCGGTTACCGGTATCGGGTCACCGGCGGGGCGAGGGTGAAACGCGTCGCGCCGGAGTGCTCAGGGCATCCGCGGCCGTCGCCGTCACCGCGCGGGCGACCGCGGCGAGGGCGGGGGAGTCCAGCTTCCACTGCTGCCAGTAGAGCGGCACGTCCACCTCGCGGTCCGGGGCGAGATGGACCAGCCGGCCGGTGCGCAGCAGCGGCTCCGCCTGCACCTCCGGCACCATCCCCCAGCCCAGACCGGCCGCCACGGCCTCGACGAACCCCTCCGAGGTGGGTACGGAGTGGCGCAGCGAGCCCGCCCGGCCCCGGCCGTGGTTCAGCAGCCGCACGAACCCGTCCTGGAGATCGTCGCGCCGGTCGAAGACCACCACGGGAGCGTGCGGCAGCGTCTCGGGCAGCGGCCCGTCGAGGTGCCGCGCGGCGAAGGCCGGGTGGGCCACCGCGACGTAGCGCATGGTGCCCAGCGCCCGCACCGAACAGCCCGTGACCGGTTCCGACGACGACGTCACGGCCGCCATCACCAGCCCCTGCCGCAGCAGCACCGCCGTGTGGTCCTGGTCCTCGCGGCGCAGCTCGAAGCAGAGCCGCAGCTCCTCGGGGACCCGGGTGAGCGCGGTCAGGAACCAGGTCGCCAGCGAGTCGGAGTTCACGGCCACCGACACCCGGGTCGGCTCCCCGGCGCCGCTCAGGCCCAGCTCGGCGCGTGCGTCCCGCTCCAGCCGGACCAGCTGGCGCGCCAGCCGCACCACGATCGCGCCGGACTCGGTGGGCTGCACCGGCTTGGTGCGCAGCAGCAGGACCCGGCCGGTGCGCTGCTCCAGCGCCTTCACCCGCTGGCTGACCGCCGACGGGGTCACGTGCAGGGCGGCGGCGGCCGCGTCGAAGGTGCCCTCGTCGACCACGGCGAGCAGCGTGCGCACCTGGTCGAGGGGCAGTTCCGGCATTCCGGGTCCCATGGCATCACTCTTCACAGCGACTAAAGATACGTAAGAATCTTTAGCTGTACGCAGGGCGGGTCCGCTGCCTAGCGTCGGGGGCATGTCCGCCACGCTCACCGCCGCTGCCGCCGGATTCGGCACCGGTCTCTCGCTCATCGTCGCCATCGGCGCCCAGAACGCCTTCGTCCTCCGCCAGGGGGTCCGCCGCGAGGCGGTGCTCGCCGTCGTCGGCATCTGCGCCCTGTCCGACGCGTTGCTCATCGCGCTCGGCGTCGGAGGCGTCGGGGCGGTGGTCGTGGCCTGGCCGGGCGCCCTGACGGCGATCGGCTGGATCGGCGGGGCCTTCCTGCTCGGCTACGGCGCCCTGGCCGCACGCCGCGTGCTGCGCCCCGCCGCCGAGGGGCTGCGCACCGAGGGGGAGGTGGCGACCTCCCGCCGCCGCGCCGTGCTCACCTGCCTGGCGATGACCTGGCTCAACCCGCACGTCTACCTCGACACCGTCTTCCTGCTCGGCTCGGTCGCCGCCGACCACGGCGCACTGCGCTGGACCTTCGGCATGGGCGCCGCCCTCGCCAGCCTGTGCTGGTTCACCGCGCTCGGCTTCGGCGCCCGGCTGCTGGGCCGCCGGCTCGCCCGGCCCGCCGCCTGGCGGGTGCTGGACGGTGTGCTCGCGGTGACGATGATCGCTCTCGGCGCCTCGCTCATCGCCCGCAGCTAGGGCCTTCCGTTCGGATCGGCCCGGCTTGAGGTCCGGAGCCTGTCGACCGAACCGTACGCCGGGGTGATCCGAACGACAGGCCCTGAGGTGTGCTGTCCCGCGCACGTGACGCCCCCGCGGGTCCTCGCGCTGCGCCGCCACCGGCTGCGGGTCAGGAGGAGCGGCGGCGCAGCGCGTACTGCTCCATCAGCTGGCCCCGGGTCATCTCCAGCCGGTGGGCGAGGATCTCGGCGATCGTCCGCACCAGCGTCATGCCCAGCGCCGGATCCTCCTCGCACAGCGCGAGCACCGGCTCCGCCCTGAACTCGTACGCGCGCACCGGGCTGAAGGCCTCGGCGCCGAAGTCCCACCGGTACGGCGGGAACAGCCAGGACCAGCCCAGCAGGTCGCCGGAGCCGAGGCTGGCGACGGTGATCCGTTGGAGCGACGGCACCTGCTGGTCGAGCGAGACCGCGCCGGAGCGGATCACCCAGAACCGGTCGGCCACGCCCTCCGGCTCGAAGATCCGGGTGTCCTCCGGGAAGGACACCTCCCGGGCCAGCGTCATCAGGCGCTGCCGCTGCGCCGGTGGAAGAGCGGTCAGCAGTTTCGTCGCTTTGGTCATGACGCGGTGCTCCTCGCCGACGGTGTCCGGTACGTTGCTCACGCCCATTTCAGCCGCTGCGGGCGCCGCGGGCACCTCGACGCGGGACGGGACCGCGTCGCGAGGGAAAGAAAAAGCCCTGGCTGGACGGGGGACACCAGCCAGGGCCGTAGCGGTGCCGGAGGAGGATGCCATCGACTCCGTCACCACGTATGGATGAACAATAAACCATTTCGACGTGCCGGCCCCAGTCAAAACCCGGTCACGTGACCTGTTTCACTTCGGGCTCCGTTTCCCGCCACGCAAGCCGGTCAGGGGCGGGCCACCACGCGGATCGTCTCGAGCGACGGATCGGCGGCGTCCGGCAGGTTCATCCCCGCCGCCCGCCCCGTGCGCAGATAGCGCAGCACCGGTTCGCGCAGCCGCTCGCCGGGCAGCACCGCCGGGATCCCGGGCGGGTACGGCGTGATCATCTCCGCGGCGACCCGGCCGTCCGCCGCGGAGAGCGGTACCGCCTCGGCCGGCCCGAAGAAGGCGTCGCGCGGCAGCACGGCCTGCTCCATCCGCAGCCCGGCCGGTTCGGGCACCGCCACGCGCGGAGCCCGGTCCAGCTCCCGCGCGGACCGCGCCAGTTCCTTGAGCGCCGACAGCAGTTCGCCCGCCGTCTCCCGGTCGTCGGCGTGCGTGAGCTGCATCCCGATCCGGCGGTGGTCGTTGAGATGCGCGTCCACGCCGTGCTCGCGCAGCCAGTCCGCGGCCTGGTAGCCGGTGATCCCGAGGCCGGTGACCTCGATGACGCAGGGCAGCGGATCGAAGTCGTCGGCCAGGTCCGGGCCGCAGAAGTCGTCCCGGTCGTTCACGTGCAGCCCGTCGATCTCCTCGACGGCGGCCCGTACCTCGGCGGCCAGCTCCAGCGCGCCGCCCATCAGCTCCCGCCCGCGCAGCGCCATCTGCCGGCGCCAGCCGTCCAGCCCGGCGTAGATCAGCACCGACGGACTGGTGGTGCTCAGCAGTCCGGCCCGCATGCCCAGCAGCTCCGGCGTCACGCGGTCGCCCTGGAGGTGGAACACCGACCCCTGCTCCAGGCCGCTGCCCATCTTGTGGATGCTCGTGACGCAGATGTCGGCGCCCGCGTCCATCGCCCAGGACGGCAGGTCCGGGTGGAAGGGCAGATGAGCGCCCCAGGCCTCGTCCACGATCAGCGGCACCCCGCGCCGGTGGCAGACCTCGGCGAGGCGCGCCAGGTCGGCGCAGGCGCCGTACGGTGTCGGGCTGGTGACCAGTGCCCCCTTCGCGTCCGGGTGCGCGGCGAACGCCTCCTCGAACGCGGCGGCGGACGGGGGGTGCGCCAGCCGCCGCTCGGCGTCCCAGCGGGGGTCGACCCACACCGGTTCGATGCCGGACAGGATCAGCCCCGACACCACCGACTTGTGGGCGTCGCGCCCGATGAGCAGCTTCTCGTGCGGCCCGGCGACCGCCAGCATCGCCGCCTTGACGGACAGGGAGCTGCCGCAGGTGCTGAAGAAGGTGTGGTCCGCGTGCACCGCGTCGGCCATCAGCTCCTGGGCCCGCTCCAGCACCCGCCCACGGGTCAGCCGGTCGTCCAGACCGCCCGACGCGAGCACGTCACCGAGGAAGACCGCGTCCCCCAGCACCTCCCGCACCGCGGGATCGGCGCCGCGGGCCTGTTTGTGCCCCGGCGGCGTGAACGACAGTCGTGCGGTACGGCGGTACTCGGCGAGGGCTTCCAGCACGGGTGCCCGGGTGTGATCGGCTGACATGGCACCTCGGGTGCCCGGAGCCCGCGCGGGTCAATCGGGGCGGCCGGCCGTCCCGCCCGACCGGGCGGTCACGTCGTCGTCCGGGTGTCTGCCGGGTGTGAGGATCTCGTCCAGCACCCCGATCACCGCCCGGTAGGCCAGTGCGCGCACGGCGGCGTCCCGGGCCCCGTCGGGTTCGGCCGCGCGCAGCGTCTCGCTGCGCTCCCGCCATGCGCGCTCCTCCCGCAGGGCCCACGCCCTGCCGCGCTGGATGCGGCGCACCAGCTCGTCTGAGTCCACGACATCGGTCATGGCGTTCGCGTACCCCGCATCGCGGCCCCGATGACCGCCTCGACTGCGGTCCCGCGCCCGGTTCCGGTCCACGGTTGCTGGTTTGGGTCCGGCCTCGAGGGTCAGCCGAAAAGGGGGGCAAACGGATAAAACGCCTTGGCCTCGTCCTCGGCCCCTCCTGGACCCCGTCCCCGTTCCTGTTCCCGTTCTTGTCCCCGTCCCGTCCCCGACCTTTCCCTTTCCCGACCGACAGTCAGGGAGCGAGAGAAGTGAGCATCCAGTACTCGACCGAACGCCTCGACGGACCCCCCGGCCGCCCCGGGCCCGCCTGCCCGGGCCCGTGCCACCCCGCCGATGTGCGCGGCGCCGTGCGGCGCGTGGTGGCCCACCGGTGCAGGGCCACCGGGCGGCGCTGCGACGCGGACGGACTGGCCGACGCGCTGCTCGTCGCCTCCGAGCTGACCACCAACGCCATCCTGCACGGCGGCGGGATCACCGAGGTGGACGTCGACGCCGTGGAGCACGGCGTGCGGGTGTCGGTGAGCGACCGCAGTGACCGGGTCCCCGAGGTCAGGCCGCCGGTCGACGCCCAGGGGCGGCGGCGCCCCGGCGGCCGGGGCTGGCCGATCGTCTGCCGGCTGGCGCGCGACGTGCGGGTCACCTGCCTGCCCGACGGCGGCAAGCGCATCACCGCCGAGGTGGACGTCTTCTGAGCGGTCCGCGGCTCTCGGGCGGCACCCCGGGTTTGCACCCGGGGCGACCGGGCAGGCGCATTTTCGTGCTTCGGACCGGAGGCGCGCCAGCGGGGAGTGGTCTGCGCTCCGGGGCCTCCAGGTCGACCGGAGCGGAGCACCCTCACCGCGGTCAAGTCAGTCCCGAGAAAGTCGCTGAAAAGACCGTTCAGGAGCGATTCCGCATGCGCATCGACACGTCGGCCAGCCACACCACCACTTCCGGGCACCCCGTGCAGACCCAACGACGACCGCACGACGACGCCCCCGAGACCGCCGAACTCTTCGCCCGGCTGGCCGAACTGCCGGACGGACCCGAGCGGGACGCCTTGCGCGACGAACTCGTCACGGCCTGGCTGCCCATGGCCCACCGGATCGCCGGCCGGTTCCGCGACCGGGGCGAGTCCGTGGAGGACCTGCGCCAGGTGGCGGCCCTCGGCCTGGTGAAGGCCATCGACCGCTACGACCCCGAACGCGGCGCCTTCGAGAGCTACGCCGTGCCCACCATCACCGGGGAGGTCAAGCGCCACTTCCGGGACCGCATGTGGGCGCTGCGCGTGCCGCGGCGGGTGCAGGAGCTGCGCAACAAGGTGCGGGTGGCCCGCCGCGAGCTGGCCCAGAACCCCGGCACGCGCGAGCCCACCATCGCCGAGATCGCCGCCCACACCGGCCTCACCGAGGAAGAGGTCGGCGCGGGGATCGAGGCACTGGAGAGCTTCAGCACCCTCTCCCTGGACGCCGAACTCTCCTCCGACGAGGACGGCTACAGCCTCGCCGACACCCTCGGCGCGCCGGATTCCTCGTACGACATCGTGGTGGACCGGGAGTCCGCCAAGGAGTGCCTGCGCAACCTGCCCGAACGCGAACGGGCCATCCTCTACATGCGGTTCTTCGAGGACATGACGCAGAGCCGGATCGCCGACCGGCTCGGCATCTCCCAGATGCACGTGTCCCGGCTCATCAGCCGCAGCTGCGCCCGCGTCCGGGACGAGGCGCTGGGCCGGCGCGGCACCGGGCGGACGAGCGCCGCCGGCCCGGCCGGCTCCGGGTCGTGCAACGGACGGCGCCGGCGCTGAAGAGCTCGGCGGCCGCGGGACGACGGAGAGGGGGCCGGTCGGATGACCGGCCCCCTCTCCGTCGTCCCCGCGTCCCGGCGCCGCCCCGGGACCGTGCCGTCAGGACACCCCGCGGCCGGATCCCTCCACGTACTCCCGCACCTGCTCGGGAGTCATGTAGGCGTCCGTGTACTCGAAGTCCTTCAGCTTGGCGGGCTTGCGCGCCTGGAATCCGGTGCGGACGAAGTCGTCCCCGGCGACGGCGTTGAGCACCCAGTTGGTCAGCACCCGCGTCTTGGCCACGTTGGTGCGCAGCGCGGACCAGTGGTAGCCGCGCGCCACGGCCTGGGCCGGCAGTCCGTGCAGCTCGATGCCGAGCGGCTTGGAGACCGCGTCCTTGCCGCCCAGGTCGACGACGAGCCCGAGATCCTTGTGGATGTACGGCTCCATGGACTGCCCGCGCAGGGTCGCGACGACGTTGTCGGCGACCTTGCGGCCCTGCCGCATGGCGTGCTGCGCGGTGGGCGGGCAGACGTTGCCCAGGCCCTTGGCCACGTCCGGAACGGCGGCGGCGTCACCGAGCGCGAAGACCCCGTCGTGGCCCGGCAGGCTCATCTCGGCGGTGACCGCGAGCCGCCCGCGCACCGTCTCCGCGCCCAGCGTCGCGATGAGCGGGCTCGCCACCACCCCGGCCGTCCAGATCAGGGTGCGGGTCGGGATCACCCGGCCGTCGGTGAAGGTGACCTCCTCCGGGCCCGCCTTCTCGATGGACACCCCGAGCGAGACCTCGATGCCCCGCCGCTGCAGGACCTCCATCGCACTGCGGCCGAGCCTGTCGCCCAGTTCGGGCATCAGCTTGGGCGCGATGTCGATCAGGTGCCACTTGATCAGCCGCGGGTCCAGCCGCGGATAGCGCTTCACCGCGCTGTGGGTGAGCCGCTGCAGGCAGGCGGCGGTCTCCGTGCCCGCGTACCCGCCGCCCACCACCACGAACTGCAGCCGGGAGGCCCGCTCGGCCGGGTCCTGGCTGGCGTCGGCGAGGTCGAGCTGCGAGATGACGTGGTCACGGATGTAGGCCGCCTCGGCGAGGGTCTTCATGCCGAAGGCGTGATCGGTGAGCCCCGGGATGTCGAAGGTGCGGGTGACGCTGCCCGGGGCCAGCACGAGATAGTCGTAGGGCTCGTCGACGGTCTGGTCGGTGATCGTGCGGATGACGCAGACCTTCGCCTTGAGGTCCACGCCGATGGCTCCGCCGGGGATGATCCGGGTGCGGTACTTGCGGCTGCGGCGCAGGGACAGCGCGATCGACTGGGGGGTGAGCACCCCTGAGGCGACCTGCGGCAGCAGCGGCAGATAGAGCTGGTAGGAGAACGGGGTCACCAGCGTGACGTCGGCCTCGTCGGGGCCGAGCCTGCGTTCCAGGCGCCGTACGCACTCCACTCCCGCGAAGCCCGCGCCCACCACCAGGATCCTGGGTCGTGTCACGTTGTCCTTCCCTTCCGCGGTCTACGCATCGATCCCACCGTGCCGGACGCCGTCGCGCCAGTCGGGCACCGCTCGACGGGCTCGTCCAGCGGTGCCCGGCGGCGCTCGGCGCACGGCCGCCGGTGCGGCCATCCGGGTGCCCAGCCGGCGCCGGCTGACGCCTCGGGCCTCACCAGGGAAGGAAGGCGTGCACGTCCTTGCCCTGCTCCCCGGTCACCACGCTGACCTGGTCGCACAGGGCGTGCAGCAGGTGCCAGCCGATCCCGCCGCCGCCCGTGCTCGGGCGGAACGGCCGCGGTGACGGGGGTGTGGTGCTGGTGTCGTGCAGGGTGACGTGCACCCCGTCGTAGGCGCGGCGCATCCGCAGCTCGAAGGGGCCGGGCGCGTACTGCACCGCGTTCGCCGCCAGTTCGGTGACCACCAGCAGGATGTCGTCCCAGTGTTCGGGTGAGGCGGGCGGCGCGATGCGCGCCAGGTCCCGCAGGAAGCCCTCCGCGGCGAGTCGCGCACCCGTCACGTCGCGCGGCTCGCCCGGAAAGCCGGTCGTACGGCTCGGAATTCCTCGGGCAGCCAGTCTGTCGTCCCATCCCGGCTCGGTCGTCATGTCGCCATTCCCGCGTGCGTTTCCGCAGGCTAGTCGCCACGTCTGCTTGCGTTTGACACGTGGCGAGTTCCCCGGGCCGCCGAGGCCATGCGAGCCCGTCGCGGTGGTCTCAGCGGAACACGTCGTCCCCGTCGTCCCAGACCGCGGGATCCTCGGTGACCGGCCGGGGCAGGGGCGCCCGGGCCGCGTACATCGCCTCGATGTCCTGGGCGTAGTGCCGCACGATCGCGTCCCGGCGCAGCTTCATCGACGGCGTCAGCAGTCCGCTCGCCACGTCGAACGGCTCCGGCAGCACCCGGAACACCCGGATCGACTCCGACCGGGACACCGTGCTGTTGGCCCCGGCCACGGCCCGCGCGACCTCCTCGCGCAGCGCGTTCTCCTCCCGGGCCTCCCGCAGCGGCACGTCGCCCGGCAGCGTCAGCCCCGCCCGCCAGTGCACCAGGAACTCCGGGTCCAGTGTGATCAGGGCGCCCACACAGGGCCGGTTGTCGCCGACCACCACCGCCTGGTGGATCAGCGGGTGCATCCGCAGCCGCTCCTCCAGCGCGGCGGGCGCGACGCTCTTGCCGCTGCTGGTGATGATGACGTCCTTCTTGCGCCCGGTGATCGTCAGATATCCCTGGGCGTCCAGCCGGCCCAGGTCACCGGTGGCCAGCCAGCCGTCGCGCAGCGCCCTCCGGGTGGCCTCCCGGTCGCCCGGGTAGCCGAGGAACACCGACGGCCCGCGCACCAGGATCTCCCCGTCGGCGGCCACCCGGATCTCCGTGCCCGGCAGCGCCCGTCCCACCGTGCCGGACTTCTCCCGGCCGTGCGGCTGCATGGTGATGCCGCCGCTGGTCTCGGTCAGCCCGTACCCGTCGTGCACCGGGATGCCGATGCCCTCGAAGAACCGGGACAGCTCGCGGCTGAGCGGCGAACCGCCCGAGGTGGCCCGGCCCACCCGGCCGCCGAGGGCCGCCCGCAGCCGGCGGTAGACCGCCCGCTCGTACACCGCGTGCTGGAGCCGCAGCTCCATCCCGGGCCCGGACCCCCGGCCGAGCCGCTGCCGCTCACAGGCCGCCGCGTACGCCCGCGCCGTCTCCGCGGCCCGCTCGAACAGCGCCCCGCGGCCGGTCTGCTGCGCCGTCCGCAGGAACGTCTTGTACAGCTTCTCGAACAGCGACGGCACCCCGTAGAAGTACGTCGGCCGGAACGAGCGCAACGCCCGCGCCAGAGCCTGTTCACCGACCTCCGGCTCATGTCCCAGCAGCAGCCCGCCGCGCACGCACAGACCCTGGATCATCAGGCCGTACACATGGGAGAACGGCAGGAAGGCGAGGACCCGGCCCTGCTCGCCGGGCGGCGCCGCCGTGTGCCCCCACCCCGCCAGCAGGGTGTCGCAGGGGCTCGCCAGACCGCGGTGGCTGAGCGCGCAGCCCAGCGGGCGGCCCGAGGTGCCCGAGGTGTAGGCGATGACGGCGGTGGTGTCCGGCAGCACGATCCGGCGCAGCGAGTCGACCGCCTCCCGCGGGATCGCCTCGCCCCGCGCGGCGAGCTGGGCCAGCCCGCCCGCGTCCAGCTGCCACACGTGCCGCAGCGCGGGCAGTTGCGCGCACACCGAGCCGACCGTCATGGCGCCCGGTTCGTCCTCGACGACCACGGCCACGCACCCGGTGTCCCGCAGGATGTACGCGACCTGCTCGCGCGACGCGGTCGGGTAGACGGGCACCACTTCGGCGCCCACCGCCCACAGCGCGTAGGCGAGCACGGTCCACTCGTAGCGGGTGCGCGCCATGACGGCCACCCGCCGGCCCGGCGAGATGCCCGAGGCGATCAGCCCCCGCGCGAGGTCCACCACGTCGTCGCGCAGCTCCGCGGCGGTCACCTCGCGCCAGTGGTCACGGGCCGGATCGGGGCGGTAGGCGGCGAGCGGGCGTGCCGGGTCGCGTTCGGCCCGGTCGAAGAGGCTGTCGGCGAGCCCGCCGGTGAGGGCGGGCGCAGCGGTCGGTGGAGCGAGAGCGACGTCGCGCATGCGCTGCTCCTGTGGTGTACGGGCCGTGACTCCGCCGACGAGGACCGTCATCGACGCTGGTCGAATGTAGCGGTCGGCGGGCCCGCGCGGTGCCCGGACGACGGAATCGGGTCCGGTTCGATGATCTCGGCCGGATCGGGGGACTCGGAGCCCATGAGTCACATCAATCCCGATCCCGAGCCCGAGCGGACGTCAGGCCTCGAACCCGGTGGCGGTGTACCCCCCGGGGAGACGCCGCCGGCGGAGAGCAGCATGCCGGAGGCCGGGCCCCGCGAGACCCACAACCCGACGAAGGGCTGGGCCAAGGGACCGCTCACGCTGATCATCGTGCTGTCGGTGCTGGTGGCCGCGTTCTTCCTGGCCTACGCCCTGACCCTCATCCTGTAGCGCCTTGGGTGCGGCGCACGCAGGCGGCGACGACCTCGCGCAGACTGCCGGTCCGCGCGAGCAGGTCCCGCTGCACCCGTGCGCCGTTGCCCTCCCGCAGCAGCCGGGCGCAGCTCTCCCGTGCCCGGTCCAGGTCCCCGCTGTCCGCGAGCGCGTCCGCGACGTGCTCCAGCAGGGCCTCCACCACCGTCGCGGCGGGCGCGGGCCGCATCCCGGCGGGCAGCAGCAGGTCGCCGGTGAGGCCGGAGCGGGCGGCCCGCCATCCCGCGAGGCGCAGCACGCTGACGCCGAGGCCGGCCGGTTCCCGTCCCGCCCGCCAGTCCCGGGCGGCCGTCTCGACCAGTCCCCGGGACAGGGTCGCGATCAGGGTGGCGGTGTCCGCGTCCAGGCAGACGTCGGAGACCCGTATCTCCACGGTCGGGTACTGCCGGGAGAGCCGCGCGTCGAAGTACACCATCTTCTCGTCGAGCAGGGCGCCCGTGGCCATCATGTCGGCGACCCGCTGGTCGTACGCCTCGGCGGAGCCGAACAGCTCGGTCGGTCCCGCCGACGGCCAGCGCTGCCAGACCCGGCTGCGGTAGCTGCTGTAACTGGTGTCGTTGCCCTGCCAGAACGGGGAGTTGGCGCTCAGCGCGGCCAGCACGGCGAGCCAGGGCCGCAACCGGTCGACGACCGCCACGCCCTCCTCGTCGGAGTCCACGGCCACATGTACGTGGCAGCCCATGACGAGCTGCTCCCGGGTGGCGATCCCGTACTCGCGTTCCATCCACTGGTAGCGGCTGGTCTCGCCGACCGCGGGGCTGACCGGCAGCGGGGAGGTGGCGAGCGCGGCGACCGCGCAGCCGATGTCCTCCGCGTGCCGGGCCGCCTCCTTGCGGCACCGGACGATCTCCGCGCCCAGCGCCGCCATGTCGGACTGCGGATGAGTGGCGAACTCCAGCATCTGCTCGTGGAGCTCCGTCTCGAACACGTCCTGCTCGGCGTCCGCCTGCTCCGCCCGGGCCAGCACGGCCGCGGAACGCGCCCGTGGCTCGCCGGTCTCGGGATCCACCAGAAGGAGTTCTTCCTCCACACCGACCGTGCGCACCCTGTGCCGCCTTTCCGAGGACCTGCCGCGAGGTACGGGAGGACGGTCCTCCCGTAGGCCCCGCTTGCCCCGGCGGCGGAGGTTCACACCGGCACGGGCGTCAGCCACACCGTGGCCAGCGGCGGCAGGGTGAGCCGGATGTGACCGTCCTCAGGCTTGACCGGATGCGGGTTGGTGACGTCGCTGCCGCCGTAGCGGGCCGCGTCGGTGTTCAGCACCTCCTGCCAGGCCACGACGTCGTCCGGGGCCCACAGGCGGTAGTCGTGGCGGACGACGGGGGAGAAGTTGCTCACCGCCAGCAGCGGGCTGCCGTCGGCGGCGTAGCGCAGGAACGCGAAGACGTTGTCGTCGGCGGAGTCGCACGCCACCCACCGGAAGCCGGACGGGTCGGTGTCGCGCTGCCACAGCGCGGGGCTGTGCCGGTAGCGGGCGTTGAGGTCGCGCACGAGGTCCTGGACACCGCGGTGGTCACCCGCGGCGCAGTAGCCGTCGTCCAGCAGCCACCACTCGGGGCCGTGCGCCTCGGACCACTCGCCGCCCTGGGCGAACTCCTGGCCCATGAACAGCAGTTGCTTGCCCGGGTGGGCCCACATGAAGCCGAGGTAGGCGCGGTGGTTGGCGCGCCGCTGCCACCAGTCGCCGGGCATCTTGGAGACCAGCGCCTGCTTGCCGTGGACCACCTCGTCGTGGGAGATGGGCAGGACGTAGTTCTCGCTGTAGGCGTAGACCATCGAGAAGGTCATGTCGTGGTGGTGGTACTTGCGGTGCACCGGCTCCTTGGACATGTACTGGAGCGAGTCGTGCATCCAGCCCATGTTCCACTTCAGCCCGAAGCCCAGTCCGCCGCTGTCGGTCGGCCGGGTCACCCCGCCCCAGGCGGTGGACTCCTCGGCGATGGTCACCACGCCGGGCACCCGCCGGTACACGGTCGCGTTCATCTCCTGGAGGAACGCCATCGCCGCCAGGTCCTCCCGGCCGCCGTACGCGTTCGGCGACCACTCGCCGTCCTCGCGGGAGTAGTCGAGGTAGAGCATCGAGGCGACCGCGTCGACCCGCAGCCCGTCGATGTGGAACTCCTCGCACCAGTAGACGGCGTTGGCCACCAGGAAGTTGCGCACCTCGGTGCGGCCGAAGTCGAACTCGTACGTGCCCCAGTCCGGGTGCTCCGCCCGCTGCGCGTTCCCGGGCTCGTACAGCGGGTCCCCGTCGAACCGGGCCAGCGCCCAGTCGTCCTTCGGGAAGTGCGCCGGCACCCAGTCCATGATCACGCCGATGCCCGCCCGGTGGCAGGAGTCGACGAAGTACCGGAAGTCGTCCGGTCCGCCCAGCCGCGGCGTCGGGGCGTAGTAGGAGGTCACCTGGTAGCCCCACGAGCCGCTGAACGGATGCGCGGCCACCGGCATCAGCTCCACGTGCGTGAAGCCCATGTCCTTCACGTACGCGGGCAGTTCCTCGGCCAGCTGACGGTAGGAGAGGCCCGGCCGCCAGGACGGCAGGTGCACCTCGTACACCGAGAACGGCGCCTCGTGCACCGGGGTCCGCGCGCGGTGCGCCAGCCACTCCCGGTCGCCCCACTCGTAGTGCGAGGCCGTGACCACCGACGCCGTGTCCGGGGGCAGCTCCGTCTCCCGCGCCATCGGGTCCGCCTTCAGGAACCGGCCGCCGTACTGGGAGGTGATCTCGAACTTGTAGCGGGTGCCCACGCCGACCCCCGGCAGGAACAGCTCCCACACCCCCGAGGCGCCCAGCGAGCGCATCGGGAACGCGGTGCCGTCCCAGTGGCAGAAGTCCGCGGCGACCCGCACCCCGCGCGCGTTCGGCGCCCACACCGTGAACCGGGTCCCGGCCACACCCTCGTGGACCATCGGCTCCGCGCCCAGCGCCTTCCACAGCTGCTCGTGCCGGCCCTCCCGGATCAGATGCAGGTCCAGCTCGCCGAGCGCCGGCAGGAACCGGTACGGGTCGTGCGTCTCCCGCTCGCCGTCCCCGTACGAGACCAGCAGCGTGTACGCCGGGATCGCGGCACCGGGCAGCACGACCGAGAACAGGCCGTCGCCCTCCGAGACCAGCGGGTGCCGCACCCCGCCGGCCAGCGCGGTCACCGACCGCGCGAACGGGCGCAGCGCCCGCAGGGCGACCCCGCCGGGCACGGGGTGCGCGCCGAGCAGGGCGTGCGGGTCGTGATGGGAGCCGCTGAGCAGCCGGTCCCGGTCGCCCGGGTCCAGCGGCGGGGCCGCCCCGCCCGGCGGATGGACGGCCGGGCTCGGGGCGGACGGCTCGGGCAGCGAGGTGTCGCGCAGCGCCACGGTGTCAGTCTCCTCTCACGGCGAGTCGTTCGATCGCCGCCATCGGTACGGGGAGCCAGTCCGGACGGTGTCTGGCCTCGTAGATCACTTCGTAGACGGCCCGGTCGGTCTCGTACGCGCGCAGCAGGCCGTGCTTCTTGCGCGGGTCCCATCCGGCCCGGGCCGCGTAGCCCGCGCAGAACGCCTCCCGGCAGCGGCGCGCCCACTCGGGGCGCCAGGGCCGGCGCTGCCGGGCCGCGTAGTCGAAGGAGCGCAGCATGCCGGCGATGTCGCGCACGGGGGACTGGGCACTGCGCCGCTCGGCGAGCGGACGGGACGGTTCGCCCTCGAAGTCGATGACGAACCACTCGCGGCCCGCGCGCAGCACCTGGCCCAGGTGCAGGTCGCCGTGGATCCGCTGGGCCGGCGGCCCGGGGTCGCAGGTGGTGAGTGCGCTGAACGCGCCCCGCAGCCCCGGCACGAACGGCCGCAGCGCGGGCACGCTGTGCGCGGCGGCGTCGAGCCGTTCGGCCATGGCCGCCGCGGTCCGCCCGTTCTCGCCGGGGGCACCGGTCGGGAACGCGGCGGCCAGCGCCAGATGGACGTCCGCGGTGGCCCGGCCCAGCTCACGGGCGTGGGTGGTGAAGTCCGTGCCGGTGGCGAGCGCGTGCAGGGCCAGGGTCCAGCCGTCGGACGCGTCGCGCAGGAACGGCTGGAGCACGCCGAGCGTCGCGGGCTGCGGCTGGGTGGTGCGGAACCACGCCACCGGGGCGGGCACCCGTGCACAGCCCTGCCCGGCCAGCGCGACCGGCACCTCCAGATCGGGGTTGACGCCCGGCTGGATGCGCCGGAACACCTTCAGGATGAACTCGTCGCCGTACACCAGCGAGGAGTTCGACTGCTCGGCGTCGAGCACCCGCGGCACCAGCCCGGCCGGGACGGG
Organism: Streptomyces glaucescens; assembly: GCF_000761215.1. Classification (GTDB taxonomy): domain Bacteria; phylum Actinomycetota; class Actinomycetes; order Streptomycetales; family Streptomycetaceae; genus Streptomyces; species Streptomyces glaucescens_B. The sequence goes on along the minus strand of NZ_CP009438.1, from coordinate 591,987 downwards.
CTGAGCCCGGTCCGTCTCGAAGCGCAGCGGGCCCGCCGAGCCCGGCTGCCGCAGCCGCTCCAGGAACAGCTGCGCCGAACGGGGGTCGAGGAGGGCGTCGTAGACCGTGAGACCGGCCAGCGGGCCGTCCTGCGCCCGGCCGATCAGGGCCCGGCCCAGGCGGGGCGACGGGTGCTCCTGGATGCCGAGGAGCAACTGGTAGATGTCCCCGGGCGGGGGTGTGCCACCCGGCGCGGGAACACCCGCGTGACCGCTGTGGCCGCCCGCGTGACCGGCGTGCACGAGCAGGTGGAGACAGCCCGGGAACAGCTCGGTCAGGGACAGCAGCCGCAGGTCCGTGACGGGACGGTCCTTCCCGGCGAACCACCGCTGCCCGGGCAGCCACGCCCGCAGCAGGCCGTCGAGCGAGGCCATGGGCCGGGTCAGCCCGGCCCTGCCGCTGCCACTCGGTCGGAGGTACGCGGTCTTCGTCATGGTGACGCCTCCTTTCGTCGGCGCACGCTCACGGTGGTCGGCCTCACAGCCGACGACCGATGCGAGATGCGACTCGGACGAGCCGGAACCAGTAGAAGCCGTGGCCCCCGAGGGTCAGCAGGTACGGAAGTTCACCGATGGCGGGGAAGCGCACCCCGCCGAACAGCTCGACCGGGTGGCGGCCGGCGAACTCGCGCAGGTCCAGCTCGGTGGGCTGGGCGAACCGCGCGAAGTTGCTCACGCACAGCACCAGGTCGTCCTCGTACTCGCGCAGGAACGCGAGCACCGCGGGATTCGACGACTGCAGCTCGCGGAACGAGCCGAGTCCGAAGGCGGGGTTCTGCTTGCGGATCTCGATCATCCGCCGGGTCCAGTGCAGCAGGGAGGAGGGGGAGGCCATGGACGCCTCGACGTTGGTCACCTGGTAGCCGTAGACCGGGTCCATGATCGTGGGCAGGTAGAGGCGGCCGGGGTCGCAGGTGGAGAAGCCCGCGTTGCGGTCGGGTGTCCACTGCATGGGGGTGCGCACGGCGTCCCGGTCGCCGAGCCAGATGTTGTCGCCCATGCCGATCTCGTCGCCGTAGTAGAGGATCGGCGAGCCCGGCAGCGACAGCAGCAGGGCGGAGAAGAGCTCGATCGTGTGCCGGTCGTTGTCGAGGAGGGGGGCGAGCCGGCGGCGGATGCCGATGTTGGCGCGCATGCGCGGGTCCTTGGCGTACTCCGCGTACATGTAGTCGCGCTCTTCGTCGGTGACCATCTCCAGGGTCAGCTCGTCGTGGTTGCGCAGGAAGATGCCCCACTGGCAGTGGGAGGGGATGGCCGGGGTCTTGGCCAGGATCTCCGAGACCGGGTAGCGGGACTCGCGTCGCACGGCCATGAAGATGCGGGGCATCACCGGGAAGTGGAAGGCCATGTGGCACTCGTCGCCGCCGCTGGCGTAGTCGCCGAAGTAGTCGACCACGTCCTCCGGCCACTGGTTCGCCTCAGCGAGCAGCACGGTGTCCGGGTACAGCGCGTCGATCTCCCGGCGGACCCGCTTCAGGAACTCGTGGGTGGCGGGCAGGTTCTCGCAGTTGGTGCCGTCCTCGGCGTACAGGTAGGGCACGGCGTCCAGGCGGTACCCGTCGATGCCGAGGTCCAGCCAGAACCGCAGGGCCGCCAGGATCTCCTCCTGCACCGCCGGGTTCTCGTAGTTGAGGTCGGGCTGGTGGGAGAAGAACCGGTGGAAGTAGTACTGGCCGCGGACCGGGTCGAAGGTCCAGTTGGAGACCTCGGTGTCGACGAAGATGATCCGGGCGTCCTGGTACTGCTTGTCGTCGTCGGCCCACATGTAGTAGTCGCCGTAGGGGCCGTCGGGGTCCTTGCGGGACTCCTGGAACCACGGGTGCTGGTCGCTGGTGTGGTTCATGACGAAGTCGATGATGACCCGCATGCCCCGCTGGTGGGCGGCGTCGACGAACTCCACGAAGTCGGCGAGGTCGCCGAACTCCGGCAGCACCGCCGTGTAGTCGGAGACGTCGTAACCGCCGTCCCTGAGCGGGGACTGGAAGAAGGGCGGCAGCCAGAGGCAGTCGACGCCGAGCCACTGGAGGTAGTCGAGCTTGGCGGTCAGGCCCTTGAGGTCGCCGACGCCGTCCCCGTTGCTGTCCTGGAAGGAACGGACGAGGACCTCGTAGAAGACGGCACGCTTGAACCACTCCGGGTCACGGTCCTGGGCCGGTGTGTCCTCGAAGGTGTCCGGGACGGGCTCGTTGACAGTCATGACGCTGCTGACCCTCCGATCTGCGGCGCGGCGGGGGACCGCTGGACGTGGAGCACATGGGCCGGCGCGCGGCCGGGCTCCAGACGCACGTAGTTCGTGCTGCCCCAGTGATAGGTCTCACCCGTCAGTTCGTCGTGCACCGACACGGCCTCGTGCGGGTTCATGCCGAGGTGCGGCAGGTCCAGCGTGACCGTGGCCTCCTGGGTGTGGTGAGGGTCGAGGTTGGCGACCACCAGGACGGTGTCGGCGCCGGAGCGCTTGCTGTACGCGATGACCGCGTCGTTGTCGGTCCGGTGGAAACGCAGATTGCGCAGGCCGCGCAGCGCGGCGTGGCGCCGGCGGATGTCGTTGAGGCGGGTGATGAGGGGGGTGATGGTGCGTCCCTCGCGTTCGGCGGTTTCCCAGTCGCGGGGCCGCAGCTGGTACTTCTCCGAGTCGAGGTACTCCTCGCTGCCCTCGCGCAGCGGGGTGTTCTCGCACAGTTCGTAGCCGGAGTAGACGCCCCAGGCGGGGGAGAGGGTGGCGGCGAGGACGGCGCGGACCTCGAAGGCCGGGCGGCCGCCGTGCTGGAGGTAGGCGTGCAGGATGTCGGGGGTATTGACGAAGAAGTTGGGCCGCATGTAGCTCGCGGCCTCGCCCGACAGCTCGGTCAGGTACTCCGTCAGCTCCTGCTTGGTGTTGCGCCAGGTGAAGTACGTGTACGACTGCTGGAAGCCGATCTGGGCCAGGGTGTGCATCATCGCCGGGCGGGTGAACGCCTCGGCCAGGAAGATCACGTCCGGATCGGTGCGGTTGACCTCGGCGATGACCCGTTCCCAGAACACGACGGGCTTGGTGTGCGGGTTGTCGACGCGGAAGATCCGCACTCCGTGGCCCATCCAGAACCTGAGGATGCGCACGGTCTCGGCGACCAGGCCGTCCATGTCCCGGTCGAAGGCGATCGGGTAGATGTCCTGGTACTTCTTCGGCGGGTTCTCCGCGTGGGCGATGGACCCGTCGGGGCGGTGGTGGAACCACTCCGGGTGCTTGTGCACCCAAGGGTGGTCCGGCGAGCACTGCAGGGCGAAGTCCAGGGCGATCTCCAGGCCGTGGCCGCGGGCCTCCTCCACGAACCGGTCGAAGTCCTCGATCGTGCCCAGCTCGGGGTGGACGGCGTCGTGGCCGCCCTCGGGCGAGCCGATCGCCCAGGGCACCCCCACATCCCGCGGGCCGGCGGACAGCGTGTTGTTCGGGCCCTTGCGGAAGGTCGTGCCGATGGGATGGACCGGCGGCAGGTAGACCACGTCGAAACCCATCCGCGCGATCGCCGGCAGCCGCCGCGCGGCCGTGCGGAACGTGCCGTGCGGAACCTCCCGCGTGCCCTCCGACCGCGGGAAGAACTCGTACCACGACCCGAACAACGCCCGCTCCCGCTCCACCAGCAGGGGGTACGGCGGGGTGCGGGTCAGCAGCTCGCGCAGCGGATACCGGGCGAGGACCGCGTCCACCTCCGGCGTCAGCGCCGCCGCCAGCCGGGTCGCGACCGGCAGCGTGTCGTCGCGCAGGGTCCGCGCGGCGGCGAGCAGCACCGCGCGCCCGGCCTGCCCGGGCACCTCCTCGGCGGCGCGCTCGTACAGGCCGGCGCCCTCCTCGAGGACCAGCCCGGTGTCGATCCCGGCCGGGACCTTGACGCGGGCGGTGTGCCGCCAGGTGCCGAGCGGATCGCTCCACGCCTCCACGGTGTACGTCCAGCGGCCCTCGGCCGTCGGAGTGACCTCCGCGCCCCACCGGTCGCTGCCGGGCGCCAGCTCGCGCATCGGGGTCCACGGGCCGGGCCGGCCCTCGGGGTCGCGCAGCACGACATTGGCGCCGACCGCGTCATGGCCCTCGCGGAAGACGGTGGCGGTGACCTGGAACGTCTCGCCCGTGACCGCCTTCGCCGGGCGCCTGCCGCACTCGACCGCCGGATGGACGTCCCGTACCGGGATGCGCCCGATGACCACCGTCGTACTCATGGGTCTCACCTCCGCCGTACTTCGGAGCCGGGCCGCCGTGGCCCGGCTCGGGATCCTGCGCCGAAAGGACGGGATCAGCCGGGCACCCGGGAGCGGGTCCCCCTCGGGGGACCGCGCCGGGCGGTGCCGCTCTTGCGGGGCCGGTCGTCCTGTTCCTGCAAGTAGGTGGTCAGCGTGGTGCGCAGGAACCGCTCGGCCGCGTCGGCGGCCTCCCGCGCACACCGCTTCCCCATGAGCACACACAGGGTGTAGCCCGAGTCCTCGAACGTCGCCCGCACCCGGCGGTCGGTCGGGGAAGCGAGCATGACCCGCTCCCACGCCCGGTACCGCCGCAGCTGCCGGGCGACTTCGGCTCTGGCGGGTAGCAGCATGGCGCCGTTCACCTTCCGGGGCACTCGATGGGCACGTCCCGACGGTCGGGCCGGTGGCCGCGCACGACGGTGCACGGAGTCCGTTACGGCGATCGAGTCCTTCACTCATGGTGCACGCGCGGCGACCCAGCGTCTTGTTGGAGCTTCAATCAGATCCCTGGTGTCGCTCCTGTTGCACGAATGGGCTAGCGCCCCCACTGTTGAGGTTACTCAGAAGCGATCGGTACTCACGCTTCGTGTCGGGGGATTCGGCCCGTCAGGGCCGTTCCGGCCCACTAGGGCGAGGAAGGGAGCGAGAGCCTCGCCGGTGAGGAGCCAACGACGATGAAGACCGCAGTGCCCTGCTACTACCACCTCGACGTGGAAGTCAGCCCGGAACGCGTCGGACAGGTCAGCCGCATCCTGGCCGCCCACCTCAGGTACTGGAACCTGGAGACGCTGGTCGAGCCCGTCTGCCGCGGCGCCGAGCTGCTGCTGAGGGCCATCGACGAGCACGCCACGGACAAGCACACCTCCATCGAGATGTGGTGGAACGGCCAGCACCTGATCACCGCCGTCGCGGACAACGACCGGGACCTGCGCCCGGACCAGGACCTGCGCGGCTGCCTCGAGCACATCGCCGCGATGAGCGACGGCTGGGGCTGCTGCGCCGCCGACACCGGCAGCAAGGTGATCTGGTTCTCCCAGCGCGCCCGGGCCGGCCGCCGTGCCCCGCTGGTCCCCACGGCGCCCACTCCGGGCCTGCGCGAGGGGCTCCAGGTGCCCCGCGAGCTGCCGGTCGCGTCCCTGGCCGCACCGGCCGGCACCGCCGACGGGGCTCTGGAGGACGCACGGTGACGAGCCAACCGCACCGCAACGCCGGGGTGCGCGCGTGGAGCGGGCACCCCTACCCGCTGGGTGCCTCCTACGACGGCCAGGGCACCAACTTCGCCCTCTTCAGCGAGGTCGCCGAACGGGTCGAACTCGTCCTCGTCGACGACGACGGCCGGCACCGCACGGTGCCGGTGAACGAGGTCGACGGCTTCGTCTGGCACTGCTACCTGCCCGGCGTCGGGCCGGGACAGCGGTACGGCTACCGGGTGCACGGTCCGTGGCACCCGGCCCTCGGCCAGCGCTGCAACCCCGCGAAACTGCTGCTCGACCCGTACGCGACGGCCGTCGACGGGCAGACCGACAACCACCCCTCGCTGTACGAGCGGTCGTCCGCCGGACCCGACCCGGCGGACAGCGCCGGGCACACGATGCTCGGCGTGGTCACCGACCCGTACTTCGACTGGGGCGACGACCGCCCGCCGCGGCGGGCCTACGCCGACACCGTGATCTACGAGGCCCACGTCCGCGGCCTGACCCGGACCCACCCCGAGGTGCCGCCCGAGCTGCGCGGCACCTACGCCGGGCTCGCCCACCCGGCGATCGTCGGCCACCTGACCTCGCTGGGCGTCACCGCCGTCGAACTGATGCCCGTGCACCAGTTCGTCCACGACGGGGTGCTCCAGGACCGCGGGCTGTCCAACTACTGGGGCTACAACACCATCGGCTTCTTCGCCCCGCACAACGACTACGCCGCCGACTCCACCGGCGGCCGGCAGGTCGCCGAGTTCAAGGCGATGGTCAAGGCGCTGCACGCGGCCGGCCTGGAAGTCATCCTGGACGTGGTCTACAACCACACCGCCGAGGGCAACGAGAAGGGCCCCACGCTGTCCTTCCGGGGCATCGACAACGCCTCGTACTACCGCCTGGTCGACGGCGACTGGCGGCACTACTACGACACCACGGGCACCGGCAACAGTCTGCTGATGCGGCACCCGTACGTGCTCCAGCTGATCATGGACTCGCTGCGGTACTGGGTCACCGAGATGCACGTCGACGGCTTCCGCTTCGACCTCGCCGCGACCCTGGCCCGGCAGTTCCACGAGGTCGACCGGCTGTCGGCGTTCTTCGACCTCATCCAGCAGGACCCGGTGATCAGCCGCGTCAAGCTGATCGCCGAGCCGTGGGACGTCGGCGAGGGCGGCTACCAGGTGGGCAACTTCCCGCCGCTGTGGTCGGAGTGGAACGGCATGTACCGGGACGCCGTCCGCGACTTCTGGCGCGGCGAGGAACACACGCTCGGCGAGTTCGCCTCCCGGCTGACCGGGTCGTCCGACATCTACCAGCACAGCCGGCGCCGGCCCCGCGCCAGCGTCAACTTCGTCACCGCCCACGACGGCTTCACCCTGCGCGACCTCGTCTCGTACAACGACAAGCACAACGAGGCCAACGGCGAGGGCAACCAGGACGGCGAGAGCACCAACCGGTCCTGGAACTGCGGCGCCGAGGGCGAGACCGACGACCCGGCGGTGCGGGAACTGCGCGCCCGGCAGCAGCGCAACTTCCTGGCCACGCTGATGCTGTCGCAGGGCATCCCGATGCTCTGCCACGGCGACGAGCTGGGCCGCACCCAGCGCGGCAACAACAACGCCTACTGCCAGGACAACGAGGTCTCCTGGATCGACTGGCGGCTGACCGGCGAACAGCGCGACCTGATGGAGTTCACCCGCTGCCTGATCGGGCTGCGCGCGGCCCATCCGGTGCTGCGCCGCCGGCGCTTCTTCCGCGGCGAGACCGCCGTGCGGCCGGACCAGCCGCTGCCCGACCTCGTCTGGCTGCTGCCCAACGCGAGCGAGATGAGCGACCAGGACTGGCTGCGCTCCGACGCGCACTGCGTCGGCGTCTTCCTCAACGGGGACGCCATCGCCGAGCCGGACTCCCGGGGCCGCCCGGTCGTCGACGACTCCTTCCTGCTGCTGCTGAACGGCTACTGGGAGCCCGTCGACTTCCGCCTCCCGGACGCCGCCTACGGCGAGCGCTGGACGACGGTCCTCGACACGGCGGTGCCGGACGTCCCGGACGAGACCGAGCACAAGGCCGGGGCCGTGGTGCCGGTGGAGAGCCGCAGCCTGGTCCTGCTGTCCCGGCCGCCGCGCGGCCGGCGGGCCGCGGACGGCTGACCGCGCGGGGAGTACGGCGGCGGGCGGACACCCGGAAGGGGTGTCCGCCCGCCGCCGTACTCCCCGCGCCCCCGTCCGGCCTACCGCTCCCGGCGGGAAGTGACCGTGAACTGCGCGCCGTCCGGGTCGCGCAGCACCGCCTCGTCGGGGCCCTCGCGCAGCACGCTGCCGCCGTGCAGCTCCGCGGCGCGGGCGCAGGCGGCGACCTCGGGCACGGAGAAGTGCACCTGCCAGTGGGGCCGGATGGTGGGGTCGGGCGCCGATTCGACGGCGCCCGACTCGATCCGGGCCACGATGTCGCCGCGGCTGCGCAGCACGACCTCCTCGCCCTCGTACTGCACCTCGCAGCAGCCGGGCCGCGCCGAGGCCCAGTCGAGGACCTCGCCGTAGAAGATCGCGGCGTCGAAGGCGTCCCGGGTGTGCAGCCGGACGAAGGCGGGCGCCGCCCGCCGCCAGGTCTCCCAGTCGGTGAACAGCGACCCCTCCCAGATCCCGAAGGTCGCCCCGTCCCGGTCGGCGAGCAGCGCCCCGCGCCCGGGCGGGAAGGAGATCGGCCCGACCGCGACGGTGCCGCCGCGCTCCTGGACCCGCCCCGCCACCTCGTCGGCGCTGCGCACGGCGAAGTACGGCGTCCAGGCGACCGCCGCCTGCCACATGCCGGCCATCCCGGCGATCCCGGCCACCGGCGCACCGTCCGCGAGGGCGATGCGGAACCGCTCGCCCAGCTTGGCCGAGCGCCACTGCCAGCCCAGCACGGCCGAGTAGAACGCCTCCGTGGCGGGCAGGTCCCGGCTGGTCAGGCTCACCCAGCAGGGTGCGCCGAAGACGGAGTCGGTGGAGACGACCTCGGCCGGGTGGGCGGCGGGTGTCCGGTGCTGTGTCATGGCAGTCGTTCCCTGCGTTCGTGGGGCCGGCGGCCACCGGTCCGTCACCAGTGTCCGACCGGAACCGCCTCTGGCGCCTGCCGAGTACCCCGGTGGCAGCCAGGACTCCCCGTGGGGAGGATGGACGGGTGGCAAGCACCCCGCGCGAACCGGCCGACGAGACGGACCGGATCTTCGCTCTCCAGCAGGAAGTGGCCCAGCTGAAGGAGGCCGTGTCCTCCCACGCCGTGGTGGACCAGGCGATCGGGATGATCGTCGCCCTGGGCCGGGTCGCCCCGGACGAGGGCTGGCAGGTGCTGAAGGAGGTCTCCCAGCACACCAACGTCAAGCTGCGCAACGTCGCGGAGCTGATCCTGATCTGGGGCCGCCGCGGCGAGATGCCCCCGGAGATCCGGGCGGAACTGGAGGACGCCCTCGACCGCCACGGCCCGACCCAGATCCCGGGGGCACCGCGCAATGGCCCCTGAGCGCACGAGCGCGTGACGCCGCCGGGCCCGCCCCTCGGGGCGGGCCCGGCGGCACAGGTCCCGGCACACGTCCGGCGGCGCGCCGCCTAGCGCATCTCCGAGAGCAGTTCCTCCCGCAGGCGGGCGAAGCAGGCGCTCAGCAGGCGGGAGACGTGCATCTGGGAGATGCCCAGCTGCTCCGCGATGGTGCTCTGCGTCATGCCGCAGAAGAACCGCAGGTAGAGGATGGTGCGCTCGCGCTCGGGCAGGGCCTCCAGGCACGGACGGACGGCCACCCGGTCCACGACGGTGTCGAAGCGGGGGTCGGGGCCGCCTATCGCGTCCCCGAGGGCGTACCCGTCGGTGCCGGGCATCTCGGCCTCCAGGGAGAGGGCGGAGAAGCACTCCAGGGCCTCCATGCCGGTGGCCACCTCGGCCTCGCTGAGCTGGGCGTGCGCGGCGATCTCGGCGACCGTCGGCGCGCGGCCCGGCGTGGTCTGGGCCAGCTCCTTGGCGGCCTTGCGGACCCGGTTGCGCAGGTCCTGGACGCGCCGGGGCACGTGGAGGGTCCACATGTGATCGCGGAAGTGCCGCTTGATCTCGCCGGTGACGGTCGGCACGGCATACGCCTCGAAGGCCCGGCCGCGGGAGGGGTCGTAGTGGTCGACGGCCTTCACCAGTCCGAGGGCCGCCACCTGGTACAGGTCCTCCAGGGCCTCCCCCCGGCCGCGGAACCGGACGGCGATCCTCTCCGCCATGGGAAGCCAGAGCCGGACCAGTTCGTCCCTCAGGGCCCGGCGCTCCGGGCTGCCCTCGGGCAGCTTCTGGAGTCGTTCGAACGCTTCCGTGGTGTCCGGGGCGTCGTCGTGCGGATGCTGCTTCGTTCTGCCGGCCGTACGCATCGTGCGCGTGCCTCCCTCACGGGGTGCCGGATGGGCGGACACCGTGGGAGGCGTGTGCTCGGGCTCTGGCATACGGGACGCCGGGGTCCCCTGCGCGCGGGCTCCCACGGACGTGCCTCCTGTCCGAAGCACATCCTCACTCATTCCCCGGACAAAACCGGACGAAACGCCCCGGTCGCCTTCCCTGCCGCCCCCGCCGGGACCGCGGGCCGCGACGATCACCGGCCGGACCCCGCAACGTGATGTGCGGCACGCCCGCGCACCCCGCCCGTCCGGGCCCCGGCGGATTCCTCCTGCCCACGCCTTGATCAGCGATCAAGCCCCGGAGAACACCGGCAACCGCCCATTCGGCTCATTTGACAGTGCGCTCGGGCCGCGGATAGGAAGCACCTCTTGAGAGGTCGAGAGGTGGAGTGTGTACGAACCGAACGTGGTCGGGGACTGGCACGAGTACGACGAGCACGCCGGTCTGCGTCTGCGCGTCCACCGTCTGGAGCGGGCCGAGCCGCCCCGCGGACGGGACGACGCGGCCGACGGGCTGACCTACTTCCGCCTCCGCGTCGCGATCGAGAACCGCGGCGCCGGACGCTTCGGCGTCCACCTCGAGGACGGCCAGATCGACGTGCGGATCGGCCCCGACGGGGAGAGCGCCTTCATGGACTGGCGCAACTCGCAGTTCATCGAGGGCTACGACATCTACCCGCTGCGCCGGATCACCGCCGTGCTCTACGCCGCCGGCCCCGAGAGCGCGCTCGGCCAGGTCGACGTGCAGGTCCAGTTGCGGGTGGACGACGAGTGGACCGACCGCCGGATGTGGGCGGGCGGCGTCGGCCTGCCCGAGGGAACGGCGTGCGCGCACCCCCCGGCCGGCCGGGACAGCCTCGCCCACCAGGTGAGCAACTTCCTGCGCGACCAGGCGGAGGAAGGCACCGCCTGACGCGCCCGCCCGCCGGTCAGTGCGGGATGCCGTCGATGATCTCCCGGGCGCCCTGCCGCAGCAGCGCCACCGCCACCGAGGTGCCGAGGGTCGCGGCGTCCAGCCGGCCGGCCCACTCGTGGGCGTTCAGCCGGGTCTTGCCGTCCGGGGTGAACACACACGCCCGCAGGGACAGTTCGCCGCCCCGGTCCACCCGGGCGTAGCCGGCGATCGGGCTGTTGCAGTGGCCCTGCAGGACGTGCAGGAACATCCGCTCCGCGGTCGCCTCCCGGTGCGTCGCCGGATCGCCGAGCGCGCTGACCGCGTCGATCAGGGCGGTGTCGTCCTCGCGGCACTGCAGGGCGAGGATGCCCGCGCCGATGGGCGGCATCATCGTCTCCGGGGACAGCACCTCGCTGATGACGTCCCGGCGGCCGATGCGCTCGAGACCGGACACCGCGAGCAGCAGGGCGTCCGCCTCGCCCGCCGCCAGCTTCTCCAGCCGCCGGTTGGCGTTCCCGCGGAACGGCACGCACTCCAGGTGCGGGTGGGTGGCGGCCAGCTGGGCGATCCGGCGCACCGAGGAGGTGCCGATGCGGGTGCCCGCCGGCAGCTCGTCGAGGGTGAGGCCACCGGGGTGCACCAGCGCGTCACGGATGTCGTCGCGCTCGAGGAACGCCGCGAACACCGTGCCCGCCGGCAGCGGCCGGTCGGCGGGCACGTCCTTGACGCAGTGCACCGCGAGATCGGCCGCGCCGGCCAGCAGCGCGGCGTCGACCTCCTTGGTGAAGGCGCCCTTGCCCTCGACCAGGGACAGGTCCCCCAGCCACTTGTCGCCCGTCGTCCTCACGGGCACCACCTCGGTGCGCACACCGGGATGCAGGGCGGCCAACTCGGCGCGCACCCGCTCCACTTGGGCCAGGGCCATGGGCGAGTCACGCGAGACGATACGGATCAGCTCCGGAACGGACATGGCGGACACGATAGCCCCTCGGCCGCACCCGCCTCGACGGGGCACCGGCCCGGCGGCGCGCCGGGCGGGCCGCTCAGCGCACCGTCCCTTCGGCGGTGTCCGCGCTCCAGGCGGCGATCCGGCCGGACAACGGGCCGGTGCCGTCCAGGACGTGCCGGGAGAACGCCTCCCGCTCGTGCGCCAGCACGGCCGCCTCCCACACACAGGGCGCGAGCCCGGTCCGCCCCGGCCGCAGCAGTCCGGGCCGCCCGGCCGGGCCGGTGAAGACGGCGAGGTCCGCCATGTGCCCCTCGATCCAGGTGTGCACCAGCACGTAGTCGCCGTCGCCGCCCGCGTGCACGATCAGCACGGACAGGCCGAGCGAGCCGCGCTGCCCGCCGAGCGCCAGGTGGGCCCCGGCGAGCCGCAGCGCGGCCTCGACGTCCGGCTCGGCGACCGTGCGGCCCGGTGCCTGGAGGGCGTACGTCTTCACCAGGTGGCCGGCCGCCTCACGGGTGCCGGCCGGGCGGACGGTGCGGGCGTGGTGGCCGTCGGCCAGGGCGAGCAGCGCGGCCGCGCCGACCGCCGCAGGCAGCCTGTCGTCATGATCCATCCGGCCATCATCGGCTGACCCGGCGGGCTCAGACCAGCGGTTCGCTCAGTTCCACCGCGCGCCGGGCGGCGGCGAGCGCCACCTCGTCGCCGACGTCGAGCGCGGTGTCGGCGAACTTGATGACGTGCTCGTCGCCGTGTGCCAGGGCCTCTTCGACCAGCTCTCCGGCGGTCAGCCGGGCGGGCGGGACCCGCTCGGCCGGCTCGTCCGGGGCGTACATCGCGGTGACCGCCGCGGAGGCCGTCCAGGCGGCGTGCAGACTCGGCACCCACAGCTCGCGGGGGAGGGCGTCCAGGGTGCGCAGCACCGCGTTGGGGGCGGTGGCCGCGTGCACGAGCATCGTCGGGTCGCCGTGGCCGTGGGTGGCGTAGCGGTGGGTGGCGGCCCGGACGAGTTCGGTCAGCCGCTCGCGTGCGGCCTCCGGGCCGGTCACGTCGTCCGCCCACACGGGCAGGCGCCGTACGGCGGCCAGCCGCGCGAGGTAACCGCCCTGCGCGGACTCGACCGGGGGCACGGCGTCCAGGCTGCCGGCGGCGCTCGGCGCGCCCGGCAGCGGCTCGATGCCTGCGACGGGAAGGTGACGGGCCGCCCAGTAGCCGAGGGCGTGGGCGAGTTCGGTGCGCCGCGGCTCGTTCTCCCGGTCCCGCAGGGCGCGCACGGCGTGGCCGACGCGGATGACCGGGTGGGTCGCGCCGGCGTACAGCCCGGGCAGCAGGCGCGGCCACCACTCGGCGAGCACGGCGCGCCACGGGCGCTCGGCGACGGCGCGGGTGAAGTGGTCGACCCAGTCGGCCGCCCGCCGCGGATCGCCCAGCGCCCGCGCCCAGTTGGCGTCGGTGACCCGCTCGGTCCGGGCCGGGAACTCCTCCAGCCGGTCGTCGTACAGGTCCAGCCAGCGGTGCACGGCCCCCGCCCGTCCGTGCGCGGCCAGCGACTCGACCACCATGGGAGCGTGGTTGCTGAGCCAGCCCCGGAACTCCGGACCGGTGGTGTGCAGCCGTTCGAAAGCCTCGTCGAGCCGTCCGCTCGTGTCGCTCGTGGTCATGCGCCGGACGCTACGGCAGCGACGGCGCCGTGTGATCGGCCGCGGGGCTGACCCGCGCCACGCCCCGGGGCCTAAGCCCCGGGGCCCACATCCGGGGGCGGCAAGGCTAAGGGCCTGTCGTTCGGATCACCCCGGCGTCGCGGGGCCTGGCACGCGCATCTGCGGCGTTGTCGTCGGTCGCCGACGCTCCGCGTCGACTCCCTCCTCCGCCTCGCAGCCGCACGCACCAGACCCCGCTCGGGTCGGTCGAGAGGCTCCGGACCTCAAGCCGGGCTGATCCAAACGAAAGGCCCTAGGCGTACGGGTCGAAGGGGACGCCCGACGGCTTCGCCGACGCCAGGTGGCCGGCGAAGCTGCCGTCCTTCAGGCCGAAGTGGGCGCTGCCGAAGTCGTACGCGGACAACTTCTCCCGCACGCCCGCCGGGTAGCCGTTCCAGCCGACCAGCGGCGGGTACTGCCAGGTCCGCTCGTGGTTCTCCGGCGGCTCGTCGTTCGAGCCCGCCAGGCGGAAGCAGTGGGTGCCGATGCCGTCCTTGTGGTAGACGACCTTCGCGTGGGTGCCGTCGAAGCGCACCGCGGAGGCGGCGGTGATCGTGAACGAGCCGTGGTTGGACGTCGCGACGTACCGCACCTGGTCGTTCTGCACCCAGACCACGACGTGCTCCCAGTCGTGCCGGTGCCCGCCGATGCTCGTGCCCGGCAGCGCCTGGTCCTTCTCGAAGTACAGGCCGTACAGGTACGCGCACCAGCCGTTGTCGCACTTGGAGCGGGAGTAGCTGTTGGTGTTGTCCAGGTCGGAGGCGTCCCGGCAGTTGCCGTTGAGCGCGCCGGTCGGGCTGAGCCCGCCGTTGACGGTACCGTCCGCGCTGATCGCGGGCGTCGGGTAGCAGCCGTCCGTGTCGTAGTCGAACGCGGGCTGGTAGGCGCGCTCGGCCGCCTCCGCGTTCGCGGGCAGGGCGGGCGGCGGGGCGGCGAAGGCGGTGGCCGGGAAGGCGACGACGAACGCGGCGGCCCCGGCGAGAGCGGTGAACCATCTCCGGCGGTGCGATACGGACTTCTGCGACGACACTGCGGCCTCCTCGGGGAATCCGGGCGCAGCCCAACGGCTGTGGGGGGAAAGGGAGTTCAGGATCCCGGTAAATCCCGCCCGTGCCAAGGGACCCCAGATGTCCCGGCAGTGAACCGCGGCGCAAGAAACGGTGCGTGGCGAACCGTCAGACCATGTCGTCCGGCAGGTCGGCCGACGACTCCTCGGGCGTGAGGTCCGGCCGCAGCCGCAGCCACGACGGCTGGCGGAGCAGTCCGGCCCGGGTGCGGGTGCTGTACCGCACCTCGCCCACCAGCCGGGGCAGCACCCAGTGCGCGCCCGGTGCCGCCGGCGCCGGGCGGAACGGGCAGACATCGGTCGCCAGTTCGCCGAGCAGCGCGGCCAGCTCGGTGCGCTCGGCCTCGCTCCAGCCGGTGCCCACGCTGCCGACGTAGCGCAGCGTGTCCCCGGCCCGCTGGCCCACCAGTACGGCGCCCGGCAGCCCGGTCAGCCGGCCCTTGCCGGGCAGCCAGCCGCCCACGACGACGTCCTCCCCGCGCATGTTGCGGATCTTGATCCAGGCGCGGGACCGCACCCCCGGCTCGTACACCGAGTCCAGCCGCTTGCAGACCAGTCCTTCGAGACCGTGCTCACGGGTCGCCCGCAGCGCCTCCTCGCCGTGCCCCACCAGCGCTCCCGGCGTCGACCAGAAGGGTCCCTCCAGGCCCAGCTCCAGCAGGCGCGCGCGCCGCTCGGTGTAGGGCCGGCGGAGCAGGGAGGCGCCCGCGAGGTGCAGCACGTCGAACAGCACGAGGTGGACCGGGACCCGGGCCGCCCGGCGGGCCGCCCTGGCGGGGGCGTGGGCGAGGCCCATCCGGGACTGGAGGAGCTGGAAGTCGGCACGGCCCCGTTCGTCCAGCGCCAGCACCTCGCCGTCGAGGATCGCGGGCGTGCCGCCGAGGGCGGCGCCGAGGGGCCGCAGCTCGGGGTAGGCGCCGGTGATCTCCTCCCCGGACCGGGCCCGCAGCACCACGCCGCCGTCCCCGGCGAGGTACACCACCGCCCGCTGGCCGTCCTGCTTGGTCTCGTACGCCCAGCGCGCGTCCTGGGCGGCGGGCGGCAGGGTGCCGGGGGTGGCGAGCATGGGGGCGATCAGCGGCAGGGTCACGGCTTGAGGTGTCGACGGCGGGGGGCGCGGTCACGCGTGTCGCCCGGCGGTTTCGCCTGAACGGCGCCGCGCGCCCGGCCCGCGCCGCGCACCGTGGGCGGCGCCCGCCCAGGTCCCCGGCGGTCAGGGCTCGGCCAGTCCCCGCAGCAGCACCACCCCCACCGCGGGCAGGACGACGAGCGGGACCAGGGCGGTCCGCAGCGAGGTGGCGTCGGCGAGCGCGCCCAGCACCGGCGCCGCCAGGCCCCCGACGCTCACGGTCAGCCCCAGCGTGACCCCGCTCGCGGTGCCCACGCGGCCCGGCAGATAGTCCTGGCCCAGGGTGATGTGCAGCGCGAACGGCACGTACAGCCCGGCCGAGGCCAGTGCGACGAACCCGTACACCGCGGGGCCGGGCACCAGCACCACCCCCGCCACGGCGAGCACGGTCAGCGCGTACGAGCGCCGCACCACGGCCAGCCGCCCGTACCGCTCGGCCAGCCGCGCCCCCGCCACGGTGCCCACCGCGCCCCCGGCGTACAGCACGAACAGCGCCGCCGTGCCCGCGGCCGCCCCGCCGCCGGTGCGCTCGCGGACGTACAGCGCCACGAAGGTGCTCAGCCCCAGGAACACGATCGAGCGGCACACCACCGCGCCCGACAGCCGCAGGAACGACGGCCAGTCGTCGCGCCCGCCGTCCGTCCGCCCCGCCGCGGCCCGCCCGCTGCGGGGGCCCACGGCGCGGACCGCCGCCGCGCACAGCACCGCCCCCGCCAGCGCGGGCACCGCCAGCAGGGGAGAGGCGCCCAGACCACCCCCGGCGACGACCGCCCACACCAGCAGCGGGGCGAGCGCGAAACCGACGTTGCCGCCGAGGGAGAACCAGCCCATGGCCGTATGACTGCCGCCCGCCGCGAGCCGCGCCACACGCGCCGCCTCCGGGTGGTACGCGGCGATCCCCACCCCCGACAGCGCGACCGCCGCGAGGGTGAGGGCGTAGGAGCCGCCGAGCCCGCTCAGCGCCACTCCGGCGCCGCCGGCCAGCGCGGCGAGCGGCAGCAGCCACGGCAGCTCCCGCCGGTCGGTGAGCACGCCGAACAGCGGCTGCACCACCGAGGAGAGCAGGGAGGCGGCCAGCACGACGCCCGAGGCGGCGGCGTAGGTGTAGGCGCGCTCGGCGACGAAGTACGGCACCAGCGCGGCGACCGCGCCCTGGTACACGTCGACGCAGGCATGCCCCAGGGACATCAGCGTGATCGGGCGGGCACGGGGACGGGAACGGTTAGGAGACGGCGACGTGGTCTTCTCTTCGGTCACGGACCGATCGTCACGCCCCGGCCCGCTGTCCCGCTTCCGATAAACTGCCGGATCATGCCGGACATCCGCCACACGGCGAAAGCGCCCACCCGCGCCCAGCACCTGGCCGCGGGCGACCGCATCGACGCCCACCGGCACGACGAGCACCAGATCGTCTACGCGGGCGCCGGCGTGCTCGCCGTCACCACCGACGCCGGCACCTGGTTCGCCCCCGGCACCCGCGCCATCTGGGTCCCCGCCGGCACCGTGCACGCCCACCGGGCGCACGGCCACCTGGAACTGCACCTGGTCGGACTGCCCGCCCACGACAACCCCCTCGGCCTGGACACTCCCACGGTCCTCACCGTCGGCCCGCTGCTGCGCGAACTGATCCGCGCCTACACCCGCGACCCCGAGGACACCGGACCGCAGCGCCGCCGGCTGCTCGCCGTCCTGCGCGACGAGCTGCGCGCCTCCCCGCAGCAGCCGCTGGTCCTGCCCGCCCCCGCCGACCCGCGCCTGGCCGCCGTCTGCGCCCTCGTGCACGCCGACCCCGCCGAGCCCCGTACCCTCGCCCAGCTCGGCGCCGCCACCGGCACCGGCGAACGCACCCTGAGCCGGCTGTTCCGCAGCGAGTTCGGCATGACCTTCCCCCAGTGGCGCACCCAGTCCCGGCTCTACCACGCCCTGCGGCTGCTCGCCGACGGAACGCCGGTCACCACCGTCGCGCACCGCTGCGGCTGGTCCTCCGCCAGCGCCTTCATCGAGGTCTTCCGCGGCGCGTTCGGCTGCACTCCGGGCGCTCACCAGCGCGGCGGCTGACGACCCCGGGGCGGCGGTGACCGCCCCGTCACCGTCCGATACGATCCGGCGGCAGTCCGCCACCGAGGAGGAACCGTGTCACGGTCCGCACGTTCGCCCCTGCTGCTCGCCGGCCTGCTGGCCACCGCGGGCGTCGCCCACTTCGCCGCCCCACGCACCTTCGACGCGATCGTCCCGCGCAGCCTGCCGGGCGAGCCGAGGACGTGGACCCGCGCCAGCGGAGTCGCCGAACTCGCCCTCGCGGCAGGCCTGGCGCTGCCCGGGACCCGCAAGGCCGCCGCGCTGGCCACGGCCGCCTTCTTCGTCGGCGTCTTCCCCGCCAACGTGAAGATGGCCCGCGACTGGCGGGACCGCCCCGGTCGGCTCAGGGCCGCCGCCTACGGACGGCTGCCCCTGCAGCTCCCGCTGGTGCTGTGGGCCCGCAGCGTCGCGAAGAACGCGGAGGGACGGTCATGAGCGCCCGCGTGAACGTCGGCGACACGGTCGACGACTTCTCCCTGCCCGACGAGAACGGGGTCACCCGCAGCCTGACCGGACTCCTCGCCGAGGGGCCCGTGGTGCTGTTCTTCTACCCCGCCGCCCTCACCCCCGGCTGCACCGCCGAGGCCTGCCACTTCCGGGACCTGGCCGCCGAGTTCGCCGCCGTCGGCGCCCGCCCGGTCGGCATCAGCGGCGACAGCGTCGAACGGCAGCAGGAGTTCACCGGCCGGCACCGGCTCGGCATGCCCCTGCTCTCCGACGCCGACGGCGCGGTCCGCGAACGCTTCGGCGTGAAGCGCGGATTCAGCCTGGCGCCCACCAAGCGGGTCACCTTCGTCATAGCGAAGGACCGCACGGTCCTGGAGATCGTGCGCAGCGAACTGCGCATGAACACCCACGCCGACCGCGCCCTCGCCGCGCTCCGCGCCCACCAGGGCTGACCCGCGCCTCGCGTCGCGCCCCGCGCCTCGCGTCCCCCTGGTGCCGGCCGTCGGCGCGTCGCCCTCGTGCCGGCGGCCGGCGGCGGGGCCGCGCGCCGGGTCAGGACAGCGGGATCACCACCTCGTCCTCCACCGGCGGGTCGAGTTCCTGGGCGCGGTGGCCCGTCGCGGCGTGGCAGCGCAGGCGCACGGCGTCGGGCGACACGTCGATCCGCAGGAACGACTTGAAGAAGGGCGGGGTGTGGGTCGCGCAGCAGGGGGAGAGCAGGCCGGTGTACATCTTGCGGACGGGGAGGCGGAAGCGGGGGGTGCGGCCCGGCCGGCGGCCGGTGCCGAGCAGGGCGGCGACCAGGCGGGTGCGGCGGGTGACGGGGGCCGGCGCCTCACCGGTGCGGGCGGGCCGGCCGTGCAGGCGTTCCGCGACGACGGCCGCGGCCTGCGCCTCGGTGAGCGTGAACAACCGCCGCAGCCGGGTGCGCCGGGCGTAGATCCCGCTGTAGAAGGCCAGCGAGTCGCCGCGCAGCGGATAGCAGCGGAAGTCCTCCTCCGTCAGGCCGTCGACCCTTACCGGGGGGATCGTGTGGGTGGCGTGCGTGAAGGCCCCGCCGCCGCCCGCGACGACGTACTGGATGGTGCGGTCGCCCTCCACCCGCACCGGATACCGCTGGTAGTTGTGGATGTCGCCGCCGATCGCCGCGACGTAGCGGTGCGCGGGGTCGCGGACGATCTCGTCGACCGTGCCGCCGCCCTCGATGGGGCACGGCCGGTGCGCGCCGTCGACGATCAGCGGCCGGCCGGTGATCAGGATCTTCGGACGCGGGTCGCGGGAGACCTCGCGCAGCCAGGCGCCCTGTTCGGCGTCGAGCGTGCCGAGCAGCCCGGTGTCGATACCCACGATCCGGATCGGCCCGGCGTCGATCGCCCAGTACGGGCCCGGCTGGACGGACAGCTGGGCGGGCGCGGAGCGCAGTTTGCGGGCCTGCGCGAAGCCCGCCTCGTCCGCCGGGCCGGGCCGGTGCCACAGCAGGGCGCGCAGCCAGGCCCGTGACAGCGGACGCGGCCGGGGCTCGGGCGGCAGCGGCGGCGCGTCGTCGCAGAAGACGCGCATGAACCCGTGCAGGTCCTCGTACCAGTCGTGGTTGCCGGGCACGGCGTAGACGGGGGCCGGATAGTCCTGGTACGGCCGGAAGAACTTGTCGCCGTAGTCGTCCGTGGCGCCCACGGGGTAGATGACATCGCTGGCGATGATCATGAACTGGGTGTCCTGGCCGACCCGCAGCAGGCCCGGTACCACTGCGTACTGCGGATCGCCGCCCTCACCCGTGTCCCCGGCCACCAGGAACGCGAAGCTGTCCGGGTCGGAGCGCCGGATCACCTTGTCCGCGGGCGCCCCGGCCGCCGCCTGCTGGGCCACCCAGCGGCTGCGGGTACGGCCCGTGGGGTCCCCGAACCAGGACGCCAGCATGCCGTTGCGGGCGGCCCACAGCGTCCCGGGGTCGAGCCACGACAGTTTCCTGCCCCGGGCCGGGACCAGCCGGCGGTAGTCGCCAAGTTCGGGCTCGCCCCAGCCGGCGCCCGCGGCGGTATCACGTGAGGAGTCAGACACCAGTGCATCGTAATGATGATCGAGAACGGCGCGGGACAGAACCTCGGACGAACCGGTGGTCCCATCTCGCGCCGCCTCACGAGGAGTTGCTCAGCTGAACGGATCCAGTGTCAGATACGCCTGCTGCGGCGCGCCGTCGTGGACGAGGGACTCGTGGTGGCCGACGTCGTCGAAGGCGAACGCGTACGCCTTGCCGTCGGCCATGCGCTCGTGGATGATCCGCGCGTAGTGGTTGGTCACCGCGTCCTGGTAGAACCCTGCGGACGAACCGTCCGGCTGATTTGGGTTGGCCAGCAGCGTCGACCGGTTGAACCCGGCGCACAGGGTGCGGGAGAGGGGGCCGCGCACCTCGTCGTTGGGCGCGTCGAGCAGCTTGTGGCAGCCGAAGACGCTGTCGGCGTCCGGCTTCTGGAAGCTGGTCACGACCGCCCCCGCGCTGTTGGTGAAGCGCAGCACGCCGCCCGACACCCGGCCCTGGTACTTGATGTGCGGCCGGTCGGCGAATGGGGTGACCGTCAGCGTCGTGGTCGCGTACTTCTGCCACACGCGGTTGATGTAGTCGTCCATCACGGACGCCGGGATCTTCCCGGTCCCGACGCCGTGCGCCGGGGACAGCGCCCGCAGCACGGTGCCGTCGGACCGCGTCTGCACCAGGCCGCCCCAGCCGCCCGGCTGGGCCCGCAGGGCCGTGAACACCCCGTTGTAGCCGCCGGGCTTGAGCCGTCCGGTGCTGGCCGTGGACCCGTCACCGCGCCGCACCCCGACCGCGTACGGCGCGGAGAACATGTCGACCTGGGTGC
This sequence comes from Streptomyces glaucescens, assembly GCF_000761215.1. Taxonomy (GTDB): domain Bacteria; phylum Actinomycetota; class Actinomycetes; order Streptomycetales; family Streptomycetaceae; genus Streptomyces; species Streptomyces glaucescens_B. The sequence goes on along the minus strand of NZ_CP009438.1, from coordinate 571,020 downwards.
TGTTGAGCCACAGCCCGGAGTCGTTCAGCGTGTACTCGGACCAGTTGAAGAGAATGTCGTGGTTGGGGTCGCTCGGGTTCTGCACCGCGGGCTGCACCAGTCCGCCGGTGGCGAGCCGGAAGTCCAGCTTGCGGCCGTAGGAGAAGTAGATCCGGCCGGAGAGCTTGGGGATGCGGATCGTCGTGGACCGGCCGGCGGCGGGGCCGGGGATCGAGGCGTCCGGGGCCGGGACGGGCGGGATGCCGCCGGCGGGCCAGGGGTGGAAGGTGCCGCCCGCGTCGGCCCAGCCCTGCTGACCGGTGGTCAGCGAGGTGCCGAGGACGTAGACGTGGACCTGGTCGCCGCGGCCCGAGTTGTTGGTGATCGTCAGCGGGATCGTGGCGGGGACCGCGGCGTCGGCGGCCGGGGGTGTGCCCAGGGTGAGCAGGCCGCCGAGCAGGGCGGCTGCGGCGGCCAGGGCCGCCGTCCGGGCGTGTCTGAGGGATGTGAGCATGCCTCACCTCCGTGCGGGGAGCGCTGTGGGGGGAACGGAGTGGACGGGTGGGGTGAGCGTTCGGTGGTGGACGGATGGGGTGGACGGACCGTTTCGCGCCTGGTCCGGACCAGCTCTTGAGAGCGCTCTCAGATTCGCGCCACGTCGCGCTCATGTCAATGACCGCGACGCGGCCGAAAGACATCGGCGGGTGAGCGGGCGTCAGCGGGACCCGCGGAACGTACGGCTCAGCAGATCCAGCACCGCCGCCCAGTGCCGCCGGTCGCCCTCCGCGTCGTACGCCGAGGTGTCGGCCTGGGTGTACCCGTGCCGCGTGCCCGCGTAGACCTCGCAGCGGTGCCGTACCCCCGCCTCGGACAGCGCCTCCTCCAGCCGCTCCAGCTCTTCGGCGGAGTCGTCCTCGGCCTGCCCGAAATACACCTCCGCGGTGATGCGGGGGGCCAGCAGGTGCGGACTGTCCGGCAGGTCCGTGGCGAGCCGCGCCCCGTGGAACCCGGCCACCGCGGCGATCCGGTCCGGATGGGTGCCCGCCGTGTACAGCGCGAGCTGGGCACCCATGCAGTACCCGACCGAGGCCACTGGGCCGTCCGCCGCCGCCGGGCAGCCGGCGAGGTACTCCAGATACGCCTCCGCGTCCCGCATCGCCACGTCAGGGGTGAGCGCGAGCACCAGCGGGGCGAGGCGCCGGAACAGCCCCGGCCGCGACTCGTCGTCGATGAACTCCGGAAGCTCGACCACGGGGGCGCGGCCGTTGCGGTGGAGGACGTTGGGCAGCAGCACCGTGTACCCCGCGGCGGCCAGCCGGTCGGCCATCGACCGCAGCCCGGGCCGCGGGCCGAAGGCGTCCATGAAGAGCAGCACCGCCGGGTGCGGACCACCGTCCCGCGGATGGACGAGGTAGGCGTCGGCGACGCCGTCCCCGGTGCGGATCTCCACGGCGGTTCCCTGTACGGCGGTCATGGCGGCGGGGTCACCTCTCTGCGCTGGGCGGTCGAACGGGGCCCGGAGAGCCGGGCCCGGGCCATGGCGGCACGGGAGACGCGGCTCTCCGGGCCGTCACCAGGGGTCACTCGAAGCGGGTGGTGTCCCCCGCGCCCCGCCGGACGATCTCCACGTCGCCACCGGAGAAGTCGATGACCGTCGTCGGCTCGGTGCCGCAGTCACCGGAGTCCAGCACCGCGTCCACCACGTGGTCGAGCCGGTCCTTGATCTCCCAGCCCTGCGTCATCGGCTCGTCCTCGTCCGGCAGCAGCAGGGTGCTCGACAGCAGGGGTTCGCCCAGTTCGGCGAGGAGCGCCTGGGTGACCACGTGGTCGGGGATGCGCACCCCGACCGTCTTCTTCTTCGGGTGCATCAGGGCGCGCGGCACCTCCTTCGTCGCGGGGAGGATGAAGGTGTAACTGCCGGGCGTGGAGGCCTTGACGGCCCGGAACACGTCCTTGTCGACCCGGACGAACTGACCGAGCTGTGCGAAGTCCTCGCACACCAGGGTGAAATGGTGCCGGTCGTCCAGCCGGCGGATGGAGCGGATCCGGTCGACCCCGTCCCTGCTGCCGATCCGGCAGCCCAGCGCGTAGCAGGAGTCCGTCGGGTACGCGATGAGCGCACCGGACCGCACGGCGTCGGCGATCTGCGCGATGGTGCGCGCCTGCGGGTTGTCGGGGTGCACGTCGTAGTACTTCGCCATCCGTCGAGCTTATGCCGTCGCCGCGTCCCCGGCCGCCCGGCCCCGCCCGGTCGCCCGGCCCCGCCCGGCCGGCCCGTCGCCGCCCGCCGCGGGGGCCGCGTCCCGGCGGCCGGGCCGCTTTGACGCAGGTATGGCCGCATACCTAATCTGGGGTCATGTCCGACACCGGCACACCCGCGCGGCGCACCGCTCGCGTGGCCTCCGAGCTCGCGGCCTGTCTGCCCGCCCTGCACCGGGCCCTGGACCGGCGGATCGGCAGGGAGTTCCCCCACCCCAAGCCGCCGGAGGGCCAGCTGCTGCTGCTGCGTCTCGTCGCGCAGCAGGAGGGCTGCACCGTCCGGGAGGCCGCCGAGGCCCTGCTGATGAAGCCGAACAACGTCAGCGCGCTGGTCTCGCAGATGACCGAGCGGCACCTGCTGGAGCGCCGGCCGGACCCCGACGACAAGCGCGTCGCCCACCTGCACCTCACCGAGACCTCCCGGCGCCGGCTCGCCGAGGTCCGGGAGCTGGAGGAGGCCCACCTCGGCGAGGCCCTGGCCGCCCTCACCGACCGTGAGAGGGACGCCCTCGACGCCGCCACCGGCGCCCTGGCGTCGCTGGCCCGCCACCTCCACTCCGCGCCCGCCGGGCCCCGCTGACGTCCGCCGTTCCCTCTCCGCCCGGACCCCTGGCGCCGCCGGGACGTGAGGTAACGTCCCCCCTCACGAACCGGAGCAGGACGAGGAACGAGGAGAAGCCGACATGGCCGGCCGGGCACCCGGGGCCGTCATGGGCACCGCGCACCACACCGTCACGCCGACCTGGGCGGAAGAACTCCTGGACCAACTGCGGCCCAACGCGCGGGACCCGCGCCGGGTCGTCGCCTGGCTCGCCGAGACCGTCGCCGCCGACGTCTGCCTCACCGACGCCGACGGCACCCCGCTGGCCGGCCGCCCGGTCCCCGCCGACCCGGCGCTCACCGCGGACCTCGCCGCGGGCCGGATCGCCGCCGCCGCACTGGAGGACCACGGCCGCCATCTCCGCCTGCTCCCCGTCGCGTTGCCCCAGCGCGCGCGGGCGGCCGTGCTCACCGTCGCGCGCGCCGCGCCCTTCGACCGGCGCGCGGCCGACATCGTCACCCACACCGCCGGCGTCCTGGAACTCCTGCTGCGCGCCCACCAGACCACCGCCGCCGGACACCGCCTCGAACGGGCCGCGTCCGACCTGCGGCTGGCGATCCTGCAACTGCTCATGGTCGAGGACACCGTCTCCGCCCGCCGGGTCGCCGCCGGACTGTGGCCGGGACTCCTCGACACCGACACGGCCCGCGTGTACGTCGCCGAGTGCCACCCCGAACAGCGCGACCGGCTCGTCCGGGCCTGCCTCGACGCCACCGGGGAGCGGGCCCTCGTGGTCCGCTGCCCCGCCATGGACGGCCACGTCATCGTCGTCGTACCCGGCGGGACGGACGCGGACGAGCTGCGGTCGCTGATCGACGGCAGGCCCGGCACCTTCCTCGGCGGCAGCACCCGGCAGAGCCTCGCCCGGACCGCGGCCGCCTACGGACAGGCGGTCAGCGCCCTGGCCGTCGCCCGCTTCCGGTCCGACCGGGCCGCGCTGTACGCCGAACGCACCCGCCCGGAACGCCTGATGGACCCGGACGCCCTGCGCGAGTGGACCCGCGACGTGCTGCGCCCCCTGGACGGCCTCGCCCACCACGTCCGCGCCGAACTCCTCACCACCACCCGGATGGGCCTGCAGTTCACCGCCGTGAACACGGCGAAGGTGCTCGGCGTCAGCCGCAACACCGTCCGCGCCCGCATGGACCGCGTGGAGGGGCTGCTGGGCGCCGACTTCTCCGACCTGGCCGCACGCGCCGCCGTCCACCTGGCCCTCAACACCCAGGCCGGACTCGGCGGCACCGTCCACGACCCCGCCACCCGGGGCCGGACCGGGCTGGGCGGCCTGCTGTCCGGGCCGGCGGTGCGGACCTGGGCGCACGCCCTGCTCGCCCGCCTCGACGCCGACGGACGCGACCTGCGCGGCACCCTGCGCGCCTGGATCGCCGCCGGCGGCAACGCCGAACGCGCCGCCCAGCGGCTGGGCGTGCACGCGCAGACCGTCCGCGAGCACGTCCGCGCCGCCGAGCCCGTCCTGGAGCGCCAGCTCCTCGCCGCGGGCAGCGACCTGTACGAGGTCGTGCTCGCGCATCTGGCGCTCGGCGACCTCCCCGAGCCCGCCCTGCGCCCGGCAGACCGGAACAATCCGGACTCGGCTGTGCACGGGTGAGTCCTCCGCGCGCCGGAGCAGGCATCGACGCGGTTTCCCGGCCGCGCACCCGGGACGTAGGTTCGCTGTCGCCGGGGGAAGGCGCGACCGGAGCGGGGGACCGGTCGCGCCTTCCCCCGCGGCACCCCTCAGCCGCGGCGCGGCACCGCACGGCCGCCGGTCCTCCCGGGCCCGGCCGCCCGCGGACGAGCGGCACGCCGGCGGGCACAACGCGCCGCCCGCGGTGGCGGCCGGCCCGGACGCCGCTCCTGGTGTGGTCCTCCCCAGGACGGGTACCCGGCCCGCAGCTCCGAGAGCTACGAGACATCGACCGCACAGAAGGAGGAGGCCCGAGTGACCAGCAGCACGGAGACCGGCGGTGTGACCGGCACGGCGGACAAGGACTACAACCTCATCTGGTACGTGGAGGCGTGCCTCAGCAACGCGCTGCGTCTCGAGCAGTACATCCAGGACGCCGAGCGCGAGAAGGACACCGAGGTCGCGGAGCTGTTCCGCAAGGCCCAGGCGGACAGCCGCAAGGGTGCCGAGCTGGGCAAGGAACTGCTGCGGGCCCGGCTCAGCGGCGGCTGAGGGCACTCACCCGAAACGGCCCGGCCCCGGGGACAGCCCGGGGACCGGGCCGTTGCCGTGCGGCCCGGGGCCCCGGCCCCTGCCTGCCGTGAGCCCCTGCCTCCCGTGAGCCCTGCCTCCCGGGGCCGGGCGCCCGTCGTGAGCCCTGCCTCCCGGGCCGGGCTCACGGCAGGGGCTGCTCCGCCCAGATCACCTTGCCGGAGGGCAGGTAGCGGGTGCCCCAGCGTTCCGCCAGCTGGGCGACGAGGAACAGACCACGCCCGCCCTCGTCCGTCATCGCGGCGTACCGCAGGTGGGGGGCCGTGCTGCTGCCGTCGAACACCTCGCAGATCAGACTGCGGTCGCGCACCACCCGCACCCGGATCGGGGCGCCGCCGTACCGGATCGCGTTGGTGACCAGTTCGCTGAGGATCAGTTCCGTGGTGAACGCCAGGTCCTCGAGGCCCCAGTCGGCCAGCCGCCGGGTGACCGAGGAACGCACCTCCGCCACCGCCGCCGGATCGCACGGCACGTCCCAGGCGGCGACCCGGTCCGGGCCCAGCGCCCGGCAGCGGGCCACGATCAGCGCGATGTCGTCGCTCGGCCGGGCGGGCAGCCGCGCGTCCACGACCGCCCGGCAGGTGTCCTCCGGCGACGGCCCGGCGCCCCCCAGGGCCTCACGCAGCAGATCGAGTCCCACGTCGATGTCCCGGCCGCGGTCCTCCACCAGCCCGTCGGTGTACAGCACGAGCCGGCTGCCCTCCGCCACCTCCAGGTCGGCCGACTCGAACGGCAGCCCGCCGAGACCCAGCGGCGGACCTGCGGGGACCTCGGGGAACTCCACCACACCGTCCGGGCGCACCAGGGCGGGCGGCGGATGCCCGGCGCGGGCGATCGCGCAGTGCCGGGACACCGGGTCGTAGATGGCGTACAGGCAGGTCGCGCCCGTGACCGGGGCGCTGCCGCCCTCCTCGGCCTCGTGCTGGTCGATCCGGGCCACCATCTCGTCGAGCAGCGTCAGCAGTTCGTCGGGCGCCAGGTCCAGCGCCGAGAAGTTGTGCACGGCCGTCCGCAGCCGGCCCATGGTGGCGGCCGCGTGCAGCCCGTGCCCGACCACGTCACCCACCACCAGGGCCACCCGGGCCCCGGACAACGGCAGTACGTCGAACCAGTCCCCGCCCACCCCGGCCCGCGCCGGCAGGTAGCGGTAGGCGACGTCCAGCGCGTTCTGCTCGGGCAGGCTGCGCGGCAGCAGACTGCGCTGCAGGGTGACCGCCATGGTGTGCTCGCGGGTGTAGCGGCGGGCGTTGTCGATGGAGACCGCCGCCCGCGCCACCAGCTCCTCGGCCAGCGCCAGGTCCTCCGCGTCGAACGGCTCGGGCTTGCGGGAACGCCAGAAGTTGGCCAGCCCCAGGACCAGCGACCCGGCCCGCAGCGGAGCGGTGATCAGCGAGTGGATGCCGTACTCCAGCACCTGCGCGGAGCGTTCCAGGTCCTGCGCCTGCCAGCCGGGGGCCGCGTTCAGCCGGGGCTCCAGGATCGCCCGGCCGGTGCGGAGGCTGCGTGCCTGCGGGGAGGACGGCACGAACCGGATCCGCCGGCCCACCGGGTACAGCGGCGGATCCCGGCGGATTCCGCCGAAGGCGGTACGGCGCAGCTCCGGCCCGGCCTCCGGCTGCTCCCCGGCGAGCACCGCGTCGAACAGGTCCACGGTGACGAAGTCCGCGAACCGGGGGACCACCAGCTCCGTCAGCTCCTCCGCCGTCCGGGTCACGTCGAGGCTGGTGCCGATGCCGACCCCGGCCGCGTACAGCATGTCGAGGCGTTCCCGTGCCACCTCGGCCCGGCCGGACAGGGCGCGCAGTTCGGTGGAGTCGCGCAGGGTCGCCACACTGCCCGCGGGGCCGCCCGCCACGTCCGTGGGCCGCTGGTTGATGGCCAGCAGCCGGTCCTTGACCAGCCGGACCTCGTCCGTGGCGACCCGGCCGGAGGCCAGCAGCTCCGCGGTGGCCGGGTCGAGGCCCAGCTCCCGCACGTGCCGTCCCTCGGCGTCCTCGGGCAGGTCCAGCAGCCGCCGTGCCTCGTCGTTGGCGAGCAGCAGCGCCCCCTCGCCGTCGATGATGAGCACGCCCTCGCGGACGGCGTGCAGCACCGCGTCGTGGTGCTCGTACATCCGGGTCATCTCGCGCGGCCCCAGCCCGTGCGTCTGCCGCAGCAGCCGCCGGCTCACCAGCGCGGTGCCCGCCGTGGCCACCGCCAGGCCCACCGCCGCGGCGACCAGTACGAGGGGCAGCTGCCGGTCCGCGGCGCCGCCCACGTGCTCGGTGGTGATGCCCGCCGACACCAGGCCGACGACCGTGCCGTCGGGTTCCTGCACCGGCACCACGGCCTGCACCAGCCGCCCGATCGTCCCGTCGATCTCCTCGGTCACCGGCTCGCCGGCCAGCGCGGGCTCGATGTTCCCGACGAACTTCTTCCCGATGCGGTCGGGCAGCGGGTGGGTGTAGCGGATGCCGTCCGGGTCCGTCACGACGATGAAGTCGACGCCCGTCGCCTCGCGTGCCGCCTCCGCGCGCGGCTGGAGCACCGCCGTGGGATCCGGGGCGGCGAGCGCCTCCCGGGTGCCCGGCGCCTCCGCGAAGGTCTCGGCGACGGCGAGCGACCGGTTGCGGGCCTCCTGCGTGCTGTCGTAGCGGGCCTGGAGCACCAGCGCCACCACCGCGGCGGCGACCAGCACCAGCACGACGACCACCTGGAGCACGAAGACCTGCCCGGCGACACTGCGCCCGCTCAGGCCCGGCCGCGGTCCGCCCGCGGAACCCGGCCGCCCGGCACGGCGCCGCGGGCCCGGACCGCCGCCGTCCGGCAGCGCCCGTGCCGCACGCCCGGTGCGCGCGGTGTCGGGCGGTCCGGTGGACCGAGCCCGGGATCGACCCAAATGTCGGACCATGTGCCCTGTCTACACTCCCCGGCCCCGGGAGGCGAGAGACGTCACCCGGGGCCGTCGTACGGTCGGATTCCTCCGGTGCGCCGGAGACGGTGCCGTGCCCGGGCCCGGTGCGGCGGACGGTCCCGCGGTCCGGTCCGGTACCGCGGCCGGTCCTGCGGCACGGGCGGGAGCCGGTGGCGGTCCTGGGCCACGGTTCGGTTCCGGTGGCGGTCCCGTGGTCCGGGTTTGTCCCGTGGTCCGTGCCGGTGCCGGTGCCGGTGCCGACGGCGGTCCCGCGGTCCGGTGTGGTGCCGGTGCGGCGGCTTGGGCCGGTGCCGGGGGTGGTCCCGTGGTCCGTGCCAGTGTCGGCGGCGGTCCCACGGTCCGGTGTGGTGCCGGTGCCGGTGCCGTGGCTTGGGCCAGCGCCAGGGGCGGCGCGGTGGGCGCGGTCATCCCGTGCCGCCGGGCCGGGCGCGCCGGCAGGCGAGCAGCAGCGCGATGTCGTCGGGGCGGTCGACGGCGTGGCGGGCGGCCGAGGTGAGCCGGTCGGCCACCCCCGCCAGCCAGCGCCCGCCCGGCCGGGGCGGTGGCGCACCCGCCCTGGCCAGGGCCAGCCGCAGCGCGGTGATGCCGTCGTCGATGTCACCGCCGGGCCGTTCCACGAGCCCGTCCGTGTACAGCGCCAGCAGCGCGCCCGGCGCCATCGGCAGCTCCGACACCGGGTAGTCGGCGTGCGGGTCCACCCCGAGCACCACCCCGCCGGGCAGGTCCAGGACCTCGGTGCGGCCGTCCGGGTGACGCAGCAGCGGCGGCGGATGGCCCGCCCGGACGAACCGGGCGACACCGGTGGCCGGATCGAGCCGCACGTAACAGCAGGTCGCGAACTGTCCCGGGTCCAGGTCGATGAGGAGCCGGTTGGTGCCGCCGAGCACCTCGTCGGGCGGCCGGTCGTCTAGCGCGAACGCCCGTACGGCGCTGCGCAGCTGCCCCATCGTGGCCGCCGCCTGCACCCCGTGCCCCTGCACGTCTCCGATCACCAGGGCCACACCGTCGCCGGCCTCCACCACGTCGTACCAGTCGCCGCCCACGTCCATCCCCTGGGTGCCCGGCAGATACCGGCCCGCCGCCTCCACCCGGGGATGCACCGGCAGACGGCGGGGCAGCAGCGCGCGCTGCAGGCCGCGGGCGAGCGTGGCCTCGCTCTCGTAGCGCTGGGCCTTCTCCATCGCGTGCGCGATCACCCCCGCGAGCGCGGTCAAAACCGCGCGCTCCTCGGTGCTGAAGCTGTGCGCCCGGTCGAAGCCCAGGATGCAGGAGCCCACCGGCCGCCCCGACGCGATCAGCGGCAGGAACGCGCGGGCGCCCTCCGCCGCGTCCAGCGGGATGCCGGGATAGGCGTTCTCCAGCTGGTCCATCGAGTCGAAGAAGAGCGGCTGACCGGTGGTCAGCGTCTCCACCCCGGGCAGCCGGGCGTCCAGCCCCACCCCCTGGAACGGCGCGAGGAACCCGGGCGGGAAGCCGCTCTCCCAGGCCAGGTACAGATGCCGTTCCTGGAGGAGGTAGAGGGCGAGGCGCCGGCCGCCGAAGGCGGGCAGCAGCTCCTGCATGACCACCGCCGACACCTGCCGGGCGGTGACCGCCTCGCTCAGCGCCAGGGCCAGCACGATCGGCCGGTACGCGGGCGACGCCTCCGCGGCCCCGGCATGTGCCGCCTCGGCCTCCGCGGCCCCGGTCACCGGGGGCGCCGGGGGCGCGGCGGCCTCCGCGCCGCCCGTGGTCCGGGCCACGGTACAGGTCACGACATCGGCGCCGGGATGGACCGAGACGGTCAGCCAGTCGCCCTCACCCGGCCGGAACGGCTCCGCGGGCCACCGCTGCGGGCCCGCGGTGTCCGCCGGCTCCCCGGGGGGTGGCCGGCGCACGTGGAAGCGCACCGGGTCGGGCGCGAGCAGCGCCGCCCGCAGACGGTCCTCGAACGCGGGCTGGCCGAGCCAGGGCACGCCCTCCCACAGGGGCCGCCCGAGGAACCGGGCCCGCGGCTCGCCCAGCAGCCGGGCGGCGCTCGGGTTGGCGTGCACGATCCGGCCCAGGCGGTCCAGGGAGAACATGCCCTGCGGCAGCTGGTCGGCGGCCGCGTCGGCCACCGAGCCCGCGTCCAGGACAATGCCCTCGACGCGGGACGGCGTCCACAGTTCCACCCGCAGCGCGGCCCCGTCGGCGGTGCGCACGTACAGCGGCCCGTCGGGACCGGACCCGCCGTCCGCGGCCCGCCGCAGCAGCTTTAGGAGCCGGTGCGCGTCGTCCTTCGCCAGGGTCCGCACGAGGGCCCGGGCACCGCCGGGCAGCTCATCGGGGCCCAGCCCGAGCAGCACCCGCAGGGTGTCGTCCCCGGTCGCCAGGTCCGCGGCCGGGTCCCAGCGGAACCGGCCCACCCGTACCGCCGCCGGACGGGTGGGCGGCGGCGCGACGCACACCGGGTCCTCGTCCCAGGCCAGGGCCGCGTCGTCGGCCTCCAGCGGGCGCACCGCGACGCTCAGTTCCCGGGCCAGCTCGGCCAGCCGGTCGCGCGCGGGGAGGACCTCCGCGGCCTCCGGCGTGGCCGGCCGCAGCACGGTGAGCACCCCGAACGTCCGTGCCGCCCCGGTGACCGGCACACAGATCGACCCGATGGGGAACGGCAGGGCGGCGGCGAACTGCGGGTAGCGGCGCATCGTCTCGGTGGCGTTCGGCAGCACCACCTGGACGCCCAGCCGGTACGCGTCGGCGACGGGGAAGCGCCGGTCCACGTGCACCCGCCACCAGGGCCGGAACAGCGCCCCGGGCAGCCCGGCCAGCGCGGCCATCCGCAGGACCCCGGGCGCCGAGGACCGCACGTACAGCCCGGCGGCGCGCGCCCCGGAGGCGCCGACGGCCTCGATCGCGGCGTCCGTGAGCAGCGCGGTCAGCCGCGCGCTCGGCCGCACCCGCGGCCCGCTCCGGTCCTCGCCGCTCCCAGTCATCGGTCCCGTCCCGTCCACGCCGGCCGTCACGCGGGCGTCACGGCCGGCACCGGCGGGCGTGCGCCCGCCCGCGACACAGCAAGCATGCGCCCGCACGGCTGCCGTCCGCACGTTCTCCGCTCGCGCGCGGGCCTGCGCCCGCTTGACAGCGGAGCGCGGCGGTCAGGAGGTGCGGAGGGTCCGCTTGGCGAGCTCGAACGCCGGGAGCATCGCCTTGTGCTCCTCGTCGTCCAGCCCGCCGAGGTGCAGGACCACCGGCCCCTCCGCCGTGGTCACGGCGAGCGCGTGCTGCTGCTTCGTCTCCTCAAGGATCTCGCTGGTGCGCAGGTACGACACCTCGACCCCGGTCAGGCCGCCCGACCGGAAGGTGCGGTACTCCCGCTCGCCGATGCTCACCTCGTCGCTCACCTCCGCGGTCACGAAGGCCTCCAGCACGGTCCGCGCGTCCTCGTCGCCCGGTTCGCCGGTGAAGACGCGCAGGAAACCGATGTGCCCGGCGGGTTTCGCGTCCACCTCGCAGACGGCCACGACCGGGCCCTGACGCAGCAGCGAGGCGGCGATCTCGGCGGCCAGTTCCTTGTCGACGCCGCCGTCCTCGCCCTTCGCACCGTCACCCTCCGGTCCGGTCACGGCGGCCTCGGCCCCGGCCGTGTCGATCGCCTCCGCCTCCCAGCGCGCGGCGACGTCGAAGGCGACGGGCAGCTCGCAGGCGGAGCCCGCGGTGCCGATGCTCCCGCCGCGCCCGGCGCCCACCGCGTCCGCGTCCGCCGCGTCCCGCGAGGCACCGGCCGACACGGTCGACGAGACCTCGGCGTCCGGCGCGGCGGTGTCCGAACATCCCGTCAGCACCATGGCCCCCAGCGCGGCCGAAGCCACCAGCCGTCCCGCCGTCCCCACCCCGACCTGCACAGTCCGTCTCCTCTCGATGCGGCGCGCCACTGTAACCGAGGGGGCCGGGTCGGCGGGCCAGGGCATACGCGCGGCCGGCGGCCGGGTCAGCGGGCCAGGGCGGTACGGGCGGCCGCGACGACCTGAGCGGCGTACGACCGCCCGAACAGCACGACGTGGACGAGCAGCGGGAACAGCTGGTGCAGGGCGACCCGGTCCCGCCAGCCGTCGGCGAGCGGAGCGGCCTCCTGGTAGCCGCCGAGGACCCGGTCCAGGTGCGGGCAGCCGAAGAGCCGGAGCATCGCCAGATCGGTCTCGCGATGCCCGCCGTGCGCGGCCGGGTCGATCAGCCAGGCCCGCCCGTCGGCCCCCCACAGCACATTGCCGTTCCACAGATCGCCGTGCAGCCGGGCCGGCGGCTCCGCGGGTCCGGCCAGGTCCGGGAGCCGGGCGCAGACCCGCTCGACCACGCCCGCCTCCTCCGCGCGCAGCACCCCGTCGTCGACGGCGCGCCGCAGGTACGGCAGCACCCGGTGCTCCGCGTACCAGCGCGGCCAGTCCGCACCCGCGACGTTGCGCATCGGGGCGAGCCCGATGGAGGCGTCCTCGGGACCGTCCGGCGGCGGCGCCCCGAAGGCGGGCGCCCCCGCGGCGTGCAGGGCGGCCAGCTCACGCCCGAACCGCACCGCCGCCTCGGCATCCGGCCGGCCCGCCGGCACCCGGTCGATCACCAGCCACGACCCGTCGTGTCCGTGTACGGCGGGCACGCGCACGGCGCCGGCCTCCGCCAGCCACCGCAGCCCCGCCGCCTCGGCCCGCACCCCGCCCGGCGCGTCCTGCCGCTTCACCATCACCACCGGGCCGCCGCGCAGCGTCACCTCGGTGACCGCCCCCGAGACCCGGCGCAGCCCGGTCACCACGCGTCCGGTGAACCGCGCCGCCACCGCCGCCGGACCGTCGTCTCCGTCCACTTCGCGCACGGCCACCAGCGTACGGCCGGTACGGCGCGGGACCGGCGTCGCGATCCTGCCGTACGGGACGGGCCGTGCCGTACGCACGGCCGGTGCCGTACCGGGACGCGTGAGGTCCCGCACCCCTGGCACCGGGCGTGATTTGCCGAACCGGCAAAGATGTTTGCGGCGGTGCCCGGTGCGGATCCAGGCTCGGAGGCGCAGGGCCGTACCCGATCCAGGAGGCACACACCATGACGCACACCCCCGCACCGGAGCAGCCCGCCGACTTCTGGGAGGGCTTCTACCGCAAGGACGACCGCGTATGGAGCGGCCGCCCCAACCCGTCGCTGGTACGCGAGGCGGGCGAGCTGACCCCGGGCACCGCGCTGGACCTCGGATGCGGTGAAGGCGCCGACGCGGTCTGGCTGGCCGCCCGTGGCTGGCGGGTCACCGCGGTCGACATCGCGGACACCGCCCTGGAGCGCGCCGCCCGCCATGCCGCGGACGCCGGAGTCGGCGAGCGCATCGCGTGGGAGCGCCACGAGCTGGGACACACCTTCCCGGACGGCACCTTCGACCTGGTCTGCGCCCACTACCTCCAGTCCCCGGTCGACCTCGACCTGTACGGCATCCTGCGCCGCGCCGCCGCGGCCGTGGCGCCCGGGGGCACCCTCCTGATCACGCTGCACGGCACCTGGCCGACCTGGATGGCCGAGCCGCCCTTCCACGGCGAGTTCCCCACCCTGGACGGCCTGCTCGCCGAACTCGCTCTGCCCGACGAGACCTGGACCGTGGTCACCGCGCGGGCCGACCGCAAGCCCAGCACCTCGCCGGAGGGCGTCGAGGGCCACCGGGAGGACAACGTCTGGCGGCTGCGCCGAACCTGATCGCGCACAGGGCAGCACTGCTCACCGGGGGTTGGGTGCTCGCGGGGGAGATCGGTGCTCGCGGGGGAGATCGGGGGTCACGAAGGAGATCGCCGGGTCACGAAGGAGATCGCCGGGTCACGAAGGAGATCGGTGGTCACGGCACAGATGAGTGGTCGCCGAACGGGTCGACGCTCATGGAGCGGAGCCGCGCTCGCCGAGCGGAGCAGTGCACACCCAGCAGGTCGACGCTCACCGAGCGGAGCAGTGCTCACGGTGGAGAGCGGCGTGCACGAAGAGATTCGACGCTCACCAAGCGGGTCGGCGCTCTCCGAGCAGATCAGGGCTCGTCGGACTGAGCACTGCTCGCTCAGCAGGTCGACGCTCGCCGAGCGGATCAGTGTTCACGCAGCAGATGGACGCACACCGACCAGATCAGTGCTCACCCAGCAGACCGGCGCTCACCGACCAGATCAGCGCTCACAAAGTGCAGTCGATCAGCGCTCACCGAGCGGATCACCGATCGCCCGGCAGAACGACGCACACCGACCAGATCAGCGTTCTCCCAGCAGATCAGTGCTCACCAAGCCAAGTCGAGCAGGTGCTCACCGACTGACCGGCGCTCATCCGAACAGATCACGCACGACCGGCCTCGAATGATCGCCCGGGCCGCGGGGCACTCGGCGGTGCATGAGCGAACAGGCAGGCACCTCCGGGTCGTACTGGCTTCAGACACTGCCCCCCGGCGAACCGGCCCCCGCGCCGCAGAGCGATCTCACCGTCGACGTGGCCGTGATCGGCGGGGGCATCGCGGGGCTGAGCACCGCGTGGGAGCTGGTCCGCCGCGGGCGTGAGGTCGCGGTGTTCGAGGCGGACCGGATCGCGGCCGGAGTCACCGGGCACACCACCGCGAAGGTCAGCGCCCAGCACACCTTGATCTACGACCGGCTGCGGCGCAGCCGCGGCGCGGAGGGGGCCCGGCTGTACGCCCGCTCCCAGCTGGAGGCCATCCGCCACGCCGCCGAGACCGCGCACGAGCTGGGGATCGACTGCGACTGGGAGGACACCGCGGCGTACACCTACGTGCAGGGCCGTCACCGCGTCCCCGAGCTGCGGGCCGAGGCGGAGGCCGCGCGGGAGGCGGGGCTGCCCGCCGAGTTCACGACCGAGACGGACCTGCCGTTCCCCGTCGCGGGTGCCGTACGGGTCACCGAGCAGGCCCAGTTCCATCCCCGCAAGTACCTGATGGCGCTGGCCGACAGTTTGCGCCGCGGCGGCGGGCGGCTGTACGAGGGCACCCGGGTGGTGGGCCTGACCGAGGGGGAGCCCTGCGTACTGACCACGGACCAGGGGGTGCGCATCTCCGCCCGGGACGTCGTCGTCGCAACCCACTACCCGATCTTCGACCGGGCCCTGCTGTTCACCCGGCTCACCCCCCGCCGGGAGCTGGTGATCGCCGCCCCCGTGCCCGAGGCGCAGGCGCCGGACGGCATGTACATCACACCGGAGCACCGGACCCGCTCGGTGCGCACCGCGCCGTACCGGGACGGGCAGCGCCTGCTCCTCATCACCGGCGAGCACTTCACCCCCGGCACCAGCCGCGACGTGGAGGAACGGTTCGACGCTCTCACCGGCTGGGCCCGGCGCCACTTCGGCGAACTGCAGATCACCCACCGGTGGGCCACCCAGGACAACGAGTCCTCGGACTCCGTGCCGCTCGTCGGCCTCCTGCATCCCCGGACCCGCCACGTCTACGTCGCGTCCGGCTTCGGCGGCTGGGGCATGACGGGCGGGATCATGGCCGGAAGGCTGCTCTGCGACCTGATCACCGGCCGTGAGTGCCCGTGGAGCGGCCTGTACGACCCGCGCCGTATCGCCTCCGTGGTCCGCGAGGGCGGGCAGTTCCTGAAGAACCAGGCGAAGGTGGCCCGGCACTTCGTGGGCGACCGGGTGCCGCCGCTGGCGTCCGGCCCCCGCCCGCCGGTCGACGACCTCGCCCCGGGCGACGGAACCGTCGTGCAGAGCGGCGGCCGGCACGTGGCGGTGCACCGTGACGAGAACGGTGAGCTGCACGCCGTCGCGGCCCGCTGCACCCACATGGGCTGTCTGGTCTCCTTCAACCGGGCCGAGCGCGCCTGGGAATGTCCCTGTCACGGCTCCCGCTTCGCGCCCGACGGCAGCGTCCTGCAGGGTCCCGCGGTCCGCCCGTTGCAGCCCCGCGAGCTCTGAAGGCGGCGCGCCGGCCCGCCCGGGCGCGGGTTTGGCGCGCCCCGAGCGGGTCACCCGGTGCGTGACCGAACCTGAACGACGCCGGTGGGAGTGAGCGAGCGTGGCGCGCAACGAGAAGGCCAAGGCGAAGCTGGAACAGGTCAGGGGGAAGACCAAGGAGACGTCCGCCCGCGCGGTGGGCAACGAGAGCAAGACCGGCGAGGGCCGGATGGAGAAGGCGAAGGGTGACCTGCGCCAGGCGAAGGAGAAGGCCAAGGACGCGTTCCGCGACTGACGCCCTGACGTCATGACGCCCTGATGTCATGCTGAGCAGTGAAGGGCCGGGTTCCGCACCGCCGCGGAGCCCGGCCCTGCCGCGTGTGCCGCCGGGCGGCGCCGTCAGATGCCGCAGGTGGGTGCGGACCAGTACTGGCTGTCGCGGTGGTCGACGTGGGTGTGGTCGTTGTGGCCGGGGTAGCCCGGGCCGAGGATGCCGCGGAAGCCGTGGTAGCGGGCCTGTTTGGCGAGCGTGCACAGGGAGTGCGGCCCGGCACCGAGGTCGGCCGCGTCACCGTAGAGGTGCCGGCTGTTGCTCGCGCCGCCGACGGCGTCGTTGCAGGCGTACGACCGGAAGCCACTGGTCACCGTGATCGGCTGGTCGCCGAGGGCGTGCCGCAGCGCCTCCAGCTTCCACATGGTGCGCAGCGCGTTGGCCTTGGCCGTGGCGGCGCTCACCGCGCCGCCCGACCAGGTCGTGTTGCAGTCGTTCAGCTCGCTGTAGGAGAAGTGGACGGGCGTGCAGTCGTCGTCCTGGAGGGCGTACAGCTTGTTGTAGGTGTTGGTGCCTGCGACGCCGTCGGCGGTCAGGCCGTACGCCGACTGGAAGCGTTTGAGTGCGGCCGTGGTGGCCGGCCCGAAGCTGCCGTCGACGGCCAGGACCGAGCCGTATCCCGGGTAGCCGCCGAGCCGGATCTGCAGCTGGGTGACGTCGGCGCCCGAGGCGCCCTGCGAGAGGGTGCGGGTCCAGGTGTAGCAGCCGTCGGCGTGCGCGGTGCCCGCCGTCGCGACGGTGCCGGCCAAAGCGCCGGACAGGATCATGACAAGTGCGGTGACGAGTCGTGCCGTACGTCTGAGCATGCGACCTCCAGGCCGGGAGACGAGAGCCACTGCCGAACGCGAAGAGCCGTGTGTGACGGGATCAGCCGCGTGACGGACCGGCCGTCGGACGGACCGGCCGTCGGACGGACCAGCCGTGCGATCGACCAGCCGCGCCACGGACCAGCCGTGTCACGGAGATGCGGTGTCACGGGACATCGGTGTTACGCGCGTCAACCATGGGGCACGGAGGCGAGACGGCGCAAGAGCCTCACCAGGGCCGCCCCTCCCGCAGGCACACGACGCTCCCGGACCGCGCGGCGCGGTACAGGGCGGTCAGTAGAGGCCGGTGTACGGCCAGCGTCGGCTCCGTCAGCTCGTCCGGCGCCAGGAACGCGTACCGGTCGTGCTCCGGGCTCAGCCGGATCCGCTCGGTCCCGTCCAGGACTCCGCCGTCGAAGTAGCAGTCCAGCACCGGACCGGTGCCCAGGACGTCGCAGCGGTGGTCGATGCCGATCAGCCGGGCCTCGTGCCCGATGTCGACGCCCGTCTCCTCCAGGGCCTCCCGCCGCGCCGCCGTCCACGGGTCCTCACCGGGGTCGAGCATCCCGCCCGGCAGCCACCAGTGCCCGGCGTTCGGCTCGGCGGGGGAGTAGCGCAGCACCAGCAGCCGCCCCCGGCCGTCGGCGAGCAGCACGCAGGAGGCGATGAGCGCCCGGGGCTGCGTCTTGACCCACTCCTCCCGCGGCATCCGCCCGGTGGACATGTCAGTCCTTCCCCGCGGCCAGCGTGCGGGCGGCGGCCCCGCGCAGGTGCCGGGCGAACACCGCGGCGGGGTCGGGGACTTCGAGCCGGTGCAGCGTCACCATCGACGTCACGATCACGTCGCAGATCTCGGCGGTCAGATCATCCCAGGTGTGGCTGGTGCCCTTGCGCGGACTGACACCCGTGACACCGATCAGCGCCTGCGCCGCCTCGCCGAACTCCTCGCCGATCTTCAGCACTTGGAGCACCTGGCGCTGGCGGGCCGGAACATGCGCGGCCGCCCGGTCCAGGAACGCGGCCAGTTCGGCGGTGACCTCCCAGTGGTCCCTCTCCACGAGCACCCCCTTCCGGCGGGCGGCCTCGGCCCGCTCATGGCCTGTGAACGAGTGCCCGCTCACGACGGAGACGGTCCCAACCGGCCATTCCACGCCGCACGCCGGCCGTCACCGACGGCCGGGCGGGGCGGGTGACCAGGCGTTGTCAGTGGTCGCCAGTAAGTTCTTCCTCGTCCCGCCGATCCGGCGTCAGGGGCTTCCCTCGTGCTGCAAAGGAGATGGTCGTTGTCCGATTTCGAGAGGTCGAGCACGGCGCGGGTGATCCCGCCCGCCCGACCGCGCAAGCTCGCCAAGGTCCCGTTCGTGGAACTGGCCGACGGACGCCTCCAGGGCGTCGTCTCCAGCGGCTCGGACATCGGCCGGGTCTACGTCTCATCGGTCGCCGCCGGGACGTACGCGTACGCGTGCAGCACCAACAACAACCGCCCCTGCGGTGGCGCCCGCGGCGGGTTCTGCAATCACATCGGCGCGCTGATCAACGAGTCGGTGCTCCAGTACGGCGCCGAGCGCGTCGCCCGCTACCTGCGGGTCGACACCGGGGACGGCGAGGCGACCGCCCCCTCCCTCACCGCGGTCATGCGCGGCACCCGCCCCCCTGCGGCGGACAGCAAGGCCGCCGCCTCGGTCTTCAGCCGGTTCCTGCGCCACCTCGCCTACCTGGAACTCCCCCCGACCACCGGCCCGCTGCCCGAGATGCAGTGGTTCCCGCCCACGAGGTCGGTGGCCTGATGCGACTCGACCTGCTCACCGAACCGGTCGACGGGCTCGACGAGGCCCTGGCCGCCGTCGACGCCTTCGACCGGGCCCTGACCGGCGGCCTCCTCCGCCCCCGGCCCGCCCAGGCGGCGGGCCTGACGGAGCTGGCCGACGC
Organism: Streptomyces glaucescens; assembly: GCF_000761215.1. Lineage (GTDB taxonomy): Bacteria > Actinomycetota > Actinomycetes > Streptomycetales > Streptomycetaceae > Streptomyces > Streptomyces glaucescens_B. The sequence goes on along the minus strand of NZ_CP009438.1, from coordinate 552,114 downwards.
GGTCGCGGGCAGCCCGCTCGCCGCGCGCGCCGCCGAGGCCGCCGAGAAGGCCGCGGCCGGCGCAGCGAGCGAGGACCACTTCCTCGCGCTCGCCGCCGCCCGCACCGCCCTGCTCGGCTCCGTGCACGACGCGCTCACCGCCCGCGCCGACGAGGCGACCGGCCGCACCCGCGAGGAGGCGCCGGCCCCGGCCGCCGCCGGGCCGCAGGCGCCGAACCTGACGGCAGCCGCCCGCTCCTGGCTCGGCGACCTGGCCCGGACCGGCTGGCAGGGCATCGACCACGACGTGGTGTCCGGCTCCGCCCAGGTGGTCTCCGCGATGCTCCCCGATCCGGGACTGCGCCGCCTCGCCGTCCTCCTCGACGGATTCGCCGCGGAACTCGCGGCGTCCTGCCCCAGCGCCTCCCTGGAACGGATACCCGTGCGCCGCTGGGCCGACCTGTGGGCCCGCGGCATGCTCCTCACCCTGCCCGGCGCCGCCGCGGCGGCGCCCACGGAGAGGGTCACCGGCCGGCTCCTGCCGCTCGGCGTCGACGTCCAGGAACACGCCACCGCCGCCCAGGCCCAGGTGCACGCCGTCCTCGAGCCCGCCGACGGCGGCACACCCCGGCTGGTACGCGCGAGCGTGTCCGTGCCGAAGCCCGACACGGTCCTCGGCGCCGGCGTCTGGCAGCTGCTGCGCCCCCACATGACGCTGCTGGCCGCCGCGGGCGAGGGCCGCTCGATGGACCTGACCGGCATGCCCGTCACCGCCGAGGGCGACCTGCTCTGGCAGGACGAGTGCGCCCGCACGGGCGAGCCCGCCGACGCCTTCGCCACCGCCCGCGTCGCCCTGCCCACCGCCGCCACCCCGCCGACCGCACCCCTGGACCGGCACCCGGTGCGCCTCGCCCACCCCGTCTTCCTGGAGGGCTACACGGCCGAACAGGACGCGGACGACGAGTCGGTGACGTTCACCCTCGGCGGGCACCGCCTGCCCGTCGACACCGACCGCGTCCCGGCCGCCGGACCGCTCGGCCCCAAGGCCGTCGCCGCGTCCGGAGCCTGCGTCGGGCTGCTGCGCTGGGACGACGGGCGGTTCCTCCTCCAGCCGCTCGCCGTGGAGACCACCGTGCGCAGGAAGACGGTGGCCGTGCACGCGGGCGCCTGGGCCGGCGGCACCACCGACAAGGCCGGGGCCAAGGCGGAGAAGGCCGCCACCGACGCGGTGGCCGTACTGCGCGAACGCGCGGGAAGGCTGCTGCGGAAATGACCGACCACACCACCGATGAGCCGCCGGCGGCCGATGCGGACGAGAACCGCCGGCAGGTCCTGTACTGGCGGCTGCTCGCCCGCCTCTTCGACCCCGAGGAGCAGCCGGCCCTGGAGTCCGCCTCCCTCGCCGTCGTCGAGGACATCGGACTGCCGCCCGCCCTCCTCGATCCGCAGGCCTCCGTGGACGCCGTCGTGCAGCGCCACCCCGAGCTGGCCGCCGAGTTCGACGGGCTGATGGTCCCCGGGACCGCCGGCGACGAGGACCGCGACCGGGCCGCCGAGGTGCGCCGCGCCGCCCTGGTGTCCAAGGTGCTCCTCAACGTCTTCTCCTCCGGCTCCGGCACGGTCACCGCCGACCGGCTCGCCCGCTGGCAGTCCGACGCCGGATGGCTGGAGCGGGCGCTGGGCTGCGGTCCCGGTGAACTGCGCGGCGGACGCGCCCCGGGTGGCGCGGGCCGCGCGGCGGGCGGGGGAGTGAGCCCGGCCGGCACCGGAGGCGGCTTCCCGGCCCCCGACCTCGGCACGCTCATCCCCGCGATCGGCCCCGAGCTGGGCGCCATCGAGGCCGACCTCGTCAAGCGGATGCACCTGCGCGAAGTCCTCGCGGATCCCCGGCTCGCCGCGCGGCTCACCCCGAGCATGTCGCTCATCGAGCAGCTGCTGCGTGACAAGAACAACCTCTCCGGGGTCGCCCTCGCCAACGCCAAGGCGCTGATCCGCCGGTTCGTCGACGAGGTCGCCGAAGTCCTGCGCACCCAGGTCGAGAAGGCGTCCGTCGGCGCCCTGGACCGGTCGGTCCCGCCGAAGCGGGTCTTCCGCAACCTGGACCTCGACCGCACCATCTGGAAGAACCTCACCAACTGGGACCCGCAGGAGGAACGGCTCTACGTCGACCGCCTCTACTACCGGCACACCGCCCGCAAGACGACGCCGCAGCGCCTCATCGTGGTCGTCGACCAGTCGGGTTCGATGGTCGACTCGATGGTCAACTGCACGATCCTGGCGTCGATCTTCGCGGGACTGCCCAAGGTGGACGTCCACCTGATCGCCTACGACACCCAGGCGCTCGACCTCACCCCGTGGGTGAACGACCCGTTCGAGACCCTGCTGCGCACCAAGCTCGGCGGCGGCACGGACGGCACGGTCGCCATGGCACTGGCCCAGCCGAAGATCGCCGAACCGCGCAACACGGTCGTGGTCTGGATCTCAGACTTCTACGAATGGCGCTGCGAGCCGCTGTTCGAGAGCATGGCGGCCATCCACCGCTCCGGCGCCAGATTCATCCCGGTCGGTTCGGTGACCAGCGCCGGCCGCGGCAGCGTCAACCCGTGGTTCCGGGAACGCTTCAAGGACCTCGGCACGCCGGTGATCTCCGGCCACATCCGCAAGCTCGTCCACGAGCTGAAGTCGTTCCTCACCTGAGCCGTCCGCCGTACCGGCTCTCGGCCCGGCTTCCGCCCGGTCGCCTCCTCTTCCGCTTCGTCTTCCTCTTCTCACCGAAAGGCCTTCGCATGTCCGACCTGCTGCGCGCTCCCGCCGAGATCAAGTACGCCGAGGAGCTGGACTGGCTGGAGTCGATCGACGACAACCCCAAGCCGTTCTCCTGGCGGCTGTCGCCGAAGATGATCCGGCTGTTCATCCTGGGCTCGGAGCGGGCCGACGGGCTCGACCGCGAAATCTCCCAGAAGTGGTTCGGCGACCGCAGCATCGTCGAGCGGGCCATCGTCACCCTCGCCTCCGACCGCGGCCTGCTGCTGATCGGCGACCCCGGCACCGGCAAGAGCTGGCTCGCCGAACTGCTCGCCGCCGCCGTATGCCGCAACTCCACGCTCGTGGTGCAGGGCACGGCCGGCACCACCGAGGACCACATCAAGTACTCGTGGAACGTGTCCATGGTGATCGCCAAGGGCCAGTCGCGGGAGTCGATGATCCCCTCGCCGATCATGACCGCGATGGAGAGCGGGGTCATCGGCCGCTTCGAGGAGCTGACCCGCTCCACCAGCGACGTCCAGGACGCCCTGATCTCCATCCTCTCCGAGAAGTACATCTCGGTGCCCGAACTCGACAGCGACAACATCGTCTTCGCCAAGCCCGGCTTCTCCGTCATCGCCACCGCCAACAGCCGCGACCGGGGCGTCAACGACCTGTCCTCCGCGCTCAAGCGCCGCTTCAACTTCGTGCGCATCCCGGTGGTGACCAACAAGAAGAGCGAGGCGGAGATCGTCCGCTTCCGCACCGAGGAACTGCTGCGCCGCCACCAGATCGAACTGGACGTCCCGCCCACCCTGCTGGACGTACTGCTGCAGAGCTTCTCCGACCTGCGCGCCTCCGCCGCCGCGGCCGCCAGCGACGACGAGAAGCTGGAGTCCGCGCTCTCCACCGCCGAGCAGATCGGCGTCCTGGAGGACGCCATCCTGCACAGCAACTTCTTCGGCGAGCGCGCCCTGACCGCGCGCACTCTCGCCTCCTCGCTCGTCGGCTCCCTCGCCCGCCGCGAACCGGAGGACCTGGCCATCCTCAACAAGTACCTGCACGGTGTCGTCGAGCCGCGCAGCAAGGAAGAGGGCGGCTCCTGGACGGAGTTCCTCGAGGGCGGCCGCGACACGATCGCCACCCTCTCGTGAGCGCCCAGGAGGTGAGCCAGGCCATGAACGAGGGCACCTTCACCGCCCTGCGCACCCAGCTCCAGGAGGCCGCCACCGCGTTCGCCGACGGACCCGGCGCCCTGGAGGGCATCCTCCTCGGCATCGTCGACGACGTCGACCGCGCGGTGCGCGAACCGCTGGAGATCTTCCCGGTCTGCCACCACTCGCCGGCCTCCGCGCTCGCCATGGCGCGCAGGCTGCGCGAGAAGCAGCCCAAGGTGGTCTACCTCGAACTGTGCGAGGACATGGCCCCGCTCCTGACCGAGCTGCGCAACTGCCGGCTCCCGGTCGCGGTGCAGGCGTTCGCGACCGAGGCCGACGGGTTCCCCGCCGAATGGGCGCCGCTGTCGGTCGTCGCGCCCATCACCGAAGCGTCGGCCGAGTACCAGGCGATCGCCTACGCCCTGGACACCCCGGGCGTGGAACTCGTCCTCGTCGACCGTTCCTCCGACCACGTCTTCCAGTGGCAGGAGAGGGACGCCACGGCCGGCGAACCGTCCGACCCGGACGCGCCCCCCGCCGACGCCGAGGCGGCGCTGCACGGCGACGCCGTCGGCGTGGAGATCGGCGACCTGCGCCCGCGCTTCGCCGAACTGGAGGAGCACCTGCTGCGGCACGGGCGCGTGCGGCACTGGTCGGAGTGGTGGCACCAGTACGTCGAGCTGCCGCTCGGCGACAGCGACCACGACACCTACCGCCAGGTCATGCTGCTGATCGGCAGCCTCTTCCGGCGCCTCGCCCCCGGTGACCCGCACCGGGTCCGCGTCGACGAGGACCGCGAGCGGTACATGTGGACGCGGATGCGCCGGCACCTCGCCGCCACCGGCACCGACCCGGCGGACGCCCTCTACGTCTGCGGTGCCTTCCACGCGGCCAGCCGGGTCGCCGAGTTCGGCGTCCACGGCACCGACACCTTCGAGATCAGCCCGCCCAGCGCCACCAAGTGGCAGCACGGTCTGATCCCGTCCAGCCACGCGGCGATCGAGGCGCAGTTCGGTCTCGCCGCCGGGTCGGTGTCCATCGCCGCGGCCGAGTGGGCGAAGAACCTCAAGCGCACCCGGGTGAAGCCGTACCGGCTGACCGGTCAGGCGGGCACGAAGACGCGCCGGAGCACCGCGAAGGCGGACGCCCCCGTTCCGGCCGCCGAAGCCGTCGCGCCGGACAGGCTCACCGGCTTCCTCCAGCGGCCCCCGGTCCTGGACCGCCTGGACGAGGAGGAACTGCTCGGCTGGTCGGTGGAGATCGTGCGCGCCGCCCGCCGCAACGGCTATCTCGCCTCCACCGCCGACGCCATCGCGGTGTTCGAGACCTCGATCCTGCTCGCCGGGATGCGCGACCGGGCCAAGCCCACGCCGTACGACTTCCAGGACGCGGCGGTCACCTGCATCGAGAAGGACACCGTGCCGGGCCGGCGCGACGTGCGCCGGCTCGTCGAGATCATGCTGGGCGGCGACCGGGTCGGCCAGGTCGGCTACGACGCCCTGCCGCCGCTCGCCCGCGACGTGCACGACCGGCTCGCCCCGCTGAACCTCAAACTGCAGCAGCGCGGGGTGCAGCGGGCCCTGCTCGACATGGCGTCGCGGCCCGAGCTGGAGCAGTGCTCCGACGTGCTGTGGATGCTGCGCCGCCTCCTGCCGCACGGCGCCGCCCGCCCCATCATGGGCGAACGCAAGCTCGGCGAGCGCTCCATCCAGGAGTCGTGGGACCTGGCCCTCGGCACCCACCAGCGGGCCCTGATCGAGCTGGGCTACGAGGGCGTGAGCATCGAGCAGGTCCTCGAACAGCGGCTGCGGCGCACCGCGTACGGCCCGCAGGCCACCACGGCGACCGTCCTCGAAACGGTCGAGGACGCCACGCTCCACCTGCGCAGCCGCCGCCTCGCCGACGAACTCGGCGGGCGGGCCCTGGAGGTGCTGGCGACCGAGCGGAGCGTCGACGGCGCCCCGGAGGTGCTGCGCCGGGTGCGCGGCCTGCTGGCCTACTACCGCACCAGTGAACCGGCGCTGCCGCAGTGGATCGAGTCCTTCGTCAAGACGGGCTACGCGCACTACTGCACCCTGCTGCCGACGGCGTTCACCGACGACGACGCGAGCGTCCGCCAGGTCGCGGCCATGCTGGGCTTCCTGTTCAGCATGGAGAGCCTCGCCCTGTCCCTCGGCTGCGACCGCAACCAGCTGGAGCTGGCCATGGCCCAGTCGCACCCGGAGGACCCGGACAGGACGGCCCTGCTGTGGGCGGCCAGGACCCAGCTCGGCACGCTCTCCCGCGCCGATCTGCGGGCCCGGTGCGACGAGCTGCTGGGCAACCCGCTGGCGCTGCCCGCCTATCCGCGCTACCTCAGCGGGTTCCTGCACGCGCTGGAACCGGTGCCCGCGCTGGCCGACTTCGTCGTCGAAGCCGTGTCGAACGCGTTCGCCCGGCTGCCCGACCCGGTGCTGCTGCCCTGGCTGCCCACTCTGATCACCACCCTCCGCTCCGGCGGCGCGGACCTCACGCCCCTGCTGATCCGGGAGGCGGGCCGCGTGTTCCCGGGCCGGCTCGCGGAGCTCGACACCTGGACGCCGCCGTGGCGGGCCGAACCGGCCCCGACGGCCGTACGCCCCGCCCGCGGCCGCGTGTCCGGGCCGAGCGGCCTGCCCCTGCTGGCCGCGCACCCCGCGACCTGCGACGCGGTGGCGGAGCTGCTCGGCTGCGACGGCGGCTGGGAAGCGGCGGCCCCGGCCCCGGCCGGCGCCGCACTGCTGGCCCGCCACCCCCACACCGCGCAGGCGCTGGGGGCGCTCCTGAGCACCCCCTGACCGGCAGCGCCGGCCGGAGCCGCCGCCTCGCCGGGGCGGCGGCTCCGACGCGCGGCCGGACCGCGTCCGCGTCCCGCCGCCGGTCCCGGCCCGTGCCCGCCCCCGCCGTCCTGCCCGACCGCCGCCCCGCCCCCTTCGGCACCGGCCCCGGTGGCGTCCGCGCCGCCCTCGGCGCCCACCCCCGCGGTCGGGTCCGACGACGCCCGCCCGCCCGGTCCGGCGTGCGCGGGGGCGAGGGCGGCGGCAGGGTGGGGACCATGCAGCGCAAGGGCGGACGCGGCAGGCGCGGCGAGGAGTCCGATGTCGAGGCGGTCCTCGACGGCCTGTACACCGTGCCCCCGTCCGGATTCGTCGCCCGCCGCGAGGAGCTGGCCGCCGCGGCCAGGACGGCGGGGCGCGCCGAGGACTCCCGGCGGATCCGCGCCGCCCGCCGGCCCACGCTGGCGGCCTGGGCCGCGAACCTGTTGCTGCGCCAGGAGCCGGACGACAGCCGGCGGCTGCTGGAGCTGGGCGAGGGCCTGCGCGAGGCGTACCGCACGCTGGACCCCGCCGCACTCAAGGACCTGTCCGCCCAACGGCGCCGGATCGTGGCCGCGTTGACCCGTCAGGCCGCCCGGCTCGCCGAGCAGGCCGGGCACCCGCTGTCCGCCGCCGCGCAGCAGGACGTGTCGGCCACGCTGCACGCCGTACTCGCGGACCCCGGCGCCGCGGAGCAGTGGGCCGGCGGGCGGCTGACCGGGGCACTCGACCCGCCGTCCGACTTCGTGTCCTCCGGCCCCGACGACGCCGCGGTCACCGCCACGGCTCGGCCGAAGGCGGCGCGTACCGCCGGGCGGCCCGCGAAGGAGCCGGCCAGGGCCGCGGCCCCCGCGCCCGAGGACGAGCTGGCCGAACGCCGCCGTGCCCGGCAGGAGCAGCTGGCCGCGGCCCGTGCCGCCGCCGAGGAGGCCGAGCGGCGTCTGCGCGAGCGGCGCGAGGAGGCGGCCGAGGCGGCGGAGGCGCTGACGCGGTCCCGTGAGCGCCGGGCGGAGGCCAGGAGGGAGGTGGAGGCCGCCGAGCGGCGGCTGCGCGCGGCACGCGAGGCAGCGGAGGACGCCGACCGGGCCGGCCGGGAGGCCGAGGAACGGCACCGGTCCGCCACGGACGCCCGCAGCGCCGCGGAGCGGGACGCCCGCGCCGCGACGCAGGAGGTACGGCGCCTGGAGGGACGTACGAGACGGCGCACATAGGCGGAGCCTGTGCGGGCCTCCGGGAGCCCGCGCCCCTCCCGGCCCCCGCTCCTCCCGGTCCGCGGCCGGGCCGCCGGGCTCGCCCGGCCCCCCTCGGCCGCCGGCCCATTGACCCGGGCCGTCCACCTGCCTAGCCTCCGTCTCTGTACGTAGACAGTGTTCCGATGCGTGACCGGCGCCCCGGTCCCGCCGCCCCGCCCGTCCCCTTGCTGCCCAGCGGAGGAGCCCCGCATGCCCCAGCCCGTCGTCACCCGCTGCACCGTCCACCCGGTGGCCGGCCGCGACTCCATGCTGCTCAACCTCTCCGGCGCGCACGCCCCCTGGTTCACCCGCAACGTCCTGGTCGTCGAGGACTCCGAGGGGCGCACCGGACTCGGCGAGGTGCCGGGCGGCGAGGAGATCACCCGCACCCTGCGCGAGGCAGCGCCGCTGGTCGTGGGCGCCCGGCTCGGCGACCACCGGCGGGTCCTGCGCGCCGTGCGGGACCGGTTCGGCAGCCGGGACGACGGCGGGCGCGGGAAGCAGACCTTCGACCTGCGCACCACGGTGCACGCCGTCACCGCGATCGAGTCGGCGCTGCTCGACCTGCTCGGGCAGCACCTGGAGGTGCCCGTCGCCGCGCTGCTCGGCGACGGCAAGCAGCGCGACGCCGTACGGGTGCTCGGCTACCTGTTCTACGTCGGGGACCCCGACCGGACCGACCTCGACTACATCCGTGAACCGGACGCCTCCGTGGAGTGGTACCGGGTCCGCCGTGAGGAGGCGCTGACACCCGAGGCCGTCGTCCGCCAGGCCGAGGCCGCCCACGCGCACTACGGCTTCCGCGACTTCAAGCTCAAGGGCGGTGTGCTGCCCGGCGCGGAGGAGGCCGGGGCGGTCCGGGCGCTGAAGGAACGCTTCCCGGAGGCCCGGATCACCCTCGACCCCAACGGCGCCTGGTCACTGAAGGAGGCCGTGGAACTGTGCCGGCCGCTGCTCGGCGTTCTGGCCTACGCCGAGGACCCGTGCGGCGCCGAGGACGGCTACTCGGGCCGGGAGATCCTCGCCGAGTTCCGCCGGGCCACCGGACTGCCCACCGCCACCAACATGGTCGCCACCGACTGGCGCCAGCTCGCCCACGCGCTCGCCCTGCGGTCCGTCGACATCCCCCTCGCCGATCCGCACTTCTGGACCATGCAGGGCTCGGTGCGGGTGGCCCAGCTGTGCAACTCCACGGGACTCACCTGGGGTTGCCACTCCAACAACCACTTCGACATCTCGCTCGCGATGATGGCCCACTGCGGCGCCGCCGCCCCCGGCGACTACAACGCCCTGGACACCCACTGGATCTGGCAGGAGGGCACGGAGCGTCTCACCGTCACGCCGCCGCGGATCGTGGGCGGCGAGGTCGCGGTGGACGACACCCCGGGCCTCGGTGTCCGGCTCGACCGGGACCGGCTGCTCGAGGCCCACGAGCTGTACCGGGAGAAGGGACTGCCGGGCCGCGACGACGCCGCCGGGATGCGCTACCTGGTGAAGGACTGGCAGTTCGACGCCAAGCGTCCGTGCCTGGTGCGGTGACGCGGGACCGGTGAGGTGACATGGGGGAGGGGACGGTGGGGTCAGGACTGGTACGGCTGCTGCTGCGGACGGTCGTGGGTCCGGCCGCCGTGCCCGGTCGCCGACTGCGCCTGAAGCTGTTCCGCCTGCTCCTTCGTCACCCGCTGCTCCGCACCGCAGAAGGTGCACTGCGTCGCGTACTTCGTGGAGACCGGGAACAGCGGCACGAAGAACAGGGTGAACTTGGTGACGCGCTTGCGGAGGGTGTGCGCCGACGGATTGCCGCAGCGGCCGCAGACCAGGGTCAGTATCGCGAGCTGGTACAGGTAGCCCTTGGTGCCAAAGATGATCATCGTTGCCGGTCCTCCCGAGACGGCGCCCCGCCGGCACGGTGCCGGCCGGGCGGTGAGTGACGCCCACGCTCCCAGTCTTCCCCACCTCGAGGTGAGCGGCCCGGTGCGGGGGAGTGTACGACCGTACGCGTTCCCGGCCGGCGTCACTTCTCTCCCCGCACCCGGGGATCCGGCGGCCACCGCTTCCTAGACTGGTAGGCGGACCCGGCCCCGCCGAGGCGGCCGGAACGAAGGGCGGTGGCGCCATGCGGTACGTCGCGGTGACTGCGCTCAGCCATCCCGGGCTGCTGCGGACCCGCAACGAGGACAGTCTCGTCGCCGGCCCCTGGACCCTGTGCGCCACCGTCACCGAGAGTCCGCAGACCCTGTTCTTCCCGCTGGAGAGCCCGGTCGTCGTGGCCGTCGCCGACGGACTGGGCGGGCATCCCGGCGGGGATGTGGCCAGCTCGCTGGTGGCCGGCCGGATCGCCGCGGCCGGGCCGCGGCTGAGCAGCGAGGACGCGATCCGCGACGTCCTCGACGCCTGCAACCGGGCCGTCTACGAGGCCGCCGGCGGCGACGAAGGGGGCGAGCTGGCCACGATGGGCACGACGGTCGCGGGCGTCGTCGTACGGCACGACGCCCTGCTGGTGTTCAACGTGGGCGACAGCCGGGTGCACGCGGCCCTGCCGGAGGGCCTGCGCCGGCTGAGCGTCGACGACAGTCCGCCCCTCGAACCCGGGCGGCGCACCACGTCCATCGTCACCCAGTGCCTCGGCGGCAGCCCCGGCTACCGTGCCGTGCGCGCGCATGTGAGGCCGGTGCCCGTCGCGCCCGGTGACCGCTTCCTCGTCTGCACCGACGGCGTCACCGACCCGCTGGCGGACGACGTCATCGAGGGCGTGCTGCGGGAGCACGACGACCGGCGCGCGGCGGTCGAGCTGTGGAGGGCGGCCATGGAGGCGGGCGGTCCGGACAACATCACGCTGGCCGTCCTGCGCGTCGGCGAGGAGTAGCCCGCTTCACGCGGACGCCGCGGTGCTCTGATCCGGCGGCGGACCGCGTCACGCGCCGGTCCGCCCGGCCCGCCCCGCCCACGCGTCCGCTCAGCGGACATCCGTGTCCGTCATCTTGACGGGACATCGACATCTCATTGACCATCGGGCACACACAGCACCCGCACAGCTCTGGCACCTCCGTACCAGTCACACCGTCCGGCACCCACCCCTAGACGAGAAAGTGCGGACCCCCCACATGACGACTCCTCAGCCCGCCGCGTCCGGACGCGGCTCCAGACGCACCGCGACCGTGACCGGCCTGGCCCTGGCGGCCGCGCTGCTCACCGCGGTCCCGGCCACCTCGGCCCCGTCCGGCAGCGCGGCCGCGACCGGGGCGCTCGCGGCCCCCGACATCCCGCTGGCCAACGTCAAGGCCCACCTCACCCAGCTCCAGTCGATCGCCACCGCCAACGGCGGCAACCGGGCGCACGGCCGCCCCGGTTACAAGGCCTCGATCGACTACGTGCGCGCCAAGCTGGACGCGGCCGGATTCACCACCAGCCTCCAGCAGTTCAGCTCCTCCGGCGCCACGGGCTACAACCTGATCGCCGACTGGCCCGGCGGCGATCCCAACCAGGTCCTCATGGCCGGCGCGCACCTCGACTCCGTCTCCTCCGGGCCCGGCATCAACGACAACGGCTCCGGATCCGCCGCCGTCCTCGAGACCGCGCTCGCCGTCTCCCGCGCCCAGCTCCAGCCCGCCAAGCACCTGCGGTTCGCCTGGTGGGGCGCCGAGGAACTGGGGCTGGTGGGCTCCAAGTACTACGTCAACAACCTCCCTACGACCGAGCGTGCACGCATCGCGGGCTACATCAACCTCGACATGGTCGGCTCGCCGAACCCCGGCTACTTCGTCTACGACGACGACCCGGCGATCGAGAAGGTCTTCAAGGACTGGTACGCGGGCATCGGCGTCCCCACGGAGATAGAGACCGAGGGTGACGGCCGCTCGGACCACGCCGCCTTCAAGAACGCCGGCATACCCGTGGGCGGTCTCTTCACCGGAGCCAGCCGCACCAAGACGGCCGCTCAGGCCACCAAGTGGGGCGGCACCGCGGGCCAGGCCTTCGACCGCTGCTACCACTCGTCCTGCGACACCACGGCGAACATCAACGACACCGCCCTGGACCGCAACAGCGACGCCCTCGCCCACGCCGTCTGGACCCTCGGCACCGGGACGACACCGCCTCCGGGCACCACGTTCGAGAACACCGCCGATGTCGCCATCCCGGACAACGGCGCCGCGGTGACCTCGACCGTCCAGGTGACCGGCCGGACCGGGAACGCGCCCGCCGCCCTCCGGGTCGGCGTGGACATCAAGCACACCTGGCGCGGCGACCTGGTGGTCGACCTCCTCGCCCCCGACGGGACCGCGTACCGGCTGAAGAACTCCAGCAGTTCGGACTCCGCGGACAACGTCATCACCACCTACACCGTCGACGCCTCGGCCGAGCAGGCCAACGGCGACTGGCGCCTGCGGGTGCAGGACGTGGCCGCCCAGGACACGGGTTACATCGACAGCTGGAAGCTCACGTTCTGACGCCGGCACCACGACGATGCGCCGGCCCCTCGGTGGTCCCCGGGGGGCCGGCGCGCCGTCCGCCGGCCGGGCTCAGGTGAGCGCCCCCGTCCGGAAGCGGCGCCGGTACTCGGTCGGTGTGGTGTCGAGCCGGCGGCGGAAGGCCCGGATCATGGTGTCCGTCGTGCCGAAACCACAGGCGGTGACGATCCGTTCGAGCGTCGCGTCGGTGGACTCGAGCTGGTTGCGGGCCAGTTCGACGCGTGCCGACTCGATGTAGGCGGCGGGCGTCATGCCGAGTTCGGTCTTGAAGACGCGGGTGAGCTGCCGCTCGCTGAGGTGGGCGTACTCGGCGAGGTCCGCGACGGTGAGCGGTTCGGCGATGTGCCGCATGATGTGGTGGCGCAGGTCCTCGATGCGCCGCGTGGTGGAGACGGGTTCGAGGGGCACGCTGAACTGGCTCTGCCCGCTGGGCCGCTTCAGGTACATCACGAGCTGCCGGGCGACGCGCAGCGCGACCGCCTCGCCGTAGTCGTCGGCGACGAGGGCCAGGGACAGGTCGAGGCAGGAGCTGATGCCCGCGCCGGTCCACACGTCGCCGTCGCGGATGAAGATCGGGTCGGCGTCGACCTCGACCGCCGGGTGTTCGTCGGCGAGCTGCCGGGCGGTCGACCAGTGGGTGGTGGCCCGTCTGCCGTCGAGCAGCCCGGCGGCCGCCAGGACGTGGGCGCCGACGCACACGGAAGTGACTCTCCGGGCCGTCCCCGCGAGTGTCCTCACCCAGTCGACGACCGCGGGTTCGGCGAGGGCACGGACGCGGCCGCGGCCGTCGGTCTCGACCGAGCCGGGCACCAGGAGGGTGTCGATGCTCTCGCCCGACACCTGCTCGAAGGTGACGTCGGGAAGGACCCGCACCCCGGCCGCGGTGGTGACCGGGTCCGGGGTCCCGGCGGCGAGGACGACCCGGTAACCCGGTCTCCCCTTCAGTTCGCGGCGCAGCAGGGAGAAGACCTCGGGCGGCCCGGTGACGTCGAGGAGGTCGACGCCGTCGAAGAGGAGGATGACGACGAGTCGTTCCACGGTGCTCAAGGTTCTCAGGCTCCGCCCGGCCGGCAACGGTGATGTCTGGATCTGCATGTTAGATGACATTGCCGACACCGGAAGGGGGCCGTAGCGTTCCCCACACAGGCCGCAACAGCGCGGCCACCCCTCAACACCCAAGTCAGCAACGGGACTTGGCGTGAGAACTCGGAAGGGCACCCCTATGGCTACGACCACCCTGCGCACCCTCATGGGCTTCGACGAGACGCCGGCGCGGCTCGCCGACGCGACGCTGATCCTGGTCGACTACCAGAACACGTACGTCCAGGGCGTGATGGAGCTGGAGGGCTGGCGGGCCGCACTCGACTCGGCCGCCGACCTGCTGGGCCGGGCCCGGGAGGCAGGCACCACCGTCATCCACGTCGTCAACGACGGCGGCGAGGGCACCCCGTACGACATCCGGGCCGAGATCGGGCGGATCCACCCGAGCGTGGCCCCGGCCGAGGGCGAGGCCGTCGTCGTCAAACAGCTCCCCGACTCCTTCGCCGGCACCGAGCTGGGCGACCTGGTCGACGCCGCCGGTCACAAGGACGTCGTCGTCATGGGCTTCATGACGCACATGTGCGTGCTGTTCACCGCCCAGGGCGCGTTCCTGCGGGGCAACCGGCCCACCGTGGTCGCCGACGCCTGTGCGACGCGGCCCCTGCCGGTGGCGGGCACGGAGGTGCCCGCGGCGCAGATCCACCAGGGCGCGCTCGCGACCGTCGGGGACCTGTACGGAGTCGTCGTCGCCTCCGGGAAGTCCCTGGCCTGAAGGGCGTGTTCGGGGGCCGGCCACGGGACCACCGGCGGGGCCGACCGCGGACGGCGGAGTGTGCCCGGGCGCGCGTGCGGCCGCGCGCCCGGGTGTGCCCCGCGTCAGCCCCTGGGTGCGGCCCACCAGGAGGCCGAGGCGTCGCGCAGGGTGTTGGTGCCGCAGTGCACCTCGCCCATGCCGAGGTGGTACGTGTACCAGTCGTCGATGTAGGAGACCTTCAGGCCGGCCCGCCGGTAGGCGGTGCCCACCGCCTCGGTGAAGATGTCCTTGCCGCCGATGACGGGACCCCACTGGCGCGGGGCGAGGTAGCGGTCACGGCCGAGGAGCACGCCGTTGACCGCGCCCGGGACGTACGCGCTGGTCGTGACCGCCGCCCGGGCCCGGCCGGTGGCGCGGTCGCCGTCCGGGGCGAGCCACTTCTGCTGGCCGTGGTCCTGGAACGTGTCCGCGAGCGGGGAGCCGCCCAGCCGGGTCAGCCGCGGCAGGGGGACCTCCGTGCCGTCGGCGGCCCGGGTCTCCGCCTCGCGGGTGTAGAGGGCCGGCACCCGGACGATCTCCGCGTCGGTGACCCCCGTCTCCCGCTTGAGGATCTCCAGGTTGGCCGCGATCCGCTCGGCCGCCATGGTGTTGTCGGCGACGAAGTGCCGCGCGGCCAGCGCCTGGTCGATGGTCTCCTTCGGGGCCGGCAGGCCCGCCAGGCCGGGGACGGAGAACATCCTGGTGGCGCCGTGGCCGTCCCGCTGGGCGTCCCGCAGCAGCCGCAGCCCGGCCAGCGGGTCGGCGACCCCGATCCGCCAGCCGCGCGGTGTGGCGGCGGGCAGGAACTGCACGAACTCGTCGACGTGCCCGACGCCGAGCCACGAGGTGTCCAGCAGCAACGGGTCCTGGAGCCCCTGGGACCGCAGCAGGGTGCGCATGGCCGGCGACGGCTTCTCACCGCTGTCCTTGCGCCACCCCATGATGATCCGCCCGGCCGGGTACGAGCGCCCGCCGTGCGCGTACGGCGGGACGGTCTCCAGGTTGCCCATGGAGTTCAGCGACCAGTCGTCGGGCCGGGTCCGGTCCGTGACCTGCACGACACCGACGTCCCGGCCGCGCACCTTCTCGAACAGCTCCCGGCCCGCCTCGCGGTCGAGCTGGGCGGAGCGCAGCAGCACCCGCATCACGTGCCGCTTCCCGCCGGGCCCGGTCATGCTGACGTAGGCGGGCTCGACGAAGTCCTGCGCCCAGGGGTCCCCGTACTTCTCGAAGGTCACCAGCGGCCTGGTGATGCCGGCCGCCTTGACCTCCTTGGCCAGGCCGGAGACGAACTCGCGCTGGAGCCGGCCGTACTCGCCCGCGCCGCGCACCTTGGTGACCATCACCTGCTGGGTGTTCTGCAGGTGGTGGTGGGTGAGGAGCGGGGCGACGCGCAGGGTGACCGAATCGGAGGTGGTGCGGCCGCCGGAGGTCACCGACAGCCGGATCACCGTCCGGCCGTCCCACTGGGCGCGGTCCCGGATCACATCGGTGGCCTCGACGCCGAACTCCACCCCGGAGCGCAGTTCCGCCGCGGTCAGCCGGGTGGCGGAGGTGACCAGGACCCACGCGCCGGAACGCTTGACGAAGACGTGCGTGTGCCGGGCGCCCGCGGTCACCCGCACACTGCCCTTGGCGTCCGCCGGCACGCCGGGCATCGGGACGGAGCGGACGCGCGCGAGGTCGGCCGCGTCGGCGGTGCCGTTCACCTTGGTGTCCGAGGCGTCCTTGCAGGCGGCCAGCTTCGCGTCGGACAGCGGTCCGCCGTCCGGGCCGGTCACCGGGCAGCGCCTGGTGTCGTCGTCGAGGTTGGGCAGGGTGACCGCGCCGCGGCCGACGGTCCAGGTGTCCTCACCCGCCGTGTCCGTGCCGCCCTTGACGTCGACGCGTCCGTCGCGGTTCACGTCCGCGCGCAGATCGGGCGCGGGAGCGGGAGGGGCGGCGAAGGCCGGGGTCAGCGGGGTCGCCAGCACCGATCCCGCCGCCGCGACGGCGAGGACGGCGCGCCGGACCGGCGCGGGGTGTATGCGCGTACGTGAGCGCACGGCGTTCTTCCCTTCTCGTGGTGGGGGGTTTCGCCGTGCAAGAGGGCGAACAGGGCTCGCGAGTTGGCTGTGCCGCGCGTAGTTCCTCCCCGGGTCTGACACGACCGCGCGGACCGGGGCGAAATGATCCTCCTCGCAGGTGATGGAGAGGACGCCGGTGGTGCGGTAAAGGGGCCAGGGCCCCGCCGCGCGGCTCGCCGGCGGTCTCCGCCGCGCGGAGGTGCCGACGGCCCCCCCCGCCGGGTGTCACGGTCCCCGCCGCGCGTCACGGCGTCCAACGGCACGCACCGGGGGTGAGTGCGCCCGCCGGACCCGCGCCGGGCGGGGCGCCTGTGTTGGCATGGACCAAGCCGTTGACAAAGTCGATACCGGGTAGAAACCTGTCACCTCAGCACTGCAAAAGATTGACGAAATCACTCAAGTTCTGGATTTTCAGCGTTCCGGGCCCGCCAGGACAGCATCTCGTCCCCGACCAGCCGCGCGCCTCGCCCCTCCCTGCCCGCCGAGCCCGGCACGCCCCGCAGAGGAACGAGAGGACCCATGAGACGGAGACATCACGGCCGGCACGCGTTCGCCGGCCTCGTCACGGCCGGCGCACTCGGCGTCGGGCTGCTCACCGCGCCGCCCGCCGACGCCGCCGAAGGCCCGAACCTGGCACTGGGCCGGCCGGTCACGGCGAGCGGAGCGCACGGCGGCTACCCGGCCGGCCACGTGACGGACGGCAGCCAGGCCTCGTACTGGGAAGGACCGGCGGGCGCGTTCCCGCAGTGGGTGCAGATCGACCTCGGCCGCACGGCCGACGTCGGCGAGGTGGTGCTCAAGCTGCCCGCCTCCTGGGAGTCGCGCGACGAGACCGTCAGCCTCCAGGGCAGCACCGACGGCAGAGACTTCACCAGCCTGTCCGCCGCCGCGAGCCGCACCTTCGCACCGGCGGCCGGGAACACCGTGCGGCTCGACGCCGCAGCCGAGACCCGGTACCTGCGGGTGCGGGTGAGCGCCAACTCCGGCTGGAACGCGGCCCAGCTGTCCGAGGTGGAGGTCTACGGCGACACCGGTGGCGACCCGCCGCCGGCGGGCACCAACCTCGCCCTGCGCAAACCCGTCGAGGCCACCTCGACCACCCAGAACTACGTCGCCGCCCACGCCAACGACGGCAGCACCGCCACCTACTGGGAGGCGAGCGGCCAGTCCTCGGCGCTGACCGTGCGCCTCGGCGCCGACGCCGACCTCACCGGCGTCGTGCTCAGACTGAACCCCGACCCCGTCTGGAGCACCCGCACCCAGACCGTCCAGGTCCTCGGCCGCGGGGCGGGGGAGTCCGGCTTCACCTCCCTGAAGGACCGGGCGGACTACACCTTCAGCCCGTCCGGCAACCGGAACACGGTGACCATCCCGGTCTCCGGCCGGTACGCGGACGTGCGCCTTCAGTTCTCCGGCAACACCGGCGCCGGCGGGGGACAGGTCGCCGAGTTCGAGGTCGTCGGCAGCGCCGCGCCCGCACCCGACCTGACCGTCACCGACCTGAGCTGGTCACCCGCCTCGCCGTCCGAGACGGATCCGGTCACCGTCGACGCCACCGTCCGCAACACCGGCACCGCCGCCGCGCCCGCCACCACGGTGAACGTCAGTCTCGAAGGCACCGTCGCGGGCAGCGGCCCGGTGCGCGCGCTCGCCGCGGGCGAGTCGGTGAAGGTCCCCGTCGCCGTCGGCAGGCGGCCCATGGGCAGCTACGCCGTCTCCGCGGTGGTCGACCCGACCGACACGGTCCCCGAACTCGACAACGGCAACAACGGCCGCAACGCCGCGGCCCGTCTGGTCGTCGGCCAGGCACCGGGCCCGGACCTGGAGGTCACCGGCATCACCACCACACCGGCGCACCCGGCCGTGGGCGCCAAGGTCACCTTCGCCGTCGCCGTCCGCAACCGCGGCACCAGCCCGGTGCCCGCCGGCTCGGTCACCCGGCTCACGGCCGGTGACACCACCCTGCACGGCATCACGGACGGCATCCCCGCCGGCGGCTCCACCACCGTCGCCATCGGCGGCAGCTGGACCGCCGCCGGCGGCGGGACCACCCTCACCGCGACGGCCGACGCCACCGGCGTGGTCACCGAGACCGACGAGAACAACAACGTCCTCGCCCGCTCCCTGGTCGTCGGGCGCGGCGCCGCCGTGCCATACGTCGAGTACGAGGCGGAGAGCGGCCGCCACAACGGCACCCTGCTCAAGGCGGACGCCAGGCGCACCTTCGGGCACACCAACTTCGCCACCGAGTCCTCCGGCCGCGAGTCGGTGCGCCTCGACTCGACCGGACAGTACGTGGAGTTCACGTCCACCAGCCCGGCCAACTCGCTCGTCGTCCGCAACTCCATCCCCGACGCGGCGGCCGGCGGCGGCCGCGAGGCCACCCTCAGCCTGTACGCCGACGGCAGGTTCGTGCGCAAGCTCACGCTCTCCTCCAAGCACAGCTGGCTCTACGGCACGACCGACGACCCGGAGGGCCTGACCAACCGGCCGGGCGGCGACGCACGGCGGCTCTTCGACGAGTCCCACGCGCTGCTCACCGACACCTACCCGGCGGGCACCACCTTCCGGCTCCAGCGCGACGCCGGTGACGACGCCGCGTTCTACGTCATCGACCTGATCGACCTGGAGCAGGTCGCGCCACCGGCCGCCAAGCCCGCCGAGTGCGTCTCCATCACCGCCTACGGGGCCGTGCCCAACGACGGCATCGACGACGCGGACGCCATCCAGCGCGCCGTCACGGCGGACCAGAAGGGCGACATCCCCTGCGTGTGGATCCCGGCCGGCCAGTGGCGGCAGGAGAAGAAGATCCTCACCGACGACCCGCTGAACCGGGGCCAGTTCAACCAGGTCGGCATCCGGGACGTCACCGTCCGCGGTGCCGGCATGTGGCACTCGCAGCTGTACTCGCTGATCCCGCCGCACCAGGCCGGCGGCATCAACCACCCGCACGAGGGCAACTTCGGCTTCGACATCGACCACAACACCCGGATCTCCGATCTCGCCGTCTTCGGCTCCGGCACCATCCGGGGCGGCGACGGGGGCGCCGAGGGCGGCGTCGCGCTCAACGGCCGCTTCGGCACCGGCACGAAAATCACCAACGTGTGGATCGAGCACGCCAACGTCGGTGCCTGGGTCGGCCGGGACTACACCGACATCCCCGAACTGTGGGGACCCGGCGACGGCGTCGAGTTCAGCGGCGTCCGCATCCGCAACACCTACGCCGACGGCGTCAACTTCGCCAACGGCACCCGCAATTCCACCGTGTTCAACTCGTCCTTCCGCAACACCGGGGACGACGCGCTCGCCGTGTGGGCCAGCAAGTACGTCAAGGACACATCCGTCGACATCGGGCACGACAACCACTTCCGCAACAACACCGTCCAGCTGCCCTGGCGCGCCAACGGCATCGCGGTCTACGGCGGATACGGCAACACCATCGAGAACAACCTGATCTCCGACACCATGAACTACCCGGGGATCATGCTGGCCACCGACCACGACCCGCTGCCGTTCTCCGGCCGGACCCTCATCGCCGGCAACGGACTTCACCGCACCGGCGGGGCCTTCTGGGGCGAGGCGCAGGAGTTCGGCGCGATCACCCTGTTCGCGCAGGGTCCCGACATCCCGGGCGTCACGATCCGCGACACGGACATCCACGACTCGACCTACGACGGCATCCAGTTCAAGACCGGCGGCGGTGCCGTGCCCGGAGTGCAGATCCGTGACGTGACCATCAGCAAGTCCAACAACGGCTCCGGCGTGCTCGCCATGGCCGGTGCCCGCGGCAGCGCGACCCTCACGAACGTGACGATCACCGGCTCGGCCCGGGGCGACGTCGTGGTGGAACCGGGCTCCCCGTTCGTGATCGACCGCACTCCGTGACTCCCCGCCCCCACGCCACGACCGAGTCGGGCCCCGCGGCCCTCCGGGGCACGCAGGAGCGGTGACGCCTTCGGCGCCGAGCCGTAGCGCAAGCGACTTGCAGCGCTTGCGCTACGCTTGCGTTCATGACGCGACGACTTGCTCAAGTGGCGAAAAAGGTGGGGGTCAGCGAGGCCACGGTCAGCCGGGTGCTCAACGGCAAGCCGGGAGTGTCCGAGGCGACCCGCCAGTCGGTGCTGACCGCCCTCGACGTGCTGGGCTACGAGCGGCCGACCCAGCTGCGCGGCGAGCGCGCACGTCTGGTGGGGCTGGTCCTGCCCGAGCTGCAGAACCCTATCTTCCCCGCATTCGCCGAGGTCATCGGAGGCGCGCTGGCCCAGCAGGGGCTCACGCCGGTGCTCTGCACCCAGACCAAGGGCGGCGTGTCGGAGGCGGACTACGTCGAACTGCTGCTCCAGCAGCAGGTGTCGGGGGTGGTCTTCGCCGGCGGCCTCTACGCCCAGGCGGACGCGCCGCACGACCACTACCAGCTGCTCGCCCAGCGCCGCATTCCCGTCGTGCTCGTGAACGCGGCGGTGGACGGGCTGGACTTCCCCTGCGTGGCCTGCGACGACGCGGTCGCGGTGGAGCAGTCGTGGCGGCATCTGGTGTCACTGGGCCACGAGCGGATCGGCCTGGTCCTCGGCCCCGCCGACCACATCCCGTCACGGCGCCGGCTGGACGCGGCGGTCCGGGCCGCCGGGGGCACGCTGGCCGACGAGTTCGTGGAGCGTTCCATGTTCTCGCTGGAGGGCGGTCAGGCCGCGGCCTCCCGGCTGCTGGAACGGGGGGTGACGGGCATCGTCTGCGCCAGCGACCCCCTGGCCCTGGGGGCCGTGCGCGCGGCCCGCCGCAGGGGTCTTCGAGTGCCCGGCGACGTCTCCGTCGTCGGCTACGACGACTCGGCGTTCATGACGTGCACCGAGCCTCCGCTGACCACGGTCCGCCAGCCCATCGAGGCGATGGGCCGGGCGGCGGTCGAGCTGCTCAACGCCCAGATCCAGGGCAGCGACGTGCCGCACGACGAACTGCTCTTCGAGCCGGAACTGGTCGTCCGCGGTTCGACCGCGCAGGCGCGGGAGGCCTGAGGCCCGGACACACCTCTGCGCCGGACCGGCACTGTCAAATATTTACGAACCCAGCACGAGATATTGCGTCCCCTTGTTCGCGGTGGTTGAGTGTGCGGCGCCCCACAACGCATCGGCGGTGGGGCGCCTTCCTCGTTCACGCGAAGGGGTCCACCCATGACAAGTGCCCGGTCGAGCCGTGTCCGCAGGGCCGGCGCCCTGACCCTCGTCTCCGCCCTCGCCCTCACCGCACTGGCCGCCTGCGGCACCAGCAGCAGCGACGACGGCGACCGGTCCGGCGACAGCGGATCGTCCGACCCCACCGCCCCGCTGGACCCGAGGACCGAGGTCACCCTCACCATCGACTGCATGCCCCCCGCGGCCAAGGCGGCCGAACTGAAGCAGTGGAAGCAGGACGTCGCCGAGTTCAACAAGACCTACCCGAACGTCACCATCGAAGGCCGCTCCACCCCCGGCCAGTGCCTGGAACCGCCGCGCTTCACGGCCATGCTCAAGGCCAGGTCACAGCCCGACGTCTTCTACACCTACTTCACCGACCTGCCCCAAGTGCTCGACCACGACGGCGCCGAGGACATCACCGCCTACGTCAACGACCGGACCGTGCCGCGGCTGAAGGACATCGACCCCGGCGTCCTCGCCTCGCTGAAGCACGAGGGAAAGCTGTACGGCCTGCCCACCAGCAACTACACGATGGGCCTGCTGATCAACCGGAAGCTCTTCGAGCGGGCCGGACTCGACCCCGACCACCCGCCGCGCACCTGGCAGGAGGTCAGGGCCGCCGCCGACAAGATCGCCGGGCTCGGCGACGGCATCGCGGGCTTCGGCGAGTACAGCGCCGGGAACACCGGCGGCTGGCACTTCACCGCGCACGTGTACAGCATCGGCGGCGACATCGTCGACGCGAGCGGCACGAAGGCCGCCTTCGACGACGAGCTGGGCCGGCAGGTCGCCCGGAACCTCCACGCCATGCGCTGGGAGGACGACAGCATGGGCAAGACGCAGCTGCTGAAGTGGGGCGACCTGCAGAAGCAGATCGCCGCCGACAAGCTCGGCATGTTCCTCGCCGCGCCCGACGACATCGCCTACATGGTCCAGCAACTCGGCGCGGCCTACGGCAACTTCGGCATGGGGCCGATCCCGGGCCGGAAGGCCACCCTGGCCGGCGGCAACAACTACATGATCAAGAAGGGCAGCTCACCCGACAAGATCAAGGCCGCGATCGCCTGGCTCACCTTCAAGAACCTCACCCCCGGCAAGGGCCAGTTCGACTGGGCACGCACCAAGGCCGACGGTCTGCCGGTCGGCATCCCACAGCCCAACTTCTGGATCAACGGGACCAAGACCGAGGACGACGCCGCCCGCGCCGAGCACGCCACCATGCCGGTCGAGAACTTCAAGGCATTCAGGAACGACCCGGTCCCCGGCAAGGCCGAGCCGCCCAAGGCGCAGGAAATCTACAAGGTCCTGGACGACGTGATGTCCGCGATCCTCACCGATGAGGACGCCGACATCGACGAACTGCTCTCCACCGCTGAGCGGCAGGTCGACCAGGTCCTCGCCACGCGGTGACCTCCCCTGACGGGGACGGGCACCGCGGTCCTTCCCCGCCGCGCGCGTCACCAGCCGGCGGCGCACCGGCAGACCAGCAGCGAGGAGCAACGATGCCGGCCCCCAGCCTCACCCCGAGCAAGGCGGACCGCCCCCGCCGCAGCCCGCCCCGCCCGGCCGGCGGCCCACCGCCCGCCGGCAGCCGCCTCGCCCGCGCCGTGCGGCGCAACCTCACCGCCCACGCCTTCCTCGTCGGTGCGGTCCTGTGCTTCGGGTTCTTCTCCTGGTACCCGATGGTCCGGGAGTTCCTCCTCGCCTTCCAGCAGACCGAGGGCGGCCGGACCACCTGGGTGGGCCTGGACAACCTCACCACCGTCTACCACGATCCGGCGTTCTGGCAGGCGTGGCGCAACACCGCGCTGTTCACCGTGCTCGCCCTCGTCCTCGGCTTCGCCGTCCCGTTCGCCGTCGCCGTCGTCATCAACGAACTCCGGCACGGCAAGGGCTACCTGCGGCTGCTGGTCTACCTGCCGGTGATGCTCCCGCCGGTCGCCTCCGTGCTGCTGTTCAAGTACCTCTACGACCCGGGCTACGGCCTCCTCAACGAGCTGCTCGGCCTCCTCGGACTGCCCGGACAGCAGTGGCTCCAGGACCCGGACACCTCGATGCTCTCCGTGGTTCTCGCCGCCACCTGGATGAACATGGGCGGCGCCGCCCTCGTCTACCTCGCCGCCCTCCAGGGCATCCCCGGCGAACTCTACGAGGCGGCCGAACTCGACGGCGCCGGACTGTTCCGCAAGATCTGGCACGTGACGATCCCGCAGACCCGGCTCGTGCTCTCCCTGATGCTGCTGATGCAGATCATCGCCACCATGCAGGTCTTCGTCGAACCCTTCCTGCTGACCGGCGGCGCCGGCCCGGAGGGCTCGACCACCACCGTCGTCAACCTCATCTACCAGTACGCGTTCAACTTCAACAACTACGGTGCCGCGGCGGCCCTCGGCCTGCTCCTGCTCGTACTCCTCGCCGGCTTCTCGGCGGCGTACGTCAGGCTCGGCCGCGCCGAGGACGAGTAGCAGCGGAGGCCCCGGCATGTCCACACGCACCCTGATCTCACCGGCCCAGCTCGCCCGGCCCCGCGGGAAGATCCTCTACTGGGTGACGTTCGCCCTCGTCGTCGCGCTGTTCACCCTGGTGTTCCTCGGCCCCCTGTACTGGCTGGTCTCCAGCGGCTTCAAGGACGCCCAGGAGGTCATCCGCACCCCGCCCACCCTGGTCCCCGGCTCGTTCGAGCCGGACAACTACCGCAGGGCCTGGCAGGTCATGGACCTCGCCGGACTGCTGTTCAACACCCTCTACTACGCGTTCGGCGCGCTCGCCTTCCAGCTCGTCCTGGACGTGGCGGCGGCGTACTCGCTCTCCAGGCTCCGCCCGGTCCTCGGCAACGTCGTCCTCGGCATGATGCTGGCGACGCTGATGATCCCGGCCACGGTGCTCGTCGTACCCCAGTACCTCACCGTGCTCGACGTACCGGTCTTCGAACGCAACCTGCTCAACACCCCCTGGGCCATCTGGCTGCCCTCGGTGGCCAACGCCTTCAACATCTTCCTGCTGAAGCGCTTCTTCGACTCCGTCCCAGGGGAACTCCTGGACGCCGCCGCCATGGACGGGGCGAGCCCGCTGCGCACCCTCCGGTCCGTCGTGCTGCCCCTCTCCCGGCCCATCCTCGGCGTCGTGTCCATCTTCGCGATCGTGGGCGTCTGGAAGGACTTCCTGTGGCCCATGCTCACCCTGCCCGACCCGGGCAGGCAGACCCTCAACGTGGGCATCTACTCACTCTCCAACGGCGTGCCGGTCAACGTGCTGATCGCCGCGCTGACCATCGCCTCCCTGCCCACCCTGCTGATCTTCCTGGTCTTCCAGCGCAACATCATGAGCGGCCTCACCGCAGGCGGACTCAAGGGCTGACCGCCCCCGTCACCGCACCCCACCCGCCCCCGACCTCCGCCGCCGGCCCGTCCGACGCCCCGCCGTCCTCGCCGGCGGCGAGGATCCACCCTGCCCGAAAGGACCGTCACGTGGCAGCCCCCACCCCGCAGCGCACCGGCGACTGGTGGCGCGACGCCGTCATCTACCAGGTGTACCCGCGCAGTTTCGCCGACGGCGACGGCGACGGCACCGGGGACCTGGCGGGCGTCCGCGCGCGACTGCCCTACCTCGCCGAACTGGGCGTCGACGCCGTCTGGTTCACTCCCTGGTACCTCTCGCCCCTGGTCGACGGCGGCTACGACGTGGCCGACTACCGCACCGTCGACCCCGCCTTCGGCACCCTCGCCGAGGCGGAGAAACTCATCGCCGAGGCCCGCGAACTCGGCATCCGCACCATCGTCGACATCGTCCCCAACCACGTCTCCGACCAGCACCCCTGGTTCCGGGCCGCCCTCGCCGCGGGCCCCGGAAGCCCGGAACGCGCCCTCTTCCACTTCCGCCCCGGCCGCGGCGCGCACGGCGAACTCCCGCCCAACGACTGGCCGTCCCAGTTCACGGGCGGCACCTGGACCCGGGTCCCCGACGGCGAGTGGTACCTGCACCTGTTCACCCCCCAGCAGCCCGACCTCAACTGGGCCCACCCCGCAGTCCGGCAGGAGCACGAGGACGTGCTCCGGTTCTGGTTCGAACGCGGTGTCGCCGGCGTCCGCATCGACTCCGCCGCCCTGCTCGCCAAGGACCCCGCGCTTCCCGACCTCACCGAGGGCGGCGGCCCGCACCCCTTCGTCGACCGCGACGAGCTCCACGACATCTACCGTTCCTGGCGAGCCGTCGCCGACGAGTACGGGGCCGTCTTCGTCGGCGAGGTGTGGCTGCCCGACGCCGAACGCTTCGCCCGCTACCTCCGCCCCGACGAACTGCACACCGCCTTCAACTTCACCTTCCTCACCTGCCCCTGGGAAGCGGACCGGCTGCGCCGCTGCATCGACGGCACCCTCGCCGAGCACGCCCCCGTCAAGGCGCCCGCGACCTGGGTCCTGTGCAACCACGACGTGACCCGCACGGTGACCCGCTACGGCCGCGCCGACACCGCCTTCGACTTCGCCACCAAGGCCTTCGGCACCCCTTCCGACCTCACCCTCGGCACCCGCCGCGCCCGCGCCGCCGCCCTGCTCACGCTCGCCCTGCCCGGATCCGTCTACGTCTACCAGGGCGAGGAACTCGGCCTCCCCGAGGCCGACATCCCCACGGACCGCATCCAGGACCCCATGCACGTCCGCTCCGGGGGCAGCGACCCGGGCCGCGACGGCTGCCGCGTCCCGCTGCCGTGGGCCGCCGCCGAACCGCACTGCGGTTTCGGCTCGCGGACGCCGCCGTGGCTGCCCCAGCCCGCGGACTGGCCGTCCTACGCGGCCGACCGGCAGGCAGCCGACCCCCGGTCGATGCTCACTCTCTACCGTCGCGCCATCGCCCTGCGCCGCACCACCCCCGGCTTCGGCGACGGGCCCCTGACCTGGCTGACCGCCCCCGCGGGCGTACTGGCCTTCGCCCGCCCCCACGGGCTCGTCTGCGTGGCGAACCTCTCCACGGCGCCCGTGGACCTGCCCGCGCACACCGCCGTCCTCCTCACCAGCGGCCCCCTCACCCCCGGCTCCCGCCTGCCTCCGGACACCACGGCCTGGCTGCGCGCCTGACCCTCCGCCCCGGCCGGACGTCACCGGCCCGGTCCGCCCGGCCGGTGGCCCCGCACCTGCGGAGAAAGACGGCGAAGGGCTCCGGCACCGCCGCTCGGCAGCGGCGGGCCGGAGCCCTTCCGGCAGGACGGAGGCACTCCGAACCGGCGTCACCCCTGCGGGGTGCCGCCGCGGTCGACGACCCCCTCCGCCCGGGTCACCGCTTCCGGCGGCAGGCCAGCCAGACCACCAGCGTCACCGCGCCCACGGCCGCCACCAGCAGGGCGGGGTTGTCCCGGGTCATCCGGGACCCCTGCGCCGCCTTCTCCCTGACCGGCTCGGGCAGCTTGTCCTGAACCTGGTGGGCCACGTCGGTGGCCTTGGTCCGCAGCTCACCGGCCTTGACCGCGGCCTGCTCCCGAACCTCGGCGGCCTTCACCGCGGCCTGCTCCCTGACCTGCGCTGCCTTCTCCTGGGCACGCGCCTTGACGTCACCCTTGGCTGCCAGCGCCTCGACCGTCTCCCCGAGCTCGGCGCGGGTCCGCTCCACGTGTTCGCGCAGCTCCTCAGGGCTGGAGGCGGGCTTGTCCTCGTGCGGCGGCTGGGTCATCGGTGCGCGCTCCCCTTGATCTCGGCCACATCGGCCTTCACGTTCTCGATCGTCTGTTCGGGCACGGGCGGTGCGGCCCGGTCGACCTGCTTCTTGCCGCTCAGGGCCATCACCGCGGCGATCACACCCAGCACCGCCGTGACGATCAGTCCGGCCGCCCACACCGGCAGCGGCACCGCCAGAGCCGCGATCACCGTGGCGACCAGGGCCTGGAGCATCAGGAAACCGACGACGCCGGCCCCGCCGAACAGCCCGCCTCCCTTGCCGTAACGCTTGCCCTTCTCCTTCATCTCGGCCTGCGCCAAGCGCAGTTCGCCGCGTACCAGCTCCGTCAGCTGCTGTGACGCCCGCTGGACCAGTTCGCCCACCGGCTCCTGGCCAGGCTCGTGCGCCTGGGGGCGGGGAGCGGTGCGGTGCGACTGCGTACTCGACACGGCGATCACCTCCCATCCGTCTCGTTCCATGTGACGGGACCGCGAGTACCCCGAATGACCGACTTCAGGACCACCGATCCCACGGCCGGCGCTCAGCGCCCCGCCAGCTGGTCCGCCAGGCGGCGCGCCTGGGTCAGCAGCGTGCCGTAGGCCGCCAGCGCGTCGGGGTCGTCGGGCGCGGCACGCGGCAGCCTCCGGCGCAGGTCGTCCAGCGTGCGACCGAGGTCCTCGACCACCTCGCGCAGCTCCCGGTCCGCCTGCCGGTCCCGGCCGCCCGGCGCGAACCGGCTCGTGGTGTAGAGCCGGATGCCGTGGGCGCTGTCGCGCAGGAAGGCCGCGTACGGCTCCGTGATGTGCGGGCCCGGCCGCGGCACCCCGCGGTCGTCGTCACAGGCCTCCAGCACCGCCCGGGTGACGCCCGCGGTGTGCACGGCCACGTAGTCGAGGACGGTGACGGCGTCGTCGTAGTCCGGACCGGGAGCCGAGTCCGCGCGGCTGCGGCCCCACGGGTTGACCCGCAGGCTCTCCCGGCTCCAGCCGACCGCGGCGCGGGCCTGCTCCACGAGCCGCCCCAGCCGCAGCGCCCGCTCGTGCAGCGAGCCGGCCGCGCGGGCGTCCCACGCGCCGCGGGCCAGACCGTCGGCGACCGCCTCCAGGATCCGTTCCGCCTCACCTGCCGCTTCCTCCAGCGCGGCACGTGTGCTGCGCAGGTACACCGGCGGGCGGACCAGCGCGTTGACCGTGATGCCGACCACGGCGCCGAAGACCGCCTCCGCGATCCGGGCAGCGGACCCCGCGACGGTGACCGGCTGGAAGGTCAGCACGAACAAGGCGCCAGTGGCGGCGTACACGCCCTGGCTGCCCAGCCGCCGCCAGTTGCCCACCAGCACGGCCACCGGCAGCACCAGGGCCATCGCCGCCATCGTGGAGTCCAGCAGCAGCGCGGCGGCGGTCGCCAGGGCCGTGCCGGTGGCGATCGCCGCCAGCTGCTGGAGGCCGTGCGCGATCGACCGGTACACCGTGGACTCGACGAGGACGATCGCCACCCACGGCGCGACGAACGCCATGGGCGCCTGGAGCCACCAGCCCGCCACCGCCCAGGCCAGCCAGGCGGCGAGCGCGGCCTTGCCCGCCTGCACCGCCAGATCCCGTTCGCGGCCCGGCTCGGCGCAGGCGCGGCGCACCGTGTCCCGCGCCACCCGGGCCTGGCGCCGTACTGCTTCTCCTGTCCGTCGTATCCCCTGCATGCCAGGGCAGGTGCCACCTGAGGCCGGATGAATGCAGCGGGATGCGTCACTGCCTGCGCCGCCGTCCCGGTGAGCGGAGCGCGGTGACGGCGTCGTCGAGGGTGCGGCGGCAGAACGCCAGGTGGTCCGGGCCGTAGCCGCGCGGGCCGCACTCCACGACGAGCAGCAGGGCCAGGTAGAGGCGGTACAGCGCCAGGCGGTGCCGGAAGGCCGGTGTGAAGTCGAGCACACCGCCGGCCTCGGTGTACCCGGCGACGAGAGCACTGTCCGGCCCGGCGTCGCCGCCGATGGCGAGGGAGACCAGTTCGGCGGCCGGGTCGCCCCAGAACGCCCGCTCGTGGTCGATGAGCCCGGTGATCCGGGCGGGCGCCCCGCCGGTGCCCGGGTCGACGAAGATGTTGCCCGGCCACAGGTCGAAGTGGACCAGCCGGGGCTCGGTGACCTCGGCGAGCGCGTCCTCGCCCGCGGCCACCAGCGCGCGGATGCCCGCGGCCGGCTCGCCGAGCGGGGAGTGCCAGCGCTCGGCGTCGTCGAGCAGCGCGTCCACCATCGCGGTGAACGCCGTCGGCCAGTCGTCGGCGGACAACGCGGAGGCGGCCGCCGGGTAGCCGAACCGGCCGTCCTCGGGGGCGAGGGTGTGCAGGCGCGCGGTGATCGCGCCGAGGTCGTGGCGCAGTGCCGCCTCGGTGGCCGGGGCCAGCCGGGACGCGGCCTTGTCCCAGCCCGTGCCGTCCAGGAGGGAGACGACCAGGAACTCCTCCCCGGCGTGCAGCAGGGCGGGGGTGGGCACGCCGCCACCGAGCAGCCGGGCCAGGCGCCGGTAGACCATGGCCTCCGTCGCCATGATGCCCAGCTCGTAGCGCAGGACGGCGGCGTGGGCCGGCGGGGCCAGTTTCACCACCGCCGGGGTGCCGTCGTCGAGTACGACGCGGTAGGCGGTGTTGAACCAGCCGTCGGCCAGCTCGCCCTCCACGCGGCAGCCCGTACCGGTGGCGGCCCGCAGCAGCGCGTCCAGCTCGTCGGATGACACACGGCGTTTGGTCAGGCTCTGCACGGGACTCGCCTTCGACGAAGGGGGCGGAAGCGCGCACGGCGCTCGGAGCGCTCCCATGATCTGGGAGCGCTCCCATGGTGCCGATCACCGCGCCGGACGTCCAGAGTCTGTGGCGCGGCTCCCGCGGTGGTCTCCCCGACTCGTCCCCGTGACCCGGGTCCCGTCGGCGATACTGATCACCGTCGACACGGACACCACGACCGGAAGCACGAGCCGTCACGCCACCCGGCACGACCCGAGAAAGCAGACCCCCTTGTTCCAGGAGACCCCGATCTACAGCCGCCTCGTCGCCGAGCGGGGCGACATCCCCACGCAGGTGAGGGGCGAGGCCGACCGCATACTCCGCGAGCTGGAATCCGTGATGCGCGTCGCTTCCGGCGGCCCGTTGTCCGGTCTGCCCGCACCGCAGCACTTCCCCCGCCCGGCACGCTGACCGCCGGCCCGTTCGGCCCCCGAAGCAGCGCAGCGCCGCGCACCCGCGCGCCGTGACGATCCGGCCGGGCCGACTGCCCCGGGCGCGGCGGTCGCCGTCGGGCACCGGGACACCGGCCTTTCGCTCCGGGCGGGCCGCCCCGGGGAGCGGGCGGGGCCCCGGAGCGGCCCGGGCCCGCGCGGACGCCGGTGGTCAGAGCGTCTCGCCGGGGGCCAGATAGCGGTAGCCGCTGTCGGTCTCCTGCGCGAGCCAGCCGTTGACGCTCGCGAGGCCGCGCTCGTTGAGCTGCGCGTCGTGGATCGCGAACGCCCTTCGCGGTGCGACCGCCTCGACGAATCCGATCACTTCCGCCGTCTTCACCCACGACCCGTGCACCGGGACCAGCAGCGTCTCGACCGGCTGTTCGGGGACGTGCAGGGAATCCCCGGGGTGGTAGACGGCGTCGTCCACGAGGTAGCCGAGGTTGGCGCAGTCCGGCAGGTCGCCGTGGACGAGCGCGTGCCGGCCGCCCACCGCCCGGATCCGGAACCCGGCGGCCTCGAACTCCGTCCCGGACGAGACGCGGACGACCTCCTCGAGCCGCGGTATGTCCGCCCCGACGGGGGCGTGGACCGGCACGCCGAGCCCGGCGAGCCGCAGGGCGTCGACGTGATCGGCGTGCTCATGGGTCACCAGCACGGCGTCGGCGCCGTCCAGGGCCTGCGGCTCGCTCCACGTCCCGGGGTCGATGACCAGTACCCGGCCGTCCTGTTCGAGCCGCACACACGCGTGGGTGTACCTCGTGATCCGCATGGCGTCGCAACGTACCGCATCCGCGCAGCCGCGTGTGCGCCGGCCGCTGAGGCGCACGGGTGCGGTGCGGGCGCGGGCGAACTTCCGGGCGGTGCGGATCGTTGGGGCGGCGACGGGGGCATTCCGGGAAGCGACGCTCAGGGGAGTCATGGTGACCGATCTCGCGGACTCGATCGAATCGATGCGGCAACTGGCCACGGTGTGGCGGGCCATGGTGCTCGACCGGGACGCCGGCGCGGACGTGCGGGACCTCCCCGGCATCGCCGTCCGCTGGGCCGACAGCCGCTTCGCGTTCTGGAACTGCGTCACGCTGACCGACGTGGGGGCGGACCCGGCGCTCGCGGAACGGCGGCTGGCGCAGGCCGCGGACATCATGCGGGCGAAGCGCCGGCCGGGCTTCCTGTGGGTCTTCGAGGACCTCCTCGACGGTGAGGCCCGCGCCGGACTGACGGCGGCGGCCGAACGCGCGGGCCTCGCCTACGCCTTCCCCGGCACCGGCATGGCCGGGGACATGCTCCCGCTCCCCGAACCGGCCCACCCGGACCTCACCTTCGTCCGGGTGCGCACCGACGAGCAGTTGCGCGCCTACGCGGACCTCAACTCGCGTGCCTACGGCTTTCCCCTGGAACACGGGCGGGACGGCCTCGTCGGCTCGACGCTGTGGAAGAACGACGTGTACGCCTATCTGGGGGTGCGCGGCGACGAACCGGTGACCTGCGCGGCCACCGTCGAGGCGGAGGGCCGGCTCTTCGTCGCGCTCGTCGCCACGGATCCCCGGTGGGAACGCCGGGGCTACGGCGAGGCGGTGACGCGCAAGGCCCTCCACGAGGGCGCCCGGGCCACCGGGCTGACCCGCGCCACCCTGCACGCGACGGCCGCCGGAGCACCCGTCTACCCGCGCATCGGCTTCCGGCCGAACTCGCCGCTGCACTTCTTCGCCCTGCGCTGACCGCGGCCCCCGTTCCGGCGAACCGCTACAGCGCCCGCGCGACGAGCAGGGCCACGTCGTCGTGGTCGTCGGGGTGGCGCAGGCCGTACAGCAGCAGGTCGCAGGTCTCCTCCAGGGGCCGCTCGGGCTCGTCGAGGAACGTCAGGAGCGTGTTCAGGCGGTCGTCGATGGCGTGCTGCCGGGTCTCGACGAGGCCGTCGGTGTAGAGCACGAGCAGGTCCCCGGGGCCCAGCTCGGCCGTGGTGGTCTCGAACGTGACGCCGCCGACGCCGAGCGGGGCTCCCGTGGGCAGTTCGAGGAGGGAGGGGGCTCGGCCGGGCCGGGCCAGCGCGGGCGGCAGGTGGCCCGCGTTGGCCATGCGGCACCGCCGCGTGTGGGGGTCGAACACGGCGTACAGGCACGTGACGATGTAGTGCTCCAGATCGCAGGTGATCTTGTCCAGGTGCTGGAGCACCTCGCCCGGGTCCAGGTCCAGGTCCGCGTACGCGCACGTCGCGGTGCGCAGCCGGCCCATCGTGGCGGCGGCGTCGATGCCGTTGCCCATGACGTCACCGACGACCAGCGCGGTCTTGTCGCCGTTCAGCGGTATGACGTCGTACCAGTCGCCGCCGACCTCGCTGGTGGCCTGCGCCGGCTGGTAGCGGGAGGCTAGGTCCAGACCGGTGTGGTGCGGCGGATGGTCGGGCAGCAGACTGCGCTGGAGGGTCAGCGCGGTGTTGCGCACGCTCTGGAACCAGCGGGCGTTGTCGATGGCCACCGCCGCCCGGCTGGCCAGCTCGCCGGCCAGGACGACGTCGTCCTCGTCGAAGGGGGCCGGGTTGCGGGTGCGCTTGAGGTCGAGGGCGCCCAGCACCTCGCCGTGGGCGATCAGCGGCACCGCCAGGTAGGAGTGGACTCCCGCGCGCGCCAGCAGCGCGGACGCGTCCGCGTCGCGGGCGATGCGCGGCAGGTCCTGTTCGCCGACGTGCCGCACCAGGATCGGCCGGCCGGTGTGCACGCAGAGGGTGACCAGCCGGTCGCCCTCGTACGAGGCGAGGTCGCCGGGCGGATCGGCGGCGTGCAGGGCCACCGTGGGGTGGGCCGCCTTGAGGGCGAGGGCGCGGAACAGCTCCGGGCCGTTGTCCGGGGTGCGCATGCGGCGGCAGGCCAGGGCGGAGTCGAGGACGTCCACGGCGACCACGTCGGCCAGCTCGGGGCTGGCGATCTCGGCCAGCTCATTGGCCGTCCGCTCCACCTCCAGTGAGGTGCCGACCCGGGTGGAGGCGTCGGCGATCAGCGCGAGGCGGCGCCGGGCCCGGTCGGCCTCGGCCGCGGCCCGGTGCCGTTCCGTGACGTCGACGACCGAGGTGGCCGCGCCCAGCACCCGCCCGCCGGGGTCCTCCAGACGGTAGAACGACAGCGACCAGGCCCGCTCGCGCTCGGGGTCGGACCGGGGCCGGCCCACGTGGTACTGGTCGAGCAGCGGTGTGCCCGTGGTGAGGACCTGGCGCAGCGCGGACTCCACCGTGTCGACGTCCGGGAACGGCAGGGTCTCCCTCAGGTGGCGGCCGATGTGGTCCTCGGCCGGGATGCCGTCGATCCGCTCCAGAGCCGGGTTGACCAGCAGGTAGCGCAGGTCCGGGTCGAGGAGGGCGAGACCGATCGGGGACTGGTTGATCAGCCGCTCGCACAGCGCCAGGTCGGTCTCGACGCGCTGCAGCAGCGTGTGGTCCGCGGCGAGCCCCAGGGCGTAGACGTCGCCGAGGTCGTCGAGCAGCCGCATGTTGCGGAACTCCATCAGGCGGGTGCTGCCGTCCTTGTGCCGCACGGGGAAGGCGCCGGCCCAGCTGCGGCCCGTCTCCAGGACCTCCGTGAACAGCTTGACGACCGCCTGCAGGTGCTCGGGGTGGATGATCAGCCGTGCCGCGGGCGTTCCGAGGGCCTCCTCCGCGGAGTAGCCGAAGAGGTCCTCGGCCTGCGGGGTCCAGAACACGATGCGCCCGTCCGTGTCGAGGACCAGCGCGGCCACGCTGAGCACGTCCAGGAGACTGGTCCGCCCCCGCGGGCCGGGGCTGAAGAGGTCACCGTCGGACGGGAACGATTCGGCTGTCATCCCTGAGCCTCCTCCGCCGGCCGGCGGGGCAGCACCGGACCGGCCTCCGCCGGCAGCCGCGCCGTCGCGGGCCGTCGGCCCTTCCATGCTCCCTCCGGCCCGGCGCCTTGCCCAGTCACGACGGGAACACCATCGTCGGCCGCCGCGCTGACCTGCGGCGACGCACACAGCCCGGCCCTCACGGGACCCGGCCCTCGCGGAACCGGGCCCGCGGGCGCGGGGCGGGGCCGTGCGGGGCCGGGCCCTGCGCGTCCGGTTCCCGCGCGTCCGGTTCCTGCGCGTCCGGTTCCTGCCCGTCCGGGGGGCGACATCCCGCACCGGCGACCGCGAGTGCGTCCCGCACTGCGCGCACGGGCAGCGGCAGCGGCGGGCCGTGGCCCGGTCCCTCCCCGCCGGCTTTCCGACCCCGCCCGGGACCCGCGCCCGGCGACGGGGAGCCGTCCGCTGCCGGGCCCGGCAGCGGGCCGCGCCGTCCCTGCGGGCACGCGACGGCGCGGTGCCCGGCAGCCCACCGGACACCGCGCCGCGCCTCTCACCTGCCGGACGGCACGTGCGAGCTCAGCACGGTCACACCGGCGTCGCGAACCGCTCCCACACGCGGTGCTTCCCCAGCAGGCGGACGATCTCGTCCAGCGTGGCGGTGGGGGAGTCGGTGAGGACCACGCCGGGGGCGTCCACGGGTACGCCCGCCGCCTCCAGGGCGACCTCGCCGCCCGCCCAGGCGCCGATGGCCTTGCCGTGCCGGAACGCCTCCGTCAGCAGCAGCCGCACCCGCGGGTCGCAGGTGGTCGGCTCCACGGAGGACGGCGTGGACTTGGCGTCCCGGGCGGTGTAGGCGTCGCTGCCCACACCGGGGATGCCGGCCAGCAGGATGGCGTCGAACTCGACCGACCGCGCCGTGACGTACGTGCGCTGCACGGTCACCCCGCCGTCGCCGGAACCGAGCGTGCCGCCCTTCGGCGCGACGACCAGCGGCACCATGCCCGCGTTCAGCACGGCCTCGCGCACCGCACGGACGCTCTCCAGGTCGCCGTCCGCGCCGGTGACGATGCCGACGATCCGCCCGTCGACCGGCCAGGTCCCGCCCACCTGGGACAGCGCCGGGCTCGGCGCGACGTCGGCGAGCGGCACGGTCGGCGCCGGGGCGGGCAGCCCCAGTCCCTGGGCGACCTGCTCGCACAGCTCGGGGTCGATGTTGGCGAGCACCTGCAACTGCCGTTCCTTGACGGACTGTTCGTAGCACTTGCCGAGTTCGAAGACGTACGCGCCGATGATGTGCTCGCGTTCCACCGGCGTCATGCTCAGCCAGAACCGGCGCGGCTGGCTGAAGTGGTCCGCGAAGGACTCCGGTGCCTCGCGCACCTTCGTCGACTCGGGGACGCGCACGGGCGTCTCGACGAACGCCCCGGTGCCCGCGCCGGCCATGAAGGGGCAGCCCCCGTCGAGCGAGTTCGGCCGGTACGGGGCGACACCCCGGTGGACCGCCGTCTGGTGCATGCCGTCGCGCTGCATGTCGTTGACCGGAGCGTGCGGCCGGTTGATGGGCAGCTGCGGGAAGTTGGGGCCGCCGAGCCGGGTGATCTGGGTGTCGAGGTAGGAGAACAGGCGGCCCGCCAGCAGCGGGTCGTCGGTGATGTCGATGCCCGGGACCAGATGGCCGACATGGAACGCGACCTGCTCGGTCTCCGCGAAGAAGTTCGACGGGTTGCGGTTCAGGGTGAGCAGCCCGATCGGCTGCACCGGCGCCAGTTCCTCGGGGACGATGTTCGTGGGGTCCAGCAGGTCGATGCCCTCGAACGTCTGCTCCGGGGTGTCGGGGAACGTCTGGATGCCCAGCTCCCACTGCGGGTACGCGCCCGCCTCGATGGCGTCGGCGAGGTCCCGGCGGTGGAAGTCGGGGTCCACCCCGCTGGTGATCTGCGCCTCTTCCCACACCTGGGAGTGCACCCCGAGCTTCGGCTTCCAGTGGAACTTCACCAGCGTCGTACCGCCGTCGGCGTTCACCAGCCGGAAGGTGTGGACACCGAAGCCCTCCATCATCCGGTACGAGCGCGGGATGCCCCGGTCGGACATGTTCCACAGCGTGTGGTGGGCGGCCTCGGTGTGCAGGCTGACGAAGTCCCAGAAGGTGTCGTGCGCGCTCTGCGCCTGCGGGATCTCCCGGTCCGGGTGCGGCTTGCCGGCGTGGATGACGTCCGGGAACTTGATCGCGTCCTGGATGAAGAAGACCGGAATGTTGTTGCCGACCAGGTCGAAGACACCCTCGCTGGTGTAGAACTTGGTCGCGAAGCCCCGGGTGTCGCGCACGGTGTCCGCCGAACCGCGCGACCCCAGCACCGTGGAGAAGCGCACGAACACCGGCGTCTCCACGTCCTTGGCGAGGAACGCCGCCTTGGTCACGGAGGCCGCCGTGCCGTAGCTCTGGAAGACCCCGTGCGCCGCCGCGCCCCGGGCGTGCACCACCCGCTCCGGGATGCGCTCGTGGTCGAAGTGCATGATCTTCTCGCGCAGGTGGTGGTCCTGCAGCAGCACCGGCCCGCGCGGCCCCGCCTTGAGCGAGTGGTCGGTGTCGTGGAGCCGCGTCCCCTGGGCCGTCGTCAGGTAGGCCCCGGACTGGGCCGTCACCGCCTGGTCCGCGCCGGTCGGCTGCCCGGTCGGCGACACGGTCTCCGGGCCGCTCTGGTCCGGCTTGGGCGGCAGCGGCTCCCTCGGCTCGGTGGGTTCGGCGACCGGCGGCGACTCGGCACCCGGCTTGCCGGGGATCCCCTCCGCCGGGCCGCCGTCGCCCTGCAAGCTGTCGGCGACCTTGTGGGCGACCCGCTTCAGGGGATTGGCCTCGCTCATACGTCCTGCTCCTTGGGCTCATGTCGTTGCGTACCGCCCCGGGGGGCGCGCACAGCGGGTACCCCCGTCCGGGCGGATCACCTCGGTGCCGTGGCCGGGTGCGGTGTGATCAGGACAGGGGGCGCGTGACGGGCGCACGCCGCCGGGACGGCTCCGGCTCCGCCGGACGCCGGGCCGGTCGTCTCGCCGTCGTGCGCGTCCTCCCGGCGGTGCCCCTTCCCGCCCGCGGCCTTGCCCGTCCGGCCTGACCGCGCTGGGCCCGGGCCGCGACCTGACGCACCGCGCCGGGCGCCCACGCGCGGGTACGGCGGCCGCGGCCGGCGTCTCCCGGGCGACCCCACCGTCCGGCGCGGGCGACCGTCGGCGCACGGCGCGGGTGACCGCCATCGTCCGGCGCGGGCGACCACCGCCGTCCACCAGGAAGGCGCGGATGCCTCGCGGCACGGCCCACCAGCAAGGCGCGATGCCGTCCGCGCCCGGCGCCGGCTCGCCGCACCGCTCATCCGCCCCATGTGCGGTCCCTGCCGTGCGGGGCGGCACTCGGTCAGGAATGGAGAAGCGCCGGGCCGGGCCGCGCCCCTAGCCTGATCTTCATGGACATCACCATCCACACGACCGCCCTCCCGCACGACGACCCGGACGCCTCCCTGGCCTTCTACCGCGACGCGCTCGGCTTCGAGGTCCGCAGCGATGTCGGACAGGGCAGGATGCGCTGGATCACGGTCGGTCCTCCCGGCCAGCCCGGCACCTCCATCCTGCTGGCGCCGCCGGCCGCCGACCCCGGGATCACCGAGGCGGAACGCCGCACCATCACCGAGATGATGGCCAAGGGCACCTACGGCTGGATCCTCCTGGCCACCCGGGACCTGGACGGCACGTTCGAGAAGGTGCAGGCCCATGACGTCGAGGTCGTCCAGGAACCCACCGAACAGCCGTACGACATCCGCGACTGCGCGTTCCGTGACCCGGCGGGCAACCTGGTCCGCATCCAGGAGCTCCGCTGAGCC
Organism: Streptomyces glaucescens; assembly: GCF_000761215.1. GTDB lineage: Bacteria > Actinomycetota > Actinomycetes > Streptomycetales > Streptomycetaceae > Streptomyces > Streptomyces glaucescens_B. Next base: position 514,114 of record NZ_CP009438.1, on the reverse strand, counting down.
GCCGGCGCCCCGGCCCGCGCCGAGCACGCCGCCCACCCACCAGCCATCGCCGCCAGGGAGTCCCCCATGTGCCACCCCTCGTGGGGCCGCGCACGCGCCGCCGCGCAGCGTCTCACCGACCTCGCGCGACTGCGCCGCATCCGTGACCGGATCGACCGGGAGTACGCGAAGCCGCTCGACGTCGAGGCGCTCGCCCGGGACGCGGACCTGCCCGCCGGGCAGCTCGGCCGCCAGTTCCGGCTCGCGTACGGCATGTCGCCATACGCGTACCTGACGGCGCGCCGCATCGAGCGCGCCACGGTCTTGCTGCGGGGCGGCGCCCTCGGTGTCGGCGAGGTCCGCCACACGGTCGGCTGCCCGACACCGGGCATCTTCGACACCCGCTTCACCCGACTGGCCGGCATGCCGCCCGGCGAGTACCGGCGGCAGGCCGCGGGCGTCCCCCGCTCCCGCGTGACGGCGGCCACGGAGCCGTCCTCCGTCTGATCCGGCCGGCGAACGGCACGTCAGGGACGTGAAGGACCCCCACCGATGGGCGGTGCGCGGCGCGCCGGAGCGGGATGGCAGGGTGGGCCCATGCCTCTGTACGAAGAACGGCTCGGCGTTCCGAGAGCCTGGTTCTGGCTCGCCGTCATGCTCGGCGTGATGACCGCGGCCGTACTGCTTCCCTTCGGCCCGGCGATCGCCGCGGGCGGCGGCGCGGCGACAGGAGCGGCGGCGGCCGGGGTGCTGCGCGCCTACGGCGGCGTGCGCATCGTGGTGACCGGCGGCGAACTGCTCGCGGGCCCGATGCGCCTGCCGCTCCGCTCCCTCGGGCTCGCCGAGATCCTGGACGCCGAGGAGGCGTTCCTGTGGCGCACCCGGCGCGCCGATGTGCGCGCGCTGATGCTGCTGCGCGGCTACGTCCCCACCGCCCTGCGGATCCAGCTCCACGACCCCGACCGCGTCGCGCCGTACCTCTACCTGTCCACGCGGCAGCCGACCACCCTCCTCGCCGTCCTCGCGTTCGCCCGCCGCGCGCAGTCGCCCGGCGGCATGGAGGTCGGCTGACCGCCGACCGGCGGTGCCGGGCGGCGGGGGCCGGACCCTAGTCGGCCGCCTGCCGCCAGGCCTCCTCCCGTTCGCCGTGGAGCCGCGCCGCGGGTCCGCCCCCGGCCGCGGGTGCCGCCCGCCCGGCGCCCGGCGCCGGCCGTTCCCGGAGCGGGTGCCACAGCCGGCTCAGTGCCAGGGGCACGCCGATGACGGGCACGAGCCACACGGTGACGTACAGCCGGTCCAGTTCGACCGCGAGCGGGTGCGCCGCGGCCGTGGCGAAGCCGGTCGCCCCCACGGCGATCACGCACAGGGCGACCGGCACCGAACGCCGCCACACACCCCACGCGCCCACCGCGAGCAGGAACAGCAGGAGCGGGGCGAGGGCCTCCTTCTGCAGCCACTGCCACCAGTAGTGGTGGTTGAGCCGGAGGAGGGCCTGCCAGGGGTCCGCGATCTCGGGCCGGGTCCAGTGGAGCGTGAAGGTGTCCTGGAGCGAGTCCGTGGTGCCGGGCAGGTCCAGGAGCTCGCCGCCGACCAGCGTGGCCAGGGTGCCGCCCGCCGACAGCCCGGCGAGCCACCGGGTTCCGCGGTGCCGGGCCCGGCGGACCAGGAGCAGTGCGGCCGCCGCGGCGGCCGCCAGGAACAGCGCCACCAGCAGGAACGTCGAGTACCTGACGGCGAGTCCGCCGGCCAGGGCGCCGGTGAACAGCGCGGCGCCCGGCCGCACGCGGCCGTGCAGCAGCCACACCGCGGCGAGCAGCAGCGCGGCGGTCAGCGCGAGTGCCGGGCCCTCGGCCAGCGGTCGGCCGCCCCAGGAGGCGAGCGGCGTCACGTAGCACAGGGCCTGGCCGAGCAGCGCGGCCGGGGGCGGCGCGCGCAGCGTGCGCAGCAGCAGGAGCACGAGGTATCCGGCGAGCGCGGTGCACAGCAGCGCGACCAGCGTGAGTCCGGCCTTGGCGCCGAGGAGTGCCACGAACGGCGCCGCCACGAAAGGATATCCGGGCCGGGTGCGGAAGATCCGCTCGTACCGGGGGTCGGTGGGTTCCAGCCCGTGCGCGTACTTCCGCTCGCACCGGGCCGCGTAGGCGGCCTCCCGGCCGGGTTCCCGGTACCTCAGCTGGTCGAGCATCCGGTTGCGGTGGACCAGCCGGGCCGTGTCCGCGCAGTAGGCGGCGACCGCCTTGCGGGTCGCGTCGGACGGGGGATCGCCGAGGAACTCGTGGGCCTGACGGGCGTAGCGATAGGAGTCGTTGGAGAAACGGGTCGCCGGATAGCCGAAGACGTGCAGCAGGACGAAGGCGGCGGCGAGGATCGCCGGAAGGGCCCGCGGCAGCCGGCGGCGCCGTTCGCCGCGCGGCAGGCCGGAACCGGGAGGGCAGGCGGTCACCTCACCAGCCTCCGCCGGAACCGGCGAGTCCTCCACTCCGAAACACCCGAACCGCTGCCGCCGCCCCGGACGGGTGGTGGTAGCGGCCAGGATCTGTCCGCATGGCCGGGGGAGCGGGCCGGCCCGCCGGGTGAACCTGGGTCGCGGCGCATGCTCGACAGGCCGGTGCGCCGAGCAAAGGAGCACGGCGCATGAGCTACCGCGTGGAAGCGATCACCCGTGAGGAACACCTGGCCTTCGCCACGGCCCGTCCCTCGGTGAGCCATATGCAGGTCCCCTCGTGGGGGGACGTGAAGCCGGACTGGCGGGCCCTGAGCCTCGGCTGGCTGGACGAGGAGGGCCGCGTCGCCGGGGCCGGGCTGGTGTTGCTGCGGCCCCTGCCGAAGCTGAGACGGTACCTGGCCTACCTGCCCGAGGGCCCCGTCATCGACTGGACCGCGGCCGGCCTGGAGCAGTGGCTCCGGCCGATGCTCGCGTACCTGAGGCAGCACGGTGCCTTCTCGGTGCGGATGGGGCCGCCCGTCGTCGCCCGCCGCTGGAGCGCCGAGGCGGTCAAGGCGGGGATCGCCGATCCGCGGGCCCGGCGGCTGCGCGACGTGGCGCCCACCTCCCAGGAGCCGCAGGCCGCGGGCGTCGCGGACCGGCTGCGCCGGATGGGCTGGCGGCGGAGCGGACCGGGCGGCCGGGACGGCTTCGCCGCGGGCCAGCCGCGCCACGTCTTCCAGGTCCCCCTCGCGGGACGGACCCGCGACGAGCTGCGGCAAGGCCTCAGCGGGCAGTGGCGGCGCAACGTCGGGAAGGCCGAGAAGGCCGGCGTCAAGGTGGTCCAGGGCGGCTACGAGGACCTGCCCGTCTTCCACGGCCTCTACGCCGAGACCGCCGAACGGGACCGTTTCGTCCCCCGCCCGCTGCCCTACTTCCAGCGGATGTGGACCGCGCTGCGCGCCGAGGACGCCGGCCGCATCCGCCTCTACCTGGCCCACCACGACGGCGAGGTGCTCGCGGCCGCCACGATGCTGACCGTCGGCGAGCACGTCTGGTACTCCTACGGCGCCTCCACCGCCCGCAGACGCGAGGTGCGGCCGAGCAACGCCCTCCAGTGGCGCATGATGTGCGACGCCCACGAGGGCGGCGCGGCCGTCTACGACCTGCGCGGCATCACGGACACCCTGGCGGACGACGACCCCCTGCTGGGGCTGCTCCGCTTCAAGGCCGGCACCGGCGGCGAGGCCGTCGAACACCTCGGCGAGTGGGAGTACCCCCTCAACAGGGTCCTGCACGGGGCGCTCGGCCTGTATCTGTCCCGGCGCTGACCCCGCCGTCACCCGCGCCGGCGTGCCGAAGCGCGCGGCGCACCGTGCGCGGACCGGGCGCCCGTACGGCGGTGGCGCCGGCCGGCCGCCGCCACCTCATCCCGGGCTGACCGGTTCGGACGCCAGGGCCAGCCCGAAGAGCGAACCCGCCGCGGCGGCGAGCCCGCTCGCGCACGCGGCGGCCGCCCCCGCCGGCACCGCCGTCCGCCGCAGCGCGCCCGACACGGCGTCCTCCAAAAGGGCGAACCGGGCGACGAGCAGCCAGGGTCCCGCCGTGCCGGACCGGTCGTGCCCGGCCACCGCGGTCAGCACCTCGTGGGCGCGCCGCTGCAGCTCCGCGAGGGGCTGCCAGGGGTCGGCCTGCCGCCCGGTCGACCGCGGGTCGGCCAGCAACTCGCGCAGCCGCCGGCCGAGATCCGCGTGCCAGGCCGCCAGCGCTCCCGCCGGCTCCGCGTGGAGGCCGTCGAGACACATCCGCAGGGCGGCCGCGCCCGCCGCGACCCCTACCGGCGCCGGACGCCGCTCGGCGGCCCGCGGCGCGGCCGGCCGCGCGTTCACCCCCAGGTAGCCGCGTAGGACGACGGGCATGACCTCGGCGGGCGGCGGTTCCGTGGGGTCGGCGGGCAGCAGCGCCGCGCGCACGGGGGTCAGACAGTGCGCGGCCTGCTCGGCGGCCGCACGGCAAGCGTGGTCGGTGGGCACGGGACGTTCCGCTCCCTTCGCCGGTCTCCGCGGCTCGGCTCGGCCGGGTGTCCCGGAACACGGCGGCCACCGGCGCCCGGTTCACCTCCGGCGCGCCCGAATCGGCGAGGCGGAGCCCGGACCGGTGAACGACGCGCAGACTGGCGGGGGAGGGGCCGAGGTCAGGAGCGCGGCGGCGTCCGCTCCCGCTCGGCGCGGGACCGCGCGGGTACGGCCGTACGGCCCATCGCGGCCGCCAGTTTGCGCAGCCGGCGCCAGTCCAGCCGGGGCGGCGGGTCGGGGACGCCGGGCCGTTCACGGGGCACGCGGACACGCAGCACGCGGCGCTCGACGCGGCAGCGCACCGGCGTGGGCAGGAGCACGGCCTCGCCGTCGACACCGGCCTCCAGCTCCGCGACGTCGGCGTCGACGACCACTTCGTGCGAGGTCGTGGTGCCCAGGGCCCGCGGGTCCAGGAGCAGTTCGGCGGCACCGACGGCGCTGTCCACCTTCACGGCGACGACGCCGAGCCGCCCGGAGTCCAGCCGCGCGCGCCGGCCGAAGCCGAACGGGTCGTCCATGCGGTACGGGTTGTTGCTGACCAGGACGGCCTGCGGATCGGTGACGGTCGTCCGGCCGATCCGCGCCGTCAGCCGCGGCCCGCGCTGCCGGGTGAGCAGCTCGGGCAGCAGGTTCAGCGCCGTGCCCACCTTGTCGTCGCGGTAGCCCGGGCTCTGCACGACCGTTCCGTACACCCCGAACGAGGCGTTGTTGACGAACGGACGGTCGCCCGCGAAACACAGGTCCACGCGGACCTCGACGCCGTCGGTGAGCGCGTCCAGGCAGGCGGCCGGGTCGTCGCGGTCCAGGCCCAGGTCCATCGCGAAGTGGTTGCGGGTGCCGGCCGCGATCACCAGGAAGGGCAGGCCGTGCTCCGCGGCCACGGCGGCGACCAGGGCCTGGGTGCCGTCGCCGCCACCGACGCCGAGCAGGTCGGCGCCGTCCGCGACCGCCGCCCGGGCCAGGGCGACCACGTCCTGCTCCGCCTCCGCGTCGAGCACGACGACCCGCGCCCCCAGCCGCTCCGCCTTCTCCCGCAGCGCGAACCGCTCGACCTTGCCCCCGCCGGAGCGCGGGTTGAGCAGCACGAAGGGGCGCCGCGGCGGCGGGGTGCGGTACTCCTTGACCCGGGCGGACCGCAGACCCGTGGTGCGCAGCGCGTACCGGCCGCTCCACACGGCCGCCGACCACAGCAGCCCGGACACCGCCACGACCCACAGCAGGTTCGCCCGCGCGAACAGCGTGAGGACCACGCACGGGACGAGCAGCGCCAGCGTGGCGGCGGCCATCCGCACGACACCTCGCCGCGACAGCGTCCACCACAGCGCGGCCACCGTGACGGCGAGCCCCGCGAACCCGGCGACCAGCAGCATCACCCCGCCGACGCCGCCCTCGACGAGCGGCAGCGCCAACGCCGCGAGGGCGGCCACCAGTGCCGCTCGCGCCGCCCACGCCTGCCCGCGGTGCGCCCGCGGTGTCACCGCCCGTCCCTGCCCTGCCACCTGTCTCCTCCACCGACGACGCCGCACGGCCCGGCGGTCGCCGCCGTCCCCACCACCCCTTCCCCGAAACGCCGGCGGTCCACCGGGACGGGGCGCGGGGAGCGGGCCGCCCCCGATCATGCACGATGCCCGCGGGCCGGCCGGACCGGGCGGGGCGGGAGCGCCGGGAGCTCAGCGCGCGGCCACGGCGAGGACACGGGCGAGCGCGCCCCCGGGCCGGGCGGTGAGCTCCTCCCACGTGCCTTCCTCCACGATCCGCCCCCCTTCGAGCACGGCGATGCGGTCGGCCCGGCGGACGGTGGCGGGGCGGTGGGCGATGACGACGGTGGTGCGCCGCCCGCCGGTGCGGGCCAGGGCGGCCGCCAGTTCGGCGTCGCCGGTGTTGTCCAGGTGGGCGGTCGTCTCGTCGAGGACCAGCACCCGTGGCTCGGCGAGCAGGGCGCGGGCGAGGGCGACACGGGCGCGCTGGCCGCCGGAGAGGGTGGCGCCGCGCTCGCCGACCGGCGTGTCCAGGGGCGCGATGCGGTCGACGCCGCACAGTGCGGCCGTCTCGGCGAGCCGGTGGTCGTCGGCGTCGGGTGCCGCCAGGCGCAGGTTCTCGGCGAGGGTGCCGTGGAACAGCGGGGCGTCCTGGCCGACGACGGCGACGGCCCGGCGCAGTTCGGCGTCGGTGAGGTCACGCAGGTCGACGGGGTCGCCGCTGGCCGGGAGGAGCTGGACGGAGCCGGCGCCGGGGTCCCAGAAGCGTGCGAGCAGGTGGGCGCAGGTGGACTTGCCCGCGCCCGAGGCGCCCACGAGGGCGAGGGTCTGCCCGGCCGGGACGGTGAGTTCGACGTCGCGCAGGACGGGCCGGCCGCCGTAGCCGAAGCTCAGGCCGTGCAGGCGGACTCCGAGCGGGCCGGGGGGCAGGGGACGGGCCGTGGCGGGCGGCGGGGCGAGCGCGGGTGCGTTCATCCCCGCGCCGACCCTGGCGGCGGCGGCACGCAGGCCCATCGCCTGGCTCAGCGACCGGGCCGACTCGGCGACCGGGCCCAGCACGGACAGGGCGAGGGCCATCGCGGCCGGGGCCCAGGCGCCGTGCAGCCGCCCCGCCTGGACGGCCTGGGCCGCGGTGGCCACCACGCCGAGGACGGCGAGCACGATGAGCAGATCACGCACGGCGGCGGCCACGGCCTCCCGGGTCACCTCGGCCCGCTGTGCCTCCGCGAGCCGCCGTCCCTTCCCGGCGAGCCGGGTCCGGCGCTCGGCGAGCCTGCCGAACGCCAGCAGTTCCCGCAGCCCGTCGACCGTCTCCACGGTGTCGGCCGACAGGTCGGCGGCCGCCTGCCGGGTGCGGGCACCCCGCTCCGTACGGCCGCGTGCCTCCGCGAAGGGCGCCGCGGCCAGCAGCGCCGCGGCCGGCAGCAGGGCGGCGAGCAGCCACGGCTCCACCGCGGCGAGGACCGCCGCGCCGCCGGTGAACACCGCGCCGGAGGCGAGGAGCTGGGCGGTGATGTGGGCGTAGAAGAACTCCAGTGCCTCCACGTCGGCCATGGCGGTGGCGGCGAGGTCACCGCTGCGCCGGCCCGCCACCCGGGCGGGCGCACTGCGGGCGAGGCCGTCGAAGACGCGGACCCGCAGCTCGGCGAGGACGCGGTAGGCCAGGTCGTGCGAGAGGTCCATCTCCCGCCACGTCAGCAGGGCGCGCAGGACGACGAGGGCGGCCAGGGCGGCGGCGGTGCCGGCCGCGGGCGGGCGCCCGGTGCCGACCGCGCTGCCGACCGTGTGCGCGGCCAGCGTGACCAGCGCGACCAGCGAGCCCTGTTCGAGGAGGGCGGCCGCGCAGGTGCGCAGGGTCATGGCGCGGTGGCCGGCCAGCGCGGGCAGCAGCGCGCGCAGCGCACCCCGCCGGGGGAGCGCGGTGCCGGGGGTGCTCATGCGGCGAGCCCTTCCTCATGGGTGCGGCCCGCCTCGGCGAGCCGCGCGTACAGTCCGCCCGCGGCGACGAGCGCCCGGTGGTCGCCGACGGCGTCCACGCGCCCGCCGTCCAGGACGACGATGCGGTCGGCGTGCCGGACGGCGGCCAGCCGGTGGGCGACGACCAGCACGGTCCGCCCGCGTGCCGCGGCCGTCAGCTCGCGGACGATGTCCGCCTCGCGGCGCTCGTCGACGGCGCTGGTGGCCTCGTCGAGGACGAGGACCGGCGCGTCCGCGAGCAGGGCGCGGGCCAGGGCGAGGCGCTGGCGCTGGCCCCCGGAGAGGGTGGCGCCGCGCTCGCCGAGGACGGTGGCGTAGCCGTCGGGGAGGGCGGTGATCTCGTCGTGGATCCCGGCCGTGCGGGCGGCGCGCTCCAGCTCCTCGTCCGTGGCACCGGCCCGGGCCAGCCGCAGGTTCTGCGCGACGGAGGCGTGGAAGAGGTACGTCTCCTGGGAGACGACGGCGATGCCGCGCCGCAGGGAACCGAGGTCGTACGCCGCCGTGTCGCGGCCGTCGACGGTGATCCGGCCGCGCTGCGGGTCGTGGTGGCGCAGCAGCAGGCCGAGCAGCGTGGACTTGCCCGCACCGGAGGGGCCCACGATCGCCGTGGTGCGGCCCGCCTCGGCGGTGAAGGTGACGCCGCGGAGAGTGGGCTCGCCGGCACCCGGATAGGTGAACTCCACGTCCTGGAAGGCGAGTCGGGGCGCCTGCTGCCAGTCGGCCGGTTCCCGGCCGGTGTCCGGGACGGCGGGTTCGGCGGTGCGCAGGGCGGCGAGTCCGTCGGCGGCGGACACGCCGAGGTAGCCGGCGTGCCATTCGCGGGCCAGGTCGCGGACGGGGCGGAAGCACTCGCCGGCCAGCAGCAGCACCAGGTAGGTGCCGGCGGCGGAGGTGGCGCCGGTCGCCGACGACCAGCAGGCCAGCAGCGCGCCGGCCGCGGTGCCGCCCTGGACGGCCAGGTCGGTGATGCCCGTGCCGGCCAGCGAGACGCGGAGCTTGGCGACCGTCGCCCGGTGCAACTGCGCCGACCGTTCCTCCAGCCGCCGCCGGGTGCGGCCGACGGCGCCCGCGGCACGCAGCGCGGGCATGCCCTGGAGGGCTTCGAGGTAGTCGGCGCCGAGTCCTTCGTAGCTGTCCCAGTGTTCCCTGCCGCGCCGGGCCAGCAGCCGGTCCCAGGCGCGCGGCCCGGCGAGGGCCAGCAGCAGGGCGGGGACGAGTCCGAGGAGGGCGCGCGGCTCGATCGCGGCCACCGCGGCGAGCAGCAGGGGCGGCACGGCCAGGGTGACGATCAGCTGGGGCAGGTAGCGGGACACGTACGCGTCGACGCCCTCCACGCCGTCGACGACGGTGGTGCGCACCGCCCCCGTCCGTGCCGTGGTGAGCTGCGCGGGGCCCAGCCGGCCGAGGTGGGCGAGGAGTTCGTCGCGCAGCCGGACCCGCACCTGCGCGCCGGCCCGGGCGGCGGTGCGCCGCTGGGCGCAGCCGAGACCGGCCCGGACCGCCACCACGGCGAGGACCGCGGCGAGGAGGACGGGAAGGGAGCCGGTCGCGCCGCGGGCGATCGCGGCGAGCGCCTGCGCGAGCAGGCCGGCCTGGGCGAGCCAGCTCAGGGTGACGGCTCCCTGGAGGAGGGTGGCCGCGAGCAGCGGGCGCCGCGCGTGCCGTGCGGCGCGGCGCAGCTCCGGGTGGACGATCACGTGGTCCTCTTCTCGGGTCGGCCGGCCCCGAGGGCCAGGCCGTGGACGATCCAGTTCCGTGCGGGCGGGCCGCCCAGCGCGGCGCCCAGGTCGGCCCGTTGCCAGGAGCCGACCGGGCGGGCGGCGAGTCCCCGCCGAGCGGCGGTGAGCAGGGCGCAGCCGACGGCGTGTCCGGCGTGCAGGTGGTCGCCGCGGATGCGCGGGGGGCCGGCGTCGGACGGGCAGCCGTAGCCGAGCAGGACGGCGCCCGCGTCGGCGATCCAGCCCTGTCCGGCCGCCCAGGCGGCGAGGGTGGGGCGGGCCTCGCCGCCGGCGAGCCGCCGCAGGGTGCCGTCGGGCGCGGCCTCGACGAGCTCCGGCCGGGGTCCGCCGACGGCGACGCACCACCGCAGCCGCCCGGCGCCGGCTTCCCGCGCGGTGGTGAGGACGGCGTGCAGGTCCTCGCGCGCGGGCGTGCCGGGCAGGGGCGGCGGGGCGCTGCGCCGGGCCAGCAGTTCGGCCGGTGCGGGCGCGTCCGGGTCCGGCGGGTGCGGTCCGGGAGCGGGGGGCGGAACGTGCACGGCGGCCAGGGGGTGTTCGCCGGCGCCGTCGAGGCGGACCGCCGCCGGAGCGGTCGCCAGGGCCCGCGCGGCGAGCGCGAGCGCGGCGGCGGTGTGCCCGGTGTCCAGCAGCAGCAGGGGCCACGCCCGGTGCCCGTAGTGGCTCGCCGTGCGGCGGGCGGTGACCGTCAGCTCGACGGTCACGCCGCTCGGGGCGGCCTGCGGAGCCGGGCTCAGGCGGTGGACGCGGTGGCGCAGCGGGTCGTAGCCGTACGTCCCGGGCGGCAGGGAGCAGCCGGCGCCGACGGCGAGCCGGGCGTCGACCGGGTGCAGCCCGCCCGCCGACGGGGCGGGCCGCAGCCGTCCGCGGGGGTCGGCGGCGGCCAGCGACAGCCGCAGCAGCCGGTCCAGGTCCAGCAGTCCGGGTCCTGCGGGAGGTATCGCGCGGGCCGGGCCCGGCCAGTCGGGGACGGCGGGGCCCGCGGGGGTGTCGGGGCCGGGCCGCTCGGCGGTGCGGGCCCGGGCGAGGGCGGTCACCAGATCCACGGCGCGGCTCACATGTGCGGGGGAGGGGCGAGCGTGAAGTCCTCCGGCGCGCCGGGCGGCGTGCCGCGCCAGCCGCGGGCCACGGCGGCCTCGGCCAGGCGCGGGCAGCCGAAGTACCCGAACGCGGCGGGCGCGTTGGGGAGCAGCCCGGAGACCAGGACGCGGGCGACGCGCAGCGCCGTCTCGGCGACGTCCTCCGTGGTGAGGTCGAAGGTCATGACCCGGTGGCCGCCGCGTCGCAGGGCCCGGTCCATCAGCTCCCTGCCGCCGGGTGCGACGGCGTCGAGGGGGACGACGCCGAGCGCCGGGTCGGTGAACCGCCGGGCCTCGGCCGCCATCCGCGGGTCGAGCCACACCTGGACGTGCGCGCCCAGGTCCCTGACGTGCTCGAAGTGGTCGCCGCACACGTCGAGGTAGCGGCGGTCCGCACGGTGGTCGAGGTAGAGCCCCTTGGCGAGGAGCCCGGCGTCGACGGCCTGGAAGACCCAGCCGTCGGGCCCGGTGAGTCCCTGGGTGAACACCCAGGTGTGCACGGCCTCCAGCACGGCCTTGCGGGCGGCCTCGGCCGGATCGTACTTGCAGGCGAACCCGGCGGCGTACAGGCCGAGCCGCGGATCGTGGACCAGGGCCGCCACGCAGGGGGCGAACTCGGAGGGCATCTCGACCAGCCACACCCGCAGCCCGGACCCGGCGAGATCCTCGGCGAGCCCGGGCACGGTGTCCGGGTCGATGCCGCGCGCGGGCCCGTCGAGATGCCACCACAGCTCCAGCGCGTCGCGCTCGGCGATCTCCAGCAGGGCGCGTTCGACGGCGTCGTCGAGTCCCTGCCCGGTGGCGATGCCGGCGTAGTTGAGGTGGTGGGTGCGCGGCAGCGACCGCAGTGCGCCCTGCCGCCAGTTCAGGTGGGTGAGCGCTACGGGCGCCCACACCTCGGTGGTTCCCCCGCCGGGCAGCAGTTCGGTGCCCCGGGTCCACAGGGCGGGGGTGTGCGGGGTGAGGGGGCGGTAGGGGAACCCGGCGCGGCCGTACTGCCAGCCGGCGTACGCGGGCACCTCGTCCGGCCCGTACAACCGCAGTCCCTTGTCGCCCAGTTCGGCGGCCGTGGCGCGCAGCGGCGCGTCGGGGTGGCCGGGCGGCGGGAGGCGGTTGCCGCAGTAGCGTTCCACCCCCTCGGCCACGGCGGATGTGCGGGCGGTCTCCGGGTCGCCGAAGGCGGTGCCGAGCGAGACCCGGTCGGCGGGCCACAGGCCCAGCCTGCGGGCGTCGGCGACCTCGGCGGTCATCGCCGTGTAGCGGGGCGGGGTGCCCTCCGGGTGCTCGACGGGCTTGACCTTGCGGACGATGCCGCAGACCGGGTCTACCAGGGTGTCCAGCGGCAGCGGCGTCATCGCGGGATCTCCTCCTCGGGGTCGGTGGGTCGGGGGCGGGTACGGAGCACGCTCAGCCGCAGTTCCAGGCGCGACGGGTCCACCTCACGGGCGGAGGCGGCCAGATGGGTGGCCGTGACCGGGTCCTCGCCGGTGTGCGGGTTGCGGGCGTGGGCGGGGAAGTGGTGCCCGGCGATCTCCAGGCGCAGCCGGGTCCCGGCACGCAGCCGCCGGGCGGGCCGGCCCAGCGGAACGGTGAACCTGGCGTATGCGCCGGGCGGTCCGGCCCGCCGGACGATCCCGACGGCGAGCCGCTCGGCCCGCCCTTCGGGGGTGAGGGCGACGAGCCGGGCGACCCAGTCGGCGGACGGCGTGTCCGCCCGGGCGCGCAGCCGGACCCCGGCGGGTCCGAGCAGGTCCAGCGGGCGCGGCAGCGGGTCCGTGGCGAGCACACAGCGGTCCGGCTCCCCGTCGAGGGGTACGGTCAGGCAGCCGGAGGAGACCGGGCGTTCGGGATCGGCGGTGAAGGCGGTGCCGCGCAGCGGGCGCAGACGCGGCGCCCAGGGCTCGCCCTCCGCGTCCGCCGCCGTCCACAGCGGGCTGCCGCCGAGCGCGACGGCACCGGTCCGCCCGTCCGTCAGCCGTCCGGCGAGGGCGGCGCGGGCCCAGCGCGCGTAGAGGTCGCCGAGGCGCACACGGTGGGCGGGACGGGCGTCGGAGCCCGGGCCGGCGGTGAGGCCGTGGCCCCACGGTCCCATCAGCAGGCGCGCGGAGGGGCCGCCCCAGCGGCGCCACAACTCGACGGTGTCCTCGGCGAAGTGGTCGTGGTGACCGCCGACCGCGAGCAGCGGCACCCGCGCCCCGGCAGCCAGGGCGACCAGCCGCCCCCGGTCGCGGCGCCGCCACATCCCGGGCCACGAGGGCAGCTTCCGCCCGAGCCGCCGGGGCAGGTCCAGCACCGGCAGGTGGGCGAGCAGGTCCGGGTCCGCGGCGAGGGCCTTGTCCAGCGCGCCGCCGTCCGAGTCCGGCCGGTCGCCGTGCGCCGCCCACCACCCGGCGCGGGTCAGCAGCCGCTCCGCGCCCGACGGTTCCCGCGCGGTGTCGGCGGCGCCGAGGGCGGGCACGGCGGCCAGTACGGCGTCCGGGCGCGCGTCAGCCGGCGCTTCCAGGGCGAGGGTGAGGGCGCAGTGCGCGGCGTAGGAGGCACCGGATGCCACCAGGCGGCCGTCGCTCCAGGTCCGGCCGCGGATCCAGCGCGCGGTCCGCGCGCCGTCCGCGGCCTCGGTCTGGTACGGCCGCCAGTCCCCCGGCGAGGCGAACCGTCCGCGCACGTCCTGCGCCACGGCGGCGAATCCGCGGGCCGCCCAGCCGCGCAGCTCCGCGCGGTGGGCCCGGCGGTCGTAGGGGGTGCGGACGAGGACCGTGGGGAAGGGGCCGGGACCGTCCGGGAGCAGGACGTCGGTGGCCAGGCCGCACACGGTCGTGGTGTACGCCGTCACCGGGCGGTCACCGGCGGCCGGGTGACGGCGGGGACGGGCAGGACCGGGTGTTCGGTGACGGTCAGGGTGCGCAGGTCGACGCGGCGCAGCCGGCGCCGGGCGGGCAGCGCACCGGTGCCGGGCGCGTCGGTGGCCCAGCGGGCGAGGTCGTCGGCGAGCAGCGCGGCGAGCAGGGCCGCCGCCGGTGCGGTGAGCCGTACGGGAGCGCCGCCGGTGCGCGGGCCGTCCCAGTAGGCGGCCAGCTCCCGGTGGGCCGGGGTGGCGGCGAGCCGGCGGGCGCGCAGATGGGCGGCGGTGACGTCCGAGGGGGCGGCCGCGACCGGCTCGACGTAGGCCTGCCAGCCTTCGCGGTGGCAGCGCTGCCAGGCGACTCCCCGCTGGGGCAGCCGGTCGGCGTCGTCCCACAGGCCGGGCGGGACGGGGCCGTCGAGGCACCAGACGACGGCGGCGACGTCCGGTGCGACGGACTCGCCGGGTGTGCCGGGCTGGGGTGCGGCACCCGCGGCCCGCAGCAGCCGGGCGAGGGGCTCGGTGAGGACGGGGTCGCCGAGCAGCAGGACGGGGCGGCGCGCGGCGGGCCAGGCGGCGGGCGCGGTGCCCGCGGCGGGTGTGCCGTCCTCGGTCGTCAGGTATCCGGCCTCCGCGAACGCGTCGACGAGCCGGTCGAGTTCGCGGTCGCCGCCGGCCGGGTCCGCCCCGGTCAGCCGGGCGCGGAGCACGTCCGCGTCCACGCGGCCGGTGTTGACGCGGAGAAACTCGCCGTCGGGCGTGCGGACGGCCAGTCCTCGCCCGTCGACGGCGACGACCTCGACTCCGGGTGCGAGCTGGCTGCGTGACACGTCGGTTCTCCTGCCGGGCGGGAAGCGGGAAGCGGGAAGCGGGAATTGCGGAGTTGCGGGCATTGCGGGAGCGGGGAAGGGGGCGGGCCCGCCCTGGGACGGACGGGCCCGCCGGTGAGGGGAAGCCCTCGCTTACTCCTCGGTGTCCTCGAAGGGGTTCTCGACGAGGGCGTTGGAGTGGGACGCCGAGTCGTGGGCCAGCTGGCCCGGGTCGGCGATCGGTGCGAAGACCTGTTCGTTCTCCACGAACGTTCCTCCATCTCAAGGGACTTGCGGCGTTCTGCTGAGCGCCGCGCCATGAACACTAATGAATATGATTATCGTTTTTCTAGGTGGGCAGAGGGTGATCTGGGTAACACACGGGCCAGTTCCCCTCGGGGTCCCGGCCCACCCGGCCGGCCACCCGCAGCACCTCCGCGAGGAAGCCGGGCGTGACCACCTCCTCGGGCGCCCCGTCCGCCACCACCCGCCCGTCCCGCAGCGCCACGATCCGCTCGGCGAAACGCGCGGCGTGGGCGAGGTCGTGCAGCACCATGACGACGGTCAGGCCCCGTTCCTCCCGCAGCCGCACCACCGTCCGCAGCACGTCCAGCTGGTGATGCAGATCCAGGTACGTGGTCGGCTCGTCGAGCAGCAGCACCCGGGTGTCCTGCGCCAGCGCCATGGCCAGCCGCACCCGCTGCCGCTCCCCGCCGGAGAGCCCTTCGACGGACCGGTCGGCCCAGCCGGCCACGCCGACGTCCTCCAGCGCCCGCCGCACCACGGCGTCGTCGCCCTCGCGCAGCATGCCGAGCGGGCCGCGCGCCGCGTACCGCCCCTGCCGCACGAGCTGCCGCACCGTCATCCCCGGCACCGCCGGGGCGGACTGGTGCAGCAGCGCCACCCGGCGGGCCGCGGCCCGCCGGGACAGCCCGGCCAGGTCCTGCCCGCCGAGCAGCACCCGCCCCTTGCCGGGCCGCAGCAGCCCGGCCGTGAGCCGCAGCAGGGTCGACTTGCCGCAGCCGTTCAGGCCGACGAGGGCGGTCAGTTCGCCCGGTTCGACCGTCAGGTCGACGCCGCGCAGCACGGGCCGGCCGGGGTACCCGAAGTGGACCCCCTCGACACTGATGCCGACGGGTTCGCTCATGCCATGTCCTCCACGTCCGTAGGGTGTTCAGCCGGCGCGGTCAGGCGCCCTCGTCCGGCGTGCAGCGCACGACGATCAGCAGCAGCACCGCTCCCGCACAGGTGGTCAGCGCACCGACGGGCAGCGAGAACCGGCCGGCGTCCTCCACGGACGCCAGCAGCCGGGAGACCGCCTGCGCCGCCGCGTCCGCCCCGCCCACCACGACCGCCCCCAGCAGCGCGGCTCCCGGCAGGGCAACCCGCAGGTCGGCGCCGAACACGGCCACCGCGACATGGGGGACCAGCAGTCCCACGAAACCCAGCGCGCCGACCGAGGCCACCGCGCCCGCCGTCAGGGCGACCGCGCACAGCAGGGCGAGCGCGCGGGCGCGGGCGGCCGGCAGCCCGGCCGCGGCGGCGAGTTCGTCCCCGCACCGCAGCAGGGTCAGCGGCCCGGACAGCAGCCAGGCCGCGACCAGCCACGGCAGGGCCCACGGCCACAGCAGGTGCCAGTGCGCCCAGACCCGGCCTTCGGTGCTGCCGACGAGCCACTGCACGACGCTCCCCAGTTCGCCGGGCGCCACCAGCAGCACCATGGCGGTGAGTCCGCCGAGCACCGCCGAGACCAGCACGCCGTGCACCGCGATCCGGGCCGGATCGCCTTGGCCGCGCCCGGTCAGCAGCCAGAGCAGCCCCGCCCCGGCCAAGCCGCCCACGCACGAGGCGACGACCACGGCGAACGGCGACTGCCAGCCCGCGAGGCCGAGCCCCGTCGCGGCGACCGCGCCGAGCACCGCGCCCGACGTGACGCCCGTGACCTCGGGGCCGGCGAGCGGATTGCGCAGCGCCGACTGCAGGACGAGACCGGCCGCGCCGAGACAGGCACCCGCGCCCAGGGACACCAGCAGGCGCGGCAGGCGCAGTTCGAACAGCACATGGCGGTCCAGCGGTTCACCCCCACCGGTCAGCACGTCCCAGACCACCTCCGGGGACATCGCCCGCCCGGCCAGCAGCCCGGCGCACGCGGCCAGCAGGAGCAGTGCGCCCAGCACTCCGTAGCGCCGCCCCACCGAGCGGTCCCTCACCGGCGCGTCCGCGACGCGTTTCATCGTGACCTCCGCAGCAGTGCCACCCCGGCCGGGACGCCGAGCAGCGCCGTCCAGGCGCCGGCGGGTGTCTCCGTGGGCGCCAGCGCCAGCCGGGCCGGGATGTCGGCGACGGCCACCACGGCCGCGCCCCACGCCGCCGACCAGGGCAGCCAGCCCACCGCGTCGGCACGCGGGTCGAGGCGCCGGGCCAGGTGCGGGGCGAGGAAACCCACCCAGGCCACCGGACCGCACACGGCGGTCACCGGGGCGATCAGCACGACGGCGACGGCGAGCGCCGCGAAGCGCGCCCGGCGCACCCGCACCCCCAGCGCCTCGGCGTCGTCGTCACCGAGCCGGAGCACCGCGAGCACCGGCGCGCACAGCACCAGCGCGGGAACCGCGACCAGCAGCCACGGCCACAGCCCGGTGACGTCCTCCCAGGTGCGGGCGGAGAGCGAGCCGAGCAGATAGCGGTAGATCAGCTGGAGGTCGAGCTGATCGGCCATCACCATGAGCACCAGCAGCGCCGCCTGCAGCGCGGCGGCGACCGCCGCTCCGGTGAGCAGCACGGCGGCGGGGCTGCGCCCCAGTCCGGCCGCCAGCAGGGTCAGTCCGCCGCCCAGCGCGGCGCCGCCGATGGCCAGCAGGGGCTGGACGGCCGCCGGCACGGCCACCGCCAGCACGAGCGGCGCGGCGACCCCGAGGGCCGCGCCCGAGGACACCCCCAGCATCTCGGGGACGGCCAGCGGATTGCGCAGCGCCTCCTGGAGCACCAGTCCCGCCGCGCCCAGGCAGGCGCCCGCGACGAGCGCCAGCACCAGCCGGGGCACCCGCAGTTCGGTGACGACGACCCGGGTGATCTCGTCACCGACGAACAGCCGGTGCGGGGGCACGTGGGGCGTACCGAGGCACAGCGCGCACCCGGACGCCACGACGAGCAGTAGGACCAGGGCGGCGAGCCGTGCCCAGCGGTGCGCCGACGGCGGCCGCGGCCCCGGCGGACCGGCGGACGGTGCCCCCGTCACCGGCTCCGGGTTCCCGGTGGGCATGCTCACCGCAGCGCGGCCACGGCCTCGTCGAGGACGAGCCCCAGGGAGCGGGTGCCGCGCCCCTTGGCCCACACCTCGGAGTCGACCTCGTGGACGTCCCCGTTCGCGACGGCCGGGATCCTGCTCCACAGCGGGTTGTCCGCCAGCTTCTCCGAGAGCGTGCCGTCCGGTTCGCCGAAGCTCATCGTCTCGACGAACAGCACGTCCACGCCCTGAGCGAGGATCTCCTCCAGGCTGTAACCGCCCTCCACGCCCCGGGACTTCCAGGGGTATTCGGCGAGCTTCGGGAAGAGGCCGGCGACCACGTCGGTGCCGGGGGTGGCGACGCCGAAGTTCTCGTCGCTGCCGTAGATGATCAGCGCGGTCCTGTCGCTCTTGTTCCGCTCCGCCTCGGCGAGCTTGGTGCGGAAGGCGCGTTCGGCCTCCTCGCCCTGCGCGGTGCGGCCGGTGAGGGCGGCGACGTCGCGCAGGTAGCCCACGCTGTCCTGCCACGTGGCGGGCTGCATGGGCCAGAAGGTGGTGGCGCCCTCGAGCGCGGGGGCGAGCTTGCCGTGGGTGTCCTCAAGTCCGATCACCAGGTCGGGCTTGTGGGAGAGGATCGCCTCCACCTCGGGGGCGATGAAGCCGCCGGGGACGATGTCGACCTGCTGGGCCTTCTCGGCGCCCAGGAACTCCGGGTGGGCGAGGAGCCGGCTGTTGGTGGCGACGGGCACGATGCCCAGCTCGGTGAGGATGTCGTCGCAGAGCGCCACCAGGCAGACGATGCGCTCCGGCCGCCGCTCCAGGGAGACGGTCACGCCGCGCGCGTCCGTCAGCCGCCGTGTCTCCTCGATGGGTTCGACCCTGACATCGGTCGCCTCGGTCTCGGCGCCGGCCTTCGCCTCGCCCTCGGTGGAGGTGCCGGCGGTGGCGCCGCATCCCGCCAGGACGGAACCCAGGACGACGGCGGCCAGTCCGCGTCGTATGGCCCTCAAGGGTGAGCGCAGCATCGGTGCCCTCGTTTCTTCTCGTGGTCCGGAAACGCACCGACCATACATGATAATCATTTTCAGTCATGCTCGATGTGCCGACGGAGGACCGCCGATGACGAACGAACCGCTGCTCCTGGTCTCCGACCACGTGGAAGGGTGCGTCCACCTCGTGACCGTGCCGGACGGCACCGAGGCGGCCCGGCTGACGGGCCGTCACCTCTCCGAGCACGCGGGCTTCCTGACACTGCCCGAGGGCCGGGTGGCCTGCGTCGACGACCGCCGGGGCGAACTGCTCGTGCTCGATCCGTACGGCCCGCGGCCGGTGGCGGCGGCCATACCCGTGGCGGTACCGGCCGAGCACCTCGCCGCCGACCCCACCGGGCGATGGGTGGCCGTCACCACCGGACTCGGCAGGAACACCGCGCCCTGGTCCGACCTGCTCACCGTCGTCGACCTGACCACCGGAGAGACCGCCCGCGTCCGCACCCGCGTCGGCGAACCCGGCGTGACCGTGCTCGGCTCCGGAGAACCGCTCGTCGTCCTCCGTCACCGCGAACCCGGCGCCCTGGCCGTCCACCCCGTCGCCGGCCTGCTCGCCGCACCGCCCGGCTGCCCGCCCGTCACCCCCGACGCCTGCCTGCCCCTCCCGGACGACGGACACGGCGACGCCCAGGACCCGCGCCACGCCCGCGTCTTCGCCGCCACCGGCGACGGCGTGCACCGGGCCCGGCGGGACGGCGACCGGCTGGTGCCGGAACCGCCGATCCCGTGGGACGCGCCCGCCCGCGGCTGGTACCTGCGGCTC
Source organism: Streptomyces glaucescens (assembly GCF_000761215.1). Lineage (GTDB taxonomy): Bacteria > Actinomycetota > Actinomycetes > Streptomycetales > Streptomycetaceae > Streptomyces > Streptomyces glaucescens_B. The sequence continues at coordinate 494,676 of NZ_CP009438.1, read as the reverse complement.
GACCCGCGCCGGCGAGCCCTGTGGTCCACCCTGCGCGGCGGCCCCGCGGACCCGCTGCGCTGGCCGGAGTGGACCAACCAGGCCTGGCGCCACGACCTGGACACCCACACCACCACCCGGACCCGGCTCGGCCCCGGGCTCGTCTTCCGGCTCGCCCTGGCCCGCGCCCACACCGCGTTCGCCCGCATCCACCCCGACGGCGACGAACTGATCCTCCTGGGCACCGACGGCACCACCCGTCGCGTCACCCTTCCCGCGATGGACGGCGCCCCCCGGCGCGGCAGCACCCCGTGGGAGGGTGTCCAGCGCCGGGCCGTGGCCGCGTCACCGGACGCCGACTGGGTCGCCGTCACCCGCGGCGGCCACGGCGAGGTCCACCTCGTCGACGCCGCCACCGCCACCGAGGCGGACCGGCTGCGCCTGGACACCCCCCTCCACCACGGCGGCCACATGATCCTCCTCCCCGGCCCCGGGGGAACGGACCGCGACCTCGTGGGCCGGTGAACCCGCACGCCGGGGTCCCGCGACGCCGATGCCGGTGACCGGACCCCTGCGCGCGGGACGCCGGGACGATTACCCGCCGGGTAATCGACCACCCTGCGTCCGCATGACAAGGTCCTTCACGTACGGGCCGCACCGACCGGAAGGACGCACCATGACCGCCTACGCCATCGCCGACCTTCACGAGACGGTCGTCCACCCGGACGTCGCCGAGTACATCGAGCGCATCCCCGGCACCTTCGCGCCGTACGGCGGCCGCTTCCTGGTGCACGGCACCGGGCACGAGACGAAGGAGGGGAACTGGCCGGGGGCGGTCGTGGTGATCGGCTTCCCTTCGCTCGACGAGGCGCGGGCGTGGTGGGACTCGCCCGCCTACCAGGAGATCGCCCCGCTGCGGTCCCGGCACATCGCCGGGGACATCGTCCTCGTCGCAGGGGTGCCCGACGGCTACGACCCGGCCGTCACCGCCAGGGCGATACGCGACGCCGCCCCGGCCGAGCGGCCTTCCGCCGGCGAAGCGGTTCGCCGCGGCGCCGGCAGTGCCGGGCGGGTGGGCCGATGACGGGTGTACCCCCGGGCCGGCGGGCGGCGCGGGCGGCCCCATAGGGTCGGGGCATGGTGAGTGGATTCAGCGAAGCGCTTCTCCTGGAAGCCGAACGGCATGCCGCCTGGGGCGCGGCCCAGCTCGACGCTCTGACGCAGTTCCTGCCCGACGGCCCCTGGACCGCGGACCTGCCGTCCTGCCTGTACCGGCAGGGCAGGCTGGAGCTGCGGGTCGCCGTGCTCGGCACGTACGACATGGAGGAGCGGTCCTGGATGTGGGGCTGGGCCAACCCGGGGCTCCGGGGCACCGACGTCGTCGCGCCGGCCACCGCGGTGGAACGGTACGGGCGGGCGCACGGCATCCCCGAGCTGACCGCGGACGTCCTTGCGCTGTCCGGCTTCGACGACCCGCGGCGCGCCGCCGAGCTGCTCGCCTTCACCGGCATGGGGGTGGCCGGGGCGCCGGGCTACATCGGCGTGCCCGCGGGGCCGGCCACGCAGGTCTACTTCCTGCCCGACGACACCCAGGTGCCGCGCGCCGCCCTCGACCCGGTCGCACTGCCCCGGACGCTGCTCACCGGCGCCGGCCTGATCGGTCACGCGCCCCGGCGGGTCGTCGCCGGCTACTTCGACCACCACGGCGTGCCCCAGCGGGCCGAGGGCGAGCGGATCGTCGCCGAACTGCCGGGCGGTGACGCGGTCGAGGTGGCCTTCGACGCGCACGGACGCATCGCCGGCATCTCGGTGCGGGCCGGCGGCTGAGCGCGCGGCGCAGCCAGGGGCGCGGTGCGCCGACGGCGGCTTCCCACGGCCCGCCGGCACCACCGCCCCCGGCTGCCTCCCCGGCCGCAACTTGGCTCGAACCGGCCGGTATTGCCGTCGGCGGGTGCCCGGGTGAGGGCGCACGATGTGCACAGCGCCGAATCCCGCACAGTGAGGTGGTACCCGATGGACGTCGTCGACCTGTCCGCGCTCGGTGAGTCGTTCACCCGCGATCCCTATCCCGTGTACGCCCGGCTGCGCGCCCAGGGCCCGGTGCACCGGATCCGGATGCCGGAGGGGGGCGCCATCGCCTGGCTCGTCGTCGGCTACGAAGCCGGGCGGGCCGCGCTGGCGGACCCGCGGCTCTCCAAGGACTGGAGCAACGCGTCGCCCGCACTGCCCCTGGACGCCGTCTCCTCCGGCCCGCACATGCTGAGGGCGGACCCGCCCGACCACACGCGGCTGCGCAAGCTGGTCGCCCGGGAGTTCACCGCCCGCCGCGTCGAAGGGCTCGCGCCGCGCATCCAGAAGACGACCGACGCGCTCCTGGACCGTATGCTCGCCGCCCCGGACGGGCGCGCGGACCTCGTCGAGGCGCTGTCCTTCCCGCTGCCCATCTCCGTGATCTGCGAACTCCTCGGCGTCCCCGACCTGGACCGCGAGTCCTTCCGCACCTGGTCCAACGACGCCATCGGCGCCACCGACCCCACCGTCCGCAAGACCGCGGCGGCTTCGATGGCGCGGTACCTCACCACGCTGCTGGAGGTCAGGCGGCAGCAGCCCGGGGACGACCTGATGAGCGCGCTGATGCACGGCGCGGACGACGACGGCGACAGGCTGTCCCCGGAGGAACTGCTCGGCATGGCCTGGCTGTTGCTCGTCGCCGGCCACGAGACCACCGTGAACCTCATCTCCAACGGCGTCCTCGCCCTGCTCACCCACCCCGACCAACTGGCCGCCCTGCGCGCGGACCCGTCCCTCATCGACAACGCCGTCGAGGAGATGCTGCGCTACGACGGCCCCGTCGAGACCCCCACGTACCGCTTCACCACCGAGCCGGTGACGATCGGCGGCACGGTCGTCCCCGGCGGCGGCGAACTGGTCCTCGTCGCGCTGGCCGACGCCAACCGCGACCCCGCGCGATTCGACTCGCCCGACCGCTTCGACATCACCCGGGACGCCCGCGGGCACGTGGCGTTCGGCCACGGCATCCACTACTGCCTGGGCGCCCCGCTGGCCCGCCTCGAAGCACGCATCGCCATCGGCTCGCTGCTGGACCGCTGCACCGACATCGCCCTGGACATCCATCCGGCGGCCATCATGTGGCGCCCGGGCCTGCTGATCCGTGGCCCGCGGAGCCTGCCGCTGCGGTTCACCCGGTAGGGCCCGGCACGCACGGCGGGCGGGTCGGCCGAAGAGGGCCCCGGCGCACGGCGGGCGGGTCGACCGAAGAGGGCCCCGGCGCACGGCGGGCTCGGCTGAGCGCGAACTGCGCGCGGTCTCCGCGCGGAAGCGGACGGCGTGCCCCGGGCGGGGCGGCCGTCCGCCGGCGTGGCCGGGGTCAGCCGATGACCTTGGCCGCCTCGATGACGACGGACTCCAGGGGCACGTCCTGGTGGCCGCCCTTGCTGCCCGTGCGCACCTGCTTGATCCGGTCGACGACCTCCTGCCCCTCGGCCACCTTGCCGAAGACGGCGTAACCCCAGCCGTTCGGGTTCTTCGCCTTGAAGTCGAGGAAGGCGTTGTCCGACACGTTGATGAAGAACTGCGCGGTGGCGGAGTGCGGGTCGCCGGTGCGCGCCATGGCGACGGTGTAGGCGGTGTTCTTCAGCCCGTTGTCGGCCTCGTTCGTGATCGGCGCCTGGGTGGGCTTCTGCGACATCTCCTGGGTGAAGCCACCTCCCTGGATCATGAAGCCGTCGATCACCCGGTGGAAGACCGTCCCGTCGTAGTGCCCGTTCCGGACGTACGTCAGGAAGTTCTCGACGGTCTTGGGTGCCTCGGCGTCGTTCAGCTCGAGCACGATGCGGCCGAAGTTAGTGGTCAGCTCGACCCTGGACATAGGAGTCGTCACCTTTCTGGCGGGACATGATCGGCACAGTCTGTCACGCACCTCCTCCGGGCGCCCGGACGGCCGGTCCGGCCGCGGCCGGGAGCGCGGCGGCCGGAAGAGCGGGATTGAAGGACGCCGATGCGGGCAGAAGGCTCGCTGTCCGCGGGGCGTTCCGGCGCTCCGCGCATTCGCGTGACTACGGAAAGGACCCGTCCAGTGCGGCGCACGGCCGGCGAGGGAGCTCGCATACCGATCTACGAGGAGCTGGTGCGCGAACGCGGCGACGCCGTGGCGGAGGCCCGGACGGCCGCCGAGCGCATCCGGCTCCAGGCGGCGCGGCTGCTGGGCGGACAGCGCGCCGTCCGGCCGCTCGCCAGGGCGGGCGAGTCCGCCGACTGAGGCCGGCCCGCCCGCCGGCGCGCCGTGTCCGCCCCCCGCGGTCAGGTCCCGTGCGCGCCCGCCGGTGCCCGGGCGAGCAGGACGTCGCGGGCGGCGCGATGAGTTCTCGCTGCTCCGGCAGTCCACCTGTGGTCGATTCCCATCGATCCATCGATCCATCGATCCGTCGATCACAGGAGGAGCCGGATGACCCAGCTGCTGAGAGTGCAGAACTTCAACGTGTCGAGCGACGGCTACGGCGCCGGCGAGCACCAGACCCTGGAGCGGCCGTTCGGCCACGCCGATCCCGGTGAGCTGTTCGCCTGGGCCGGTGCCACGGCGAGCTGGCCGATGCGCACCGACCCCGGGGGGAGCCGGGGCCTCGACGACTACTTCACCCGGGACTACGCCCGCAACATCGGCGCGGAGATCATGGGCCGCAACAAGTTCGGCCCCCAGCGCGGCCCCTGGCAGGACCACGCGTGGCAGGGGTGGTGGGGCGACGAGCCTCCGTTCCGTACCCCGGTGTTCGTCATGACCCACCACTGGCGCCCCTCGTTCACGCTCTCCGACACCACGTTCCACTTCGTCGAGGGCGATCCGGCCACGGTCCTCGCCCGGGCCAGGGAGGCGGCGGGCGGCAAGGACGTGCGCCTCGGCGGCGGCGCCACCACCATCCGGGAGTTCCTCGACGCAGGTCTCGTCGACACCCTGCACGTGGCGGTCTCGCCGGTGAAGCTGGGCTCCGGGGCGCGGCTCTGGGAGTCGCCCGACGAACTGCTCGACCGCTACCACCGGGATGTCGTGCCCAGCCCGAGCGGGGTGACCCACCACCTCTTCTGGCGCAGGTGACACACCGGCGGCCCGGGCGCGGGACGCGGAGCCGGGCGGTGCCCCGGCCGGCTTCCGCTCCCGCCCCGTCCGTCGCCGCGCACACGCCCGGACCGGCGTGGCCGCGGCGACGGCGGCACTCGTCCGTCCCCGCCCCGGACGGTTAGCCACGCCGGACGGTGACCGTCACCTCCCGGCCCGGTGCCGCCAGCACCCACGCCCGTCCCGCCGCCGTACGCACCACCGTGGCGCCGGACGCGGTGGCGCGCCAGCTGCCCGGCGGCAGGGACAGTTCGGACAGCCGTGAGCCGTGCCGGGCCGCCCGGTAGACCAGCCGGTACACGCCGGCCCGCGGGTCGTACGAGGCGGAGGCGACGGTCCCCGCCACGCCCGCGGCGTAGGGCTCGGCGGTGAGTTCCTTGTGGGTGCGGAAGGCGCCGGTGCCGTCGAGGGCGCAGTAGCCGCCGCCGTAGCACCACACATAGCCCGCCCAGCCGGAGGTGTAGCGGCCGAGGGACGCCATGGCGTCGCGGTAGAAGCGGCCCATGTTGGGCAGCGCGTTGTTCAGCGGACCCCACTCGCCCACGACCACCGGCACGCCGTACTTCCGCGGATACTCGACCACGGCCCGTTCGTACGCCTCGATCCACCCGGCGCCGGGATCGTAGTCGGCGCCCGCCTCCATGGCCGTGTTGTAGAAGTGCGGCGCGTACACCACCTTCGGGTCGTCGATGCGTCCGAGGCCGGTCGGCACGCCCTCGCCCACGACGGGTGTGGGCTCGACGAACAGCCAGGCGTCCCGGTCGACCGAACGGACCGCGTCGGCCAGGCGGTTGTACATCGGGGTGAGCTGGTCCCGCTCGATGCGGCGGGCGGCCGCGGGCAGGTCCTCCCCCTCGCGCAGCTCGCCCATCGGCTCGTTGATCAGGTCGTAGCCGATCACGGCCGGGTGGTGGGCCAGGTGACCGGCGAGGACGCGCCAGGCGCCGGCCTGCGCGCGCCGGAGGTCGGGATCCTCGTAGAGGTGGGTGAAGGCGCGCTGGACGGCGGGCTCGAAGTACTCGGCGAACCAGTCGTCCGGGTGCGGGGTGAACGGCAGCCCGTCGGTCCGGGTCGCCCACTCGGGCACCCCGCGGTGGCCGAAGGCCGGTCCGAACACGTCCTGGTGGGCGTCGACCAGGACCTTGACGTCGCTGCGCGCGGCCCAGTCGAGTACGCGATCGATCTTCCTCAGGTAGGCGGTGCTGTACCGCCCGGGGCGGGGCTCCAGGTCGTCCCAGAACACGAGCAGCCGGGCGAAACCGAAGCCCTGTGCCCGCAGGTCGCGGAAGTGCCGCTCGGTGATGGCCGACAGGGCCTTGTCGCCCCGGTTCGCCTTGTCCTCGACGTTCCAGCCGCGCAGGGTCAGCACCCGCCCGTCCCGGTCGGTGAGGCGGGGGACGGGGACGGCCGGCAGCTCCCGTTCGCCCGGTTCGTCCCGCTGCTCCCGCGGGGGCCGGCGGTCGTGCCGCGCCTCTGCCGGCAGCGCGCCGATCACCGCGCCGATCACCGCGCCGGCCGTCAGGGTCCTTCGCAGCACGGGCAGCCTCCCGGACGTCGGTCCGCGCCGGTGACGGAAGTCGACATACGTTCGACTTTCCTCGTCCGAGATGGTCCCACGGCGGTCACCGCCCGGTACATACTCCGGGTAACCCCACGTCCGGCAGGAGTGACACTCCGGGAGCCGGCTCCGGTGCGCCGGCACCGCCGTCACGGCGCCCCGGCGACGGTGACGGGCACGGGCCGCCACCCCGGTGGTTCCGAGTGATCAGCCGCTCGCGCGGGCACTCGTCACCGGGCCGGCGCGACGCCCCGCCCGCCGGACAGCGCCCGACAGGAGGACGCGGTGACCGCAACGCCCGGACATCTGCTCGCCGAGGCCCGTGCACTGCTCCCCGGGATCGTCGCCGTACGACGGGCTCTGCACCGGATGCCCGAGCTGGGCCTGCACTTGCCGCACACCCAGCAGGCCGTGCTCGCCGCACTCGACGGCCTGGGCCTGACGGTCGGGACGGGGGAGCGGCTCAGCTCCGTCACCGCGGTGCTGGAAGGCGGCCGGCCCGGGCCCACCGTACTGCTCCGCGCCGACATGGACGCCCTGCCCCAGCAGGAGGACACCGGCCTGGACTTCGCCTCCGAGGTGCCCGGCGCCATGCACGCGTGCGGACACGACCTGCACACGGCGATGCTCGTCGGCGCGGCCCGGCTGCTGGCCGCGCGGCGGGCGGAACTCGCCGGCCGGGTGCTCTTCATGTTCCAGCCGGCGGAGGAGAGCGACGGCGGCGCCCAGTACATGATCGACGAAGGGCTGCTGGACACCCCGGACGGCGCCCGGATCGCCGCGGCGTTCGCCCTGCACGTCACGACGCGCTTCGAGAGCGGGACCCTCCACCTGCGGCCCGGGCCGACCTTCGCCGCCTCCGACCAGATCCACCTGACCGTCCGCGGCCGGTCCGGCCACGCCTCGGCGCCGCACGTGTCCCTCGATCCCGTCCCGGTGGCCTGCGAGATCGTCCAGGCGCTGCAGACGCTGACCACCCGCACGGTGGACATCTTCGACCCGGCCGTGATCACCATCGCCTCGATCCGCGCCGGGACCACCACCAACATCATCCCGGAGACCGCCGAACTGCACGGCACCTTCCGCACCCTGACACCGCGGACCCGGCACCGGGTGCGCGAGGGCATCGACCGGGTCGCCCGGCACGTGGCCGCCGCCCACGGCGCCACCGTGGACGTCGACCTGATCGAGGGCTATCCGCCCGTGGTCAACGACGAGACGGTCGCGGCGGCCGTCCGCGACACCGCCGCCGGCCTGCTCGGAGCGGACCGCGTCCACCGGCTGCCGCAGCCGTTCATGGGCGCGGAGGACTTCTCGTACGTCCTGCGCCGCGTACCCGGCACCATGGTCTTCCTCGGCGCCCGCCGGCCGGGCGACCCCGCCGAGAACGCGCCCGACTGCCACTCCAACCGGGTCGTCTTCGACGAGCCGGCCCTCGCCACGGGCGCCGCCCTGCACGCGGCGGTGGCGCTCGGGTACCTGGCGGCCCGGTAGCAGCCACCGCGCGCCCCACCGCCCGACGGAGCCGCCGCGGACCGCCCGCTCGCCGTTCCGGGACGGCGCTCCGCCCGGCAGCCACCTCCGTCGGTACGCCGGTACGTTATTTCGCTTGTCCGGCATGCCGCCAGGCGTCAGGATCGGCGCATGGTCCCGACTGCGCCGGACGGGCGTGCCGGTATCGACGCCGGCCTGGTGAAGCGTCTGATCGCCGCTCAGTTCCCCGAGTGGAGCGGTCTGCCGGTGGTGCCGGTGGAGAGGGACGGCTGGGACAACCGCACCTACCGCCTCGGTGACGAGATGACGGTCCGGCTGCCCACCGCCGCCGGTTACGCGCCCGCGGTCGACAAGGAGTGCGAGTGGCTGCCCCGCCTGGCCCCCGCCCTGCCCGTGGCCGTCCCCACGGTCCTGGCCAGGGGAGCCCCGGGCGAGGGATATCCCCACCCCTGGTCCGTCCGGCGCTGGCTGCCCGGTGAGACGGCCGCGCCCCGGCGCATCGGCGACCTGACGCGGTTCGCCGCCGACGTCGCCGGGTTCGTCCTGGCCCTCCAGCGCTGTGACCCGACGGGCGGTCCGCTCGCCGGGGCGCACAGCTGGTACCGCGGCGCGTCGCCGGCCCACTACGACGAGGAGACACGCCGCTGCATCGCGGCCCTGGACGGCCGTGTCGACACCGCGCGGGCCACCGAGGTCTGGCAGGCGGCGCTCGACGCCGGCCGGCGGGGCGCGCCGGTGTGGTTCCACGGCGACATCGCGGCCGGCAACCTGCTGGTGACCGGCGGGCGGCTGTCGGCGGTGATCGACTTCGGGACCTCGGGCGTCGGCGACCCGGCCTGTGACCTCGTGATCGCCTGGACCATGTTCCGCGACGACAGCCGCGAGGTGTTCCGCCGGGCGGTCGGCCAGGACGACGGCACCTGGGCGCGGGCCAGGGGCTGGGCCCTGTGGAAGGCCCTGCTGACCCTGACGGAGTGCGCCGGTCCCCGGGACGAGCGGGCCGCCGGCAGCCTGTCGGTGATCGACGCGGTCCTGGACGACCACAGACGCTTCGGGTGACCCGGACGCCGGCCCCGCGGCCCTCCGGCGGCGGCACGGCGGACGCGGTTCCCGCGTGGCCCCGGCAGCCGCCCGCGGGACCGGCACGGCGACGGCGGCCCGCGGATCCCCCGTGCGCTCCGCGAACGTGAGGCTCGGGCGGCCCGGGCGATGCGCGCGGCCAAGCTCTGAAGTTGCTCAAGAAGAGCTTGGGCCGGTGATCGCGCAGGGCATGCTCCGGCACACATCACAACGCACGGCAACGGGGTGAAGAGCATGGAGTACGTGGCGATCCTGGGCATCGTCCTCATCGCGGTGGTCCTCTCGGCGGTACGCGGGGGAAACCGCTCATCGCGGCGCCGTTCCTGGTGGAGCGGCGACAGCGGCGGGAGCGGCTGGTCGTGTGGAGGCGGCTCGTCCTGCGGCGGCGGCTCGTCCTGCGGCGGGGGCGGGGGCGGCGACTGACGCGACGGGCCCGGAACCGGGGGCGCGGATACTGGTCTGCACCAACCTCTTGCCCCCGTCCCTCCGCCGACGCAAGCTCCCCTCATGGAGCTGGAGTTGCGGCATCTCAGAACGGTCCGGGCCATCGCCGACGCCGGAAGCCTCACCAGGGCGGCGACGGCGCTGGGGCTCGCGCAGCCCGCGCTGAGCGCACAGCTCAAACGGATCGAGCGGGCGCTGGGCGGCGAGCTGTTCGAGCGGGGACGGCACGGCGTACGGGCCACGGCACTCGGCGAGCTGGTCCTCGAACGCACCCGCATCGTGCTGCCCGCCGTGACCGAACTCCAGCAGGAGGCGGCCCGGTTCGCCCGCACCCCCCGCGCCTCGGCCTGCCTGCGGCTCGGCGGCACCCACGGCCCGCTGCTCGGCGCCCTGGTCGACCGGCTCGCCGACGCGGTGCCCGACGCCCGCGTGACCACCTGCACCTCCTGGTCGGAACGGCAGCTGGCCGACCAGCTCGCCGAGGGCCGGCTGGACTTCGCCCTCGCCGGCACCTGCGGCTCCGCGGCACCGCCCGGCGCCGAGGGCCTGGTCTGGCGGGAGATCGCCGTGGACCCCGTCTTCGTCATGCTGCCCGAGGGCCACGCCCGTGCCACCGCGCCCGAGATCGCGCTGAGCGAGCTGGCCGACGAGGAGTGGGCCTGCGTGCCCGGCGACGGATGTTTCGGGGACTGCTTCACCGCGGCCTGCGCCCGCGCCGGCTTCACACCGCACCGCATGTACGAGACGGACACCTCCTCCCTGGTGCACCTCGTCCAGGTCGGCAGGGCGATCGGCTTGTGCCGCGCCACCTTCCCGGCCGCCCCGGGAATCGTCACCCGGCCGCTCAGCGGAACGCCCCTGGCCTGGCGGCATCTGCTCGGCTGGCACGCGGGGACACCGGACGCGGACACCGCCGCCACGGTGCTCGCCCAGGCGCGGGCGGCGCACACGAGGGTGGCGGCGCGCAGCGACAGCTACACCGCGTGGCTCGCGGCGCACCGCGGGTCCTAGCTAGTGCCTGTCGTTGGGATCACCCCGGCGTCGCGGGGCCTGGCACGCGCATCCGCGGCGTTGTCGTCGGTCGCCGACGCTCCGCGTCGGCTCCCTCCTCCGCCTTGCAGCCGCACCAGACCCCGCTCGGGTCGGTCGAGAGGCTCCCGACCTCAAGCCGGGCTGATCCGAACGCAAGGCCCCAGCGGCAGGAGGCGCCCCCTCGGGGTCCTGCCGGGCTCCCGGCACCGCGCCTCGCCGCGTCGCCGCCGGGCTGCCGCCGCCTGGCCGCCGACGCCGGGGCCGCCTTCCATAACGCCGGGGAGAGGGCCGACCGGTGTCTTCTGCGGGCCGGCCGGCCGTCCCTACGGTTTCGGCATCTCCCCACCGAGCGAGACCCGAACCGAGGAGACCTCCCCATGCTCCGACGACACATCCGGGCCAGAGCCGCGGGTGCCGCCGTGGTGGCGACGGCCGCCCTGCTCGTGGCCGGGCTCAGCGGCTCCGCGAGCGCCGGGCCGGCCGCCGCCACCACTTCCGCCGCGCAGACGCTGCGCACCGACGCCGCCCCGCCCGCGCTGCTCCGTGCCATGGAGCGCGACCTCGGCCTGGACCGGCGGCAGGCGGAGCGGCGCCTCGCCAACGAGGCGGAGGCCGGCGCCACCGCGGGCCGCCTCGGCGCCGCCCTGGGCGGCGACTTCGCGGGCGCCTGGGTGCGCGGCGCCGAGTCCGGCACGCTCACCGTGGCGACGACCGACGCCGGCGACGTGTCCCTGATCGAGGCGCGGGGCGCGCGGGCCGCGGTCGTCCGCCACTCCCTCGCCGAGCTGGACGCGGCCAAGGCCCGCCTGGACCGGGCCGCCGGGCGGCACGCCGGCGCGGACGTGCCGGTCTGGTACGTCGACGTGCCCTCGAACAGCGTCGTGGTGCGGGCCGTTCGCCCGGCCGCGGCACGTGCCTTCCTGGCGGCGGCCGGAGTCGAGCGGGCCCTCGCCCGCGTCGAGCGGACCGCCGAGCGGCCCCGCCCGCTGTACGACCTGCGCGGCGGTGAGGCGTACTACATCAACAACAGCGGACGCTGCTCGATCGGCTTCCCCGTCACCAAGGGCACCCAGCACGGCTACGCGACCGCCGGGCACTGCGGCCGGGCCGGGGCGAGCACCACCGGCCACAACCGGGTGGCGCAGGGCACCTTCCAGGGCTCGGTCTTCCCGGGCCGCGACATGGCCTGGGTGGCCGTCAACTCCCAGTGGACCGCGACCCCGTACGTCAAGGGCGCGGGTGGGCAGAACGTCCAGGTCACCGGCTCCACCCAGGCGCCGGTCGGCGCGTCCGTGTGCCGGTCGGGCTCCACCACGGGCTGGCACTGCGGCACCGTGCAGCAGCACAACACCAGCGTCACCTACCCCGAGGGCACCATCACCGGCGTCACCCGCACCTCGGTGTGCGCCGAACCCGGGGACTCGGGCGGGTCGTACATCTCGGGCAGCCAGGCGCAGGGCGTCACCTCGGGCGGCTCGGGCAACTGCAGCAGCGGCGGCACGACGTACTTCCAGCCGATCAACCCGCTGCTCCAGAACTACGGCCTGACCCTGAGGACGACGACGGGTCCCGAGAACCCGGAGGACCCGGAGGACCCGGGCGAGCCGGGCGGCACCTGGGCGGCCGGCACCGTCTACCAGCCGGGCGACACGGTCACCTACGGCGGCGCCGGATACCGCTGCCTCCAGGGTCACCAGGCCCAGCCCGGCTGGGAGCCGCCGAACGCGCCGGCGCTGTGGCAGCGGGTGTGAACGCACGCTGAGGCGGTGCGCCGCCGGCCGGTCGACGGGGGAGCGGGCGGACGTGGTCCCGGGGTGCCTGAGCGCGCCCCGGGACCACGCGTGTTCCGTGGTCCTCGCCCCCCGCGAGGGCGGAGGCCGACTGCGCGGCCGTGCGCCGGGCCTGACGAGGTGGCACCGGCGCGCGCCCGGCGGGACGCCGGGCGCCGCCGTGCCGATCGCCGGGGCCGTGGCCGTCCGGGCGGCCCGCCGGGCGGGCGTGAGCACCCGGCGGCCGCTCGCCCCGTCGAGGTGCAAGGAGAGGCTTCCCCGCACCGTCGGTGACGGCGAGGGTTCCTCCCGCCCCACCGGCGTACAGGGAAGCCGTCCCCCGCCCCACCGGCGTACACGAAGGCCGCACCTCGCCCCACCGGCGTACACGAAGGCCGCCCGCGGCCCCACCGCCTACAGGAAGGCGGCACCCCGCCCCACCGGCGTACAGGAAGGCCGCCCCCGCGCCGTCGGCGTCCGGCCGATCGGCGTGCCGTCCGCCGGGCCGGGGAACGTGCCGCCCGGCATTTCCGCGCGACCGACCCGGCGTCGTAGAACGGTGGATTCGAACGCGACACCGCGTCCGAATACCGCCCCCGAGCGGCCGGATCGACCCTGTACGCGCCCAGTCTCCCCCGGTATCGCAGTCATCAGCGCATTCCTCGCGTGGCTGGCTCACCACCTGATCGGAGGCTGACCATGGACCCCACTCCTGGCCCCACTTCCCGCCACCCCGCACGGCCGGTCCGTCCCGCACGGCCGGAGCGCGCGGCATGAGCACCGGCCCGCAGAAGTACCCCGGGGCCTCGACGGCCTACTGGTACCAGGACGACTTCCCGGGTACGGCGATGCGGACGAACACGATCGTCTGGCACTCCACGGAGGGCACGTCACTGCCGGCCTACGGCGGTGGCGCGTCGGCGCCCAACTTCACCGCCAAACCCGACTTCGCGGCCAACAGGCTGGTCTGGTACCAGCACTTCGACTTCGACGTGTCCAGCCGCGCCCTGGTCAACAACGCAGGCGGCGTGGAAACGAACACGCTCAACGTGTGCCAGGTGGAGGTGGTCGGCACCTGCGACCCGGCCACCCACCGCCGATGGGGGTCGACGCCCCACCTGTACATGCCGGAGCTGCCGCACTGGGTGATCCGCGACCTCGGGGCCTTCGCCCGCTGGGCCCACCAGCGGCACGGCGTGCCGCTCACCTCGGGACGGACCTTCAAGGCCTACCCCGGCTCGTACGGCGCCGGCAACGGCGTGCGGATGTCCCCCGGCGCGTGGAGGGACTTCAGCGGGCACTGCGGGCACCAGCACGTCCCGGAGAACCTGCACGGCGACCCCGGGGCCTTTCCGATGACCGCCGTTCTCGCCGCCGCCAAGGGCACCGCACAGGAGGACCCCATGCCGTACTACGTCAACCTCGGCACCGCCGAACCCTACCGTCTCGGCTCCGGCGCCTGGGACTCCGTCGAGTTCACCCAGGAGTGGACCGACGAGCTGGGCCACCACCCCGCCGGGAGCAGCGTGTGGGTGCGCGGCGCCTGCCGCTTCTCCGGGTCCCTGAGCCTGCGGGTGAGCGGTCTGGAGCCCGGGCGGACCGTGCAGATCCGGATGTCCGAGTCCGAGGGCAGCGACCTGGTGCAGGACCACCCGATCCACGAACTGGTCGGTACCGGCGGCGACTCCTTCGCGGTGGTGCCGCTGGTGAAGCGGCTCGGAGCCGGGCGGGCGATGCGGGTGCGGCTCCTCAACACCCAGCAGACGCCGGTGACGGTCGTGTCGGCGGTGGTGACCGCGCTGGTGTGGAAGGAGGGCTGAGACCGGGAAGTCCCGCTCCGGGCGCCGGGTGGTGCCCCGCCGCCCGGAGCGCCGGAGCACCACCCCGGCCCGGGCCGGGACCCCAAAGGGAAACAACGCCGTCTATGTCTTCTTTGCGTCATTCGTCATAGCGCGGTCGCCGGGCGCTGCCAACCCGAACTGTCCGTTTGTTATGACCATGTGATAGCAACGTCATCGAGCGCGGACCCGGTCGACGGTAGGTTCGATCGTCCGGCTCCGGGGCGATCACCGGCGTCAGCAGATCCGGTGGCCGTGAGCCCCGGACCCTTCCGCAGGCGTGAGTGACGTCTCGGTGACGCCCCAAGAGCAAGGAGATCCAGACGGTGCCCGTCCGCCGCCTAGCGCAGCCCCCGCGGCCCACTTCCGAAGACGTCCCAGCCGTCCCGAGACCACGGGACGGCGCTCCCGGGGACCGAGGAAACCGGCCGGCTCCGGCGGCCGGCGGCGCCGGACTCAGACTGGACATCCAGGGTCTGCGCGCGGTGGCCGTCTCGCTCGTGGCCATCTCCCACGCCGGGGTGTCGTCCGTGGCCGGCGGATACGTCGGCGTGGACGTCTTCTTCGTGATCTCCGGATTCCTGATCACCTCGCTGATGCTCCGCGAGTGGAGCCGCGAGGGCCGGATCGCGCTGGGCCGCTTCTACGCCCGCCGGGCGCTGCGCCTGCTGCCCGCCTCCACCCTCGTCGTGCTGGCGACGCTGGCGGGCTCCTGGCTCTTCCTCGGCCCGCTGCGCTTCGCGGACTACGCCAAGGACGCCATCGCCTCCGCCTGGTACGTGGTCAACTTCCGCCTCGCCGAGGCGGGCACCGACTACTTCAACACGGACGTGCCGCCCTCGCCGTTCCAGCACTTCTGGTCGCTGGCGGTCGAGGAGCAGTTCTACCTGATCTGGCCCATCGTCCTGATCGTCGCCCTCAAGCTCTTCCGCCGCCGGGCCCTCCTGGCGATCCCGCTGCTGGCCCTGGCCACGGCGTCCTTCGCCCTGAACCTGCACCTCACCGAGACCTCCCCCTCCTGGGCCTACTTCGGTTCGCAGGGCCGCATCTGGGAGCTCGCGGTGGGCGCCCTGCTGGCGCTGGCCGCGCACCGCCTCGACGACATCCCGCGCCCGGTCGCGGCCGTCCTCAGCTGGGCCGGGCTGGCCGCCATCGGCTACTCGGCCGTCGTCTTCGACGAGAGCACCCGCTTCCCCGGCCACAACGCCCTCATCCCGGTGCTCGGCGCCGCCGCCGTCCTCGCCGGAGGCGCGGCGGCCGGCCGCTACGGCGCGGGCGCGGTCCTCGCGCTGCGCCCCGCCGTGTGGATCGGCGGCATCTCCTACGCCTGGTACCTCTGGCACTGGCCGCTCATCATCATCGTTCCCGCCGCAGCCGGCTTCGGCGAGCACGAGGGGCCGCTGCGGCTGATCGCCGCGCTGTGCGGCATCCCGCTGGCCTGGCTGACCCTGCACCTGGTCGAGAACCCGATGCGCTTCCACCGCGCCTTCAAGGCCCACGCGGCCCGGGGACTCTCCCTGGGCCTGGGCCTCTCCGCCGTCGCGGCCGCCCTGGCGGTGGTCGCCACGCAGTTCCCGCCCACCCTGGACGAAGGCGCCGCCCGGCCCAGCCCCAAGGCGACCATCGCGGCGGCGTCCGACCCCCGTGCCGCCCTGGTCGAGCTGCTGGAACAGCGGGTGGACAAGCTGCCGTCCAACCTCGAACCGAGCATGCGCGACACGGCCTACAAGCGGTCCCGGGTCTACACCGACGACTGCGCCCTGACCATGGCCGACACGGTGCAGACCCAGCCCTGCCTGTACGGCGACAAGGACGCCGAGCGCAGCGTGGTCCTCTTCGGCGACTCACACGTCGCCCAGTGGTTCCCCGCGCTGGACGAGATCGCCCGCAAGCACCACTGGCGGCTCTACTCGTTCACCAAGAACGCCTGCAAGGTCGCCCAGATCACCATCGAGTACAACGGCGGCCCCTACTCCACCTGTGACGACTGGCGGGCCACCACCCTCGAGAAGATCCTCGACATGGAGCCCGAACTCGTCATCACGTCCAGCTCCAACTCGGCGAAGCTGTACGGGGACGGCGACATGGCGCAGGCCTGGGGCAAGGGCCAGGCCGAGACCTACCGCAAGCTCCAGCAGGGCCGCACCCGGGTGCTCACGCTGCTCGACACCCCGTGGCCCAAGAACAACGCGGTGGACTGCGCGGTCGCGCACCCGGACAGCCTCGGCTCGTGCGCCCGGGACCGTTCCGAGGCGGACCCCAAGCCCGAGGTCACCAAGGCGATCCGGGCGGCGGCCGCCGCCGAGGACGTGGCGGTCATCGACCCCTACGACTGGGTCTGCGCCCCGTCCGGCAACTGCCCCGTCGTGGTCGGCAACACCATGGTGTACCGGGACTACGGACACCTGGCGGACGGCTTCGTCGAGGCGCTCACCCCGGTGGTGGAGGCCGAGCTGCTGAAGCTGTTCGGCACGGACCTGAGCCGGCGTCCCGGAGCCTGAACCGGCACCCGCGGGGCCCGTTCCGCCGGTCACACCGGCGGAGCGGGCCCCGCGGCGTACCGACGGCACCCCACCGCACGGCACCAAGGAGATCGACGGGTGTCCGATCTGGACTTCTACGCCCACGTCGCCACGCGCGGCGCCGTCCTCGGCACCGGACTCGGGTCCGCCCCCGGCGCCTGGACAGCGGCACTGGGGACGGACCACCTCGACGACCCCGGCCGGGGGCTGCTGCGGCGGGACTACGGCCTGGTGGAGGTCTCCTTCGCGGAGTCCGGCGGGACCCTGTCCTGCTTCGGGATCGGGGTGCAGATCCACCGTCTCGTCCACGGCCCGTGCGTGCCGCCGGCCCTGAAACGGGCGTACGGGCGGTTCGCGGCCCGCGTCCGTTTCGAGGAGCTGCGGTCCGCGGTCCTCTCCCTGGGCGGCGCGGTCGAGCCCGACGACCTCTCGGGGGACGTCCACCGCTACCGCGTCCCCGGGTCCGGCGCCCATGTCTTCGTGATCGACGACCCCGACCCCTACGGGTCCGGCGACCACGACACCGAGGACCCGGGAATCCACCAGGCGGGCGACGTCTGGAAGCTCAGCGTGTGGGGCGCGCGCTGACGAACCCGGCGCCCGGCAGGCACCCGGGAGGCGGCGCCGGCGCCTTCACGCCCCGCCCCCCGCCCTGGCCAGTGCCCGGTGCTCCGTCGGCCGGCCGGCGCCGGGGTACGGCGGCTGGTGCTGCTGTCCGCCCGGGTCTGGGCCGAGCTGGGCGAGGAGCACCTCGCCACCGAGCGGGCGGTACAGGCGTCCGGCCTGGAGTGGACCGTCCTGCGCCCCACCTGGTTCGCCCAGAACTTCACCGAGCTCGACTTCATAGCCTCCCCGCTGGCCGGCCCGGGCGAGCTGCGGCTGCCCACCGGTGAGGGACGGGAGGCGTTCGTCGACCTGGCGGACCTCGCGGACGTCGCGGCGGCGGCGCTCACGGAGGACGGACACGCCGGACGCGTCTACGTCCTGTCCGGCCCCCGTTCGCTCAGCTTCGGGGACGCCGTCGCCGAGATCGCCCGCGCCTCGGGCAGGCCGCTGCGCTTCGTCCCGGTCACCGAGGACGAGTACCGCGCCGACCTCGCCGCCGCCGGACACCCGGACGCCGTGGCCGACGAGCTGATCGTGCTGCTGCGGCACATCCGCGAGGAGCGCGGCGCGACGGTCACCGACGGCGTCCGGGAGGCACTGGGCCGGCCCGCCCGCGATTTCGCGGAGTACGTCGCCCGCACCGGCTTCGGCACCCTCCGCGAACCCGTCTCCTGACGGCGCCGGGCAGCCCGGCGGGGAAGCGCGCGCGACCCGCCGGGGCGGTGGTTGGCCCGGCGGGGGAGTGGGACGCTGAAGGTAGCACTGCGCGCCGAGGACACTCGGGAGGGCCGTATGGGACGCGACGTCCCGGCGATGGCGTTCACCCGCGAGGACCGTCGCCGGTTCCGGCACAAGATGCACGAGTGCCTCGACGTGTTCGCGCGGATGCTGCGCGAGTCCCGCTTCGACTTCGAGCGGCCGCAGGTCGGCCTGGAGATCGAGCTGAACCTCGTGGACGCCTCCGGCGAGCCCGCGATGCGCAGCACGGACGTCCTGGAGGCGATCGCCGATCCGGCCTGGTCGAGTGAGCTGGGCCGGTTCAACCTGGAGATCAACATCGAGCCGCGGCGGCTGACCGCGGGCGGCCCGGACTCCTGGGAGCGGGAGATCAGGGACGCGCTCAACCACGCGGAGGAGAAGGCCGCCGCGATCGGCGCGCACCTCGTCATGGTCGGGATCCTGCCCACGCTGGAGCAGAAGGACGTCGGTCCGGCCGCGCTCTCCGAGAACCCGAGGTACCACCTGCTGAACGAGCAGATCTTCGCCGCCCGCGGCGAGGACCTGCTGATCTCGGTGGACGGCGTCGAGCGGCTGGAGACCTTCGCGGACACCATCACGCCGGAGGCGGCGTGCACCAGCACGCAGTTCCACCTCCAGGTGTCCCCGGACGAGTTCGCCCCCTACTGGAACGCCGCCCAGGCCGTCGCGGGGGTGCAGGTGGCCCTCGCGGCGAACTCTCCCTTCCTGTTCGGCAAGGAGCTGTGGCGCGAGACGCGGCTCCCGCTGTTCGAACAGGCCACCGACACCCGGCCGGACGAGATCAAGGTGCAGGGGGTGCGCCCCCGGGTGTGGTTCGGCGAGCGCTGGATCACCACCGTCTTCGACCTCTTCGAGGAGAACGTGCGGTACTTCCCCGCGCTGCTCCCGCTGTGCGACGACGAGGACCCGCAGGCGCTGCTCGACCGCGGCGAGATCCCGGGGCTCGCCGAGCTGACCCTGCACAACGGGACGATCTACCGCTGGAACCGCCCGGTCTACGCCGTCGTCGACGGCGTGCCGCACCTGCGGGTGGAGAACCGGGTGCTGCCCGCGGGCCCCACGGTGGCCGACATCCTGTCCAACGGCGCCTTCTACTACGGCCTCACCCGCGCCCTGGTCGACGAGGACCGGCCGGTGTGGTCGCGCATGTCCTTCTCGGTGGCGGAGGACAACCTGCACACCGCGGCCCGGCACGGGATCGACGCCCACCTGTACTGGCCGGGGATGGGCGAGGTCCCGGTGACCGAGCTGGTGCTGCGGCGCCTGCTGCCCCTGGCGCACCGCGGGCTGGAGCAGGCGGGCATGGACGCGGCCTGGCGTGAGCCGCTGCTGGGGGTCATCGAGCAGCGGTGCGTCAGCGGGCGCAACGGCGCGGTGTGGCAGTCGGAGATGTTCCACCACCTCCACGACCGGCCCCAGGTGAGCCGGCACGAGGCGCTGCGCCGGATGACCCGGCAGTACCTCGACTACATGCACCTCAACGCCCCCGCGCACACCTGGCCGGTCGAGTGAGGCGGCGGCCCCCGGACGGCCGACGGCAACGGACCGCCGCGGGTACGGGCCGCGACGGCACCGGCCGCCGACGGCACCCGTGGGGAACCCCGCGGCTCCCGCGAGCGTTGACCGGGCGTACGGCGTACCGACGACCGCGACGAACAGCGACAGAAGCCGAGGTAGCACCAGTGGCGATGTGGGACCGGATCAAGGACCAGGCCAAGAACCTGCAGCAGCTGCAGGGCGCTCGCCAGACCAGCGGCGGCCACGCGCCGCACGGCGGGCAGGGCCATGGGGCGGGCTCCTCCTCCGGGGGATCGAAGGCCCAGCTGATCGGGCTGTTCAAGTCCCAGCTGGCCTCGGTCAAGACCGAGCTGAAGAGCGGCGCCTACCGGGACGCGAGCATGGCGATGTGCGCGCTGGTGGCCGTCGCCGACGGGCACGTCGACCCGGCGGAGCGACAGCGCGTGGAGGAACTGATCGTCACCAACGAGGTGCTGCAGAACTTCCCGGCCGACCAGCTGCGCCAGCGGTTCAACCAGCACGTGGACCGGCTGCTCGGCAACTTCGAGGCGGGCAGGGCCGAGGCCCTCCAGATCATCGCGAAGGCCGCGAAGAAGCCCGCCGAGGCCCGCGCGGTGATCCAGACCGGCATCGTGGTCGCCGGTGCGGACGGGCACTTCGACATGAACGAGCAGCAGGCGGTCCGCGAGGCGTGCGGTGCACTCGGCCTCTCCCCGGCGGAGTTCGGCATCTGAGCGCCGCCGGCGCCGGCCCGCCCCCGGAGCCGCAGGAGCCCGCGCAGGCGTGGCCGCGGCGGCCCCGGGGGCCCCGTCAGCCCTGGGCGCTGAAGGTGCGGCGGTAGGCGGCGGGGGAGATGCCGACAGCCGTCCTCATGTGCGCCCGCAAGGAGTTGCCGGAGCCGAAACCCGCCCGGTGCGCGACCAGGTCGACCGGCCAGTCCGTGGTCTCCAGCAACTGCTTGGCCAGTTCCAGCCGTTGCGCGGTCAGCCACTGACCCGGGGTCATGCCGACCTCGTCGCGGAAACGCCGGGTGAAGGAGCGCAGGCTCATCCGGGCGTGCTCGGCGAGCCGGGCGAGCGTCAGGGGTTCGCCGAGGTGCTCCAGTGCCCAGGCGCGGGTGGCGCTGGTGCCGCTGACGGTGGGCTCGGGCACGGGACGGTCGATGTACTGCGCCTGCCCGCCGTCCCGCCAGGGCGGTACGACGCACATCCGGGCGGCCCGGTTGGCCGCGGCGGCGCCGTGGTCCCGCCGGATCATGTGCAGGCACAGGTCGACACCGGCCGCCACACCCGCGGAGGTCAGCACGTCACCGTCGTCGACGAACAGCACCTCCTCGTCGACCTTGACCATGGGGTAGGCGCTGCGGAACTCCGGCGCCAGGTTCCAGTGCGTGGTCGCGGGCCTGCCGTCGAGCAGCCCGGCGGCGGCGAGCACGTAGGACCCGGAGCAGATGGACACCAGCCGGGTGCCGGGCCGGATGCGGGCGATGGCCGCGGTGACCTCGGGCGGCAGCGGGCCGCCGCGGCCCAGCTCGGGCATGGCGTGCGTGGGCGGGATGATCACGGTGTCCGCGACGGCCAGGGCTTCCGGCCCCGCCGCGGGGCGCAGGGTGAATCCGGCATCGCTGAGCACGGGCGCGCCGTCGGCGGTGCAGACGGTGACCTCGTAGAGCGGGCGGCCCTCGGCGTCCTCGACGCTGCCGAAGACACGGGAGGGGATGCCCAGCTCGAAGGGCGGCACCCCCGGCAGGGCGAGCACCGCGATCCGGTGACGCCGAGGAGGCCCCTCGACGTGGTCCCGCTCGTCGTCCGCCGTCCGGTCGTGCACTGCGCGCATGGCCGGATCCTGTCACATGGTGACCGTACGGCCAACACCACGGCGGCCCCGGACACCGCATCGTGGACCGGGTCGCCGGGGAAGGCTCCCGGCGACGACCCGATCGAGACGAAGCGAGGCAGACATCATGCGTGCGGTGGTCGTGGAGCAGTGGGGCGGACCCGAGGCCCTGGTCGAGCGCGAGGTCGAGCGGCCGGAGCCGGGACTGAGCGAGGTCCTGGTGCGGGTGCACGCGGCCGGCGTCAACCCGGTCGACTGGAAGACGCGCGCCAGCGGCGCCCTCATCGAGTGGGGCGCGGTACCGGCCGTCGGCTGGGACGTGTCCGGCACGGTCGAGGCCGTCGGACCGGGCGTGAGCGTCCACCGTCCCGGTGACGAGGTCTTCGGCATGCCCCTCTTCCCGCGCCAGGCCGGCGGGTACGCCGAGTACGTGGTGGCGCCGGCCCGGCACTTCGCGCCCAAGCCGGCGGGCCTCACGCACGTGGAGGCGGCGGCCCTCCCGCTGGCCGCGCTGACCGCCTGGCAGGCCCTCGTGGACGCGGCCGACGTGCGCCCGGGGCAGCGGGTGCTGGTGCACGCCGCGGCCGGCGGAGTCGGTCACTTCGCGGTCCAGGTCGCCAAGGCGCGCGGCGCCCACGTCATCGGCACGGCCAGCGCCGCCAAGCACGACCTGGTGCGGGAGCTGGGCGCGGACGAGGTGGTCGACTACCGCGCGGTGCGGTTCGAGGACGTCGTGTCCGACGTCGACGTGGTGCTGGACGGGCTCGGCGGGGAGACCGCCGAGCGGTCCCTGAAGGTGCTCCGCTCCGGCGGCCTGCTGATCACCCTGCCCGGCCCGGACGACGTCCCCGCCGCCGCGGACGGGGTGCGGGCCACCTGGATGCTGGTCGAACCGGACCACCTGGGCCTGCGCGAGATCACCGCCCTGGTGGAGCGGGGCGCGCTGAGGCCGGTGGTCGAGACCGTCCTGCCGCTGGAGGAGGCCGCGCAGGCCCACCGGATCGGAGAGCGGGGACGCACCACCGGCAAGATCGTCCTGACGGTCGCCTGACCCCCGGGGCCCGCCGGCGGAGCCGCCCGCCGGGGCAGGGCCCAGGACACGCGGCCGCGGCCGACGGCGCCGGCGACGCCCCGCCCGAGCGGCGGGGCCGTGGCCGTCCGGCGCGGTCAGCCGCGTTCCGGCTCGCCGCGGCGGCCCCGGCGGGGAGCGGGCCCGACGGGCCGGCCCCGTTTCACCCGGGCGGTGAGGGGCACTCCGCGATGTCGGACACTCGTAACCCGAGCCGGGGAGAGAACACCATGGCGGTGCGGCACTGTCTCATCAGGACCAGCCCGGGAACGGTGTGGGCCGTTCTCGCCGACGGGACCCGCTACGCGGACTGGGTGGTGGGCACCTCCAGCTCGCGGCCCGTACGGGGCCACTGGCCGCAGAAGGACGCGGCGATCGGCTACGAGGTGCGGATCGGACCGGTCGGGCTGACCAACGAGACGGTGGTGCGGCGCTGCGAGGAGGGGACCCTGCTGGAACTGGAGGCGAAGGCCGGCTGGCTGGGCACCGCCAGAATCGCCATCGAGCTACGGCCGTGGGGAGAGGACTGCCTGGTCATCGTGGACGAGCACCCGCTGCGCGGCGCGGGCGGCCTGCTGCACAACGTGGGCACGGAGGCGATGATCCAGCTGCGCCACCGCGCCATGCTGGCCCGCCTCTCCCGGCTCTGCGAGGCCGAAGCCCGCACCGGGACACGGGACACCACGGACGGGCGCAGCGCGCGCACGAGCGCCGGCGCGCCCGGAGGTGAGCATGCCTGACGCGGTGGTCGTCGGGTCCGGACCCAACGGACTGGTCGCGGCGAACCTGCTGGCCGACGCGGGCTGGAGCGTGACGGTCCTGGAGGAACAGGAGGACGCCGGTGGCGCCGTGCGCCACGACCGCGGCGTCGACCCCGAGTTCGTCAACGACCTGTTCAGCTCCTTCTACCCGCTGGCCGCGGCCTCCCCGGTCGTGTCGGGGCTGCGCCTGGAGGACCACGGACTGCGCTGGAGCCACGCGCCGCACGTGCTGGCGCACCCGCTGAGCGACGGAAGCTGCGCCGTCCTGGACCGGGACGTCGACGCCACGGCCGCTTCCGTGGACGCCTTCGCGCCCGGTGACGGCGCCGCCTGGCACCGGCTGCACGACGTGTGGCAGCGCATCCGCGGGGAACTGCTGGACGCCCTGTTCACGCCCTTCCCCCCGGTGCGGGCCGGTGCCCGCCTCGCCGTACGGCTGCGTGCCGCGGGCGGGCTGCGGCTCGCCCGCAGTCTCGTGCTGCCGGTGCGGCGCCTGGGCGAGGAGGAGTTCCGCGGCGCCGGCGGCCGGCTGCTGCTCGCGGGCAACGCCCTGCACGCCGACCTGGCCCCCGAGGCGGCCGGCAGCGGCGGCTACGGCTGGCTGATGTCGATGCTCGGACAGACGTACGGGTTCCCCGTGCCGGTGGGCGGCGCGGGCGCCCTCACCGAGGCCCTGACCCGGCGGCTGCTCGCCCGGGGCGGCACCGTGCGCTGCGGGCACCGCGTCGAGGAGATCGTCGTCCGGGGCGGCCGGGCCGTCGGGGTGCGCACGGCCGGCGGGGAGGCGGTCGAAGCCCGGCGCGCGGTCCTCGCGGACGTGTCCGTGCCCGCCCTGTACGGCAGCCTGGTCCGGCCGGAGCACCTGCCCGGCCAGGTGCTGGAGGACCTGCGGCGCTTCCAGTGGGACTTCGCGACCTTCAAGGTGGACTGGGCGCTCGACGGGCCGGTGCCCTGGCGGGCCGAGCAGGCGGCGCGGGCCGGCACCGTTCATCTCGCGGACGGTGTGGACGAGCTGACCAGGTTCGCCGCGCAGATCGCCATGCGGCAGGTCCCGGACCGCCCCTTCGCGCTGTTCGGCCAGATGACGACCGCCGATCCCGTGCGGTCGCCGAAGGGCACCGAGTCGGCGTGGGCCTACACGCACGTGCCGCTCGACGTCGCCTCCGACGCGGGCGACGAAGGTCTGACCGGCGCCTGGGGGCCGGCCGAGCAGGAGATCATGGCCGACCGGGTCGAACGCCAGGTGGAGCGGTTCGCCCCGGGCTTCCGCTCCCTGATCCGCGCCCGCCGCGTCCTCGCCCCGCCGGCCCTGGAGGCACTCGACGCCAACCTGCACCACGGCGCCATCAACGGCGGCACCACGGCCCTCCACCAGCAGCTCTTCTTCCGGCCGCTGCCCGGCACCGGACGCCCGGAGACCCCCGTCACCGGGCTGTACCTGGCGTCCGCGGGCGCCCACCCGGGCGGCGGCGTGCACGGCGCCCCCGGCGCCAACGCCGCCCGCGCGGCCCTGCGCCGCCGCCTGCCGCCCGGGCGGGCCCGCGCCCAGCGCGTCCTGGCCCGCCGAGACCGCACGGGCCGCAGACGATGACCGGCCCGCACCCCACGCGGGCCGCCCCGGCCCAGGGCCCCGCGCGGCCCGGCCGAGGTGGCCGCACTCCCGTGCCCCGGCACGTCGGGTACGGGCGGGCGGCGGACGCGGACGCGCGGCGGACGCGGACGGGCCCGTACCGGGCGCCGTCGACGCGAGCGCGGGTCCGCGTACGGCCGGTCCCGTGCGCGGGTTCCCGCGCCGTGACGCGGGGCCTGCCCGGATCGCGCGGGCCGCGGCCGGTGGCGACCCGCCCACCCCCGCCGTCGGCGACCCGGTCCGGGGACCGCCGACGGCGCAACCCGCGCCCCGGCAGGTGCTCCCGGAACACCGGCCCGCCGTCGGGGTCCCACGACGAGGGGAGAGGGTCCCCATGACGCACGGCCCACTGGAGAACCGCACCGTCGTCGTCACCGGAGCAGCCCGCGGGCTGGGCGCGGCCGTGGCCCGGGACCTCGCCCGGCGCGGTGCCCGGCTGGCCCTGCTCGGGCACGAGCGGGACGCCCTGGAAGCGGTGGCCCGGTCGCTGCCGGGCCCGGCGGTGGCGCACGAGGCCGACATCACCGACGGCCCGGAACTGCGCCGGGCCGCCCGGCGGATACGGGCCGGGCTGGGCCCCGCCTCGGCCGTCGTCGCGAACGCGGGGATCGCGGAGGGCGGCCCCTTCGCCACCGCGGACCCGGACCGCTGGCGCCGCGTGATCGACGTCAACCTCACCGGCAGCGCGCTGACCGCCCAGACGTTCCTGCCGGACCTGCGGGAGACCGCCGGGTACTACCTCCAGGTCGGCTCACTGGCCTCCTTCGGCGCCGCGCCCCTGATGAGCGCCTACTGCGCCTCCAAGGCGGGCGTGGAGGCCTTCGCCCACGCGCTGGGGGCCGAGGAGGCACACCACGGGGTGGCCGTCGGCATCGCCTACGTGAACTGGACGGACACCGACATGATCCGCGACGCCGACCACTACCTGGTGCTGCGGGAGCTGCGCGGTCACATGCCGCCGCCGGCTCGGCGCGTCTATCCGGCGGAGCTGGTCGCGGCCCGGCTGGGGCGGGCCGTGGAACGGCGCCGCCCCACCGTGTACGTCCCCGCCTGGCTGCGTCTGGTCCAGGTGACGCGTGCGGCGCTGCCCCCCGTGGTGCTGCGGGTGTCGCGCCGCCACCTGCCGGCGCTGGAGTCCGAGCCCGCGTTCCGCCACACCGGGCCCCTGGGGGCCGGAGGCCGCGCCGACGAAACCGCGGTCCGCACGGATCCCGGGCGCCCGTCCGGCTGACGGAAGGAAGGCGTTGACCGATGCAGACGTTCCTGCCCGACCCCGACTTCCGGCGGACGGCTCTGCTCCTGGACCGGCGTCGGCTGGGCAAGCAGCGGGTCGAGGCGCTCCAGGTGCTGCGCGGCCTGACCGTCCCCGGCTACGGCTGGCGCCGGCACCCGGCCGTACGGATGTGGTCCGGGTACGAGGAGGCCCTCGTGCGGTACGGCCTGGAGATCTGCCGGGCCTGGCGGGAGCAGGGCCACCAGGACAGCTGCGCCGCGTCCCTGGTCGCGGGTCTGGCCGCGCACCGGCCGGGCCTCGCGGTGCGGCACCAGGAGGAGCTGGCGGCCGCCGGCGAGCTGCCGCCCTGGCTCGGCGACGAGGCGTTCCACGAGAGCCACCGCTCCGCGCTCGTCCGCAAGGACCGGGAGGTCTACGCCGAGCTGTTCCCCGGAGTGCCGGACGACCTGCCCTACGTGTGGCCTGCGTCGGACCGTGAGCCGAGGCAGGCGCCCACCGGTGAACCGCGCGGTCAGAAGGCGTAGCGGACGTCCAGCCAGGGCGCGTGGCGGCCGATCAGGGCGCGGAGGTCGTCCACGGCCCGCGCCTTGACGCCGTTGCGGTAGCGCACGTTCAGCGCGCCGTTCTCGGAGCGCTTGGCCTGCTGGATGTCCGGTCGCCACAGGACGTCCTCGGCGCGGGGGTGCCAGCCGAGGTTGACCTCGTGCAGGTCCCGGTTGTGCGTCAGCATGATCACCTCGGCGGCGGCCTGCCGCTTCACCCGCTGCGGCAGCTCGTCGTCGAGCTGCTTCAGCAGCTCCGCCCAGGCGTCCTGCCAGCCGGGCCGGACGACCACGGGGGAGAGGTTGAAGTGCACCTCGTACCCGGCGTCCAGGAAGTCCGCGGCGGCGCGGATGCGCTCGGCGACGGGAGTGGTCCGTACGTCCAGCAGCCGGGAGTCGTCCCCGGGCATCACCGAGAAGCGGATCCGGGTGCGGCCCCGCGGCTCCAGGGCGAGCAGGTCGGGGTTGACGAACTTGGTGGCGAACGACGCCTTGGCGGTCGGCCACTGCCGGAAGGCGCGTACGAGATCGGCGGTGTTGTCGCTGATCAGGGCGTCCACCGAGCAGTCGCCGTTCTCGCCGATGTCGTACACCCACGACCGGGCGTCGCACTGGTTCGGCTCCGTCTTGGGTCCCTGCCGTGCCACGTGCCGGGCGAGGTGGGCGATGATCCGCTCGATGTTGGTGAAGACGGTGACGGGGTTGGCGTACCCCTTGCGGCGGGGCACGTAGCAGTAGGCGCAGGCCATGGCGCAGCCGTTGGACGGCCCGGGGGCGATCCAGTCGGCGGACCGGCCGTTGGGGCGGGTGGTGAGGTTCTTCCGTTCGCCGAGGACCAGCGTCTCCCCCTTGACGCGGACCCAGCGCTCGACGTTGCCCTCGTTGCCGTGCAGTCCGGGGATGCGCCAGTGCGAGTCCACGGGGATCACCCTGGCGCCGGGGAACCGGGCGATGATCTGCCGGCCGCGCGGGGAGGCGGCCGCCGCGGGCTCGGCGTGGATCTCGCGCACGTCCAGCAGCCGGCGGGCCGTGGGGGAGTCCCGGAACGACGGGCGCTGCCCGGCCGGGGCGGGCGCGAGCGCGTCGAGGCCGAAGAGGGCGCCGGAGTCGTCGTCCGGGACGGTGGACGGGTGGGACATGACGGGCTCCGGTGCGGTGGTGCGAGTGGTGCGGGCTGCTGCCTGGGTGGTGCCAGTGGTGCCGGTGGTGCCATCGGTGCCGGTGGTGCGCGGTCGGCGCCCGGGCGCGGGAAGGCCCGGCGTGGGGCACTTGTTCCACTGTAGGCGGACACGCCGCAAGCCCGGTTTGGGCGGCGTCCGTGCCGGACAAAGGTTCGGGGACGCGCCGGACCGACCCGGTGGCGGCAGACCCGAGGAGGCGGCCCGATGAGACTCCGGCCCGACCTCGCCCCCCTGCGCGACCGGGTGGGCGAGGCGATCTTCTCCCGTGTCGCCGGGCCGGACGGCGCCGAGAACCGCGCCCTCATCCATGGCACACCCGGCCCCCGCTGGTTCGGCCCCGACCGGCCCGTCCGCAGGGTGCACGGTGACGCCTCGATGTTCATAGGCGGCCTGTCCGCGCTGCTGCTCCAGTCGCTGCACCCGCTCGCCATGGCCGCCGTGGCCGCGCACTCGGGCTTCCGCGGCGACCCCTGGGGCCGGCTCCAGCGGACCAGCACCTTCCTGGCCGTCACCACCTACGGCCCCGCCGCCGCGGCCCAGGAGGCCTGCGACCGGGTCCGCGCCGTCCACGAGCGGGTCCGCGGCACCACCGCCGACGGCCTCGCCTACTCCGCGTCCGATCCGCACCTGCTCTGCTGGGTGCACGTCGCGGAGGTCGACAGCTTCCTCCGCGCCCACCAGCGCCACGGCGCCCACCCCCTCGACGACGCCGGCTGCGACGGGTACGTCGCCGACATGGCCCGCGTCGCCACCGCGCTCGGCGTACCCGACCCGCCGGCCGACCGCGCCGCACTCGCCGAACGGCTGGCCGCCTACCGCGGCGAGCTGCGGGCGACCCCCGAGGCACGCAGCACGGCGCGCTACCTGCTGCTGCGCCCGCCCGTCCCGCTCCTCGCCCGGATGCCCTACGCGGCCGTCGCCGCGTCCGCCGTCTCGCTCCTGCCGGAGTGGGCCGCCCGCGAGCTGTGGCTGCCCCGGCTGCCGGTCGCCGAGGACCTGTGCGTGCGCCCGCTCGGCACGGCGGTGACCGCCGGCATCCGGTGGGCGATGACCGCACCCCGGGAGCGGGCGCACGGAGGCCGCGCCTGACCCGGCGCGGCCGGCTCCGTCAGGACGCCCGCCGCGCCGCCCGCCACTCCGGGGCGAGGACCGACCAGACCTCGATGTCGTGCCGCTGCCCCCGGTACAGGTAGCTCTGCCGCAGGACGCCGTCACGGGTCATCCCGAGCCTCCGGGCCACGGCGATGCTGGCGTCGTTCGCCGAGGAGACCTGCCATTCGACCCGGTGGATGCCCCGCTCCTCGACGGCCCAGTCGATGAGGACGCGCACGGCCCGGCTCACCAGGCCCCGGCCCACCGCGGACGGTTCGAGCCAGCAGCCCGCCTCGGCGGTGCCCTGCCCGACGTCCATCGTGCGCAGCAGCACTCCACCGACCAGCTCGCCGTCCGCCCAGATGCCGAGGATCCGCCCGGTGTCGCTCGCCGTCTTCTCCGCGTACGACTGGAGGAAGGAGCGGGCCGCCGGCAGGTCCTCCGCCGCGTCCGGCAGGGCGATGAACCGCCCGATGAACTCCCGCCCCCGGTCCACGTGCGCCAGGAACTCCTCCGCCCGCCACGGTTCGAGAGGGCGCAGCTCGGCACCGTCGTCGCCGAGGGATATCGCGTACATGGTGACCTTTCGGGCGGGTGGCCGGAGCCGGCGCTGATCGGAAAGTGATCATCCTACGCCCGGAGGGCGGGCGGGGCAGGGGATCACCGGTCCGCGGCCTGCGCCCGCCGACGGGCCGGCCGCAGCTCGAAGGAGACGTGCGAGGAGAGCGCCCGAAGGAAGTCCGGGGCGTCGAACATCGCACCGGCCGCGGCGACCCCGGTCGTCCTGGTGCGTCCCGAGAGGACGCGGTCCACCGCTTCCCCCACGAGCGGCGCGGTCACGGCGTAGATGTCGCGCCCCCCGGCCACGGCGCGCCGTTCACTGCCGCCCGACCGGACGAGCACGTCGACGAGGAAGGTCTGGTCGGACCGGCCCTGTTCGTCGGCGGCGGACGGCGGCGGGGTGTCCGGGTCCGTCACCTGCCTGGCCGCCTCGACCGTCATGTAGGAGCGCACGTCCGGGACGGACAGGTGGCGGGGAACGGTGATGACGTCGGCCATGGTGAACTCGCCGATGACGGTCCGCGGGCCCATCGGCTCCGGGAACGACCACTGCACGGTGGGGGGCGCGTCCCGGCGGTACTCCAGCCGCCCGTCGGCGTAGCGCAGGCGCCGGCCGTCCCGCCGCTGCCGCGAGACCGCGCCCGAGGCACGCGTCCCGGCGGTGGGGTGCCAGCTGCTCAGCGCGTACGCGATGTGCGCCTCGTCGGCCTCCGTCCAGTCGCCCATCGCGGCGGTGACGAGCAGGTCGCCGAGACCGCCGTAGAAGGCCATGGCGGGGACGATCACCGCCCCCGCGGCGCGGGCGCGGTCCGTGAAGCGGGTGAACGTGTCGACGATCGCCTCCAGTTCGGCCGCCACGTCGACGTACGGGATGCCGGCGCGCAGTGCCGCCTCGATCACGGGGCCGGCCGTCGCGGCGAAGGGCCCGGCGCAGTTCACGACGGCCGCGGTGCCCGCCAGCGCGCGGTCGAGCGAGGCCGGATCGTCGACGGACGCCGGGCGCGGGGCGGGTCCGGGCACGGACGAGGCGAGGTCCGTCAGCCTGCCGGCGTCCCGCCCGGAGAGAACCGGAACGAAACCGCGCTCGCGCAGCTCCCTCACGACGAAGCGCCCGGTGTGCCCGTACGCGCCGAACACCACGACCTCGTGTCCCTGACCCATGGCTTTCTCCTGTGCTGGAACGACCGGCAGGCCCGCTGCCGTCTGTCGTGGACATCCTCACGAGGGAACGCACTCCGCCACGAGTGTCCGGAACGCCATGACCCGTACAATTCCGGACGTGAGAACTGTCGCGATGGCCGTCACCGACGGGATGCTGCACTTCGAGCTGTCCCTGGCCCACGAGGTGTTCGGCGGCGCCCCGGTGGGCGGGGCCGACCCCTGGTACGAGTTCACGGTCTGCGGGCCGGCCGCCGTGCGGGTCGGCCGCTTCCGGCTGGAACCCGACCACGGCCTCGACCGGCTGGCCCGCGCCGGCACCGTGATCGTGCCGGGCTGGGCCGACGTCGACGAGGACCCGCCCGGGGACCTGGTCGACGCGGTGCGCGCCGCCCACGAGGCGGGCGCCCGGGTGGTCTCCCTGTGCACCGGCGCGTTCGTGCTGGCCGCCGCCGGCCTGCTGGACGGGATGCGCGCGACGACACACTGGGCGCACACCGAGGTCCTGGCCGCCCGCCACCCCCGGGTGCGGGTGGACCCGGACGTCCTGTACGTGGACAACGGCAGCGTGCTCACCTCGGCCGGCAAGGCCGCCGCCATGGATCTGTGCCTGCACCTCGTCCGTCTCGACCACGGCTCGTCGGTCGCCAACGCCCTCGCCCGCCGCCTGGTCGTGCCGCCGCACCGCGACGGCGGTCAGGCCCAGTACGTCACCACCCCGGTGCCCGCGCCCGGCAACCATCCGCTCTCCGCGCTGTTCCCCTGGGTGATGGAGCGCCTCGACCAGCCGCTGACCGTGGAGGACCTGGCCCGCCGGGCCGGGATGAGCTCGCGCCACCTGGGCCGTCACTTCCGGGCGGTGACCGGCACCACCCCCCTGCAGTGGCTCCTCACCCAGCGCATCCGCCACGCCCAGGAACTGCTGGAGACCACCGACGACAGTGTCGAGTCCATCGCGGCGGCCACCGGCATGGGCACCGCCACCACGCTGCGCCGCCATTTCAGCCGCACGGTCGGCGTCCCCCCGGACACCTACCGGCGCACCTTCCGCTCCCGGCCCCCCGCGGCCACCCTGCCCTGAGGCGCCGGGCCCCGCATACCGGCGGGCCGACGGGTTACTCGCAGCACATGACGAAACCTGACAAGAAGCACGAATCGGAAATCCGCCAGGCGGAGGAGGAGCGCGCCGGGAGCGAGCCGTTCAGCTACCCGTACGACGAACGCCGGCCCAACGTCCGGGCGGTCCGTCACATCAGCCGTGAGGAGGCGGACGCGGACAGCGTCCCCGGAGTCCCCGGCGGATACGGCACCACCGGCGGTGGCCAGCCGAGCCGCACCGGCAGCGGTGCGGACGAGGCCGACCCCGACCAGCACTGAGGAGGCCCGCCCGCACCGGGCCGGGCCCGGGTCGCACGGGAGCGTACGATCGTACATTCCGAATGTACGATCGTACGCATGCCGATGGACTACTTCGCGAACGATCCGCGCACCCACCTGGAACGCATGCTCGCGGGCGACCTCTACATCGCCGACGATCCCGAGATCGCCCGCCGGCAGCAGCAGGCCGTACGGCTGGCCGCCCGCTACCAGGCCGCCTACGCCGAGGACGCCGGCGCCGCCCGGCCGCTCCTCGCCGAACTGCTGGGCTCCCTGGGTGACGAGGCGCACGTGCGGCCGCCGCTGTACGTCGACTACGGCAGCAACATCACGATCGGCGCGCGCACCTTCGTCAACTACCACCTCACCGCCCTCGACGTCGCGGCCATCACCATCGGCGAGGACTGCCAGATAGGCCCCAACGTCCAGTTGCTCACCCCCACGCACCCCCTCGAACCGCAGCCGCGGCGCGACAGGCTGGAGGCCGCCCGGCCGATCACCATCGGCGACAACGTGTGGATCGGCGGCGGCGCCATCGTCCTGCCCGGCGTGACGATCGGGGACAACTCCGTGATCGGCGCGGGTGCCGTCGTCACCAAGGACGTGCCCGCGAACGTCGTCGCCCTGGGCAACCCCGCCCGGCCCGTCCGGAACCTGTGACCCTCCGCCGTGGCCACCGGACACACCGACCCCCGGCGCCGCGCGCGCATCATCGCCGCGACCCTCGACCTCATCGCGGACGAGGGCGTGGCGGGCGTCTCCCACCGCAAGATCGCCGCGCGCGCCGGTGTGCCGCTCGGGTCGATGACCTACCACTTCGGCGGCATCGACGAACTGCTGCGGGAGGCGTTCCGTCACTTCACCGACCACATGGTGGCGCTGTTCGACGCGCACCTGGCGCCGTCGGCCGACCGTGAGCAGGCCAGGGCGGCGGTGGCCGACCTCGTCCACGCGCTGTCCGAGGGGAGCGGGCGCGACCTCGTCCTCACCCAGGAGCTCTACACCCTGGCGGCCCGCCGTCCCGCCTTCCGGGAACTCACCCACACGTGGATGGCGCGCAGCCGCCGCCACCTGGAGAGGCACTTCGACCCCGGCACGGCCCGCCAGCTGGACGCCCTGATCGAGGGCCTGATCCTGCACCGCGCACTCGCCCGGGAACCGCACGACCGGGAGCTCACGCTGGAGGCCGTCACCCGCATCACCGCCACCGGCCGCTGAGGGATCCCCGGCCCTTCCGCTTCGAATGTTTCGAAGTTCTGTGCGAGCGTTGCGGCATGCCGACGGGCTCTCACCGGGCAGGCGTCTAGGGAAAGGGTCCGGCTCGGTCAGTCCACGAAATGTTTCGATGGGTCAACTGGTTGATCTCCGGCGAACTTTCGGGAGACTTTCGGAAACAGAGTCATTGACCGCCGTCCCGAGCCGGGCACATACTCTCCAGCGACCGAGCCTCCCGACAGCGGAGGCGGCTCCACCGCGCCGCACGGCGCGGACATTCCCTCATCTCGCCATGGCCGCCCGTGCCCGGACGCGTCCGGCGTCGCGGGGCCCACCACGCGGCCGGCCTGCCACGAGCCCTCACCTGGAGGAAGCATGGAGAACGCCCCAGCCCCCTCGATGAGCCGCAGGGGCTTCATCGGCCGCGCCGGCGCCCTGACGCTGGCCGCGTCCGCTTCCGGCCTGCTGGTGCCCGCCACCGCCCACGCGGACACGGTCCTCACCACCAGCCAGACCGGCATGCACAACGGCTACTACTACTCGTTCTGGACCGACGGCGGCGGATCGGTCTCGATGACCCTCGCGTCGGGCGGCAGCTACCGCAGCAACTGGACCAACTGCGGCAACTGGGTCGGCGGCAAGGGGTGGAGCAACGGCGGACGCAGGACCGTGAGCTACTCGGGCAGCTTCGCGCCGTCCGGCAACGGCTACCTGACGCTCTACGGCTGGACCTCGAACCCCCTCGTCGAGTACTACATCGTCGACAACTGGGGCAACTACCGGCCGACCGGAACGTACAAGGGCACGGTCACCAGCGACGGCGGCACGTACGACATCTACCAGACGACCCGGTACAACGCCCCCTCGGTGGAGGGCACCAGGACCTTCAACCAGTACTGGAGCGTCCGGCAGTCGAGGAGGACCGGCGGGACCATCACCACCGGCAACCACTTCGACGCGTGGGCCCGCGCGGGCATGCGGCTGGGCAGCTTCAACTACTACATGATCCTCGCCACCGAGGGATACCAGAGCAGCGGGAACTCCAGCATCACGGTCAGCGGCTGAGCGTCCGTCACCACCGCGCCCGGCAGCCCCGGCCCGCGGCGCACCCCCACCGCGGTCACACCGCGGACGTCACACCGCAGACGAGGAGGACCCACCCCGCATGCCCAGCACACCACGCTCCCCGGCCGTGAGACTGGCCGTCGCCGCGACGGCCGTGGCGAGCACCCTCACCCTCAGCGCCGAAGCCGCCCCCGCCCACGCCGCCGCGTGCACCGGCTACGTCGGACTCACCTTCGACGACGGCCCGTCCAGCACCCACACACCGGCCCTGCTCACCGCCCTCCGCCAGAACGGGCTGCGGGCCACGATGTTCAACCAGGGCCAGTACGCCGCCGCCAACCCGGCGCAGGTGCGGGCCCAGGCCAGTGCCGGAATGTGGATCGGCAACCACAGCTACACCCACCCGCACCTGACCCAGCTGAGCCAGTCCCAGATCGACTCCGAGATCGCCCGGACCCAGCAGGCCATCGCCGGCGCGGGAGGCGGCACGCCCAGGCTGTTCCGCCCGCCGTACGGCGAGACCAGCACGACCGTGCGGTCGGTGGCGGCCAAGTACGGCCTCTCCCAGATCATCTGGGACGTCGACTCCCAGGACTGGAACGGCGCGAGCACCGACGCGATCGTGCAGGCCGCCGCCCGGCTCACCAACGGGCAGATCATCCTCATGCACGAGTGGTCCGCGAACACGCGCGCCGCCATTCCGCGCATCGCGCAGACCTTGGCGAGCAAGGGGCTGTGCTCCGGCAGGATCTCCCCGGAGACCGGCCGCGCCGTGGCCCCCTGACCCGGCGGCCGGACCGGTCGCACACCCCGCTCCGCACCCCTGGCGCGGCGGCCCCGGGCCGCCGCGCCATTCGGCTGGTCCTCGCGGTCACAGCGCCCGCGCCCGCCGCTACCTTGAGGGGCATGCGCATCCTCGTCACAGTCCGCGGCGACGACGCGGGAGCGGATGAACGCGGCCACGACCTGCGCCGCTGGCTGATCGCCGAGCCGGAGCTGCGCGGCCGGATCCGGACCGCGGACGGTGCTCCGCCGCCCGGGGCCCCGGGCGCGGTGACCGACGCGCTGGTCGCGATGCTGGAGCCCGGCCGGATCGCCGAGGTGTTCGCCGCCGTCGTGGTGGCCTGGGCGCAGAGCCGACAGGGGAACCAGACCGTCACGATCACCCGGCCCGACGGGGCGGAGACCACCGTCGGTACCGCCCGGGTGAAGGGTCTGGACCCGCGCCGGAGGGCCGAGCTGGCCAGACGCCTGACCGCCGTCGTGGACACGGCACCCGCCCCGGCACGAACCCGGCCCGTCGACCGGGGCGCCGAACCCCGGAGGCACCCGTGAGCCCCTTCGCGGGCACCCGTACCCACACGGACCTCCGGAAGGAAGCACCCACATGACCCGTCGCACCGCGGGCGACGCCCCCACGCCCGCTCGCCCCGCACCTGCCGCGGACCTGCCTCCCGTCCCCCTCGACCCGGAACTGGCGGCGGCCCTGGAGGCGCTGGGCGAGCTGCCCCCGCTCACCCCGCGGGACGTCCCCGCGGTCCGCGCCGCGGTGGGGGCCGGTGCGCTCGGCGACGAGGCCCTGCGGTGCGGCGGGGAGGTCGTCTGGGAGGAACGCGAGGTCACCGGGCCGGCCGGCGCCCCGGACGTCACCGTGCTCATCTGCCGTCCCGCCGCCGCACCCGCCGGCTCACGGCTGCCCCTGGTGTACTTCATGCACGGCGGCGGCATGATCGCCGGCAGCCGGCGGCACCTCATGTCCGACGTGCTGGAGTGGACCCGGACGCTGCACACGGTGACGGTGTCGGTCGAGTACCGGCTCGCCCCCGAACACCCCCACCCGGCACCGCTGGAGGACTGCTACGCGGGTCTGGTGTGGTCCGCGCGGCACGCCGCGGAACTGGGCGCGGACCCGGACCGGATCATCACGGTGGGAACCAGCGCGGGCGGCGGTCTCGCCGCGGGCCTGGCCCTGCTGGCGCGGGACCGCGGCGGTCCCGCGCCGGCCGCCCAGATGCTGCTGTCCCCGATGCTCGACGACCGCAACGACACCCGCTCCGGCCGTCAGATGGCGGGGCGGGACATGTGGGACCGCACGTCCAACGCCACCGCCTGGAACGCCCACCTCGACGGCGCCGCGGGGGCGCCGGACATCCCCGCCCACGCCGCCCCGGCGCGTGCCGCGGACCTCACCGGCCTGCCGCCCGCCTACCTCGACGTCGGTTCCGCGGAGACGTTCCGCGACGAGACCGTCGCCTACGCCGGCCGCCTGTGGCAGTCCGGGGTCCCCTGCGAGCTGCACGTGTGGCCCGGAGGCTGCCACGGCTTCGACGAGTTCGTCCCCCGGGCCAGGCTGTCCCGCCGGGCGAAGGAGGCCCGCCGGGAGTGGCTGACGTCGCTGCTCACCGCCGGCCGGGACGGCGGCTGAACACCTCGCGGCCACGACTTCCTCGGCGCCCCGCGAGCGGGCACCCGCCGGGGTCAGCGCCCCTGGAGCCGGTCCACGGCGTCCTTGGCCTCCTTCAGCCCGGCCCCGGTGACCCGCCGGTACTCCTTGATCGCCTCGATCGCCTTGCCGTCGCGGGCGAGTGCCGCCACCGCGTCCGTCCCGGGGTCCTCGACGGCCACGTCCAGATGGCCGAGCAGGAGGTCCACCTTGCGTTCGAGGCGCGCGAGGCGCTTGTCGAGCCGGGAGAACCGGGCCTCGTGGCCGAAGACGGCCACGCAGACGATCAGTGCGATGAGCGGAAGGGCGACGGAGTCCACGGTCATGATCATAAAGGGGCGGGATCCGGCTGCGGTCAGCGCGCCCTCCCCGCCTCCCGCAACCGGCGGCTCGCGGCGGCGCGGACCCGGCGGGTGCGGCCGTCACGGGCCAGCAGCGCGAGAGCCGCGGGGTCGGTGAGGCCGGGCGTGGCCACGGCCGTGCGCTGGAACCAGTCGGAGGCGCCGGCGAGTTCACCGGCGGTCCACGGACCGCCCCGGACGATCGAGTGGAGCAGGACCCACTCGCGCAGCCTGCGGGTGAGGAAGTCGCTGCGGGCGACCACGCCGGCCAGGGTCCGCGCCCAGGCGGTGAACGCGGGGCCACCGAGCAGGGCGGCGGCCCGGCGGTCCAGGTGGCGGCTCACCGCGCTGCCGGCCATCAGCGCGTCCCGGTCGTCGAGCACGGCCGCCACCAGGCCGGCCTCGTCCGCCTCGGAGACGGTCTCCAGCGCTCGCAGACAGTGGGCGAAACGCCGGTGCTCGGCGGGCTCGCGGTCGTCGGCGGGGGAGGGCGCGTTCGGGTTCACCGGTCCATCCTCGGCCCTGTGGCGCCCGGCGGTCCCACGGGGCCGCGCCTTCCCTGGGGCTCGGGGGACGCGAACGTCGCACGGTAGGCGGAGGGCGAGGTGCCCAGCACGCGCCGGAAGTGCAGGCGCAGATTCGACGGGCTGCCCAGACCGCACCGCTCGGCGACCTGGTCGACGGCGAGGCCGGTGCTCTCCAGGAGTTCCCGGGCCCGGTCGAGCCGGGCCGTGAGGAGCCACCGCAACGGCGTGGTGCCCGTCTCGGCCACGAAGCGGCGGGCGAAGGTGCGCGGCGCCATGTGCGCGTGGGCCGCGAGCTGACGGACCGTCAGCGGCTCGTGCAGACGGCCGAGCGCCCACGTCCGGGTCGGGGCCAGCGTGGTCGTGTCCGCCGCGCCGGCCAGCGGGTGCCTGATGTACTGGGCCTGCCCGCCCTCCCGGTGCGGCGCCGCGACCAGGGTGCGCGCCACCTCGTTGGCCGTGGCGGCGCCCAGATCGCGCCGCACCAGATGAAGGCAGAGGTCGATACCGGCGGCGACACCGGCCGAGGTCAGCACCCGCCCCTCGTCGACGTACAGCACCTTCGGGTCGACCCGCACCCGCGGGTGGCGCGCGGCCAGGTCGTCGGCGTACAGCCAGTGGGTGGTGGCGGCGCAGCCGTCCAGGACCCCGGCGGCGGCCAGCGCGAACGCACCGGTGCAGACGGACACCAGCCGTCCGCCGCGCCGGTGGGCGCCGGCCAGCGCGTCGAGCACGACGGCGGGCAGCCCGCGGTCGTGCGGTGCGTACCCCGGCACCACGACGGTGTCCGCGCCGAGCACCGCCTCGAGGCCCGCCGCCACCGTCACGTCGAAACCGGCGGCGCTCGGCACCGGGCCCGCCGACCTCCCGCACAGGGTCAGCTCGTACGGGCCACCCGGCACCGCGGTGAAGACCTGGGCCGGGATTCCCAGGTCGAGGGGCAGGACACCGTCCAGCACCAGCACGGCGACCCGGTGCCCCCGGCCGTCACGGGCACCGGCGCCGGCGTCCGCCGGCTCATAGGCAGTTTCCTCGCGCACGGCGGCAATACTGCCACTGTCGCGGCCCGAAGTCCCCACCGACGATGGAGCCATGACCACGCAGACGATCAGCGGCGTCCCGTCGCTCCCCGACACCCCCGTCGCCCGCCGCGCCCTGGCACTGGTGCGCGACACGGAATCCACGGCGACCGCCAACCACAGCATCCGCGCCTGGCTGTTCGCCCGCCTGCGCGCCGACCACGAAGGCGCCGTCCCGGGCCGTGACTACGACCCCCAGCTGCTGTTCCTGGCCTGCGTCCTGCACGACATCGGGCTCACCGAGGCCGGGGACCGCCACCAGCGGTTCGAGGTGGACGGCGCCGACACGGCCGCCGAGTTCCTCACCGGGCAGGGCCTGCCGGCACCGGACGTCGACGCGGTGTGGGAGGCGATCGCGCTGCACACCTCGCCCGGGATCGCCGAACGCCGCGGCCCGCTGTGCGCGCTGGTGCACCAGGGGACCGGCATGGACTTCGGCATCGGCACGGAATGCGTCGACGACGAGACCGGCGCCCGGATCCACGCCGCCTACCCGCGGCTGTCGATGGCGACCACCCTCACCGACGAGATCGTGGCGCAGGCCCGCCGGCGCCCGGAGAAGGCCCCGCACTTCACCGTCGCGGGGGAGCTGCTGCGCGAGAGGTCCGCTCCGCCGTACACGACGTGGATGGAGACCCACGCCGCCTCGGGCCGCTGGGGCAACTGACGCGGTAGTGACGGGCACGGGCCGCACCCGCGGGCGGCCCGCGTCGCCCCCCGGACCGGGGACTCCCGTGCCCCGGCCGGCCGGCTGGCCGGCCGGACAGGAGCGGGCCGCGCCCAAAGGTGCGGCCACGCCGCCTCGCGGGTGCGCGGTGTCAGCCCGCCGACTCCGCGGAACTGCCCGTCGCCACCCGCTCGGGCACCTGGAGGTGGTACACGTGGAAGGCCCGTCCGATGACCGGCTGGGCGACGTTGCGCACCCGTACGCCGCCACTGGTCATACCGTGCTCGGTGCCCGCGTGGGCGTGCCCGTGCACCGCGAGGTCGGCTCCGGCGGTGTCGATCGCCTCGGCCAGCAGGTAGCTGCCGAGGAACGGGTAGATTTCCAGCGGCTCGCCCGCCAGCGTGTCCGGCACGGGGGAGAAGTGGGTCAGCGCGACCCGCGCGTCGCAGCCCTGCTCGCCGAGCCGCTCCAGCGCCGTGCGCAGGCTGTCGGCGGACCGGCGCGTGTAGCGCACGAACTCCTTCATCAGCGGCTCGCCGAACTCCCCGGCGTTGCGGCCCGCGAAGCCGCCGCAGAACCCCTTGGTGCCGGCCACGCCGACCCGGCCCCCCGCGCAGTCCAGCACCGTCTCCTGCCCCTCCAGCACCTGGACACCACCGTCCTGGAGGATCGCCGTGACCTCGTCGGGCCGCTCGTCGTGGTGGTCGTGGTTGCCCAGGACCGCCACGACCGGCACCCCCAGGTCCTTGACCTCCCGCGCCACCACCCGGGCCTCCTCGGGAGTGCCGTGCCGGGTCAGGTCGCCCGCCAGGAGCAGGACGTCGGCACAGTCGGGCAGGGTCTCGAACGCGGGCCGCAGCACTCCCTGGCTGTCGGGGCCCATGTGGATGTCACCGACGGCTGCGATGCGGATCATGCCAGCTCCTCCGCCTGGTCGGGGGACGACGCTTCGGCGACCACCAGGTCGCAGCGCACCGTGAGCCCGGTCAGGGTCTCGCCCACGATCCGCCCGATCTCGTCGCGGCAGTGCGAGGACGGTACGGTGCCGGTCACCAGCACCGAGTCCCCGTGCACCGCGACCTGCACGCCCAGTTCGGCCAGCGGCCCGCCCGCGAGGCGTTCGCGCAGGTGGGCCACGCGGTAGTCGAGGTCGTTCATGGCTGCTCCTTCCGCGGAGCGATCACGTTCAGGCGTTCGAGGAGGAAGAAGAACGCGGCGGGCATCGGGTCCTCGCCGCACTCCCGCCGGACCTCTTCCCAGTCGACCTTCTCCCGCAGCGCCCGCGCCACGGGCAGCACCGCACCGAAGTCGCAGTAGTGCTCCGTGAACGCGGAGACCAGGCTCGCCACCAGGTCCGTGGCGGACAGCACCGGCATCAGGACCGACTGCACCGGCATCTCCTCGGCCCGGTCGAGCATCTCGGTGCTGACGGGCCGGTGCGCCAGCCGGAAGATGATGTCGACGGACTGCCCGAAGCACTCGGTCTTCAGCAGCCAGTCCTCCGGCGGGATCCGCACCTCGAGACCGCCCTCGCGCAACGTCGCCGCGACGGTCTCCGCGTCCTCCGGGCGGACACAGAAGTCGGCGTCGTGCTGGAGGTTCGTGCCCGCGCCGTGCGTGTACGCGGCGACACTGCCGGCCAGCGCGAACCGGTGCCCGTTCCGCTTCAGCAGCGTCCCCACCTGCTTGGTCGCCTCCAGGATCGCCTGCGTCCGGTCCCGGGGCAGGTCCGGCGTCAGGTCCGGGGGCGGGCTCTGCGTCCCGGCTGTCACCGGCGGCACGAGATCGCTCACCACCGCGGCCGACTGCGCGTCACCGGCCCACGCCCGCCGGGCGGATGCCGGGTCGCCGTTCTGCGTCATGTCCACTCCCTTACGTCCTCTCGCCGCGCGTTCCGGCCGGAACCGGGTACCTGCCCGGAACCGGGTACGTGACAGCGGGTACCAAGTACCCGGGGCCTCCCCGCTGATGACACGGCCGGTTCACGGGCGGGCCACCACCCGCAGCGTCCGTACCGAGGAGTCCGCCGCGTCCGGGATGAGCACCCCGTGCTCGACACCGCTGCGCAGGTAGTCCAGCACCTCCGCGGTGATCACCTCGCCCGGCGCGATGACGGGTACCCCGGGCGGGTACGGGCTGACCATCTCCGCGCTGATCCGTCCCGCGGCCCGCTCCACGGGCACGTGCTCGACCGGCGCGAAGAAGGCGTCCCGCGGCAGCATCGCCTGCTCCAGTTCCAGCGCCGACGGCTCCGGCAGGTGCACCGGCGGCTGCCGTTCGATCGTGTCGGCCTTCTCCACGAGCGAGCGCAGCGCGTCCACCAGCAGGTGCTCGGTCGCGTCGTCGTCGGCATGGGTGATCGAGGCGCTGATCCGGCAGGTGTCGGAACCGCCGACGTCGACGTGGCGGTTCGTCCGCAGCCATTCCGCGGCCTGCATCCCGCTGATGCCCAGCTCCCGCACATCGATCACGATCTTGAGCGGGTCGAGGTCGGCGGCGAGCCCCTCGTCCACCACCTCGCGGCCCATCACGCGCAGCCCCGGCAGCCGGTCCGCCGCCGCCCGGACCCGTCGCGCCCGGGCGAGCGCCGTGTCCAGCAGCTCGCGCCCGTGCTCCACCATCTGACGCCGCCAGCCGTCCAGGGTGGCGTACACCAGGGTGGACGCGCTCGTGGTGCCCAGCAGGTCCTCCCGCTGCCTCAGCACCTCGGAGGCGACCCGGTCGTACTGCAGGTGGAACACCGAGCTCTGCTCGATCGCCCCGCCCATCTTGTGCACGCTGGTCACCACCAGGTCGGCCCCGGCGTCCATCCCCCAGGCCGGCAGGTCCGGGTGGAACGGCAGATGGGCGCCCCACGCCTCGTCGACGATCAGCGGTACGTCGAACTCGTGGCAGGCCCGGGCCACGCCGGCCACGTCGGCGCAGGTGCCCCAGTCGGTCGGCGTGATCAGCAGCATGCCCTTGGCGTCCGGGTGCTCCCGCAGCCGGTTGCGCACGTCCTCGGGCTCCGGCGGGTGCGCCAGGTGCCGTTCGGCGTCGAACTTCGGGTGCACCCAGATCGGCTCCACGCCGTTGACGACGACGGCGGCGACCACGGACTTGTGGGCGTTGCGCGACAGCAGCATCTTCTCGCCCGGTCCGGCCACGGCCAGCATCGCCGTCTTCACCGACAGCGAGCTGCCGCACGTGGAGAAGAACGCCTCCGTGGCACCGACCGCGTCGGCCATCAGCTCCTGCGCCTGGCTGAGCACCCCCTGGGACTGCCGGCGGTCGTCCAGGCCGTTCAGGCCGAGCACATCGGAGCGGAAGACGTCCATCCCGACGACGTCCACCACCCGCGGGTCCGCGCCCCGGCCCTGCTTGTGGCCCGGCGGTCCGTACGCCACGTCCCCGCGGCGCCGGAACTCCTGAAGGGCCTCCAGTACAGGGGCGCGCGAGTGGTCCATCGTTCCTCCCGGGATCATGGCTTGCGAAGATCCCGGCCGCGGGCGCCGCACGGACGCCGGCCGTGCCGGTCCGGCCGCGTCGGACGGCCGTACCGACCGTGTTGCACCGTCACGCCGAGCGAAACTCCGCAGGACGTCACACTCCGCGGTCGGCGGGTGCGCACCCCGTGGCCCGGGCGGCCCGGTTTCCCGGGTGTCGGGGCGCCGCCCGGTGGAACCCGTGCGGGGCACGCACGACCACCGCGAACACCCGGGGAGGCCACGTGGCCCTCACGCACGACGACGTCCACACCACCCTGGACACCGAGGTGGCCCGCCGGGCCGGCGAACTCTGGGACGTCGCCCTGCGCCTGCACGCCGACCCCGAGTACGCCTTCGCCGAGCACCGGGCGGCGGCCCTGCTCACCGGCATCCTGGAACGCGAGGGGTTCGCCGTGGAGCGCCCGGTGGCGGGACTGCCGACCGCGTTCACCGCCCGCTCGGGCCACGGCCGCCCCGCCGTGGCGCTGCTCCTTGAGTACGACGCGCTGCCCGGTCTCGGTCATGCCTGCGGCCACAACCTGATCGCCGCGGCCGGCCTGGGCGCGGCCCTCGCGGTCCGCACGGTCCTCGGCGGGACGCCCGGTTCGGTGCTGGCGGTCGGCACCCCGGCCGAGGAGGGCGGCGGCGGGAAGGTCCTCGAAGCGGAGGCCGGCGTGTTCGACGACGTGGACGCCGCGCTGATGTTCCACCCCGGCGTGTACGACTGGGTGCGGGCCCCGCTCACCGCCCAGGTGCAGTACCGGGTCGGCTTCCACGGGCGCGCCGCCCACCCCACGGGCAACCCGACGGAGGGCATCGACGCCCTGGCCGCGCTGATCGAGCTGTTCAACGTGGTGCACGGTCTCGGCCGGCGGCTGCCGCGGGCGTCCCACATCCAGGGGATCGTCACCCAGGGCGGCACCGCCACCAACATCGTCCCCGAGTACGCCGAGGGACGGTTCGGCCTGCGCGCCGCCACCACGGCCGAGCTGGAGGACCTGGTGGAGCGGCTGCGCACCTGCGCCGAGGGCGTCGCCCTCGCCACCGGGACCCGGGCCGAGGTCGAGCGGGCCACCGTCCGCTACGAACACTTCCGCGACAGCGAGGTCCTGTCCGAGCGGTTCGCCGGGCACCTCGGGAACGCGGGCATCACCCTCACCCCGCCGGTCCCCGGCGTCCACCTCGGTTCCTCGGACATCGGGAACGTCAGCTCGCGGGTGCCCGCCATCCACCCGTTCGTCGCCGTCATGGACGCCGGCGGCTCCGACCACACCCCCGAGTTCGCCCGCGCGGCGGCCTCGGACCGGGCCCGCGCGGTGCTGACCGCCGTCACCGGCGCCCTGGCCCGCACCGCGGCGGACGTCCTGCTCGACGCGGACCTGCGCGCGACGGCGTGGGCCCGGCACCGCGAGCCGCAGGCGCCTGAGCCGTAGGCGGGACGCCGCGCTCCCTCAGCCGTCGGTCTCC
Source organism: Streptomyces glaucescens (assembly GCF_000761215.1). Lineage (GTDB taxonomy): Bacteria > Actinomycetota > Actinomycetes > Streptomycetales > Streptomycetaceae > Streptomyces > Streptomyces glaucescens_B. The sequence goes on along the minus strand of NZ_CP009438.1, from coordinate 450,237 downwards.
GCGACCGCGACCACCACCTGTCCGCCGCCGAGGAAGTGCAGCCGGTCGAGGGTGCGGTGCCAGCGCCAGGATTCGGCGCGGTAGAAGCAGAGGTCGGTCGGGACGGGGGAGTCGCGCAGGTCGGCGGCGTGGCTGCCCGGCGGGAAGGCGGCGGCGCCGGCCCGCAGGGGATCGGGGGAGCCGGCCCACTCCTCGACGGGCACCGGCATCGTCCAGGGCTCCCCGGTGTTGGGCGTGAACCACCTCGTGGCGGCGGTGACCAGGGAGGCGGGGTCCGACCCCGTGGCCGACGCCCGGCGCACCGCCTCCTCGACCACGTGGACGACGTTCAGCAGCAGGGCGGGCAGCGACTCGGCGAGCAGCACCAGTTCGGGTTCCTCGCGCAGCGCGTCCGCGCCGCCCGGGACGGAGACCACGTATCCCCACTGCCCGGTGGCCGGATCGATCCGCACGTGGGCGAGGGAGACACTGCGCGGGGCGCGGCCGACGCGGGCCAGCGGCCAGTACGCGCCGCCGTCGCCGCGGATCATCCGGTCCAGCGCGGGATCGACCCGCTGCCAGGGCTCACCGGGCATCAGCCGCAGGGCCGGCATGCCCGCCACGCGCACCTCGCCGACGGCTCGCAGCACGGTCCGCACGTCCGGCGGGACGGGGACCGGCCACCGGTCGAGTTCCGCGTCGGCGGTCCCGTCGGCGAGGGTCACCAGCCGCGGGAACCGCCGGGCCAGCGACCGCAGCCCGGACACCGCCGTGGCCGCGGCGTCGTCGGGGACCCGGTGCCGCCGGACGGGCCGGCCCAGGAAGTCCCCGCTGACGTCGCTCTCCAGCAGCAGCACGCGTCCCCCGCCGGCGAGCCGGTAGTCCACGTCGCTGCCGCTGGTGTCCGCCGTGCCGCCGTCATAGGTGAAGTACGGCTCCCAGGAGATCGCGCACGGATAACCCGGCAGATCCCGCAGATCGGCGACGTCGAGGAGGCTGTGACCGGCGCCGACGATCGCGGCGAGCTCCGCGTCCGGGCCCTCGGCGGCCTCGATGGAGGGCACCGCGGCGATGGTGAAGGGCGGTGCTGCGGCCCCGCCCGCGTCGTCGTGCGGCGTCCCGCCGGCGAGGCGGCGGACGAGATCTTCCAGCCAGGGCACGAACCCCGGCGCCTCGACGGTGAACGCGTACTCGTCGACGTGGGCGAGGGACAGCACCGGCCCCCAGTCCGCCGTGCCGGCGCCCGTCCCGGTCAGCACGTCGCCGCGCGGTGTCAGGGCCCACGTCGCGTCCTCGGACGCCGAGCGGACGCGCGGGTGCCCGGACGGCCCGAACGCGTACCGCTGCCGGCCCGCGGTGACACCCCCCAGGGCGCGCAGCACGACGCGCACCGCCTCGGGCACCTCCACGGGCCAGCCGTCCAGCTCCGCGTCGGGGAAGCCGTCCAGCAGCGTGAGCTCGCCGGGTCGCCGAGCGGCGAGCTCACGCAGCGCCGCCACCACCGCCCCGGCCGCCGCGCTCACGTCACGGCCGCCGTGTCCCTCGTACGTCACTTCCGCCCCCGTCGCACTGCCGATCCTGCCTTTGCGGAAGGGAGCCTACGGCGTCAGCCGGGGTGGCACAGCGCGTGGTCGACGAGGTGGTTCAGCGCCTCTTCCTGCCGGGCCGTCTCCCCGGGATCCGCCGAACGGCTGTGCGCGGAGACGGTGACGGTGCGCCGTCCGTCCGTGGTGGTGGCGGCACGGACGACGTAGCCGAAACCGCTGCCCCCGTGCCCCAGGTATCCGCCCCCGCAGGACAAGGGGGTGAAGAACAGTCCCAGCCCGTCCCGGGTGCCCGGCGGATGTCCGCCGTCGCGCGGCACCGGGACCGTGGTCCGCATGGCGGCCAGTTCGGCGGGCCCCAGCAGCCGGCCCCCGGCCAGGGCACCGAAGAAGCGGTTGAGGTCGCGGGCCGTGCCGGTCATCGAGCCGTCGGCGCCGCTGTCGAAGGGCCGGTAGGGGAGCGTGGTGTCGATCATCGGGCCGCCCGCGGTGAACTGCTGGTGGCCGGAGGCGTGCGGCCGGGGCAGGAAGGGCCACGTACCGGGGGTGTCGGTGGCCCGGAGACCGAGCGGACGCAGGATGCGGTCGTGGACCTGCTGCTCCCAGGTGCGGCCGGTGACCCGCTCGATGATCATCCCGGCGAGTACGTAGTTGGTGTTGGAGTACGCCCAGCCGGTGCCCGGCGGGAAGACGGGCTCATGACGCAGCGCCAGGCGCACCAGCTCTTCGGGCCGGTAGGCGCGCCACCGGTGGGCGAAGTAGGTCCGGGCGCTCGGTTCGGGGAAGACGTCGTGGACGTAGTCGGGCAGCCCGCTGGTGTGCTGGAGCAGCCGGCGGACGGTGATGGCCCCGCCGTCGTGACCCGGTCCGGACACCACTCCGGGGAGCAGGTCCTCCACCGTCTGGTCGAGGGAGATCCGCTGCTCGCCCACCAGTTGCAGCACGACCGTGGCGACGAAGGTCTTGGTGACGCTGCCCAGGCGCAGGTAACCGCTCTCCGGGACCGGGCGGCCGGTGGCCAGGTCTCCCACCCCGGACCGGGCCGTGACGGCCGTGCCCGGAGTCTCCAGCCGGACGGCGACCCCGGTCACCCCGGCGTCCCGCAGCGCGTCGGCGTCACGCTGCACCACCCGGGCCAGGCCCGAGGGGTCCGGCGCGGCCGAGGCCGTTTCCGACGGCAACGAGGCGACCGCGAGCCCGAGCAGCGCGGCCGGCACCCATGAACGACGAATGATCATGACGTCGAGGCTAGGAACGGCGGCGGCCGGCCGGCCATCCGGTCAGCACCCCCAGCGGTACGGGTGCCGGCCGGATGGACCGCCGTCCGGCTCGTGCCCCGGGGGATCCGGACGGTCCACGGGACGACGTCCTGCCGGTCTTCAGCCGGTGGCCGCCTTGACCGTGGCCAGGTCCTCACCCGTGAGCTCCGCGACCCGGTGCGCCGGCACCCCGGCCGCGAGAGCACGGGTGAGCAGGGCGTTGCGGCCGTCGGTGCAGGTGCGGTAGGCCAGCAGCTCCTCCTCCAGCCGCGCGAGGTCCGGCGGCGCGGCGTGGTGGCGCAGGCGGCTCAGTTCCTCGTCGCCCAGGGGCACGGGCAGCCGCTCGGCGTCCTCGGGGACGGCCGCCGTCTCCTCGGGCGGCACCAGCCGCAGTTCGGGGGAGTCCGCGGTCACACCCTGGGCCTGCAGCCACGCCTGAACGGCGGGCGTGTCCATGCAGGCCAGGTCGCCGACCGCCGCGGGGGGCACACCGAGGGCGGTCGTCGTGCCGGGCAGCAGGACGAGGTAGGCGTCGTCGGTCATCCTCTGCTCCTCACATGAGGGGGCCTTGTCGTCACGGCGTCCCGTATACCCGCGTTCGGCGATTGTGGTCGTCCCGGCCGCCCGGATGCCGCCGTGGCCGACGATCGGCGCCACCTGCGAGTGAAGCGCCCTCGTGAGCCCGTGCCGGCCCCCCGCCCGACCGGGCACGGTGACCCACCCGCCCACGGCGGCGGCACGTCCCCGCCGAAGGCGGATCCACGACACGAGGAACCGTCCCCCCTGACACTGTGCCAGGACCCGCTGGCCGGAGGGGGGACGGAACGGGTGCGCCGGATCGGCCGGGCGCTGGAGGAGAAGGGCCTCGACCCGTGCCGGGCCTCCGGCGTCCAGCAGGCCCGCGCCGCCCTGCAACCGAGGCCGGGCCGGCCGCGGCCGTCGTCGCCCGGGACCCGCCGGACGGCCCCCGGACGGCGCCCAGGTGCTGCGCCGGATCCGGCGCGGTGCTACGAGCGGTTGATCAGGGGCCGTGCCGAACGGTTGCGATCGCGCGGAGGCGGCGGGCCGCGTCACCGCCGCGGGGGTGACCGTGACGCCGCCCGGCATCCCGCCGCTGGTGCCCGGCGAGTCCGCCGGCGCCCCGGAAGGACCGCTGCCGCGCCGCCTGGGCGCAGTGGAGGCGTATCGTCCGGGCCTTCCCGGGCTTCCGCAGCGAGGCCCACGGTGTGACCGCCGACCCCGTGCCGGGGACTACCTGATCGCATGCGTACGCCGGGCCCGCTCCCGGGCGGGCCCGGCGTTCCCGGACCGGCGTCCGGAGCCGCCCGGCGTGCGGGCGTCCGCAGCCGCACGCCGGCACGAGGGGTGATCCGCCTGGCGGCGTCTCCCCGGGGCCGGCCGTCAGTCCGTCAGCACGACACCGTGCGGAACACCGGACCGGTGGGCGGGCGCCAGGCCGAAGTTGTCCTCCACCTCCGCCCGCTCGGCCGTGTTCGGATACGGGTTGGTGCACGACACTCCCGCGCTGGACCCCGACATGAGGCTGCTGCAGGGGCCGGGCTTGCGGTCCGGCAGACCCAGGATGTGGCCGAGCTCGTGCGCCGATATCCGGATCGTGTTGTAGCCCTGGGTGACGGCCTGGCGGCCTATGTAGACGGTGCCGTTGCCGAGCGAGGTGGTGAGGGCCCGGGGCCAGCCGTTGTCGGCGATGATCCGGATGTTGGCGCGCTGGCCGGCCGCGACCGGGCGCAGCTCGACGTTGTCCACGCTCTCGTTCCAGATGGCCGCGCCGCGGTCGACGGCGGCCCGGAACTCCGCTGACGCGCTCGCGTCGTAGGTGACGACGCGGGCCGCGAGGTCCGGCGCGTCGGTGCCGGCCGGCGTGGCGTACGCGGGACCCGCGGTGACCAGGGCCGCCGCGAAGACGGCGGCGAGGGTGGGGACGAAGCTACGTGCGTGCAAGGTCGGCCTCCTGTGGGGAAGGTGGGCGTGCTCATGCCGCATTCCGCTGGGGTGCCTGCCCGCGCCCGGCGCACGCCAATCCCTCAATCGGCGGGCCGGGCAGGCGGCAGCAGCGCGTCCAGCGCCCGGTCCAGGGCCGCGAGCAGGGACGCGTGCTCGTCCGGGGCGTACAGCATCCGCAACGCCAGACCGTCGGCCAGCGCGATGACCGCATCCGCGAGGGCCGCGGCGTCCTCGCCGTGACCGGCCGATTCCAGCCAGGTGGCCAGCGCCCGCCGCACGTCCCGGTCGACCTGGCGCCGGATCGCGGCGAGCCGGGGGTGGTGGGCCGCGTGGACCGCGAAGGCGAGCTGCACGGCGGCCTCGGAGCGCCGCTCGGCGTCCAACGGAAGGGTGGTGAGGACGAGTTCGCGCAGTGCCCGGCGCGGTGGGGCGGCGGTGTCGACCTCGGCCATGCGCCGCTCGACCCGTTCGCCGGCCAGCTCGGCGGCGAAGGCGAGCATCTCCTCCTTGGTGCGGAAGTACTTCTGCACGGCGCCGGGGGAGCGGCCGCTCGCGGCGGCCACGGTGCGCACGCTGACCTCGTCGAGCCCGCGCCGGGAGGCCAGGTCGAGCAGGGCCGCACCGATCTGCCGACGCTGCTCCTCCCAGTCGACGATCCTGGGCATCGGCACCTCTCCTCGTTTTTCAGATACAGTCGTATTCTGAAGTTGTCGGATCACTGGAACGGACGGGGAACAGTGATGGATGAACAACGCGATCCTGCCATGCCCGCCGTGCGGGTCTCGGACCGTGACCGGGACCGGGCGCTCGGCGTGCTGGCGGAGGCGCTGGCCGAGGGGCGGATCGACGCCCAGGAGCAAGCGCACCGCACGGCCGGGGTGCTCGCGGCGCGCACGGCCGGCGAACTGGCGGCGCTCACGGCCGACCTGCCCGCGCCGGTGCCCGGCCGCGCGGAGCGGAACCGCAGGGACCTGGAGCAGTGGCTCGCCGAGTGGCGCTACTGGCTCGGCGGGGCGGTCGTCATGTCCGCGGCCTGGGGCGTGCGGTGCGTGCACAAGGGCGAACTGACGTACTACTGGCCGATCGCGCCGCTGGGAATCTGGGCGGCCGTGCTGATCGCCGTCGCCATCTGGCCGCGCGGCGAGGAGGACCGCCCTTAGGCGATGTCTCCGGCGCTGGGGACGCCCGCGATCCCGCCGCCGAGGACGCCGGCCGCGGCGTCGCGGTAGGCACACCGGCCACCACGAGAGGTCCCGCCGCCGCCGAACGACGCCTGGACGCGCAGGCGTTGACGCGATGCGCGCCATCCGCTCCGGCCACCGCGCGAGGCGCGCATACCGGTTGCGTACGTGATCTACGACTGCGTAGTGTCCCGGGCGTCGCGGAGCGCGGCGGACACCAGAGAGCGGGTAGACAGATGCAGCCGACCTTCGTGCTGGTTCACGGCGCGTTCGCGAACTCCTTCTCCTTCGCGCCGCTCCAGGCCGAACTCGGCCTCCTCGGGCACCGGTCGGTCGCCGTGGACCTTCCCGGCCACGGCTTCGGCGCGACCTACCTGCGGTCCTACCAGGCGCCGCAGGACCTCGGGGACCTGTCGACCGCGCCCGGTTCGATCAAGGGCGTCACCCTCGCCGACAACGCCGCCCACCTGATCGGGATCCTGGAACGGGCCAAGGAGAACGGGCCGGTGATCCTCGTCTCGCACAGCCGCGGCGGTGTCACGGCCACCGCGGCGGCCAACGCCCGGCCCGACCTGATCGACCGCCTCGTCTACGTGTCCGCCTGGTGCCCGGTCGACCTGACCGTCGGCGACTACTACGCCGAGCCGGAGATGGCCACGGTCGACATCACCTCGGTGGCCCGGGCCATGGCCGGGAACCCGGCCGAGCTCGGCCTGCTGCGCGTCAACTTCCGCACCGCGGACCCGGACGCCCTCGCGGGATGGAAGGCGGCCTTCCTCGCCGACGGCACGGACGAGGAGTTCCTGACCTTCCTGAACACCTTCCAGCCCGACGAGAACCTCGACGCGGGCACCTCCGCCGACCGGGCGCAGGCCGCGACCTGGGGCACCATCCCGAGGACCTTCGTCCGGCTGGCCGGTGACGCGAGCCTGCCGCTCGCCCTGCAGGACCGGCTGATCCGCGAGGGCGACGCGCTGACCCCGGACAACCCGTACGACGTCCGCACCCTGGAGGGCAGCCACCTCAAGTGGCTGACCGACCCGGCCCCGGCGGCCCGGCTGCTGGCGGAACTCGCCGCCCTGACCGCCCGGCCCGCCTGACCCGGCCCGCCGGGACCCCCAGGGCGCGCTGTGCGCTCCCGCGGCCCGGGGGGCGTCCGGGACCCGGACGGTGGCGTCCGGGACCCGGACGAGGGCGGGCGCCGAGGGCCGCACCGGAGCTCTCCGCCGGGACCCGGTCGGACGCGTCCGTCCCCGGCGCTCCTCGATCAGGGCGGGGACCGCGGGCCCTCCCCGGCCTCCGGCGGGCCGTTGCGGTCCGTCGGCAGGCGGCCGGGCGGCGCCTCGCCCGCGGTGAGGTGTTCGAGGACCTCGACCAGTTCCTGGCAGGCCCGCTCCACCGAGCGCCGGGTGTTGTGCTGCTCGATGATGACCGCCGACAGCAGCAGGGCGGTGAGGGCCATGGAGCCGTTGAAGACCTGGAGTTTGATCATCACCTCGGTACGGGTCAGATGGGTGAAGGGACCCTTGCCGTCGGTGGCCGCGACGGTGGCCAGCACGGAGGCGAACAGGGCGCACAGCACACTGCCCGCCAGCTGGAACCGCAGGGCCGCCCAGATCAGCAGGGGGTAGATGAGGTAGAGCAGGCTCAGCTCGCTGTAGGTGGCCAGCGGGATCACGGCGCACGCCACGACGACCAGGACCAGCACCTCCTTCCAGCGCGCGGGGTCGGGTACCTGGTGGGCCCCGCTCAGCAGGAGCAGCGCCGGGGTGACCAGCAGCACCCCCATCGCGTCACCCACCCACCACGCCAGCCAGACCGGCCAGAAGCCGTCCGCGCCGAGTTTGCCGGTGAGGACCAGGAGGCCGACGCCCACCGTGGAACTGATCAGCATCGCGGCCAGCGCCCCGAGGAAGACCAGGGCGACGCCGTCCCGTAACCGGCTCAGACCCGTCCGGAAGCCCACCCTGCGCAGCATGAGGTAGGCGCAGACGGGGGCGACGGTGTTCCCGGCGACGTTGCCGAGCACGGCCGGCCGCAGGGGAGCGAGGGACAGGACGACGAAGAAGGCTCCGAGCGCGATACCCGGCCAGCAGCGCGGGCCGAACACGAACAGGGCGGCGAGCGCGACGCCGGTGGGCGGCCAGATGGGGGTGAAGACCGCGTCCCCGACCACGAGCTGGCGAAGCAGTCCCAGCCGCCCCGCCGCGTAGTAGCAGGCGGCCACGGCCAGGATCTGGACTCCGTAGACGATCGCTCGGCGCCGATCAGGGGTACGCACCACAGTTGCCATCACACACCGGAACGGCCTGTCCGGCGAGGCGGTGGCGCCCGCGGGCCGCCCTTCGGCTGATCACGGAGAGCGGGAGGGGGGTCTCTCGCGGCCCACGACGAGGACGGCGGCGTCGTCGGTGTGTCCCACCCGTTCGGCGCCCCTGATCACGGCGGTGGCCAGGGAGGCCGCCTCCAGTCCGGCGACGGCGGCGACGCCCGCGAGCCGCACCACCTGGTCGAGGCCCTCGTCCAGACTCAGCGCGGGTCCCTCCACCACCCCGTCGGTGACCAGTACCAGGACGTCACCCGCCGAGAGCCGGTGCTCGGTGACCGGGTACGCCGTCTCCGGGAGCACCCCGAGGGGCGGCCCGCCCGTGTCCTCGGCGAGGCCGGAGCGGCCGTCGGCCGTGGCCCAGACGCCCGGTATGTGCCCGGCCCGCGCGCTCTGCAGCACCCCGGTGGCCGGGTCGAGGCGGATGAAGGTGCACGTCGCGAAGAGGTCGGTGCCGAGGGCGAGCAGCAGGTCGTTGATGCGGGCGAGGAGTTCGCCCGGCTCGCTCGTGACGGAGGCGAGGGCACGCAGCCCGACCCGTACCTGCCCCATGAAGGCGGTCGCCTCGATGTTGTGCCCCTGGACGTCGCCGATGGACAGCCCGATGCAGCCGTCGGGCATCGTGAAGGCGTCGTACCAGTCCCCGCCCACGCTGAGGGCGTGGTGGGCGGGCTGGTACTCGACGGCCAGCCGGAAGCCGGGGACCGACGGCAGGGTGGTGGGGAGCATGCCCTGCTGGAGGGCGACGGCCAGCTCCACCCGCGACCGCTGGAGTTCCGCGCGCTCCCTGGCCTGCGCGGTCAGCTCGCCGAGCCGGGCGAGCAGCTCGTCACCGTCGTCGGTCGGGTGCTTGCGGGTCATCGATCGCTCCGGCCGGGTCAGTGGCCCTCTTCGGGTGAGGAGGACAGCGATGAAGAACTGGTTCGCCACGAAATGTCGTATCAAAATCCGAAATTCTACCGGGAAGCGGTCGGCTCGGCGCGCCGAGCACCGCGGTGGCGATCTGCTCGAAGGTGTGAACGGGCGGCGATCCTCCTCCGTCCGGGCGACCGGGCCAGCACACTGCTGGTTCTGAGGGCGGGCGGCCGTGCGCGCCGGGGAGGCGCCGGGCCGCCGCGGCCGGAGTGCACGGCGAGAGGGGGAGCAGGGTGGCGCCGCGGCGTACTCCACTCGGGGAGAGGTTCCGCTACTGGTTCGACAGCACGCTGGCCCGCGGCGCCCCGGCGCTGGTGGGCTGGCTGGCCCTGCTGTGCCTGGCGGTCGTGGTGCCGGCCAGCGCGGTGGTGGTGTGGACCGACCCGCAGGCACCGGCCTCCCTCACCGGCAGACTGGCCCAGGTGTGGCGGCTCACCGGCGAGACGCTGCGGCTCGGCGGTGCCACCGGGACCCCGCTCGGAGTGGTGCTGTCCGTGCTGCTCGCCCTCGTCGCGCTGCTGTACGTCTCCACGCTCGTCGGCCTGATCACCACGGCCCTGACCGAGCGGCTCATCGCCCTGCGCCGGGGCCGTTCCACGGTCCTGGAAAGCGGCCACGCCGTGGTGCTCGGCTGGTCCGAGCAGGTCTTCACGGTGGTGGGTGAGCTGATCGCCGCCAACGCCAACCGGCGCGGCGCGGCGGTCGCCCTGCTGGCCGACCGCGACAAGACCGTGATGGAGGAGGCGCTGAACACCAGGACGAGGCCGGGCGGCCGGACCCGGCTGATCTGCCGCAGCGGACCGCCCACCGACCCGGCCGTGCTGGCCCTGACCAACCCGGCCGAGGCGGGCGTCGTGCTGGTCCTGCCGCACGACGAGCCGGACGCCGACGCCCAGGTCGTCAAGACGCTGCTGGCCCTGCGGGCGGCGCTGCCCGGCCACGACGCGGGCCCGCCCGTCGTCGCCGCGCTGCGCGACGACCGCTACCGGCTGGCGGCGTCCCTCGCCGCCGGCCCGAGCGGCATCGTCCTGGAGAGCGACACCGTCACCGCCGCCCTGATCGTGCAGGCCGCACGCCGTCCCGGGCTCTCCCTGGTCCACCGGGAACTGCTCGACTTCGCCGGGGACGAGTTCTACCTGACCACCGAACCGTCCCTGGTCGGACGCCCCTTCGGTGACGCGCTGCTGTCGTACACCACATCGAGCGTCGTCGGGCTGATGCGCGGGCACGTCCCCCTGCTCGGCCCGCCGCCGCACACCACCATCGGCCCGGACGACCTGCTCGTCGTCATCTCCCGCGACGACGACACCGTACGGCCGGACGACTGCTCCCACGCCGTCGAGGAGACGGCGATCGCGAGCGAGCAGCCGCCGCCCGCGCGACCGGAACGGGTACTCCTGCTCGGCTGGAACCGGCGGGCTCCGCTCGTCATCGGCCGGTTGCGCCGCTGCGCCCGCCCCGGCTCGGCCGTCGACGTCATCGCGGAGGACGGGGAGGTCACCCTCCAGGAGGTCGACGACGCCGACCGGGAAGCCGGCACGGGCCTCACCCTGACCCTGCGCCGCGGCGACGTCACCAGCCCCGGCACCCTGCGCGGCCTGGAGATCGCCGCGTACGACAGCGTCATCGTCCTCGGCCGGGACCCGGCCCCCGGCCACCCCTCGGACGAACCCGACATGCGCACCCTCGTGACCCTGCTGCTCCTGCGCCGGCTGGAACGGACCACGGGGCGTGAGCTGCCCGTGGTCACCGAGCTGATCGACGACCGCAACCGGGCCCTGGCCCCCATCAGCCCCGGAGCGGACGTCATCATCAGCGGCAAGCTCATCGGCCTGCTGATGGCGCAGATCTCCCAGAACCGGCACCTGGCGGCGGTGTTCGAGGAACTGTTCTCCGCCGAGGGCAGCGGGGTCCACCTGAGGCCGGCGACCGACTACGTGCTGCCGGGGCACGAGACGCCGTTCGCCACGGTCGTCGCCGCGGCGCGGCTCAGGGGCGAGTGCGCCATCGGCTACCGCAGCCACGACGACGCGTCCACGGCGCCCGCGTACGGCGTCCGGATCAACCCGCCCAAGACCGAACGCCGCCGCTGGGACCCCCGGGACGAGGTCGTGGTCGTCGGCCGGGACTGACGCGTGGACCGGGCGAGTCACCCGGCCACGGCCCGCCGCACGCCTGCCCGGCGCACGGCAGGGCAGACGGTATCCCGGTAGCCGGACCGGCAGGCGCCCCGGCGGGGCACGGCCGCCGTCGGCCTGAGGCGCGAGGAGAGACGCAGACGATGGGCACGGTCGTACACGTTCCGCAGACGCGGGACATGATCGGGGAGGAACTGTCCGGCGACGAGGCCTTCACCGCGTTGCGCCACTACGGCGGCATCCGGCTGCTCACCGACGCCTTCTCGCGGTTCCGGTACGCCGACGGGTTCACCAACGCGCGTGCCCTCGGCTTCCAGATCGTGCTCGGCATGGTGCCCTTCACCATCGCCCTCGTCGGTGTCGCCACGGCCGCCCACACCGAGAGCGTCGGGCGGATCATCGAGCTGACCCTCGCCAGGATCGTGCCCGGTGCCAGCTCGCAGGTGGTCGAGGAGGCGCTGTCCGGCACCCGCCGCAGCGCCCACTCCGACGTCTGGAGCACCATCGCGCTGTGGCTCGGCCTCGGCTTCTCGGTCCTCAACCTGGCCTCGGCCATGGCCCAGGTGGAACGGGGCGCCAACCGCATCTACGGCATCGAACGCGACCGGCCCTTCCCGGCGAAGTACGGCCGGGCGCTGCTGCTCGCCTTCGCCGCCGGAGTGCCGATGGTGCTGGGCTTCCTCGTCCTCGTGGCGGGCGAGGCCGTGGGCGAGTCGACCGCCGAGGCCTTCGGCTGGTCCGGAACGGCGGCGTGGTGGGCGGCCGTCCGCGTCCCGCTGGGGCTGGTCCTCGCCGTGGTCGCCTCGGCCGTGATCTTCCGCTGGTCACCGCGCCGCGACCAGCCCGGCTACACCTGGCTGGTCTTCGGTTCGGCCGTCCACCTGGTGCTGTGGGTCGGCGCGACCTGGCTGCTGGCCCTGTACGTCGAGGAGAGCGGGTCCTTCGGCGCCGTGTACGGGCCGCTCACGGCGTTCGTGGCGCTGCTGCTGTGGGCCAACCTCACCGGCGTCGCGCTGTTCCTCGGCATCGCCTTCGCCGCACAGCTGGAGGCGGCGAGGGCCGGGCTGACCACCGCCGTACGGCCGGACCCCGGGCCGGGCGCCTGAACCGGGAGGGCCGCCGCCTCCCGTTCGCCGGTGACGACGAACGCCCCCTGCCGGACCCGGCAGGGGGCGTCCTGCATCCGGCCGCCCGGTCAGAACCTGGGGCTGGGCGCCTGGGCCTGCACGAGCTCCGTGGCCTCCGCCTCCGTCTCCACGCAGGGCGGGGAGCCGGCCAGCGGCTGGTTCGCGGTCTCCTTCATGCACAGCACGGCGACGACACCGATGGCGGCGGCGCCCATGGCGTAGTAGGCCGGCATCAGGTTGGTGCCGAAGGCGCTGATCAGCGCGGTGATCACCAGGGGAGTCGTGCCGCCGAAGAGTGACGTGGACAGGTTGTAGGCGACCGAGAGGGAGCCGTAGCGGACCTGGGTGGGGAAGATCGCCGGGAGCGCCGAGGACATCGTGCCGAGCATCGTCACCAGGGACAGCCCCAGCAGGAGCAGTCCCACGGTGATGAGGACGACGCTGCCCTGCCGGATGAGGAGGAAGGACGGCACGGAGAGGAAGAGGAAGCCGAGCATCCCCGTCATCAGCAGCGGCTTGCGCCCGAAGCGGTCCGAGAGCCGCCCGACCTGGTTCATGACGCACATCTGGAGCACCATCACGACGAGCAGGATCAGCAGGCCGTGCGTGGTGCCGTAGCCGAGCTCGTCCGACAGGTACGTCGGCATGTACGACAGCAGCATGTAGTCCGTGATGTTGTACGCGGCGACGAGGGCGACGCACAGCAGCAGCGGCCGCCAGTAGCGGGTGAAGATCTTGCCGAGGTCACCGGTGGCGGAGGTCTCCACCGCGTCGGCGGCCTCGCTCGCCCTGACCCGGCCGCCCTCCAGCTTCTGGAACGCGGGCGTCTCGTCCAGCCGCAGCCGCAGGTAGAGGCCGATGAGGCCGAGCGGGGCCGCGACCAGGAAGGGGATGCGCCAGCCCCAGTCCAGCATCTGCTGCTCGCTGAGGAGGCCGGTGAGGACCACGACGAGTCCGGAGGCGCCCACGTAGCCGGCGAGCGTGCCGAACTCCAGGAAGCTGCCGAAGAAGCCGCGCCGCTTGTCGGGCGCGTACTCCGCGATGAACGTCGAGGCGCCCCCGTACTCCCCGCCGGTGGAGAAGCCCTGCACCATCCGGAAGAGGATCAGCAGGACCGGGGCCCAGATGCCGATGGCGGAGTGCGGGGGGATGAGGCCGATGGCGAACGTGCCCACCGCCATCATGATCATGGTGATGGAGAGGATGCGCTTGCGGCCGATGCGGTCGCCGAGCGGCCCGAAGACCATTCCGCCGAGCGGACGCACCAGGAAGGCCACCGCGAAGGTCGCGAAGGAGCTGAGCAGCTGCGCCGTGTCGCTGCCGGAGGGGAAGAAGACCTTGCCGAGCGTCGCCGCGAGATAGCTGTAGATGCCGAAGTCGTACCACTCCATCGCGTTGCCGAGGGCAGCGGCCTTCGTGGCCCGTTTCACCGCGGCCTCGTCGGTGACGGTGATGTCGCTGCGGCGCAGCCTGGGACGGCGTCGCTTCTCGATCGCGCGGAAGAGCACCCGGTGGCGCCTGACCGCGGCGGGCTCCAGCGACTCGTCCTTGCCGGTCGCCGCCATGACAGAATTCCTTTCGCCGGTGAACTACCGGCAGGTCTCCTGCACACTTCTCGCGTGCTCAAACGACCGTTCTCCCGCCGCGTCCGGGAGATCACCGTGGGTGACCCCGGCCGCGAGGGCGGTCCCCGCGTCCGCCCCGCGGGGGGTTACGCGATCATGTGGGCATGGTCAACACCTCACGGCGGCGGATGCTCGCCGCCTTCGCGGCCTCCGCCGCCTCCCTCCCGCTCACCGCCGTGGCCGCGTCCGGCGCCCGGGCCGCCACGTCGGTCGCCGCGGTGGACCCGCTCACCGGCCCGCCCACCCTCGGCACGGCCGGGTCCGCGGTGACCCTGGCACCGCTCGACCCCGCGTACTTCTCGGCGCTGACCCTGGGCGGTCCGCTCACCGCGACGGTGCTGCCCGGGACCCCGGCGCGCACCGAGATAACCTCCGGTGGCCGGCGCGTGGCCCTGCTCACCCACGGGGCCCGGACCGTGCTGCTGCCCGGCCCGCGGCGCACCTTCGCCGAGAACAAGCGCCCCTTCGTCGACGACTTCGCGCGCACCCTGCCGGACCTGACCCTCCCGGAGGAGCAGCGCCAGTACTGGGGCTCGTCCCCCGGGGGCGGCAGCTGGTCCACGCTCGGCCCGGAGCCCGGGGACTACTCCGTCACGCCCGGCGCCGGCGTCATCAGCCTCACCACCGACTACGCCAGCCGGCACGCCACCCTGCGCGACGCGGACATCACCGACGTGGACGTGCGCTGCGTCGGCCGGTTCGACAAGGTGCCGGCCGGGCAGGCCTGCTCGTTCGCGCTGTCCTTCGGCTACCAGAACCCCCACGACAACTACCGCGCCCGGCTGTCGTTCCTGACCACGGGCGCCGTCGAGCTGCGCGTCGAGAAGGAGGTCGCCGACACCGTCACCTCGCTCGCGCCCGCGGTGACCGTCGCCACCTCGGTCGCGGCCGGCACCGACTTCACCGTCCGGGTGCGCCGCGAGGGCACCCGGATCCGCGTCAAGGCCTGGCGCACCGCCTCGGCCGAGCCCTCCGCGTGGACCGCCGACACCAGCGACCCGGCCTTCGGCGCCGGACGGGTCGGCCTGCGCGCGCTCGCCAACGACGGCTGCAGCAACCTGCCCGTGAAGCTGTCCGTCAGCCGCTTCGAGGTGTCCGCCGCCACCTGGGCCGCGCCGCCGGCCGTCACCCACGGCGACTGGGTGCGCCTGCTGCCCGAACCCTTCGACGGCACCTGGACGGACGCCCTGGAGCGGACCGTCCGCGCCTGGGCGGGCTCCCCGGCACCCGACGTCCTGGCCTACGCCGCCATGTTCCTCGGCGGGGCCGGCGCCGTCACCGCGGGCACGGGCCCCGCCCAGGGCAGGCAGGTCCTCGGCGAGGCCGGTTACGGCCACCTGGACCCCCAGGGGTACCGGTACGAGGGCGCCGACTTCCACGAGTACATGAACACCGGCTGGACGTTCCCCGACGGCACCTACACGGGGCCGTCCAGCAAGCAGGCCGGCAACCTGGACTGCTCGGGCTACACCCGGATGGTGTACGGCTACCACATGGGCGTGCCGCTCGCCGCCGGCGCGGACACCTCCGGGCTGCGGCTCCCGCGCAAGTCACGGGACATCGCCCAGCACGCGCCGGGCGTGCTGGTGGACCGGACGGACGGCAGCGGGCCGCCCGCCGCGACCCAGCTCCAGCCCGGCGACCTGGTGCTGTTCAACGCCGACTCGGGGGACGACAACCCGACGGTCACCGTCGATCACGTCGGCATCTACCTGGGCCGTGACACGGCGGGCAAGCGGCGGTTCCTGTCCAGCCGCAAGACGGTGAACGGCCCGACGATGGGTGACCTCGGAGGGCCCTCGCTGCTGGACGGCACCGGCACCTACGCGACGACGCTGCACACCGTGCGCCGTATCTGAGCCCGCGCCCCGCCCGCAGCGGACTCCCGCCCGCCGTACGCTTCGTCACAGCGATTCCCCTTTTGCGGAGCGGCGGGCGGGGCATGCGGTCATACGGACCCTCGCTGGAGCGACGGCCTTGATCTGGGGAGACTGTTGGCATGGAAGTGGCCCGGCGCGACGACGTGACCCCGACCGGCAATCCGCGGGGGCGGCCGGTGGCGCCGGCGCACGGGTTCGGCCGTCACCGGGACAGGGGGCGGCCGGCGCCGCCCGCGCTGGTCGAGCAGCACCGGACGGTGCGCTTCGGCCACATGGGATCCGGCCGCTCCGATCCGGCCGCGCACCGGCCGATCCCCGGCTCGGTGCCCGGCACGCCCGACCCGACCCGGCACCGTCCGCACCCGTCCGCGCCCGGGGCCACCGGCGAGGCGATCACCGGGTTCCTGGCGGACCTGCCGTGATGTGCGCGCGGGACCAGCAGCCCGAGCCGCGCGACGCGGACCGTGCGGCCTTCGCCGCGCTGCTGGAGGACAGCGCGGAGGAGCTGTACGAGAGCGCGCCGTGCGGCTACCTGTCCACCCTGATGGACGGCACCGTCGCCAAGATCAACGCCACGCTGCTGGGCTGGCTCGGCCGGGAGCGGGACGAGGTCGTGGGCCGGATGCGGTTCACCGACCTGCTGACCGTGGGCGGCAGGCTCTACCACGAGACGCACTTCGCGCCCCTGCTGCGGATGCGGGGGGAGATCGGCGCCATAGCCCTGGAGCTCGCACCGGCCGACGGCGGCCGGATACCCGTACTCGTCTCCTCCGTGGTCAAGCACGGCAGCACCGGCGAGCCGCTGCTGATCCGCACCACCGTCTTCGACGCCCGCGACCGCCGCGCCTACGAGCAGGAACTGCTGCGCGGCCGGAGGGCGGCCGAGGAGGCGCGCCGGCAGGCCGAGGCCGACCGCGCCCGGCTCCAGGAAGCGCTCGCAGTGCTCCAGCAGGCCCTGCTGCCCGACGCCCTGCCGCCGGTGCCGGGAATGGAGACGGCGGCCTACTACCACACCGCCTCGCCCGACCGGCTCGGCGGCGACTTCTACGACGTCTTCCCCATCGACGGCAAGCGCTTCGGGTTCTTCCTCGGCGACGTGTGCGGCAAGGGCCCGCAGGCCGCCGCGGTCACCTCACTGACCCGCTACACCCTGCGCGCCGCCGCCCTGCACGACTCCGACCCCGTCTCCGCCCTCACCACGCTGAACAAGGTGCTCCACGAGCGCTACGCGGGCGAGGGCGACCCGCGCTTCTGCACGGTCGTGTTCGGCGTCCTCGAACCCGACGCCACGACGGGGCGGACCGCCGTCCGCCTCGCCTCGGGCGGCCACCCGCCCGCGCTCGTCCTGCGGGCCGACGGCACGGCCGCCTTCCTGCCCACCCCGGGCGGTCTCCTCGTCGGCATCGTGCCCGCCGCGCCGTTCGCCACCGCCACGACAGTCCTCGCGGCCGGCGACACCCTCCTGCTCTACACCGACGGCCTCACCGAAGCCCGCACCGGCGAGGGACGCGCCCGCCTGTACGGGGACGAGGCCCTGCTCTCCTTCGTGACCGGCCACGCGGGCGCCCGCCCGCCCGACGTGATCGGCGCCCTCACCGGCCTGCTGCGCGGTTTCGGTGACGGCCTCGACGACGACACCGCCCTGCTCGCCCTCGGCGTCCCCGCACCCGGCACGGAGACGAGACACACCACATGAGCCCGCTGCAGATCACCCTTCGAGACGCCGTCACCGGGCCCGTCCTGGAGATCGCCGGTGAAGTCGACTACACCAACGCCGGCGAACTGCTGGACCGGGTCACCGGGGTCGCCCTGGAGCCGGGCCGGCGCATCGTGCTGGACCTGAGCGGCATGACGTTCTGTGACTCCAGCGGCATCAGCGCCCTGATCGCCGCCCGCAACCACGCCCTCGCCGCCCGGGCCGACTTCGCGCTCGCCGCCGTACCCGACCACACCCTGCGCGTCCTGCACATCGTCGGCCTGGACCAGATCCTCACCTTCCACCCCGACGTCGACTCCGCCACCCGGCCCTGAGCGGGCCGGCGCGCCCGGCGGACGGCAGGCGGGCCACCGTCCCCGGGCGGGCCCGGTGACGGCTGCCGAACGGGTGGGCCGGCAGGCCGAGTCGAGGCGGTGCGCTCCCAAAGGTTCACCCGTACGCGGCCGTTGCGTCAGCGCAGGGGCTGGGCACGTTCCTCACTGACCGTCATGCTCCGTACATGACACGTAACGCGAAGAGATCCGCTGCCGCTCGGGTCGTGACGGTCGCCGCTGCCGCCCTGACGCTCCTGCTGACCTCCACCTCTCACTCCGGTGCCGCCGAACCGGCCGGTCCCGGGCTGCCGTTGGGCGACGCCGACCTGGCCGAGACGCGCAGCACCCGGACGCTGGCGAACGGCGTGACCCTCACCCGCATCGTCCGCGGCACCGAGCCCGCCCTCCCCGGCGAGATCAACACGACGACCCGCGGCCCCTGGGTGGTCAACGTGCTCACGATCGACCCGCGCCGGGCGGACGGGCACCTCGCCGTCACCTACGGCCCCGACCTCGCCGCCACCGAGCGGACCACCGACCTCGTCCGCTCCACGGGCGCGCTGGCCGGCGTCAACGCCTCGTTCTTCACCTTCACCGCCAACCGGCAGTACCCCGGCGACCCGGTCGGCCTCGGCCTGTACGACGGGCGCCTGCTCAGCGAGCCCACCACCGACCCCACCGAGGCGGACTTCGTCCTGGACGCCCGCACCCACCGCACCCTCATGGGCAGGCTCAAGTGGTTCGGCAAGGTGAAGAACCGCGAGACCGGAGCCGAACTGCCCCTGGAGTTCCTGAACCACCCGCCGGTGGTGCCCGCCGACTGCGCCGTGCCGGCCCCCGGCGCGACGTGCGCCTCACCCGGTGACGTCGTCCGCTTCACCCACGACTTCGCCCCGGCCACGCCCAGCGGCGCCGGTGCCGAGGTCGTCCTCGACCGCAGGGGCTGCGTCGTCCGCACCGCGACGACCCGCGGCACCGCGCTGGCCGTAGGGGAGACGTCCCTCCAGGCGACCGGCCGGGAGAGCGCCGACCTGCTGCGCGTCGCGGGCGACGGCTGTCTGCGGACCACCTCCCACCTCCTCGACGAACGCGGCCGGCGCATCCCCGCCCGCGACGGGCTGTACGGGGTGAACGGGCGCTACCGCCTCACCCAGGACGGCGAGATCGTGGTACCCGACGGCACCGGCAGCTTCTTCGACCGCAACCCGCGCACCATCGCCGGCACCACGCGCGGCGGCCGGATCGTCCTCGCCACCATCGACGGCCGGATGACGACCAGCGTCGGCACCACCATGAAGGAGACCGCCGCCGTGGCCCACGCCCTGGGCCTGCGGGACGCGGTCAACCTCGACGGCGGCGGCTCCACCACCATGTCCCTGCAGGGCACCCTGGTGAACAAGCCCAGCGGCGGCACCGAACGCCCCGTCGGCGACGCGCTCGTCTATCTGGAAGAGCCCTACCGGCCGAGCCGGACCTGAGGCCCGCGACCTCCGTCGAGCCGCGTCCACGCCGCCCCCCGGCCCGTGGATGCGGCACACGAGCCGCTCCTCGCGGTGGCGCCTCGGGGGCGGCCCGTCGGTCACCTCCCGCAGGCATGCCGCCGACGGGCGGTCAGCACCGCGTGCCCGACCGGCTCCCGAGCAGGCTCAGCGCCTCCATGGCCTCGCGTTCCAGGCGGGACAGGTCGTGGAGGATGCCGCCGGCCTGCGCGAGGCACCGGGCGTCGCCCGACTCCCCGGCCTCGGCGATGAGCGCGGCGACCTGTGTCCACAAGGTGGCCGCCTCCGCGTACAGGCGGTGACCGGTGCGCAGGTGGCCGCTGTCGACGAGCTGGGTGCACTCGGCGAGGAAGTCGCGGTAGAGGTTGCGGAACAGCGCACCGCCCGTTCCGGCCTTCTCCATCAGGAGGGCGGCCTGCGGCAGGTCCCGCCGCGGGTCGTCGGTCCGCCGGAGCCAGCCGCGCACCCGTTCGCCGGCCTTCTCGATGCCCCGGTGGCCCAGGTTGGCGATGGGCGGGTGGAGGAAGGCGTCGGCGCAGACGGTGATGGCGGAGACGACCCGGCCGTGCAGGGAGGGCGGGTCGTGCGGAACGGTGACGGTGAAGGACCGGTGCCTGGCGGTCATCGGACCGCGCGCGGCTCGCGCCTTGGCGAGGGAGGCCCGGCTCGTGGACACCGCTCCGCCCTGCTGAGCGGTGTCGACCAGGTGGACGTCGTGGTCGTCGTAGCCGTACATGGCGACGACATGGCCGCCGAAGCGCACCTTCGAGGTGAAGTAGTCGAGGTGGTAGCTGTCGAGCTGGAGGCCCACGGGGCGGCCGGCGTCGATGAGGGCGGCCACGTTCTCCCAGCCCCTGCGCGGGGACGTGGTCTCCTGGACCGTGAGTTCCAGCCCGAGGGTCCTGGTCAGGTTCCGGGTGAGTTCGAAGGGTTTGACGCGGCCGCCGAGGAAGGGGAAACCCATGTTCCTGCTGTCCCAGTAGACGAAGGACAGACCGGCACCCAGGCCGAAGAGCATCGGCTCGGACAGATCGAGTCCCTGGTGCCGCAGCAGCACTCCCAGCGTGGTCGTCTCGCAGTGCTGCTGGGCGCGCACATCGATGTCTCTCACCTCTGCCATGCCTGGCCCTCCCGCTCGTCTCGCATGCCCCGTGGCGGACTCGCCCACGGCGGCGAGCCCGCCCTGCCCGGCCGCGGGGCTGTGAACGGGCCGGGGTGAATGGCCGGAGTCCTCCCTGGGCGGGCCCGCGGCGGCTCCCTACGATGCCATCGCCCCGGCTCTTCACACCAACTCCGCTGATTGTTCACGGAGTTGCCCGCCGAAAGGCCGGGCTCGTCCACCCCCCACCGCTCCGAACGAAGGGGAGAGACCATGGCAAGTGGGCTGCTCCTGAGCGGCACGGTCGCCGCGCTCGTCACCGCCGCGCTGCCCGCGCACGACTCCTCCACCGGGTTCGTCGATCCGCCGCCGGACAAGATCGTCATCAACGTCGCCACCGTGAACGGCTCCGGCTGCCCCGCGGGCACCGCCGCGGTCGCCGTCTCCGAGGACAACACCGCGTTCACCGTGACCTACAGCGACTACCTCGCCCAGGCCGGCGGCAACTCCGACCCGACGGCGTTCCGCAAGAACTGTCAGCTCAACCTGATCGTCCACGTACCGCAGGGCTTCACGTACGCCGTCGCGAGCGCGGACTACCGGGGCTTCGCCTCGCTCCAGCCCGGCGCCACGGCAGTCCAGCGGGCCTCGTACTACTTCCAGGGCTCGTCGCAGACGGCGTTCAAGACCCACCCGCTGGCGGGTGCCTACAACGACAACTGGCAGGTCACCGACGTCACCGACTGGGCGCAGCTGGTGTGGGCGCCGTGCGGCGTGCAGCGCAACTTCAACATCAACACGGAGATCCGCGTCAACGCGGGCACCACCTCGCCGGGCAGGGTCAGCTTCATGACGATGGACTCGACCGACGGCGACATCAGCACCGTGTACCACATGGCGTGGAAGGAGTGCCCCGGCAGGTGAGCGATCCGCCCGGGGCGGCGGGGACGCGGTGGCCGCAACGGTCAGTTTTCGAGAAGCGCCGGCGGGCCGGCCCCGCCTACGGTCGAAGACATGAACTCCCTCGACTTCGTCACCCTGGAGGTGGCCGACACCGCGGCCGCCGCCCGTTTCCACTCCGCCGCCTTCGGGCTGGACCCCGCACGGGTGCGCCTGCGCGCGTCCGAGGCCCCGACGACCGGCTTCCGCGGTTTCACGCTGTCCCTCGTGGTGTCCCAGCCGGGCACCGTGGACGCGCTCGTCGGCGCCGCGCTCGACGCGGGTGCCACCGTCCTCCGGCCCGCCTCGAAGTCGCTGTGGGGCTACGGCGCCGTGGTGCAGGCTCCGGACGGCACGGTGTGGCAGATCGCGACGTCGGCGAAGAAGGACACCGGGCCGGCCACCCGGGACATCGACGAGATCGTGCTGCTGCTGGGCGTCGAGGACGTGAAGGCGAGCAAGCGGTTCTACGTCGGGCAGGGCCTCACCGTGGGCAAGAGCTTCGGCGGCAAGTACGTCGAGTTCGCCGCCGGACCGGGCACCGTCAAGCTGTCCCTGTACAAGCGTCGAGCCCTGGCCAAGGTCGCCGGCGTCCCGGCCGAGGGCAGCGGTTCGCACCGCATCGTGCTCTGCGGCGCCACCGCCCCGTTCAGCGACCCGGACGGGTTCGTCTGGGACACCACCGCCCCGGTGTCCCGGGCCGGCTGAGCCGCGTGGCACACCACCGCCCTCCACGGCCCGTTCGACGACAACCCCCTAGGCTCGGCGCATGAGCGAAGACTCCAAGCGTTCCGTCGTCGTCGAACGGACGGGCCCCGGCCACTTCGTCGCCACCAACGCCCGTGGCGGCACGATCCACTTCGGCACCGCCTCCGACGGCGCCGCGCACAGCGAGTTCACCCCGGTGGAACTGCTGCTCGCCGCGCTGGGGGGCTGCAGCGCCGCCGACGTCGACGTCGCCACCAGCCGCCACGCCGAGCCCGCCGAGTTCTCGGTCTCCGTGACGGGCGACAAGATCAGCGACGAGCTGGGCAACCGCATGACCGGCCTCACGGTCACGTTCCACGTGGTCTTCCCGGACGGCGAGGGCGCGGAGCGGGCCCGTGCGATCCTCCCCCGCGCGGTCAGGACCTCCCACGATCGTCTCTGCACGGTCAGCCGCACGGTGGAGAGCGGCACCCCCGTCACCGTGGCCGTGGAAGAGGACTGACCTCGCGTCGGCGGCCCCGAGGAGATCACGCCCCGGGTGCCGTGTTCCCCGGCCGCCCGGCCGTCCCGCCCGACGGGACGGTCCCCGGCCCGGTGCGGCAGGTCGTCGCCCACAGGCTGAGTGCCGCGAGGCTGAAGCACGTGCCGAGGGCGGTCACGGCGGGCCAGCCCGCCCACGCGTGGGCGAGGGAGGAGCCGAGGGCGCCCAGGGCGCTGCCCGCCGAGTAGAAGACCATGTAGCCGCCGATGATCCTGCTGCCCGCTTCGGGGCGGACCGCGTGCACCAGGGTCTGGTTGGTGACGTGCACGGCCTGCACGGCGAAGTCCAGCAGGACGGCGCCGATCGCCAGCGCCCACAGCGACTGCCGGGTCAGGGCGATCGGCAGCCAGGACAGCACGAGCAGGGCGAGGCCGACTCCGGTCGTGCGCCGGGCGAGCCCTCGGTCGTTCCAGCGCCCGGCCACTCCCGCGGCGACGGCTCCGGCCGCCCCGGCGATGCCGAACGCGCCGATCGCCGAGTGCGACAGCGACCACGGGGGAGCGCTCAGGGGCTGCGCCACGCCGCTCCACAGCGTGCTGAACGCCGCGAACACCAGCAGGGCGAGCACCCCCCGGACCCGCAGCCGCGGATGGCGGGCGAACAGGGTGACGGTCGACACCACCAGCCGCCCGTACGACGTCCCCCGCACCGCCGCGGGCGGCGCGCCCGGAGGCAGGACACGGCGCAGCAGCAGGGCGAGCACCGCGGTGACGACCGCCGCGGCCAGGTAGACCGCCCGCCAGCCGGCGAGGTCGGCGAGCACGCCGGCGGCGGCGCGGGCCAGCAGGATCCCGGTGACGATGCCCCCGGTGACCGTGCCGACGGCGCGACCGCGCCGGGCCGGCGGGGACAGGGCGGCCGCCGCCGCGACCATCGTCTGGGCGACGACGGCGAGCAGCCCGATCACGGTGAGCGCGCCGAACAGCGCCGCCGTCCCCGGCGCCAGCCCGGCGGCCACCAGGGCGAGTGCCAGCAGCCCGAGCTGTCCGGTGACCAGCCGCCGGCGGTCGAGCAGGTCACCGAGCGGAACGAGCAGCAGCAGGCCGGCGGCGTAACCGAGTTGGGTGACGGCGACGATCGCGCCGAGCAGTCCCGGGCCGAGCGCGAACCGCTCGCCCAGGGTCACCAGCAGGGGCTGGGCGAAGTAGACCGTGGCGACGGAGCTGCCCGAGGCGACGGCGAGCAGGGGAACGAGCCGGGCGGGCGGGGGAGCGGCCGGTGCGGGGGAGGAGCCCGGTGGCGGCGCGGGCACCGGCGCCGCGGCCGGTGTCCCGCGGCCACCCGTCCCGCCGCACCCGCTCGCCGCATCGGAGCACTCGATCGCCATGACCCGGCCCGCCCTTCGTTCGGTTGCATCTTGCCACCTCGTGACCGTAGCCATATGCGGTAGCATGTTGCAACCAGCCGCGTGTGGCTGGCCGGACCGGAGGAGAGGAGCCGGCGATGGTCGCCCGCACCCGTTTCGACGCCGACCCCTGTCCCGTTGCCCGGTCGGTGAACGCCATCGGTGACTGGTGGTCGCTGCTGATCGTGCGGGACGCCTTCGACGGCAGCCGCCGCTTCGGCGAGTTCCACCGCAGCCTCGGCATCGCCAAGAACATCCTGGCGGCGCGGCTGCGCGCACTGGAGGACGCCGGGGTGCTGCGCGGGGTGCCCGCGCCGGACGGCGGCAACCGCCGCGAGTACCTCCTCACGGACAAGGGCCGCGCCTTGTTCCCGGTGATCGTCGCCCTGCGCCAGTGGGGTGAGGAGCAGTGCTTCGCCCCCGGTGAACAGCACTCGCGCCTGCTGGACCGCCGTACCGGCCGCCCGCTGCCGCCGGTACGGGTCCAGGCGGCGGACGGACGGCCGGTGGGGCCGGAGGACACGGTCGTGGAGAAGGTGCGGGAGGCGGGGGGCACCCGGTCCGAGGGCTAGACGGCGGACCGGCGGCGGGTGCGGGGCGGCGGGCGTTCCAGGCGTTCGGCGTTCCGGGCGTACCGGCACCCCGTGCCCGGCCTGCCGGCCCCTCGGCCACGGACACGCGTCGCCTGCGGGGCCGAAGCCCGTCCGCCTGCCGGAAATCCGCTGGTGGGCGGGGCGGGTGACCGGGCTACAGTCGCGCATGACCACGTACGGCCTCGGCCCCACCAAGCTCTACGACCCCTCCGAGCGGCTGCTCCACGGCAAGGGCGTGGAGTCCGCGGCCGGAGCAGGCGGGGCCGAGGACTGGGTCCGGCTCGACCGCGGCGTCCACTGGGCCACCCACGACACGGTGTTCGGTGCCGGGACGCGCTGCTGGAGACGTGTCGGTTTCCGGTCGGTGGACACCCGGGAGATCGCGGACTGGCGCCGGGCCCCGTACTGGCAGGAGGGTCCCGGCGGCACCGGGGCACCGTCCTGGAGCCTGCCGCCCACCGAGTCCGAGATCGCCCTGTGCCTCTGTCACGGGGATCCCCGCGTCCGTGCGGCGGCGCTGGCCCTCGACGAGTCGGCGGACCTGCCCGCCTCCGTCCTGCCGCTGGTCCTGATCCGGAGCGCGGACACCGACGACCGCGTGCGGACCCTCGCGCGCGCCGTCCTCGGCCGTGTGCTCGCCGGCGCCGACGAGGCATTGCCGCGCCGGCTGGCGTCCCTGGCCGTCCTGCTGGGCAAGCGGTGGCGGTACGGGGCCTGGGCCTGGGAGGCCGTCCTGGGGCGCCTGGGGGGACTCCCCGAGGAGGTGCTCGCCCGCCTCCTGGCGGACAACGACCGGGAGTCCCGGCTCGCCGGCCTGGCGGCGGCCGCCGAGTACGGGCTGCCGGCCATGGAACGGGTGTGGGCGGTGGCCGAGCAGGACCGCGACGAGGGCGTGCGCGCGGTGGGCGTGCGCACCGCGATACGGCTCGCGCTCGCCTCCGGACAGCAGACGGTCCTGGACGGTGCCAGGGCCCGCTTCCTCGCCCACCTCGACGACGACCGCGCCTACGGCCTCCGCCTCACCACCTTCACGACCGCCGTCGAGGCCGGCTTCCTCCCCGTCGGCGACCTCGCCGCTCTCGCCGCCGCCCACCGATACCGGAAGATCCGGCGCCACGCCTGCGCGGCCGTCCTCGCCCACCCGGACGGGGACGTGGTCCTCGACCGCCTGCTCGCCGCCCGGGACACCTTCGTGCGCTCCGCCGCCGTGAGCCGACTGCGGCGCGCCGGGCGCGGCGGCGAACTGCCCCGGTACCTGACGGCACTTCTCCGCGCGAGTGCGCGCGACGGCCTGCCGGGAGCTGCGGGCGGAGGGGTACGACATCCGCGCGCACCACCGCGCACTGTGCGCCGACCCGGCCACCGTCGTCCCGGCGGCGGTCCTCGGCCTCGCCGAGCAGGGGCATGCCGAGGACGCGGCCCTGCTGCGCCCCCTCCTGCGGCACCCGCATGCCGGGGTCCGCGCCCGCGCCCTGTCCGCGCTGCGCATGCTCGGCGCCCTGCCCGACGACGCGCTCGTGCCGTTCGCCGACGACCCGGACCCCGGCGTGCGCGGCAGCGCCCTCGGCGCGCTCCGCGGAACGCCCCGCCTCCTGCGGAACCTGCTCGACAGCCCGCGCGAGGACGTGCGGGCGCGGGTGGAACTCCTCCTGGAACGGAACCGGAGCCGGCGGCGGGGCGCCTGCCGCTGCTGCCCGTCTCCGCCGTCTGCGCCGAGGCGGCCACGACCGGTGGGGCTCCTGGCTGAGCCCCCTCACGAGTCCTGGAAGCCCGCCATGACCCGCCCGGTCCACCGCGACGCCGGTCCCGGTGCCGGGGACTCGCTCCCCCTGTGGCCGCGACCGGCGCGCTGACCACCCCTTGCCCCTGCCTCGCGGGGCGGGGGTGCGCCCCCCACTTGATATGCAAGTGTGCACTTGCCTATGGTGGGGGTGTGCCCGACGACCTCTTCAAAGCCTTGGCGGACCCCACCAGACGCACCATCCTCGACGAGCTCACGGAGCAGTCCGGACAGACACTGTTCGAGATCTGCGCGCGGCTGAGCATGAAGCACCGGCTCGGCATCTCGCGCCAGGCGGTCTCGCAGCACCTCGCCGTGCTGGAGGCCGCCGGGCTCGTGGAGACCAGGCGCGAGGGCCGCTACAAGTTCCACGACCTGAACACCGCCCCGCTGCGGCAGATCACCGAGCGATGGCCCACCCACGACACCCCCGAACCGGAAGAGCGCACACCATGAAGATCCATCTGACCAGCGTCTTCGTCGACGACCAGGCGAGAGCGGAGCGGTTCTACACCGAGGTGCTCGGCTTCGTGAAGAAGTACGACGTCCCCATGGGCGAGAAGGACCGCTGGCTGACCGTCGTGTCGCCCGAGGAGCCCGAGGGGACCGAACTCCTCCTCGAACCGGCCGGCCATCCCGCCGTCGGGGTCTACCGCGACGCGCTCGTGGAGGAGGGCATCCCGCTCGCGCAGTTCGCCGTGGACGACGTGCGGGCGGAGTACGAGCGGCTGCGGGCCCTCGGTGTCCGCTTCACCCAGGAGCCACTGGAGATGGGTCCCGTCACCACCGCGGTCTTCGACGACACCTGCGGAAACCTGATCCAGATCGCCACCAAGCCCCGGTGAACAGGGCGAGGGCCCAGGCTGCCGCCGCCTGGGCCCTGCCGGGATCGGACTGCGAAGGGGGAGCGGTCCGACCGTGCGGTCAGCCGCTGATCTCCCTGCGGTCGCTGCCGCCGCTGATGGCGATCTTGCGCGGCTTCGCCTGCTCGGCGACCGGGATCCGCAGCTTCAGCACGCCTGCCTCGTAGGAGGCGTCGATCCGCTCGGTGTCGAGGGTGTCGCCGAGGAACAGCTGGCGGCTGAACGTCCCCGCGGGCCGCTCGGTGATCACCGTGTCGGTGTCGTCGCCGTACGTCGGCCTGCGTTCGGCCCGCACGGTCAGGACATTGCGCTCGACATCCAGGTCGACGGACTCCGGGTCCACGCCCGGCAGATCCAGCTCCACGAAGAACGTGTCACCCTCGCGCCAGGCGTCCATCGGCATGCCGGCCGGGTGCGCGGCCGTGCCCCAGACCCGATCGACGAGCCGGTCCAGCTCGCGGAAGGGATCCGTACGCATCAGCATTCCTCATCCCTCCTTGGTGTCGTCTCCGCTCGACGCTCCACTTCTGATATAGCACATCGCCGGAATGTTGACATCTCTAGGCTCAAGTTTTTTTCCCGCGTCCGCCGATCCCGCCGCTCGACTGACCGGACGTCGACAGGGGCGCATCCAGGCCGGGTGGCGATCGGTGCCCGGGATCGGCGGGTTCGCGCGGCGGTCTGGCCCCAGTCAGGGGGTAAAGGGGCCTGGGTTGAGTCGCCCGCTGTCAACTTCACCCAGTGGAAAGTTGTCAAGGTTCTGTCGATCGGCTATACCCGGTAGCAGTCTTCGTTCCAGTGAAGGGAGAAGTGGGAATGCTTGCGCGCACCGGCGCTTCGGGAGACCTCGACCGGCTCACGCGTCAGCTCGCACGCGCCGCCGCCCCGGCCGGCACCGTCATCCCGGCGGACGCCTGGCGCGACGACGAGGCGATCTACGTCGAGTTCGACCTGCCCGGCATGGACCGCTCCAGCATCGAGCTGACCGTGGAGCGCGACACGCTGACCTTGAGTGCCGAGCGCCCCTCCTCGATCCCGGCCCAGGCCCGGGCGCTGCTCGCCGAGCGCCCCACCGGCCGGTTCACCCGTCACCTGACGATGTCCGACGCGCTGGACACCGAGGCGGCCGAGGCGGCGTACGACAACGGTGTCCTCACCCTGCGCATCCCGCTGGCCGCGCACGCCAAGCCCCGCAAGATCGCCATCTCGGGCGGCGGCCCGAAGCAGCTGACGTCCTGAGCCGGCACCCGTTCCGTCACGCCGAAGGAGGTTGACCCGTGGGCGCCCTGCTGTGGCTGCTCGTCCCGTTCGCCGCCGGCCTCACCGCCAGTGCCTGGGCCTGGAGCACCGCACGCCGCAACCCCGGCCCGCCCGACCATGACACCTGGGAGGACCTCGATCGCTTCGAACGGCTGCGGACGGTTCTGAGCGCCGGGGACCGCTGCGAGACGGCATAGCGGCCACACGCGGACCTGAGCCGAGCCTTGACAGGGCTCGGCTCAAGTTTTATCTCGGAACCATAGGCAAGCCGGTTCCGGGCACCACAGCCCGCGGCGGTCGAGGAGGTGGCCGGGATGCGCACCCCGAGGCGAGCGGACCCCTACGCGGTGCTGGGGCTGGACCCCACGGCGACAGCGGAGGCGATCACCTCCGCCTTCCGCGCCCGGGTCCGGGAACTGCGCCCGGACGTCCGCGTGGACGCGGCCACCGCCGAACGGTTCGGCGAGGTGCGGGCGGCGTACGAGATCCTCCGCGATCCGCGCCGGCGCGCCGCCCACGACCGCACGTACCGGTCCGTCCGCGGCGGGACGGACGAGCGCGGGCCCGTCACCCCCTCCGCGCGGCCCGCGCGGAGGCATCTCGTGGTCCTCGGGCCCGCCCGTCCCGAGCCGCCGCTGCGCGCGGGCCCCGTCCGGTGGGAACCGGGGCGGTGACGACGAGGAGGGAGAGCACAGATGGCACGGCCGGTCGGAATCGACCTCGGTACGACGAACTCGGTGGTCTCGGTCCTGGAGGGCGGCGAGCCCACCGTCATCACCAGCACGGAGGGCGCCCGCACCACGCCGTCGGTCGTGGCCTTCGCCAAGAACGGCGAGGTACTCGTCGGCGAGGTGGCCAAGCGCCAGGCGGTGACCAACGTCGAGCGCACCGCCCGTTCGGTCAAACGGCACATGGGCGACCACGCCTGGCGGTTCCCGGACCACGGTGACATCGACGGCAGGCGGTACACCGCGCAGGAGATCTCCGCGCGCGTGCTGCAGAAACTGAAGCGCGACGCGGAGACGTACCTGGGAGAGGACGTCACGGACGCGGTGATCACCGTGCCGGCGTACTTCGACGACACACAGCGGCAGGCCACCAAGGAGGCCGGTGAGATCGCGGGCCTGAACGTCCTGCGGATCATCAACGAGCCGACGGCGGCGGCGCTCGCGTACGGGCTCGACAAGGAGAACGACCAGACGGTCCTCGTCTTCGACCTGGGCGGCGGCACCTTCGACGTGTCGCTCCTGGAGATGGGCGAGGGCGTCATCGAGGTGAAGGCCACCAACGGTGACACCCGGCTGGGCGGTGACGACTGGGACCAGCGGATCGTGGACCACCTGGTCACGAAGTTCAAGAACAACCACGGCGTCGACCTGGCCAAGGACAAGATGGCCGTGCAACGGCTGCGCGAGGCGGCCGAGAAGGCGAAGATCGAGCTGTCCAGCGCGACCGAGACCACCATCAACCTGCCCTACGTCACCGCCTCCGCCGAAGGGCCGCTGCACCTGGACGAGAAGCTGACCCGCGCCCGGTTCCAGCAGCTCACCGCCGATCTGCTGGAGCGCTGCAAGGGCCCGTTCCACAGCGCGATCGAGGACGCCGGGATCAAGGTCTCCGACATCGACCACGTCGTCCTCGTCGGCGGCTCGACCCGGATGCCCGCCGTCACCGACCTGGTGAAGGAGCTGACGGGCAAGGAGCCGCACAAGGGCGTGAACCCCGACGAGGTCGTCGCCATCGGCGCCTCGCTCCAGGCCGGCGTGATGAAGGGCGAGGTCAAGGACGTCCTGCTGCTGGACGTCACCCCGCTGTCCCTCGGCATCGAGACCAAGGGCGGCGTCATGACCAAGCTGATCGAGCGCAACACCACGATCCCCACCCGGCGTTCGGAGGTCTTCACCACCGCCGAGGACAACCAGCCCTCGGTGACCGTGCAGGTCTACCAGGGCGAGCGGGAGATCGCGGCGTACAACAAGAAGCTCGGCATGTTCGAGCTGACCGGCATCGCCCCGGCGCCGCGCGGGGTGCCGCAGATCGAGGTGGCGTTCGACATCGACGCCAACGGCATCATGCACGTCTCCGCCAAGGACCTGGGCACCGGCAAGGAACAGGAGATGACGGTGACCGGCGGATCCGCGCTGCCCAAGGACGACATCGACCGCATGGTCCGCGAGGCCGAACAGCATGCCGAGGAGGACCGCCGGCGGCGTGAGGCGGCGGAGACCCGCAACCAGGGCGAGCAGCTCGTCTACTCGACGGAGAAGCTGCTCACGGACCACGCGGACCGGATCCCGGCCGCCGCCCGGAGCGAGACGGACACGGCGCTGGCCGACCTGAAGGAGAAGCTGAAGGGAGACGACACCGCGGCGATCCGGCAGGCGATCGACCATGCCGCGCAGGCCGCGCAGAGGATCGGCACGGCCCTGTACGAGAAGTCCCGCGCCGAGCAGCCGGCGGGTGGCACCGGTGCGTCCGCGGGCGGCCCGTCCGGCGGCAGCGACGACGACGTGGTGGACGCCGAGATCGTCGACGACGACAGGTCGCAGGCCGTCTGAGGACGCCCGCCGGCGGGGGCGGCACCGATCCCGGCGCCGCCCCGAGCGGAGCGAGCCCGGGAGTGGCCGGCCCCGAGGCTCGCTCCCGGGAGCGCGTATGCCTCCGGGGGAGCCGGTGCCCGCCGCGCCGCCGGCACCACCGGCCCGGCGGACGCCGTGACCGGCCGGCCGCGCGCACCGCGAGCCGTCACGTCGCGGGGCGCACGGCCACCGCGTCGATCTCGAACAGCATGCCGGGCAGCGCGAGAGCGGACACCCCGCTCAGCGTCTGCGCCGGAAGCCGCTCACCGAACACCTCGCGGAGCGCCTTCCCGAGGACCTCCAGCTTGCCCGGGCCCGTGGTCGACGATGTACGAACCGAACCGGGCCACGTGCTCGAAGCCGAGCCCGGCGCCCGCGAGGGCACGGCCCAGACGGGCCGGCGACAGCTCGACCTGTGCGGCGAAGTCGCCGGGCACGGGCGCTCCGGTGGCCGCGTCGGAGGCGTACTGGCCGGCGATGAAGACGAGTTCGCCCGGGGCCGAGACGGCGTGACTGTAACCGAAGGGGGAGGGGTCGTGCAGGGTGGCGGGGTTGGTGATAATGCGCTGGTCGTCGGTCACGGCGGGGCACTCCCTCAGGCCGGGGTCGGTCACCCGCCGGTGACCGTTCCTGCGAACGCGCCGCGCCCACCGGCCGTTCCGCGACCGGCGGCCGGGCCGTGCACACCCCTTGACCACCGGTGGATACCGGCCAGTAGGCTCACGTCACCCTCAACGCCCCCTCTCCTCGGCCGCGGTGGCCCGGCTGCACGGCCGGCCTCCCGCACGCCCGCACAACGGCCCCCGCAACCCGGGAGACGCCCCGCGCAGTCACGTCACCAGCGCCGTCGAGCGCCGCCCGAACCGCACTCCGTGAGGCCTTTCGTGAACAGAACCCTCGTGTCCGCGGCCGCCGTGACCTCCGGCGCCCTGCTCGCCCTGCACACGCCGAGCCCCGCCCAGGCATCCGGCGCCGCCGCGTTCCACGCCACCAGCCACCCCGTCGTCTTCGTCCACGGCTACAGCGGCGACGGCAGCAACTGGAACACCATGGCCGACCGCTTCACGGCCGACGGCTGGCCGGCCTCCCACCTGTCCCGCTGGAGCTACGACTGGCGCCAGTCCAACGCCACCACCGCAGGGCAGTTGTCCGCCGAGATCGACCGCCTGCTCGCGGCGACCGGCGCCGACCAGGTCGACATCGTCAGCCACTCCATGGGCGGACTGTCCTCGCGCCACTACCTGAAGAACCTCGGCGGGACGTCCAAGGTCGACGCCTGGGTGTCCCTGGGCGGCCCGAACCACGGGACCGACAGCGCCAACAGCTGCTTCGACACCTCCTGCACCGAGATGCGGACCGGCTCCGGCTTCCTGACCGCCCTCAACTCCGGTGACGAGACGCCGGGTTCCTCCCGCTACGCCACCTGGTGGTCGCCGTGCGACGCGGTGATCAACCCGGACAGCTCCGTCTCCCTGTCCGGCGCGGTCAACACCCGCACCGCCTGCCTCGGCCACTCCGCCCTGCTCACCGACGCGACGGTCTACGCCCAGACGAGGGACCGCATCAACAGCTAGCGGCAGCCGGCGACCACGCGACCGCGACCGGGAAGCGACCGTCTCGGTGTCCGGCCGCGTGGGTCAGGTGCGAGGGCCGGTCGAACAAGGACGCGCACTCGGGAACCGTATGGCGGCCGGGTGAGGGACGAACGCCCTCACCCGGCCGCTGGCCGGTCGTCGACGGCGATGCCCAGCCGGCCGGCCACCGCCGTGAGAGCCGGTCCCAGGGAGAGTTCCACCCGGGTGAGCGCGTGCCGGTCGCCGCGTGTCGGGTCCCGGTTGACGATCAGCACCGGCGTCCCGGCCTGAGCCGCCTGGCGGACGAACCGGAGCCCGGACATCACCGTGAGCGAGGAACCGAGGACCAGCAGCGAGCGCGCCCTCCGGACCAGCTCGCGGCAGTGCTCGACCCGCCGCGGCGGCACGGCCTCGCCGAAGAACACCACGTCCGGCTTGAGGACGCCGCCGCAGACCGCGCAGGGCACCACACGGAAGTCCCCGACCTGCTCGTCCGTGAGGTCGGCGTCACCGTCCGGATTGATCCCCGCGGCCACCGGCGCGAAGCCGGGATTGGCCTCCTCCAGCCGCCCGGCCAGCTCGCGGCGGGGGCTCACGGCGCCGCAGGACAGGCAGACGACCCGGGCCAGGCTTCCGTGCAGCTCCACGACACCCTCGCTGCCGGCGGCCTGGTGCAGGCCGTCGACGTTCTGGGTGACGACCCCCGACAGCAGGCCGTGCCGCCCGAACGCGGCCACGGCGCGGTGCCCGGCGTTGGGGCGGGCGCGCCCGAAGGTGCGCCAGCCGAGGTGGCTGCGCGCCCAATAGCGCTGCCGGGCCCGGGCGTCGGCGGTGAACTCCTGGTAGGTCATCGGCGTGTGCCGGCTCAGGCTCCCGCCCTCGCCCCGGTAGTCGGGGATACCCGATTCCGTGGAGATGCCCGCCCCGCTGAGCACCAGCACACCGCCGCCGCCCAGCGCGTCGGCGACGGGCCCCGGATCCGTGGTGCCCGGCGGCAGGTCCTCGGTGGGCGTCCAGCTCAGAGTGGGGCGCATGCGCATGCCGCCAGGGTACGGAAGCGGCACTCGCGCCGACGAGCCGCGGCGCCGCGGGGAGACCCGCCCGAGCCGCGGCGCCGCGGAGACCACCGCGAACCGCGGCACCGTGGAGCCGGTCCGCACCGTGCTGCGAGGGGCGGACCGCACCAGGGGGGCGGGAGCCGGCCGCGAAGCTCCCGCACCCGCGGCACGGGTGGGGGAGCGCTCCCATTTCCCTCGGGGCGCTCCCCGTTCCGGTACGGCGGGGGCTCAGCGGCCGATGGCGCAGGCGTCGCCGTTCAGCATGAACCGGGGCGGCGCCGAGGCGTCACCGGTGTGGCCGGCGACATACCCGAGGGTGATGCTCGCGCCGGGCGCGATCGTGGCGTTGTACGGCGCGTTGACCGCCGTGACGGTGTTGCTCAGCTGGGTGAGGTCCGTGTTCCAGTCGGAGACGACGGTCTGGCCGAGGGCGAGCGGGAATTCGAGGGTCCAGCCGTTCACGGCGGTGGTTCCGGTGTTGGTGACCGTGAGCTCGACCGTCGTCCCGGTGCCCCAGGAGCGTACGGCGCGATCGACGCGGCAGGTGGGCTCCTGCCGTTCGAACGAGACCTTGTGCAGTCCGCCGGGCAGGTCGTTCACCACGTAGAACTCGCCTTCGGCCGTCGTCCCGATCGATGTGACCTGGGTGGGCATCTGTCCGATCTCGGCCTGCTCGTAGCCGCCCCTGCCGTCGGGCCGGAGCGCCCACACCGTGGACGAGCAGTAGTCGGTCGCGATGTACGTGCCGCCCACCAGGCCGGCGTACCGAGAGCCCCGGTAGACGTGCCCCCCGATGACGGAGCAGCCGCCGGTGTAGGGGGAGTAGGTGAAGACGGGCTTCGTGTACTCCTCACCCGGCGGGCAGGTGCCGCCCTCGAACCGCTCCAGGCCCTCGTAGCAGGACCAGCCCAGGTTCGCCCCGCCCCGCCCCGGCGCGAGATGGTCGACCTCCTCCCAGCGGCCCTGGCCGACGTCTCCGATCCACATCGAGCCGTCGGCGCGGTCGAAGGAGAACCGCCACGGGTTGCGCAGCCCGTACAGCCAGATCTCGGGGCGGGCGCCCGCGGTGCCGGCGAAGGGGTTGTCGGCGGGGACGCAGTACGCGAGCGCGCCGCAGGTGCGGCCGACGTCGATGCGGAGGATCTTGCCGAGCAGGGTGTCCAGTCGCTGACCGGCGCGCAGCGGGTCGGCGGAGCCGCCGCCGTCGCCGATGCTCCAGTACAGGTGGCCGTCGGGGCCGAAGGCGAGCTGACCCCCGTTGTGGTTGCTGTACTCGGCGTGCTCCTGTGCGAGCAGGACCTCCAGCCGGGACTCGTCGAGCCGGTAGCGGGCCAGGGTGACCGCGCCGTCGGGCAGGGCGGTGTACGCAAGGTAGACGTCCTGGCTCTCGGCGAAGTCGGGCGGCAGGGCGATGCCGAGCAGGCCGCGCTCGTTGCCCGACTCGTCGACGGCCGAGGTGATGTCGATCAGAGGGGTTCCGGCGAGACCGGTGTCCGGGTGGTACACGCGGACGGTGCCGGGCTTCTCCGTGATGAACAGGCGGCCGGTGCCGTCGTCGGGGGCGGCGAGCGCGGTGGGGCGCCGCAGCCCGTGGGCGACCTGCGTGGTGGTCGCGCTGAGCGACGGCAGGGGCACCGTCGTCGCCGTGTCCGGCGCCGCGGGCGGCGACGCGGTGGTCTCCGGAACGGTGGCCGGAGCAGCCGCCGCGGCGGAGGGCGGCAGCGGGGCGAGCAGCCCCAGCAGGAAGACGAGGGCGAGGGGGCGGGTCCAGTGACGTCGTAACATGTCGGCTCCAGGAGCGAGGACGCTTGCGGGGCGGTTGCGCTTCCTTGGATCACAGCGCGAGCGGGCCACGACTCCGCCGGCCTCGCCGGCCGTGAGCGGTCGCGGGCGGAGGAGGGCGGGGCGGGCTCGGGCCGGAGCGGACCGGCCGAGTCGGGCCGGCGGGTCGACCCGGCCGGTGCGGACGGGACCGGGGCGTACGGGCCGGGCCCACGAGTCCGTCCTGCGATGCGCTGCCCGCGACGGTATCCGCTTTCCCCGCCGTCACACCAGGCCCCTGCCGCAACTTCCGGCCGTCCCGTCGATCGTCTTCGCCTTCATGACGCGCGGCTGATGCTGCCCGTGTCGCGGGTGGGCGGTCGCCCGTGTCGCGGGTGGGCGGTCACCCGTCTCGCCGGTGGTATGCGGCGCGTGTTCGAGCGGCGCACGCCGGCAAGGACGCGTTCCGGCGCACCACCTGACAAGGTGTCGGCCCTGTCCGAAGCAGACCGCTGGGCCGCCGAAAAGGGTTACGAACTATATGTGGTTTATCGCAGCTTTTGACTTGCCATTGGATATTCTGTCTGAATCCCAGTCATGTCTTCGTCGGATGAAAGGGCCCCCAAAGGAGCGATCAGCCGAGCGGTAGAGGGGTGAAGATGGGCAACAAAAGGGTGGTCTGCTTGTTGGTGACCGGTCTGGTGGTGGTGTCGTCCGCCCTGGTCGCCCTGGTCGCCGCATGGGGCGCGCGGTCCACAGGCGCCGACTGGCCCGAGGTTCTCCAGCGCGCCGGAAGCACATTCGGGGGCACCGTGGGGGTGTGCGCCGCTCTGGCCGCCCTCTATCGAAGTCTCGGCGGCGTCGATCAGTAGCCGCGACCGCTGAGCCCGGTGCCGAGTCGTCCACCGGCGCCGGGAACCACCGAGGCACCCCGCTCACTTTCTGCGGGCGAGACGGCCTGCCCCGTCCCGAGGTTGCTGAACCAGGACAACCCCCGGTGTCCGTACTGGACAAGAGGGGTGGGCGCCGCAGGGGGGGGCGGCGCCGCGGCGGCCGAAGATCCCGGGGGGATGCCCGGACGCGTTGACAGGACGTCACCCCGTCCCCATCATGGGAGCGCTCCCACCGGCGGGATCCGGTCGACGGCCCGCCCGTGCACGACCGCAACGCGTCCACGCCCGCCCCGCACGCCGCATGCACGCACGCCCCGCCCCGCACGCCGCATCCCCGTACGGTCCGGTGACCGCGGCCCGCCGCTGCGCCGGAACTCCCAGGGAGGACCCCCATGCCACCCCTGCACAGACCCGGCCGGCCGGCCGGCGCCGGTCTCCGCCTCCTCGCGCGCACCGCCGCCGTGCTGTCCGCCGCGCTCGCCCTGCTGTCCCCGTCGGGCGCCGCCGGCCCCGCCGCGGCCGCGTCACCCGCGGCGGCCGCCGCGGACACCGTCGTCCGGGTCAACACCCAGGCGGCGCTGGGCCGCCTGACCGACGTCGCCCGTGGCGTCAACGCCGCGATCTGGGACTCGCACATGAACGATCCCGAGGTCGCCACGCTGATGAAGGCGGCCGACGTCGGGGCGATGCGCTACCCCGGCGGCTCCTACGCGGACATCTACCACTGGGAGACGCACACGGCACCCGGCGGCTACGTCGCCCCGGGCACCGGCTTCGACGCCTTCATGGGCACCGTCCGCGCCACCGGCGCGCAGCCGATCCTGATCGCCAACTACGGTTCCGGCACGCCCGAGGAGGCGGCCGGCTGGGTCCGCTACGCCAACGTCACCAAGGACTACGACGCCGAGTACTGGGAGATAGGCAACGAGATCTACGGCAACGGCCACTACGGCAGCGGCTGGGAGCACGACGAGCACGAGGACAAGAGCCCGCGCGAGTACGCCCGTCAGGTCCGTGCCTACGCCGCGGCCATGAAGGCTGTCGATCCGACGATCAAGATCGGCGCGGTGCTCACCACCCCGGGCCACTGGCCGGACGGCGTCGTCGCCGGGGGCGACCCCGGTGACTGGAACCACACCGTGCTCTCCCAGGTCACCGACGTCATCGACTTCGTGAGCGTGCACTGGTACGCGGGCGGGTCCGACACCTCCGCCCAGGACGCCATGACCCGGCTGACCCGGCTGCCCGGCGAACTGCGGGAGGTGCGCAACCAGATCGACCGGTACGCGGGGGCCGACTCGGCGCGCATCGGCATCGCCCTCACCGAGATCAACACCAACACGGGCGGCGCCCGGCTCACCGCCCGCCCCAACGGCCTGTTCGCCGCCGACGCCTTCATGACGGCGCTGGAGAACGGGGTGTTCACCGTCGACTGGTGGAACACCCACAACGGCGCCGGCCGGATCACCACCGTCGACGGCGAGACCGACTACGGCGACATGGGGATGCTCTCCAGCGGCGCCTGCACCGGTGACGTCTGCGAACCGGCGCCCAACACGCCGTTCCACCCCTACTACGGCATGAAGATGACCGGCGAACTGGGCACCGCCGGCGACACCATGGTCGCCACCGCGTCCTCCGCCCAGGACGTGTCGGCGCACGCCGTGCACCACCGTCGCGACGGCCGGCTGAGCGTCCTGCTCATCAACAAGAACCCGGACGCGGCACGCACCGTGGACCTCGACTACGCGGGCTTCGTCCCCTCCGCCGCCGCGCCCGAGGTGAGCCGCTACGCCCGCGGCGACAGCGACATCACCGAGGTGACCGCCGGACCGGAGGCCGCCTCCCAGGTCGTCGTGCCGCCCTACGGGATGCTCACCGTCACCCTCACCCCGCGGCCCGGCACCGGACCCGGGGCCTCGGCCGCCGCGGCCCCGGGCACCCCGAGGGCCGAGGCGGTGACCGACACCACCGCACGCCTGTCGTGGGACGGCGCACCGGGTGCCGTCCGCTACCTGGTCCAGGAGCGCGACGGCGCCCACACCCGCCTGGTCGGCGAGACCACCGGCACGTCCGTGACCCTGCGGAACCTGCCCCCGGGCAGCACCCACACGGTCAACGTGCTGGCGGCGGACGCCTCGGGACGGCTCTCCGCCCCGTCCGACCCGCTGACCTTCACCACCGGCACCCCGACGGACGCCGCCTGCGCGGTGTCGTATCACCGGGACACGAGCTGGGGGAACGGCTTCGTGGCCACGGTCACCGTGCGCAACCTCTCGGACGCCCCGATCACCGGCTGGACCGTGGACTGGGACTGGCCGACCGACCGCCAGTCGGTGTCCTCGGGCTGGAGCGCCACCTTCCACCAGACCGGCCGGCACGTACGGGTGACCGCGCCCGAGGGCGCCGGCCCGCTGGCCCCGGGCGGCGCGTCGACGGCCTCCTTCGGGTTCGTCGGCGCCAATGACGGGCCCAACCCCGATCCGGCGTCCTTCCGCCTCAACGGCGCCGTCTGCTCTGCCGGCTGACAGCCCGCCGGCAGGCGGGCCGGCGGCGGCCCGTCCCCGGGAGCGGGACGCGGGGAGACCCGTGTACCGCTCCCGGGCGGGACACGGCCGCCGTCACACGGCCCCGCCCGGCGGCAGGTCCCTGACGAACACCATGCCGTCGACGTCCGCAAGCCGGGCCGGGTCGAGCGGGGCGTAGCCGAACCAGGGGGAGACGCGGGGCGCGGGCCGGGCGTCCCCGAAGCGGGCGGCCAGCCGAGGGGCGTCGATGACGCAGCGGTCCTCCGGGAGGGCGTACAGGAGGCCTTCGAGGGTGTCCGGCGGCGGCGTGTCCACGCCCCGGTGCCGGATCGTGCCGAGCGCGGTGGCCACGAAGGCGTACTCGTCGCCGAGTTCGGCGCTCACCAGCGCACCGGCGCCCCACCACTGCACGGGCTTCCCGTCCATCCGTATCGTGCTCCTCGCCCGCTGCAGGTGGGAGTTGTGGGCGTGGACGAGCACCGGGCCGCGGGCCGCGAGGGCGAGGAGGTTGCGGGCCATCATCTCGTCGCGCACGCTGACCAGCCGGGTGATGCGGGCCGGTGAGGCGTCGGCCATCCAGTGGTGGTAGCGGAGCAGACCGGTCGCGGTACGGCCGTACAGGCGCGCGCGGTCCCAGTCGTCCGGTGCGGAGACCGACACCAGGTGCGGCCGCTCCTGGTCGAGCAGCGCGACCAGATCGTCCGCGAGCAGCCGCAGCTCCCGTGCCTCGGCGGACCGCCCCACCGACCGGGCCGGGTCCCTCATCGCGGCGGGATCGGTCCACCGGGCGTCCGGCCCGAGCAGCCGGCCGAGCGTTTCCGCGGTGCAGGGCAGCAGGTCCGCGTCCACCCGGGCCGACAGGTAGCCGTGCAGCGCGAGGAGGGCCTGCCGCGGGCTCGCGGCGGCGGTGATCTCCAGCGGGCCGTCGAAACCGGCGAAGCGGACCCGTTCGGCCGGGGGGCGGCCGTCGTTGTACGCGCGCATCCAGCGCACCAGTTCGCGGTTGGCCGGGTAGGCGTCCCACCCGTGGCTGATCCCGTGCTGCACCGCCTCGTCGAGGGTGCCCGTGCCCGTGGTGACGTAGTCGTCCAGGACCAGGCCCATCAGGCAGTCGCTCTCGATCGCGATCGTCCGGTAGCCCTCCCGCTCGACCAGCTGCCGGAACAGCTCGTTGCGCAGCTCGAGCAGGGTGTCCTCACCGTGCGTCGGCTCGCCCAGGGCGAGCAGCCGAGGCCGGGTGGACAGCAGCCCCATGAGGGAGGCGGCGTCGACGGCCCGGGCGGTGTCCTTGATGTCAGTCGTCATGCTCCTCAACGCTATCGTTGAACCTTCGGTTGAGACTTCGGGCCGGTACCGTCGGGTCCATGGCGCGAAACCTTCAAAACGGGGAGCGGCTGAGGCCGGTCGACCTGGCACGTGCGCACGGTCTGTCCACGCAGGCGGTCAGGAACTACGAGGAGGCGGGCATCCTTCCGGCCGCCGCGCGCACACCGCACGGCTACCGCGCCTACACGCCCCTGCACGCGGCGGCGCTGCGCGCGTTCCTCGCCCTGCTGCCCGGCCACGGCCACCGGACCGCCACGGCGATCATGCGCGCCGTGCACCAGGACGCGGTGGACGAGGCGTTCCGCCTCATCGACGAGAGTCACGCCCAGCTCCTCGACGACCGGCGGACCCTCCAGGCCGTGGAGAGGGCCCTCGGCGATCTGGAGTCCACCGCGGCGGCCGGGCGGGAGGCGGCGTCCGAGCCGGTCGCCCTGTCCGGGGCCGGACCCGACGGCACGTTCATCGGCCCGCTGGCACGCGGGCTGGGCGTCCGGCCCGCGACCCTGCGCAAGTGGGAGCGCGCCGGGCTCGTGCGCCCGCGCCGCGACCCCCGCACCGGATACCGCGTCTACGACGAGGCCGACGTACGCGATGCCCGGCTGGCCCACCAGCTCAGGCGGGGCGGCCACCTGCTGGAGCAGATCGCCCCGCTGATCGCCCAGGTACGCGCGGCCGGCGGCCTCGAGCCGCTGGAGGCCGCACTGCGCGACTGGCACGGCCGGCTGTCCGCCCGCGGCCGGGCGATGCTCTCCGGGGCCGCGGAACTGGAGGCGTACCTCCGCGAGCGCGGATGAGGGCAGCCGGCGCGGCGTACGCGAGGACGTCCCGCGGGTGGCCGGCGGCCACCGAAGAGAACCCCGGTCGCCCGCTCCTCCTCGCGCCCGCCTCGCCGGCCTCCCTGCGCATCTGTACCGGGCGCGCCTGAACGAGTCCGTGCACCGTCTCGTCGCCGACGCGCGTCAGCTCGGTCTCACCGATCAGGAGCTGCTGACCCTGGTGCGCGACGGCCTGTCCGGCACGCCCGGCGCCCCGGACGGCCCGCTCCCGTGACGGTGCCGCCGCGGGCCCGGCCGACGCGCTCGACGAGCCGTCGGCCGGGCCCCGTGTCAGTCTGTGCCTGAAGGACGGCCCGCCCCGTGCGCGCGGGCCGCGGCCCGAGTGACCGGAGGCACGCCGTGGAGCAGATCGGTGACAAGCCGGAGGACGTGCGGGAGAACCTGGAGAAGCAGCAGGCGCGGCCCGGGAGAAAGCCGCCGCTGCGGGATGCGGAGCGCCGGGGCGGGGAACCGGCGGACGGGGAGGCGGCGCAGGAGGACACGGACGCCCCCGCGGAGGACCGGTAGCCAGCTGCCCGCCGGGGTTCAGGCGTGACTCCCGCGTCACGGGGGAGACGAGTCGACATGTCGACCGTGAGAGAGCAGAAGCCGGCGGCCGCCCAGGGCGGCCCGGCGCTCAAGAAGGCCCTGACCACCCCCCTGCTGTACTTCTTCATCCTCGGGGACGTCCTGGGCGCCGGGGTGTACGTCCTGGTC
This sequence comes from Streptomyces glaucescens, assembly GCF_000761215.1. Classification (GTDB taxonomy): domain Bacteria; phylum Actinomycetota; class Actinomycetes; order Streptomycetales; family Streptomycetaceae; genus Streptomyces; species Streptomyces glaucescens_B. The sequence continues at coordinate 408,389 of NZ_CP009438.1, read as the reverse complement.
GGCCAGGTCGCCGCCGACGCCGGCGGAGCCGTGTGGGTGCCGCTGGCCGTCGCCCTGCTGCTGGCCCTGCTGACCGCGGCCTCCTACGCCGAGCTGGCCACGAAGTACCGGCGGGCCGGCGGAGCCGCCCACTACGCCACGCGGGCGTTCGGCCCGTTCGCCGGTTTCCTCGCGGGCTTCTGCATGCTCGCCGCGGGCATCGTCTCGGTCGCCGCCCTGGCCCGCGGCTTCGGCGGCGACTACCTGTCGGCGTTCGTGACCCTGCCCGTCGGCCTGGTCGCCGTCGCGTTCCTCGCCCTGCTGGCACTCCTCAACGCACGGGGCATCCGGGAGTCGATGCGCGCGAACGTCGTCGCCACCGTCGTCGAGGTCGGCGGACTGCTGATCGTCGTCGCCCTCGGCGCCTGGCTGCTCATACGGGGCGACGGCGACCCGGGGCGGCTCACCCAGCTCGGCACCGCGGACAAGGGGGCGGCCGCCGCCGTCCTCAGCGGCTCCGTGCTCGCGTACTACTCGTTCGTCGGATTCGAGACGTCCGTGAACGTCGCCGAGGAGACCCGGGACCCGCGCCGTTCCTACCCCCGCGCGCTCTTCGGCGCCCTGGCCACCGCCGGGGCCGTCTACGTGCTGGTGGGGATCGCCGCCTCGGCGGCCGTGCCGACGGACCGGCTCGCCGCCTCCAGCGGCCCGCTCCTCGAGGTCGTCGAGGAGGCGGGCGGAGTGCCCCTGCTCCTGTTCAGCGCCATCGCGCTCGTCGCCGTCGCCAACGGCGCGCTGCTCACCGGGATCATGTCCTCCCGGCTCGCCTACGGCATGGCCCGCGACGGCCTGCTCCCCGCGTCCCTGGCCAAGGTGCTGCCCGGGCGCCGTACGCCCTGGGCCGCCATCGCCGCGACCACCGTGCCGGCCATGATCCTCGCGCTGACCGGCAGCGTCGCCGTCCTGGCGTCCACGCTGGTCCTGCTGCTCCTCGTGGTGTTCTTCATGGTCAACATCGCGGTGCTGGTGCTGCGCCGCGACCACGGCACGGCACCGCACTTCCGGGCGCCGACCGTGCTGCCGGTGCTGGGCGCCGCCTCCTGCGTGCTGCTCGCCACCCAGATCGAGGGCCGGGTGTGGCTGCGCGGTCTGGCCGTCCTCGCGACCGGCGCGCTGCTCGGCGCGGTGGCGGCGGCACGGCGGGACAGGCGCCGCGACGAGCCCGCCGGGAACGCGACCGGCGACGGGATCGCCCCCGCGGAACACTGAGGCGTCCGGCAGGTGCCAGGACCGGCGGCCGGGGTATCCGCAGGCTTTCGGAGCACACACGAGCGGAGGCGGTGTGGAGAGGGATCGCCGACCGGGACCGGCCGGTCGCGTACACGCAGCGGTGAGCGCCCGGTTCGAGCCCCGTCCGCCAGCGGGACCCCGGGTGGTGGTGGGAGTGAGCGGCTCGCTGGGAAGCCGCACGGCCCTGGCCCGGGCGGCCGCGGAGGCCCGGCGGCGCCGGGCGGAGCTGTGGCCGGTGCTGGTCTGGGAACCCCCCGGCGGGGAACTGTCCGCCCGCCGGACGACGGCCGCCGCCGTCCTGGCGGAGGACTGGGAGCGGCTGGCCCGGGAGCGGCTGCGCACGGCCCTGTCCGACGTGTTCGGCAGCCCGGACCCCGGACTGCCCGGGCGGACGCTGCTCGCCCGCGGGGCGCCGGGCCCGGCGCTGGTGCGGATCGCGGACCGGGACGACGACGTCCTCGTGGTCGGCGCCGGAGGGCGGGGCCGGCTGCGGCGCGCGCTGTGGCCGTCCGTCAGCCGCTACTGCCTCGCCCGGGCCCGCTGCCCCGTCCTCGCCGTGCCGCCCTCCCCGCTCCAGCCGGCGCTGGCGGCGGCGCGCCGCCGGAACGCCTGGGGCCTGCCGCTGGACACCGGGCTTCTCCAGCGTGAGCTCGACACCGTGCGCGCCGCCGCGCCGGCCGCGGTCACGCCCGGGAGGACCGGCCGGCGTGACGGGCCGCCGCCGTGACCGCCGTAGGATTCCTCTCCTGGTGAAGTGGTCATGGCCGGCCGGAGCGGGACGCCCCGGCGGTGCGCGGTGACAGGTTTCGGACGGTGGTGGGGCATGGGTGACGCAGGCGCCGGGGCGGGCGACCGCGAACGGGACGGCACCGAGGAGGCGCGCGTGCTGTGCGACGTGGCCGCGCTCTCGGCGGACCCCGCCGCCGCGGGCGGCGCGCTGTGGCGGCTGGCCGAGCCGGGGCGGCAACTCGACGCCAACCTCATCCACATCCCGCCCGACGGCCGTATCACGCCCCACGTGGAGCCGGAGCTCGACGTCCTCGTCCTCGTGGTCGCGGGCAGCGGCACACTCGGCACCGAGCCGCCGCGGCCGCTCACCGCGGGCATCCTGGTGTGGCTTCCGAGGGGCGCTCCCCGGAGCCTGACCGCCGGCCCGGAGGGGCTGTCGTACGTGACCGTCCACCGCCGCCGGGCCGCCCTGCAGATCAAGACCCGGCCGCCCGTCTGACCCGGGCTCCCGGCCACCCGTCCGGGCGCCGCACCGGCCAACCGTCCGGGCACCGCACCCGGCCATCTGGCCGCGCGCCACATCGGGCCGTCCGTCCGGGCACCGCACCGGGCCGTCCGTCCGCGCGTCGCGCCGGGCGGCACCTCCGGGCGCCGCAACGGGCCCGACGTCCGGGCGCCGCCCCGGGCCGCCGGCGCCGAGCGAGATGCCGCGTCCCCGGGGCAGCGTGAGAATGGTGGGGGCTTGTTCTGCTCCCCGCCGCGGTACGGAGGCAGCCGTGAAGGACGTGAGATTCGAGCACACGCGCTCGCTGTCCCGCACCGAAGCCGCCGACCAGCTCGCGGCCCTCGCCCAGGCGCTCAGGGAGGGCGGCGAGGCCGAGCTGGAGCTGGGCTCCGGAGTGCTGAGCCTGCGGATCATCGACGAACTGAGCAGCGAGGTGGAACTCGAGGTCGGCGGCGGCGAGGTCCAGCTGGAGGTCGAGCTGACGTGGCCGGCCGGACGGGCTCCGGGCGCCGCGGCCTCCGGAGCCGGTGCCCAGAAGGAGCCGAAGTCCGCGGCTGCCGAACCGGCCGCCAGGCCCGCGCGGACCCGGAAGACCGCGACGGCCGCCAGGACCAGGCGTTCCACCGCGAAGCGCGCCTAGGGCCCGTCGTCGAACCCCTGTCCGCCTCGTGACAACCCCAGGTGTGCCCGGCAGGAGACGCGGCCCGGGCGACGCGTGCGCAATACGTACTTCCGGCTCCTCACCACGGGTGTCAGGCTGATGCCCATGCTGAGGACCGGAGAAGGCGGAACGGGGCCCGTCACCATCGGAGTCGAGGAAGAGTACCTGCTGGTGGACCCGGTCTCCCGGCAGGTGAGCACGGAAGCGGACAAGGTCGTCGCCTCCGCGGCCGCGGCACTCGGCGACCGGGTCACCACCGAGATCACCCGCTACCAGATCGAGGTGCGCACCGACCCCCACACCAGCCTCACCGACCTGGCCGGCCAGCTCCGGGAGACGCGCGCCGCCGTCGCGCACGCCGCGGCCGGGCTCGGACTGCGCATCATCTCCAGCGGCACCCCCGTGCTCGGCCAGCACGTGCCCACGCCCATCACCCCGGGCCCGCGCTACGCGCGCAGCGTCGCCACGTTCCGGGCCCTGGACGACGAGCAGAGCGCCTGCGCCTGCCACGTCCACGTCGGCGTCCCCGACGAGACCACGGCCGTGCTCCTGAGCAACCACCTCCGCCCCTGGCTGCCCGCGCTGATCGCCCTGACCGCCAACTCGCCCTACTGGAACGCCCAGGACACCGGATACGCGAGCTGGCGCACCGTCAACTGGAGCCGGTGGCCCGTGGCCGGACCGCCCCCCTACTTCGAGTCCCACGCGCACTTCCGGGACCTGGTCGACGGCCTCACCCGCGCCGGGGCCCTCATCGACCGCGGAGGTCTCTACTGGGACATCCGCCCCTCCCACCACGTGCCCACCCTGGAGGTCCGGATCGCCGACGCCGCGCCCACCGTCGACGACACCGTGCTGCTCGCCGGCTGCGTCAAAGCGCTGGCCACCACCGCGCTCGCCGCCGTCCGCCGGGCGCGGCCCGCCCCCCGCCCCCGGCCGGAGATGCTGCGGGCCGCCTGCTGGCGCGCCGCCCGTGACGGCCTCGGCGGCGACACGGTCGACCCGCACACCGGGCGGCTGCACTCCGCACGCGCCCACGTCGCACGCCTCTGGAAGGCGGTGCCGGCCGCTCTGAGCGCCGAGGAGGCAGCACTCCTGGACACCGCGGCGGCACGCCTGCGCGCGCAGGGCAACGGCGCCCAGCGGCAACGGGCCGCCTACCGCCGGCGGCACCACCTTCCCGACGTCGTCGACCACCTCATCCGGACCGCCACCGACACGGACGCCGTCCCCGGCCCGCCCGCCGCGGGGTGACCCGCACGGCCCGCTCGACGCGCCGGACGACCGACCGGGACGCCCGCCGCCGCCCGCCCCGCCGCAACCGGCGGCCCTACTGGCGGATCTTCCCGTCCCGGCCGGTGAAACCGCAGGCCGACGCGGTTGCTGTGGTGGCGTCAAGTGGCGCAACACTGCGGCAACACCACACGCGCGAACCCGCCGCTAGGGTCCAGCCATGCCCACCGACCGCATCCGTGACCACGGCGGCCAGGGCGCGCCCACCGTCGCCGCTCACCGTACGCGGCGCCGGCTGCGCGCGGACCAGGCCCGCCAGCTCGCCGACGTCCTGCGCCGCCAGCTCCTCACCGGCGGCTTCCCGGCCGGCGCCCTCCCGCACGAGTCGGCGCTCGCCACCGACTACCGGGCGTCCCGCAACACCGTCCGCCAGGCCCTCGACCTGCTGCGCGCGGAAGGACTGGTGGAGCGCCTGCCCGGGGTGGGCACCGTGGTCGTCGCGGAGAAGTACCCGCACGGTCTGGACCGCCTCATGGGGCTCGCCGAGACCCTGCGCGAACACGGACGCGTCACCAACGAGGTGCGCACGGTGGGACCGGCACCCGCCCCCGCCCCGGTCGCCGAACGGCTGCACGTCCCGCCCGGCAGCGACGTCCTGTACATCGAACGGCTGCGCCGGCTGAACGGCCTGCCCCTGTCCCTCGACCTCACCTACCTCCCGCTGGACGTCGGCTCCGCTCTGCTCGGCTGCGACCTGGAGAACACGGATGTCTTCCGCCTCCTGGAGGACCTCACCGGCCAGCCCCTGGGGCACGCCGAGATCACCCTGGAGGCGGTCAACGCGGACGCCCACTCCGCCGCCGTGCTCCAGGCGCCGCGCGGTGCGGCCGTACTGATGCTGGAACGCCTCACCCACCTGGCCGACGGCCGCCCCGTCGACCTGGAGTTCATCCGCTTCCGCGGCGACCGCATCACCATGAGCGGGCTGCTGCGCCGCGACCTGTGACCCCGTCCTCCCGTCCCCAGCCACACCCCTTCCCCCTCCCTGGAGACAGCCATGCCCTTGGTGCCCCAGCGGGCCGACGTGCCCGTGACCATCGACGAGTCGAAGTGCATCGACGGCTGCACGCTCTGTGTCGACATGTGCCCGCTGGACTCCCTCGCCATCGACGAGCGCAACGGCAAGGCGTACATGCACGTCGACGAGTGCTGGTACTGCGGCCCGTGCGCGGCCCGCTGTCCCACCGGAGCCGTCACGGTCAACATGCCCTACCTGCTCCGGTGAAAGGCCCGAACCAGCATGAAACGCACCGCAGTCGCCGTCTCCGCCCTGGCCCTCCTCGTCCCCCTCAGCGCCTGCGGCGGCGACGCCGGGGCCGGTGACGGCTCCACGGTCACCGTCACCGTCGGCTACCAGTCCAAGACCATCAACACCGTCACCGCCGGCACCCTGCTGCGCTCCCTCGGCTACTTCGAGAAGCAGCTGGACGCGCTCGGCGACGGTGTCACCTACAAGGTCGTCTGGCAGGACTACGCCACAGGGGCGCCGATCACCGCGCAGATGACCGCGGGGAAGATCGACATCGGTTCGATGGGCGACTTCCCGCTGCTCCTCAACGCCGCCCGCGGCCGGCAGCTCGACCGCCCCACCCGGCTGGTCTCCGTCACCGGCTACAACCTGCGCGGCGGACTCAACACCGTGGTCACCGCACCGGACTCACCCCTGCGGTCCCTGACGGACCTCAAGGACAGGAAGGTCTCGACGAGCGTCGGCTCGGCCGCCGACGGCACCCTGGTCCGCGCGCTGCAACGCGCCGGACTCGACCCCGACGAGGACATCGAGAAGCTCAACCAGCAGCCCGCGGTGGGCGCCTCCGCCCTCGCCGCGGGAAGCGCGGACGCGCTGTCGCAGTTCGTGGCCTGGCCGGGTCTGCTCGTCCACCAGGGCAAGGCGAAGGCCCTGTACGACGGCGCCCGGCTGAACCTGCCCACCTTCCACGGCGTCACCGTCCGTGACGACTTCGCGGAACGGCGTCCCGCCGTGCTGGAGGCGTTCCTGAAGGCCCAGACGCAGGCCACCGACTATCTCGGCGACCATCCGGTGGCCGCCGCCGAGAAGGTCGCGAAGGCCACGGGGCTGCCCGCCGAGGTGGTCTACCTGTACAACGGCGCCCACGGCATCGCCACCTTCGACCCGGCCGTGCGGCCGGAACTGGTCGCCGCGCTGAAGGAGGACGTGGCGGTCCTGAAGTCCGCCAAGCTGACCGGCGACGTGGACGTGGACGCCTTCGTCGACGACCGCCCCCTGCGCAAGGCACTCGGCACCGGCTACGCCCGGCGCCTCACCGCCGCGCCCCCGGCCCCGAGGAGCGAGGTGTGGGCCGAGGGCGAGACCGCCACACGGACCTTCGCGACGCCCGCCGGCCTGCTGGAACACGTCGCCCGGCACCCGGACACGGTCCGCGCCGCCTACGTCCCCGACGCCACCACCAAGACCCTCTGGTTCGCCGACCGGGCGGTGTGGGTGGCCGACGGCGAGGAGCTGCTGCCCTTCGTCGCCGCCGACACCGCGCGCGCCTACACCATCGCCCACCCCGGGGCCCGCACCGTCACCTACGCCGAGGCCCTGGAGCGTGCCGCGTGAGCCGGTACGCGCTGCGCGCCGCCTCGGTGACGGCCGCACTGGGCCTGTGGCAGCTGCTGACCGGCCTGGACGTCGACGTGTGGCTGCGCTTCTCGCAGTTCCCCACGGTCACCGACGTGGCCCGGACCCTCGCCGGCCGGCTCTCCGGCCCCGACTACTGGACGGACCTCACCGACAGCCTGACCCGCATCCTCGGCGGCTTCCTGCTGGCCGCCGTGCTGGGTGTGGCGGGGGGCGTGCTCGTGGCCCGCTCCCGGCTCGCCGAGGACCTGCTCGGCCCGCTGCTGGAGATCGTCCGCCCGATCCCGGCGATCGCGCTGGTCCCCGTGGCGATCCTGCTGTTCCCCTCCAACGAACAGGGCATCGTCTTCATCACCTTCACCGCCGCGTTCTTCCCGGTGCTCGTCTCCACGCGGCACGCCGTGCGCGCCCTGACCCCGGTGTGGGAGGAGGCGGTGCGCACCATGGGCGGCGGCCGGTGGCGGATCCTCGGCTCGGTCGTCCTGCCGGGCGCCCTGCCGGGGGTGTTCGGCGGCCTGTCGGTCGGCATCGGCGTCTCGTGGATCTGTGTGATCTCCGCGGAGATGATCTCCGGTCAGTACGGGGTCGGTTACCGCACCTGGCAGGACTACACGGTCGTCGACTACCCGGGCGTCTTCGTCGGCATGGTCACCATCGGGGTCCTCGGCTGGCTCACCTCCACCGCCGTGGAGCTGCTGGGCCGCCGGCTGACCCGCTGGCTGCCGCGCACCTCCTACGGTGCCGCCGCGCGCACCCCCCGGGCGGCGCGTGCGGTCACCGCCCCCGCACCGCCCGCCTCCGCACCGCGGGCACCGGCACCGCCCGCCTCCGGGACCGGTCCGGGACCCGGCCCGGACTCCGGCGCGGGAACCGCCGCCGGCTCCGGCTCCGGAAAGGACGCATCCCGTGACCAGCTCGTCTGACATCCGTCCGGCGGCGCGCACCGGAGCGGCGCTCGCCCTGCGCGACGCCACCCTCGGCCGCCCCGGCTCACCCGCACTGCACCAGGTGGACCTCGACGTCGCCGCCGGTGAGATCCTGGCCGTCGTCGGCGCCTCGGGCTGCGGCAAGTCGACGCTGCTGCGCACCCTGGCCGGACTGCTGGCCCCGCTCGCCGGCGAGGTCACCCAGGACGCGCGGCCCCTCACCGGTCCCTCCGCCGACCGCGCGCTCGTCTTCCAGGAGGACGCGCTGCTGCCCTGGCGCACCCTGCGCGGCAACGTCGAACTCCCGCTCGCCATCCAGTCGGTGCCGCGCGCCGAGCGCCGCACCCGGGCCGACGCCTGGCTCGCCCGGGTCGGACTCGGCGCCCAGGCCCGGCAGTTGCCCCACCGCGTCTCGGGCGGCCAGCGGCAGCGCGCCCAGCTCGCCCGCGCCCTGGCCGCGGCGCCCCGCGCCGTCCTCATGGACGAACCGTTCGGCGCGCTCGACGCCCAGACCCGCGCCGGGATGCAGGACCTGCTCGTGGACGTGCTGCGCGGCACCGGCGCGACCGTGGTCTTCGTCACCCACGACGTGGACGAGGCGCTGTTCCTCGGCGACCGCGTGGCCCTGCTCGGCGGCGGACGGCTGACCGACGTACGCGACGTGCCGCGCCCCCGCGACCGTACCGCCCACGACGACCCGGCACGCGCGGCGCTGCGGCGCGAAGTCCTCTCGTCCCTCGCTTCCTGAAAGGCCCTGTGGTGGACCCTCTGCTGGCGATCCCCGCCCTCACCGACGCCGAAGAACTCACCTGCGACGTGCTCGTCATCGGCGGCGGCACGGCCGGCACGATGGCGGCACTGACCGCCGCCGAGCACGGCGCGCGCGTGCTGCTCCTGGAGAAGGCGCACGTCCGGCACTCCGGGGCGCTCGCCATGGGCATGGACGGCGTCAACAACGCGGTCATCCCGGGCCGCGCCGACCCCGACGACTACGTCGCCGAGATCACCCGCGCCAACGACGGCATCGTCGACCAGTCCACCGTCCGGCAGACCGCGACCCGCGGCTTCGCCATGGTGCGGCGGCTGGAGTCGTACGGCGTGAAGTTCGAGAAGGACGAGCACGGCGAGTACGCGGTCCGCCAGGTGCACCGCTCCGGCTCCTACGTCCTGCCCATGCCGGAGGGCAAGGACGTCAAGAAGGTGCTCTACCGGCAGTTGCGGCGGCGCGAGATGCGGGAGCGGATCCGCATCGAGAACCGGGTGATGCCGGTGCGGGTGCTCACCGCACGGGGGCGGGCGGTGGGCGCGGCCGGATTCCACACCCGTACGGGCGCGTTCGTCACCGTCCGCGCCGGTGCCGTGATCCTCGCCACCGGCGCCTGCGGCCGCCTCGGCCTGCCCGCCTCCGGCTATCTGTACGGCACCTACGAGAACCCGACCAACGCCGGCGACGGCTACGCGATGGCCTACCACGCGGGCGCCGAGCTGACCGGCATCGAATGCTTCCAGATCAACCCGCTGATCAAGGACTACAACGGCCCGGCCTGCGCCTACGTCGCCAACCCGTTCGGCGGCTACCAGGTCAACCGGCACGGGGAACGCTTCGTCGACTCCGACTACTGGTCCGGCCAGATGATGGCCGAGTTCGCGACGGAGGTGGCAGGCGACCGGGGACCGGTGTACCTGAAGCTGAGCCACCTGCCCGAGGAGTCGGTCGCGGCCCTGGAATCCATCCTGCACACCACCGAGCGGCCCACCCGCGGCACCTTCCACGCGGGCCGCGGCCACGACTACCGCACCCACGACGTGGAGATGCACATCTCCGAGATCGGCCTGTGCGGCGGCCACTCCGCCTCCGGCGTACGCGTGGACGACCACGCCCGCACCACCGTGCCCCGGCTGTACGCGGCCGGCGACCTCGCCTGCGTCCCGCACAACTACATGATCGGCGCGTTCGTCTTCGGCGACCTCGCGGGCGCGGACGCCGCCCGCCACCGGGCCTACGACGGTGAGCTGCCCGCCGACCAGCTCCGCGAGGCGCACGAGCTGATCTACCGGCCGCTGCGCCGGCCCGACGGTCTGCCGCAGCCGCAGGTCGAGTACAAGCTGCGCCGCTTCGTCAACGACTACGTGGCCCCGCCGAAGTCCGGCGCCCGGCTGTCACTGGCGCTCGAGGCGTTCGAGCGGACGCGCACCGACATCGCCGCGCTGGGCGCGCGCACCCCGCACGAGCTGATGCGCTGCGTGGAGGTCTCCTTCATCCGGGACTGCGCGGAGATGGCGGCCCGGGCCTCCCTCGCCCGCACCGAGTCCCGCTGGGGCCTCTACCACGACCGGCTCGACCACCCGCGGCGCGACGACACGTCCTGGTTCCACCACCTCGACCTGCGCAAGTCCGCCTCCGGCGCCATGGAGTTCACCACCCGTCCCGTCGCCCCGTACCTCGTTCCGGTCGACGGCTACAGCCCGGCCGGCGGTCCCTCCCGGCACCTGGGCGAGGTCCACCCGGAGCAGGTGGCGACGGCGGGGGCCAGGGAGGTCGCGCCGGTGACGCCGGGCCGGGATCCGGGCCGAGCCCGCGCCGCCGCGGCGCCCGCGGCGCCGCAGAGGGAGGCCGCGGCCTCACCGCGTCTGCTCGAACTCCTCGCCCTCGCCGAGGCGGAACCCGAACCGGCCGTGCTCGGGAGCTACTTGTCCGACCCCGACCCCGCCGTGCGCCGCACGGCCGTCACCGTGCTGACGGAGACCGTGCCGCCGGGCACCGGGACGGCACTGGCGACGGCGCTCACCGACCCCGACCCCGGGGTGCGCGCCGCCGCCGCGGCCTCCCTGCGGGAACTGGTGGAGACCCTGCCCCGGGAACCGGCACTGCGCGACGCCCTCGCCGCCGCCCTGGACGAGGCCGATCCGGTCGTCCGCGCGGCCGCCCTGGACGTGCTGCGGGCCCTGCGCCTGGGGGACACCGCACTGTTCACGGCTCCGCTGTCGGACCCGGACACCGCCGTGCGGGTCGCCGCCGTGCGGGCGCTGGTGTCGGTGGACGCCGTATCCGAACTGGCCCGCGCGGCCGGCGCCGACCCCTCCCGCGAGGTGCGCGTCACCCTCGCCAAGGCCCTGGCCACCGTGGACGCCGCGCCGGACGTGGTGCACGCGGCCCTCACCGGCCTCGTCGACGATCCCGACGCACTGGTACGTGCGGCGGCCTACGCCGCGCTGGGCACCGTCGGCTGCCCGGCGCCCCTGGCCGGCCGCGCCGAGAGGGCCCTCGCCGACCCGGCCTGGCAGGTACGGGCGGGCGCCGCCACGGCCCTGTCCCTCGCCGAACCCGGTCCGGCCGTGCGGGCACTCGCCAAGGCCGTCGCCGATCCCAACGCCGACGTCCGCAAGGCCGCGGTCCTGGCGCTGACCCGGCACCGCGCCGCCGAGGAAGCCCGCACGGCCCTGGCCGCCGCGACCGGCGACCCGGACGCGGACGTCCGGGCGTACGCGGCACGGGCGCTGTGACCGGCGCACGCGTCGGCCGCCGGGGCCGGGGAGTTCCCCGACGCGCCCGCGTCACCCGAGGTCGGGATTCAGGTGAAACAGGTGCATCTATGGTGTTCCGATGCGACCTGTTCCCACATGGGCGTTGGTGCCGTCAGGGTGTGCGCCGCTCGTGCTGGTCGCCGGATGGACGGTCGCGGCGCTGCCCGAGGGGCCCGCCTACGACCCGGTGACGCAGACGATCAGCGTCCTTGCCGCCTACGGGGCGGCGGGGTTCTGGGTGATGACCGGGGCGCTGGCCGCACTGGGCGTCTGCCATCTGCTCACCGCCTGGGCGCTGCGTCCGGCGGCCCGCGCCGGCCGGCTGGCGCTGGGCGGCGGCGGGGTGGCGGCGCTGGCGGTCGCGGTGGTCCCGGTGCCCGGCAGTGGCGGGTCCCTGCGCCACGGCTCCCTCGCGGCGGCCGGCTTCGCCCTGCTGGCGCTGTGGCCCCTCCTGGCCGCCGGCCGCCGGGGGACCGCGGTCCCCTGGGGGCTGCGGCCCGGGCCCGCGCTCCTCGCGACCGCGCTGATGGGCGCCGGCGCGGTCTGGTTCCTGGTGGAGGCGCGTCAGCACGGCGGGGCCATCGGGGTGGCCGAGCGGCTGGTGACGTTCCTTCAGTCCGTCTGGCCGTTCGTGGTCGTCACGTCCTGCCTGCGCCACCAGGACCGGCCGCGTGGCCGCCGCGGACGGCCGCGGGACCACTGCGACGGCCCGGCGGCGGGCCCGTCGGGGGCCGGCTCCACGCCACCCCACTTTTGAACATGTTCAATTCCAGGCGTACGCTGCCGGCATGAGTGATACGAGCGGCAGAGCCGCCCTGTTGAGGCGCATACGTGCCTGGCTGGTCCTCTTCGTCGTCTGCCTGGTGCTGAGCGGAGTCACGGCGTTCCCCCTGGTGCACGAGCTGCGCTGGACCGAGGCGGCACTGCGGGCGCTGTCCGCGTCCGAGTACCTGCCGGGGCTGACGGGGTGGATCGAGCACGTCCGTGACGGGCTCGACACCGTGGACGCCCGCTACCCGTTCGTGCTCTACGGCACCGACTGGCTGGCCTTCGCCCACCTCGTCATCGCGGTCGCCTTCCTCGGCCCCTACCGCGACCCCGTGCGCAACATCTGGGTCGTCGAGTTCGGCATGATCGCCTGCGCCGGCGTCATCCCGCTGGCGCTGGTCTGCGGCCCCCTGCGCGGCATTCCCTTCGGGTGGACGCTGATCGACATGTCCTTCGGGATCTTCGGAGTGATCCCGCTCCACGTCGTACGGCGTGACATCAAACGGCTGGCGGCCCTGACGCCGAACCCCTGGACCGCGCCCGCCGCCTGACCGGGCCGTCCCGCACGGTGCCGGGACGCCGCACGCCCGCGGCCCGGCCGGGACGCCCGGGGCGCCGGCTCATGGCCCGGCTCCGGCTGGGTACTCGGCGAGCTGCAAGCGACCGAGGTGAGGAGCCGACGATGTCCGAGCCGAACGACCAGGACATGAGCCACCCGCTGGAGCAGGTCACCGGCGAACGCGACGTGCCCCCCGAGGAGGACACCAGCCGCACCGGGGACGAGGAGACGACGGCCCGTCCCGAGGACGCCGAGGGCGAGGCGCTGCCGCCGGAGGAGGCGCCGTGACCCAGTCCATCGCCGAGCGGAGTGCTGCCGACCTGGGAGGGAAAGGCAGCATTCTGCTGCGGCAGCGCCGGGACCACGCCACCCTCGACCGGCTGATGGACGACTGGCTCGCGGCCGGCGCGGCCGACCCGCGTCGCGAGCGCCTGTGGCAGGACATCGTCCAGTTGGTCTTCAGCCACGCCTTCGCCGAGGAGACCGTGCTGTGGCCGGTGCTGCGCCGGGTGTCGCCGGCCGGGGAGGAGCTGACCGCCCAGGTCGAGGAGGAGCACCAGGCCATCAACGACCTGCTGGCCCGGGTCGAGAAGGCGGACCCGGACGATCCCCGGCGCGACGCGTGGATCGAGGAGGCCTTCGTCCTCATCCGCGAGGACATCCGCGACGAGGAGGACGTGCTCCTGCCGCGGCTGCGTGACGCGCTGGGGGACCGGCAGCTGCGGCGCCTCGGTGCCGCCTGGGAGGCCGTACGCCGAACCGCCCCGACCCACCCGCACCCCGCCGTGCCGCGCCGTCCGCCCGGGAACGCGGTGCTCGGTGTGCCGCTCAGCGGCTTCGACCGGCTGCGCGACCTCGCACCGGCGCGCGGCCCGTCGTCACCCCGCGCGGGCCGGCTCGTCGTGGCGCTGATCGCCGTCGGCGGCGTCGTCCTCGGCCGGAGGCTTCTGCGGCGAACCGCCGCTCACCTGTGACGCGGGGGGTGTCACCAGAGCGACGGATGCTTATTCGATGGTCATCAGGGAACTCGGAGGGCACGGTCCGTAGCCGTGAGTTCCCGTGAGGAGAAACAGCACATGTCGACCAGCCCGACCCAGGTTCCGACCGGCAGTTCCACGCCCCCGCCAGGGGCGCGGACCGCCGACACGCGCCGGGGAGGTGGTGCGTGATGTGCGGCCTCAGCGGAGAAATACGCTTCGACGGTGAGCGGCCCGATCTCGCGGCCGTGCAGCGCATGAGCGACCGGCTCGCCGCCCGCGGCCCGGACGGCGAGGGCATCTGGTCGCGCGGCCCCGTGGCCCTGGCCCACCGCCGGCTGAAGATCATCGACCTGTCCGACCTCGGGGCCCAGCCGATGACGGACGCCGACGACGAGGTCACCGGTGTCTTCAACGGATGCATCTACAACTACCGTGAACTGAGCGAGGAGCTGCGGCGCCTCGGCCACCGCTTCCGGTCGACCTCCGACACCGAGGTCGTCCTGCACGCGTACCGGCAGTGGGGGACCGCCTGCGTCGACCACTTCTACGGCATGTTCGCGTTCGCGATCTTCGAGCACCGGACCGGCCGGCTGGTCCTGGGGCGCGACCGGCTCGGCATCAAGCCGCTCTACCTGGCCGAGGGCCCCGGACGCCTGCGGTTCGCCTCCTCGCTCCCGGCGCTGCTCGCGGGCGGGGAGGTCGACACGTCCCTCGACCCGGTCGCCGTCCACCAGTACCTCAGCTGGCACGCGACCGTGGCGGCACCCCGGACCGTGCTCAACGGCGTGCGCAAGCTGCCGCCGGCCACCGTACGCGTGGTGGAGCCGGACGGCAGCCACCAGGACCACCGCTACTGGCAGCCGTCGTACACCCGCCGCCCCGAGTACGCCGACATGAGCCCGACCGAGTGGCGGGACGCGGTGCTCGACGCGCTGCGCACCGCCGTACGCCGCCGGATGGTCTCCGACGTGCCCGTGGGCGTGCTGCTCTCCGGGGGCCTGGACTCCAGCCTCATCGTCGCGCTGCTGGCCGACGAGGGACAGCGGGATCTCGCCACGTTCAGCGTGGGCTTCGAGTCGGAGGGCGGCGCCGAGGGCGACGAGTTCGAGTACTCCGACCTCATCGCCAAGGAGTTCGCCACCGACCACCACCGGCTGATGGTGCCCTCCGACCGCCTGCCGACGGCGCTCGACGGAGCGATCGCGGCGATGAGCGAGCCGATGATCAGTCATGACGTCGTCGCCTTCCACCTGCTGTCCGAGCAGGTGGCCAAGGAGGTGAAGGTCGTCCAGAGCGGGCAGGGGGCCGACGAGGTCTTCGCCGGCTACCACTGGTACCCGGCGCTGGCCGAGCCCTCCCGCGAGGGGGCGGCCGACAGGTACGCCGAGACGTACTTCGACCGCTCCCACGCCGACCTCTCCCGGGTGCTGCGGCCGGAGATGCTCCCGCCGGACGACGTCGCCACCCGTTTCGTGCGGGAGCACATGGCGGCGCCGGGGGCCGAGACCGCGCTCGACGCCGCACTGCGGCTCGACACGCACGTCATGCTCGTGGACGATCCCGTCAAGCGGGTCGACAACATGACCATGGACTGGGGACTGGAAGCCCGGGTGCCCTTCCTGGACCATGAACTGGTGGAGCTCGCGGCCGCCTGCCCGCCGGAGCTGAAACTGGCCGACGGCGGCAAGGGCGTCCTGAAGGACGCGGGCCGCAAACTGCTGCCCCACGAGGTGGTCGACCGGCCGAAGGGGTACTTCCCGGTCCCGGCCATCACCCACATGGCCGGACCTGTCCTGGAACGGGTCCGGGAGGCACTCCAGGCCCCGGAGGCGAAGCGGCGCGGGCTCTACCAGGACTCGTACCTCGCCGAACTCCTGGCGGCCCCCGACGAGCACCGCACCCGGCGCGGGGCGAACGCCCTGTGGCAGGTGGCCCTGTTGGAGATATGGCTTCAGACGCACGGAATATGACCGACGCACGCGTCGCGGACGGCACGCAGGACGTGACCGGCACGGACGGGGTGACCGGCACGGACACCGCAAGCGGCACGGACGGCGTGGCGGGCACCGGCGCGGCGGACCCCGGACGGCGCGAGCGCGCGGCGTTCCTGGCGCCGCGCCGGCCCGCCGCGACGGTGCCGGACACGGACGGCGGCAGGGGCCTCGCCCAGGCCGCCCCCGCCCTCGTTCCGCTCACCGACGCCTCCGGCCCGCGGGACGCCACGACACGGCTCACCGCGCACGGCTGCTGGTACCCGTCGGCCGACCCGGCCGGCACCCGCGTAGCCTTCATCTGCGACCGCGGGGGAGTGCCCCAGCTCTGGACGGGACCCGTGGACGGCGGCGAGGTGCGGCTGCTGGACGCCGGACCGGACCCGGTGCGCGAGGTCTCCTGGTCACCGGACGGCCGCTGGATCGCGTACACCACGGCCCCCGGCGGCGGCGAGCACTCACGCGTGCTGTGCGTACGCCCCGACGGGACCGGCCGCCGCATCCTCGCCGGAGCCGAGCCCGGCACCACGGCCTACCTGGGCTGCTGGGCGCACGACGGGTCGGCCGTCGCGGTGACCGTGGCCGTCCCGACGGGCCTGCAGCCGGCCCCCGTCCCCGAGATCCCGGCCGAGACCGGCGAGAGCGGCGGGTCCGGCGGCCGGCTGCCGGCCGGCTGGTCCGGACACGAGGGCGAGGCCGTGCTCCTCGGGCCCAGCCCCCTCACCGCGACACGGCCCAGGACGGCGCCGCAGGGCGGCACCGCGGCGCCCCGCCCGCGGGTCACCGCGCTCCTCACCGGTCTGCACGGGGGAGCGGCCCCGCAGTCCCCGGCCGCACGGCTCGGCCGGCTCACGCCGAGCGCCGGATTCGGCGACGGGCTGTCGGCCTACCTGATCGACCCCGACGGCGCGGCCGCCCCCGTCCTGCTGGCCGCCGAGAAGGACGCGGCGACGCTGCGCGTGTGCGACCTCAGCCCCGACGGCGGCCTCGCCCTGCTGCGGCGCGGCCCGCGCGGACGGCGCGAGGCGGTGCTGGTCCGCACCGCCGACCTCGCCACGACCTGCGTGTGGCCGGTCGCCGACGGTGATCCGTGGATCGGCCGGTTCTCTCCCCGGGCGGACACCGTGTGGCTGCGCAGCGACGCGGACCGCGAGTTCGCGGCCCTGCTCGCCGCCCGGCTGGACGACGAGGGCCGTCCGCACGGCTGGTCGGTCGTGGCGGAACGGGCGGGCAGCGACCTGGAACTGCTGTCCTTCGGGCACGACGGCCGCACGGCCGTGCTGGCCTGGAACGTCCGGGGCGCGAGCGATCTGGAGGTCGTCACCGCGCCGCCGCCCGCACCGGCCACGGCCGCCGCGGGCCACACCGGCCCGTCCCGGTCCGTGCCCCTGCCGCACGAGGTGGTCACCCGTGTCGTGCCGGCCGGCCCGGCGGGGCTGATGCTGGCCCTGTCCGGCTCACAGCGCCGGCCCGGCCTGTGGTGGCTGCCCGAAGGCGTCGAACCGGTGCGCACACCCTGGTCCTCCCGGGACGAGGACGCGGTGCCGCCGGGCCGCCCGCCCGTGCGACCGGTGCAGATGCGGTTGACCGCGCGGGACGGGCTGCCGCTGAACGGCTGGTACTACCGCGCGCCGGGCCGCGGCCCCGGCGAACCGGCCCCCTGCGTGATCCATCTGCACGGGGGCCCGGAGGAGCAGGAACGCCCCGTCTTCAACCCGCTGTACCACGAGATCCTCGGTCGTGGCCTCGACATCTTCGCACCCGACGTGCGCGGCTCCTCGGGCCATGGACGCTCGTTCGTGGACGCCGATCTGGGCAGCGGCCGGTTCGCCGCGCTGGACGACGTCGCCGACTGCGCCGCACACGCGATCCTGGCCGGTCCGGCCGATCCGGCGCGGCTCGCCGTGATGGGCCGCTCGTACGGGGGCTACCTCACGTTCGCCTCCCTCGTCTGGCACCCCGAACTGTTCCGCACGGGGGTCGCGGTGTGCGGCATGTCCGACTTCGCGACGTTCTTCGAGGGCACCGAACCGTGGATCGCGCAGTCGGCGGCGCACAAGTACGGGCATCCCGAGCGTGACGCCGAGCTGCTGCGCGCGCTGTCGCCCATGACGCGGATCGACGCGCTGCGCGTCCCGGTGCTCGCCGTCCACGGCGAACACGACACCAACGTCCCTCCGCAGGAGTCCGAACAGTTCGTGCGGGCGGCACGTGAACGCGGACAGGCCGCCGAGCTGCTCACACTGCGCAACGAGGGCCACGACTTCCTGCGCGCCGACAACCGGCGGCTGTTCCGCCGGGCCGCCGCGGACTGGCTCCAGCGGCACCTCCTCGGCTGACCGGACGACCGGGGCGGCAGCGCAGGCCGTGTCTCACTCCGTGTCCGCGGGGAGGTAGTAGGTCTGCCTGAGGAACGCGGCCATGTCCCGCAGGGCCTGGGTGTACCCGGCGCGGTACCGCGCGTCCACGTCGGTGCGCCGGCCCTCGGCCTCCGCCCACGCGTCCAGCCGGAGGGCGATCCGCAGATGGTTGCGGTACAGGGCGCCCTGACCGCCGTCCAGGGCGGCGCGCGCACGCCCCTCGTCCCAGTCCTCCAGGCCACTGGTGTCGAAGGCGAGCAGTTCGTCGTCCGGCTGCGGCACGGGTTCACTCCCCGTCGGCTGGTTGCGGTGAACGGTTCACCTGGTCGTGGGCGGGCACCCGCCGAGGCACCTGGGAAACCCCCGAACGACCGGAGGCCGGCGGATGATCGACGAGACCCATGTCAGGCGACTTCATGATGCCCGCAGCGAGGACGCCGCGCTCGTCCTGCTGGAAGGCAGGGCACACGTGGTCGACCACGCCGCGCCGGACGAGGAGGGGCCGGCGGGAGCCCTGCTCGTGATCACCAGGCGGGACCTGGTGGACCGTCTCGGCCCGGCGCCGACCGACGGCGAGGTGCGCGACCTGGCCCGGATCCTCACCGACCTGGCCGGCAAACTCGGCGCCTGACCCGCCGGGGCCGCGGCCCGTCACGGCATCACGGTGGCCTCGGTGAGCATGTCGACCACGGCACCGGGGCCGCCGTCGGCCAGCGTCTGGCGCTGCCGGTCCGCGCCCGTGCCGTGCTGCATCAGACGGTGGACGAGCGCGGTGACCTCCCGGGTGTCACCGGCCTCCTCGAGCGCGGGCGCGATGCGTTCGAGGAGCTGGTACACCACGTCACCGGCGCGGCAGCGCCGGCCGGCGGGATCGAGCAGGTCCCCGCTCAGGCCGTGCCGGGCGGCCTGCCACATGGCGGCCTTCAGCAGCTCGGGGTCCGTCTCCGGCGCCGGACGCCCGGCGCCCGCGTCCCGCATGGCCGTCTCCACCAGGCCGCGCACGAGCCCGGCGAACATCACGGCGTCGTCGGTGCGCGGCTGGACGTCCACACAGCGCACCTCGACGGTGGGGTAGCGCTCGCACAGCCGGGCCTGCCAGTACAGCTGGCCGCTGTCGGCGATCACGCCGGTGGACAGCAGCCGCCGCATCCGCAGGTCGTAGTCGGTGTCGTCGGCGAAGTGCGGCGGGACGCCGCTGACGGGCCACCGGTCGAAGACGATGGTGCGCCAGCTCGCGAAACCCGTGTCGTGCCCGTCCCACAGCGGGGAGTTCGCCCCCATGGCGGTCAGCGTGGGCAGCCACGGCCGCAGCCGGTTCAGCACCTCGACGCCGGAACGACGGCTGGGCACCGCGACGTGCACGTGCATGCCGTTGACCATCTGCTCCGCCACCAGCTGGGGCGCCTGCCGCAGCATCGCCCGGTACCGGGCCTTGTCCGTGACCGGTACGGCCGCGTCCTGCGCCATGGGGGCGGTGCCGCTGGCCATGATGCGGCAGCCGTGCGTCTCCGCCGCGAGGGCCACGGCGTGCCGCAGCCGCAGCAGGTGCCCGCCGACCTCCTCCAGCGTGCCGCAGACCGGCGTGGCCACCTCCACCTGGGCCTGCAGCAGCTCGAGCTGGACCTCGTCGGCCGCGACGAACCGCTCCAGACCGGCCGCGGCCCGCACCTTCTCGCCGTACGGGCTGAGCCTTCCCGTGGCCACGTCGACGAGCAGGTACTCCTCTTCCACACCGACGGTTGTCATGTGCACCTTCCCTGCTCGCCGGGCACCGCTCCGGCAACGCGGCGGTGCGCTCCTGCGTACCGGGGCCGCTCCTCACGGTGCCCGTAAGTCGCCCCGCCGTCCCGAGGGGCGCCGGACAAGTGCCGTGCCTGCGCCGTTCCAAACGTGAGGCGATCAACGTGCCCGAACACGGATGGGAACGCGCAGTCGGGGGCACTCGCCGAGCCGTGAGGGGACCTGCCCCTGGATTCAGTATGTGCGAGGGAGGCGCTGTGCGCGGAAGGAAAGTCCTGCAACCCGGCGTCGGCCTGGCGTTCGCGCACGGCGCCTTCAACATCGCGGGCGGGCTGTGGCCACTGGTGCACCTGCGCAGCTTCGAGTGGGTCTTCGGACCCAAGACCGACGAGTGGCTGCAGATGACGACCGGGGGACTGCTGGTGTCCGCGGGCGTCGCGCAGCTCGCGGCGGCGCCGGCCCCCCGGGGCCCGGCCCAGGCGCGCCGCATCGGTCTGGGCACCGCCCTGACCCTGCTGGCCGTCGACCTCGTCTACGTGCCGAAGGGACGGATCCGTCCCACGTATCTGCTCGACGCCGCGATGCAGACGGGCTGGATCGCGGCCTGGCTGCGCACGGCACGCCCGGGGCGCCCCACGACAGCCTGAGAGCACAGACCCGATCGACGACATGGAGGTTCCGGAATGAGTGAGCACACCCCGTCCCAGGCGGAGGGCGAGCCGGAGGACACCGGCCGCCGCGACGTGCCGCGGACGACCCCGTCCCAGGCGGAGGGCGAGGACACGGGGAGCCAGGGGGACGACACGGGGCGGGAGGGCGAGGAGTGACGGCCGGCCGGACCGGGCCGTGACGGGCGCGGGCCCCCGGGTGCGGACCTCCGCTCCCGGCCCGCCGCTCCGGAGCGGCGGCCCGTACTCCCTCTTCGCCGGCCGCGTCCCCCTCGGACGCGGCCGGCGCCGCGCTTGCGGGCGCGGGCGCCGGGAAGCCGGTTCGGCGCGCCGGGCCCCAGGTGTGAACCGCCGTGTCCGGGGCATGAGGCGGTGTCGTCCGTGCGCGGACTCGTCACCCCGCCCCGACCGGGGTTGCTTTCCACCGTCCGGATGGGCGACGGTGGCCTGAGCGAACCGTCGCCCAGCAGAGAGGTGGTGAGGTGCGCGCCATGCGTACCTCCGCTCGTGGTTTCTTCTCACGGCTCTTCCCTCGACCCCCGCGATGCCGGCGTCAGCGTCGGCACGGCCTGGGTTGACGCACCCTGTCCGGTCTTCGTCGTCGACCGGGACGGCACCGTCCTCGACGCCAACCGGGCGGCGCGGGCGCTGCCGGCGCACCCACCCGGCCCGCGCGCGGCCCGGCCGTGCTTCCCCGCGGTCCCCGCCCCCCACGGCAACGGCACCCCCACCCCGGACGGCGCCCACCCCTGCGGCCCGCCCCGTGACCGCTTGCCGCGCTGGCTGGCCGACGCCCACGCGCGCGTCGCCCGCGACCCGCACGGCCCGGCGGGCGACCCGCCCACCGGCCCCATCGGCGACCGCATCTACGCCGCCCACCCCACCACCACCCCGGACGGCCACGTGACCTGGTGGCTGTTCGACGGCACCGACCGCCACCGCGCGGAGAGCGCCCTGCGCGGCGCCGAGGAGCGGACCGCCGTCCTCGCCGAGGTGTCCGGCACCCTGCTGTCCTCGCTGAACGTCGCCCGCTGCAGCGAACTGGCCGCCGGTCTGGCGGCCGAGCACCTGGCCGACGCCGCCGTGCTGATCGCGCCGCCCCAGGGCAGGCGCTACCCGCTCAGCCACGCCCGGCGCGGCGCCCCCGTCGTCCAGAGCGCGCACCAGATGGACCCGCGCGCGGTCCCCGGCCTCGCGGAAGCGCTCCAGGGCTTCCCGCCGGTGCCGGCACGCTGGATCGATCCGGCCGCCATCCCCGCGTGGGTGGTCCCGCCCGGCTTCACCGGAGGGATCGGCTCCGTGATCGTGGCTCCGCTGCCCGGACACGGCGTGCCCGCCGGAGCGCTGATCCTGCTGCGCTCCGCCACCCACCAGGGCTTCACCCCGGGCGAGGAGGTCTTCGCCCGGCTGTTCGCCGCCCGCGCGGGGGCCGCGCTGTCCGCCGCCCGCCTCTACAGCGAGCAGGCCGCGATCACGGCCACGCTCATGCGGGACCTGCTGCCGCCCCGGCTCAGCCAGGTGCACGGCGTGGAGTACGCAGGCGGGTACCGCCCCGCGCAGGACCACGAACGCGTCGGCGGGGACTTCTACGACGTCCACCCCGCCCCCGGACCCGCGGGGGAGACCCTCGTCGTGCTCGGCGACGTGGCGGGCAAGGGACTGGACGCGGCGGTGCTGACCGGCAAGATCCGCAACACGCTCCAGGCGCTGCTGCCCCTCGCCGGGGACCACGGCCAGGTGCTGGACCTGCTCAACGGCGCCCTGCTGACCTCGCACCACACCCGCTTCGCCACCCTGGTCCTGGCGTCCGTGCGGCGCCACGAGGACCGGGTGCGGCTGCGCCTCACCAGCGCCGGTCACCTGCCGCCGCTGATCGTCCGCGCCGACGGCACGGTGGAGGAGGCGGCCACGCAGGGCACCCTGGTGGGCGCCCTGCCGGCCGTCACGGCGCGCACCGCGGAGACCGAACTCGCCCCCGGGGAGACCTGCCTGCTCTACACCGACGGCATCACCGAGGCCCGCGGCGGAC
Source organism: Streptomyces glaucescens (assembly GCF_000761215.1). GTDB lineage: Bacteria > Actinomycetota > Actinomycetes > Streptomycetales > Streptomycetaceae > Streptomyces > Streptomyces glaucescens_B. The sequence continues at coordinate 385,781 of NZ_CP009438.1, read as the reverse complement.
CGCTGGGCGACGAACTGTTCGGGGAACACCGCCTCCGCAAGGCACTGACGGAGTGCGGGGGCATGCCGGGCGAGGCGATCGTCGAGCGGGTGCAGATGCTGGCCGGGCAGTGGCTGGCCGCGGGCGCCCACGACGACATGGCCGCCGTGGCCATCAGCGCCCCACGGTCCGGCCGTCCGGCGGACGGCCGCACGACGACACCCACGGAACCCCCGGGAGGAACGGTTGACTGACCCCCGCACATCGGCTGCCGAGCTGCGCGATCACCTCTGGCGGGCGGTGACGGAGGGCAGCGAGCCCGCCGCCGTGGACGTCGTGACCGCCGCTGCCGACGCCGGCTGGGACGAGGAGGGCCTGCTGCTCGACGTCGTCGCGGCGGTGCAGGTCAAGGTGGGCGCCGAGTGGGCCGCCAACCGGATCACCGTGGCCCGCGAGCACGCCGCCACCGCCGTCAACGACCGCGTGGTCGCCGCCCTCGTCCACCGGTCGGCGGCCCGCCGCCCCCGCGGCGCCGCCCCGCGCGGCCGGGTGACCGTCAGCTGTGTCGACGGCGAATGGCACGCCTTCCCGGCCCGGCTCGTCACCGAGGTGCTGCGGCTGCGCGGCTGGCACGTGGACTACCTCGGCGCCCAGACACCCACCCCGCACCTGGTCGCCCACCTGCACGACACCGACCCCGGCGCGGTGCTGCTCTCCGGCTCGCTCCCCACCCATCTGCCGGCCGCCCACGCCGCCATCACCGCCTGCCAGGCCGTCGGCGTGCCGGTGCTGGCCGGGGGCCGCGCCTTCGGCCCCGACGGCCGGTTCGCGCGGGCCCTGGGCGCCGACCGGTGGGCGGCGGACGCCCGCGGCGCGGCCGCCGTACTGGAGGGCGGGCTGCCCCGGCCGCTGCCCACCGCGGTCCGGCAGACCGTCGACGACCTGCCGCACCTGGCCGACCAGGAGTACACGATGGCCGTCCGGTCGCGCGGCTCCCTGGTCAGGCGGACGATGACCGACCTGGAGCACCGGTTCCCCGCGCTGCGCGGATACTCCGACGAGCAGCGGGAACACACCGCCGAGGACATCGCCCACATCGTGGACTTCCTCGCGACCGCCCTCTACGTCGACGACCCCGAAGTCTTCACCTCGTTCCTGACCTGGACGGCGGAGATCCTCGCCGCACGGCGGGTCCCCGCCGACTCCCTCCGCACGGCACTCGACATCCTGGCCGGGCAGTCGCGCGACGCCCCGCGCACCCTGGCCATGCTCCGCGCGGGCGCCGCCGCACTGCGCGACCACCCCGCGGACCCGCCCGCCCAGGAACTCGCCGCCCACGCCTGACCGAGCCCCACGCCGCCCCGCCGCACCCCGTCGTCGGCAGCGCGCCGGCCACGCTGATCGTCCAGGTGGGCGGCGAGCCGGACCACGACAGCGGGCACGACCTGGCCGGCGTCGTCCGCGGCCACCTCGTCCCCGGGGTGCGTGACGTACGGCTCGACTTCACCGGGCTGACCCGCATCGACCCGCTCGGACCGGCGGCACTGCTGATGCCGCACCGCCACACCAGCGCCGTCCGCGCCACCCTGCACCCGGACAACCGGCCCGAGGCGCTGGAACGCGTGCTCCGCCAGACCGGCGTCCTCGCCCACCTCACCGCGCCCGCGGGCGGTCGCCGGCCACCGACGCGACGGCGGAGCCGAGACCGGACGGCACGTCGTGACGACGGTGAGGCGTCAGGACGGGGCCCCGCGGGTGCCGTCGTCCGGCCCGGCGCTCAGCGTCCCGCCCACCCGGCCAGTCCGCGCAGCACCGCCCCGCGTCCGCGGTCCGGCACCGTCCACAGGGCCCGGCCCCGTACGCCCCACCGCTCCAGCAGCGCGTCGGCGGCCAGGAACCCGGTCGTCGCCGCGCGTTCCATCAGGGCCACCGGCAGGTCGGTGCGGACCAGGTCGCCGGCCACCACCAGCCCGGGATCCGGAGTGCGGACGGCCGGCCGGCCGGTGAAGCCGCCCACCGGGAACAGCGGGCAGTCGTCGTGCCAGACGTGGCGGGCGTCGACCACCGAGGCCGCGCGCGTCTCCGGGTAGACGCGGTGCAACTGGTCGATCAGGAGCTTCTGCTCGATGTCCCAGGTCGCCTCCGGCGGTACCGCGTACGCGTGCAGCTCCACGACCGAGCCCCCGGTGCGCGCGGCCCAGCGGGCCGCCTCGTCCTCCCAGCGCTCCAGCACGCTGATGTTGTCCAGGGTGCCGAACCCGCTGGTGCCCAGGAAGCCCGGCCGGTCCGGCGCGACGGGCCGGTCCAGCCACAGCCGGCTGACCAGGAAGGGCGGGGCGGTGCGCAGCCGCGCGATCCGCTCGCGCCACGGGCCGTCCCCCAGCCGCTCGGAGCGGGCCACGACGGAGCGCAGGCCCGCGGTGTCCAGGGCCAGCACCACCGTGTCGTGGCGCCGCTCCTCCCGGCCGGCGGCGATGTCGTAGCCGCCGTCGGGCCGGGGGGTGACGCTCTCGACGGCCGTGCCGGTGCGCACCTCCGCGCCGTGCCGTCCCAGGTAGGCGGCCAGCGGGTCCCACAGCGCGGCCGGGAAGGGCGAGCGGGGCACGTCGAACAGCAGGCCCTCGGCGGACCCGAGGAAGTAGATGTGGAACATCAGGGCCATCTCCGCCGCCGACAGCTCCCGGGGGTCGGCGAAGAAGCTGCGGGAGAACACCTCGAACGCCAGGTGACGGGCGCCGCGCGGGAAGCGCACGGCGTCCAGGAAGTCGTGGGCGCTGGTGCCGTCGAGACGCTCGTACACCTGCGGGACGCGGACGTCGAGCAGCGGCAGCGCCGCCACCGGGTTCATGGCGCGCAGGTCCCGCAGGCGGAACGAGGGGCTGAGCGCGGCGAAGCCGAGCGCGCTCCACGGCGGAGTGCGGGGCACATGCCGGAAGCTGTCGCGCAGGCCGCCCGCGTGCAGCAGCGGATAGTCCGGCAGGGCGGTGAGCCGTTCCAGCCCCGGATCCGTGCGCCGCAGCAGCCCCCGCAGGTTGTAGTACTGGCGGAAGAACGCGTGGAAGCCGCGGCTCATGGTGACCGTGCTGCCGTCCCGCAGCCGGGTCGGCCATCCGCCGACCCGCCCGCCCAGATAGGGCCGCCGCTCGTACAGGGTGACGGCCACCCCGCGTTCGGCCAGCGCGGTCGCGGCGGCCAGCCCGGCGATACCGCCCCCGATCACGGCGGTGGTGGGGCGGGCCCCGTCGATCCTCCGGGCGCCCGGCCGGGCGGGCAGCACGCGGGCCCGGCGGTCCCGGCCCCTGCGGGCGCCGCCGGAGCGCGCCGCCGGCACACCGTTCATCGTGCCTCCTCCGGGTCCGCGTCCGCCCGGCGGGCGACGAACGTGTGGGTGATGCCCGTCTGCCAGCCCGGCAGGGGCAGGGCGCGCACCGAGTCGAAGCCCGCCGCGCGCAGGCGGTCCGCGAAGCGGCCGGCGGTGTCGAACTCCACCACACTGCGCCACAGATGGCGGTAGAGCGCGCCGTCCCCGAGGACGCTCGCGACGGGCTGGACGAGACCGCGGCAGACCAGTGCCCACACCGCCCGGTCCACGCGGCGCCCGCCGAGGGTGTACTCGTGCACCCCCAGCCGTCCGCCGGGCCGCAGCAGGGCGCGCGCGGTGCCGAGTACGGCGTCGGGGTCGGCGACGTTGCGGAACAGGTAGGCGGCGAACACGGCGTCGAACGGTCCCCGCACCCCGGCCCGCGCCAGCCGTTCCGCGGGCGCCCGCACGAAGGTCACCCCCCGGGCCCAGGGCTTGGCGGCGGCCCGTTCCAGCATGCCGGCGGAGGCGTCCACGGCCGTGATGTCCGCGCCCGGCAGGACCGAGCGCAGGGCGGCGGTCGACGCGCCGGTGCCGCAGCCGAGGTCCAGCAGGCGCAGCCCCGCGCCGTGCCCGGGCAGGCCGAGCCGGCGCACCGAGCGGCGCAGGTGGGCGTGGTAGCCGGGATTGGCGGCCACCAGCGCGTCGTAGGTGCGGGAGGCGTGGTCGAAGGCGGCGGCGAGTTCCTCGTCGCGCAGGAGGGTCATGCGGTCTCCGGGAGCCGAAGGGGCGGGCGGGGGAGGGGATCAGCCGTAGGGATCAGCCGTAGGGGACGGGCGGGGACGGATCGGCGGAGGTGCCGACGGGCGTACGGGTGGACGGGTGGCTCAGTCGAAGGGGCGACGCGGCAGCCAGGCGAGCTCCGCGGCGGACCGCAGCATCGGCCCGGCGGGGGTGCGCAGGCCGACGGCGAGGTCCTCGTACAGCCGGGTGCGGCCGTCGAGGAAGCGCAGCAGCCGCCCCATGGGGACGCGCGCGAACAGGCGGGAGAACAGCGCCGGCCCGTCGACGCGGCCGCTGTCCAGGGCCCGCAGCAGGACGGCGTCCATGGCCCGCGAGCGGGCCGAGTGCGGAACGGGCGGCACCGGCCGGCGCCCCCGGCGCAGGGCCCACGCGACGGCCCGGGCCTGGCGCTGCACACCGGCGAAGGTGTAGCCGGAGGCGGGGCGGGTGGCGCCGCCTGCGGCACCGATGCGGAAGACGGACGCGCCGACCTGCCGCGGCATCGGCGCGTCCGTCATCGGGATGACCCCGGTCTCCGTCGCGACGATCCGTGCCTGGCCGAGCCGCAGCACCTCGTCGGCGTACTGCCGCACGGCCGACTCGTACCCGTCCGCGGTGAGCGGGCGCGACGAGAACTCGGTGTACTCCACCAGCGCCTCGTGCGAGCCGAGCGGCAGGACGTAGCCGAAGGACAGGCCCTCGGCGGGCTGCGGCGTGCGGAAGTCCATCAGTTCCACGGCGCGGACGTCGAACACCGGGCGCGCCGTACGCACGAACCAGCCGTGGAAGTGCTGCAGGAGGGTGGTCCGCGCGGCCGGCAGGCTGCCGGGCGGGCGGGAGTCGAACACCCAGCGGGCACGCAGGACCGCGCTGCCGCCGTCCGGGGCCCGCACCCGGACGTGGGCGCCCGACGGCACGTCCTCCACCGTCTCGACGGCCGCCTCCAGCCGCCGCACGTTCGGACTGCGGGCCAGGTCCCTCCCGACCAGGTGCGCGAAGTCGTCGGAGCGGATCATCTTGTAGCGCAGCGGGGCGATGTCCCCCTCGATGGGGGCGCCCGAGGGCGGACACACCCGCAGCCACCGCCATTCGGCGCGCAGCGCCGCGTCGAACCGGCCGCGGCCGGACTCCCAGAAGCACCAGGTCCGCGGCGGCGGGCGCAGCGGTCCGGGAGGCGCGTCCACCAGCACCACCGAGGGGGTGCGGGTGCCCGGCAGGTGCCCCGCGAGCCGGTGGGCGAGGGACAGCCCCGCGGCTCCCGCCCCCAGGACGGCGACCTCCGTCTCCAGCACGCCGGTTCCTCCCTCTCGCCGTGATCTGCGCGTCCGCGCGTGTGCGCGTCTCCGCGTTCCCGCATCCGCCGGTTGCTTCCCCCGTCCGGGCCCGGACGGATGCAGGAATGCGGCGGACACACCACCCCCTCGGGCGCGTGGCGCCGCCGAACGGAGGCACGGGCGGGGAGCCGCACGGCCGGAGCGGGCATGCCTGTGCCGCATCCGTAACCGCCGCCCGGGCGGAAGGACGTGGATGACGGAGGAACGACGAGCACGACGAGAGGAACCGGGATGCGCCCCACACAGGCGAAGGATCACCACGCGGCCCCGCCGCCGCCCGTGCCACGCCTGGTCGCCCTGCCGGGTTCCCCCGTCCGGGCGCGGCCGCAGGGCGCGCCGGCCGGTGCCGAGGACGACCGGCCGGCCGCCGGAACCGCCGTACGCCACCCCCGGGGCGTACCCGGTCCCGCGGGAACCGCCGACCCGCGTGCCCACGGCGCCCCCGCACGCGGCCCGGGCACCGCGGACCGGCGTGCCGTCGGCGCGGAGGCGCACGGCGTCCACGCGGACGCGCGCACGCCCGCGGAGGTGCCCGCCGAGGCCGCCGTGCCCGCCGTCCGCGCCGACGTCGGCACGGTCGACGCGGACGTGTCCGCCGCCGTCGGGCGGATGCTCGACCACGTGCTGGCCGATCGCCTCGCCCGGGCCCGCGCGGCCGACCCGCTGTTCGCGCGGGACCTCGCGGAACGCGTGGCGCGCTTCACCCGCGAGGGCGGCAAACGGACCCGGGCACGGCTGGTCTGGTGGTCCCTGCGCGCGTGCGGCGCCTCCGACCCGGCGGCCGCCGACGCCGCGCTGCGGATCGGCGCGGCACTCGAACTGCTGCAGACCTGTGCCCTCGTCCACGACGACGTCATGGACGGGGCGGCGCTGCGTCGCGGCCGGCCCGCGCTGCACGCCGACGTGCGTGCGCAGTACGCCGGCCAGGCGCCGCCCGCCCGCGCCGACCGGCTGGGGGAGTCGGCCGCCATCCTGGCCGGCGACCTCGCCCTCGCCTGGGCCGACGACCTGGTGGCGGAGACCCCGCTGCCCGCCTGGACCGCGATCGTGGTGCGCCGCCTGTGGAGCGACATGCGCACGGAGATGGTCGCCGGCCAGTACCTCGACGTCCAGGGCCAGACCACGGGCGCGCGGTCCCTGCCGCGGGCGCTGCGCGCCGCCTGCCTGAAGAGCGCCCTGTACTCGGTGGAACGGCCGCTCGCCCTGGGCGCCGCCCTGGCGGGCGCGGACGACACCACGCTGCGCGCGCTGTGCTCGGCCGGCCGCCGTGTCGGCATGGCGTTCCAGCTGCGGGACGACCTGAACGACGTCTTCGGTGATCCCGCGCGCACCGGCAAACCCGCCGGCGGGGACATCCGCGAGGGCAAGCTGACGTACGTGACCGCCCTCGCCCGGGCCCGCGCCGAGGCCAGGGCGGACCACCGGGCCCTGGCCGTGCTGGAACGGGCGCCCGGTGACGTGGAGCTGACCGCGGACGGCCTCGACGAGGTGCGGGACGTCCTGGTGGCGACGGGCGCCCGGGACGAGGTCGAGGGCAGGATCGCCCGGCTCGTCGCCCAGGGACTGCGCCACTTCGACCGCGCCCGCCTGGAGCCGGAGAGCGGACGCCGGCTGCGGAGCCTGCTGCGCTCGGTGGCCGGCGAGCCTCCCCACGACGCCGTGCCCCCGCCCCCGCCCCGGCCCGTCCCGGCCGGGACCGGGGCGCCCGACACCTCCGGGGCCGGTCTGGGGCAGACCGAGGCCAGGGCCGGGACGGCCCCGTGCGGGCCGATGTCCGTCCCCGGTGCGGGCGTGCCCGGGGCCACCGGTTCGGGCGTGCCCGGGGCCACCGGATCGGGCGGGCCCGGGGCCACCGGATCGGGCGGGCGGGCCACCGGCGCGGACGTGCCCGGGGCCACCGGTGCGGGCGGGCGGGCCACCGGTTCGGGCGTGCCCGGCACCCCGGCCGCCCCGGCCGCCGCCTCGCCCCGGACTCTGGACGGCGGCACCGGGGAGACCGCCCGATGACGCGCACCCTGCCCGGACGGACGGATCACGTCGTCGTGGTCGGGGCCGGACTCGCCGGACTGTCGGCCGCCCTGCACCTGCTCGGCGCCGGACGCCGCGTCACCGTGGTCGAACGTGACACCGAGCCCGGCGGGCGGGCCGGCCGGCGCACCCTCGGCGGCTACCGGATCGACACCGGTCCCACCGTGCTGACCATGCCCGACCTCGCGGACGAGGCCTTCGCGGCCGTAGGCGACAGCCTGCGCCGGCGCGTCGACCTGATCCCGCTCCACCCCGCCTACCGGGCCCGCTTCGCCGACGGCAGCAGCCTCGACGTGCACACCGACGCGGACGCGATGGCCGAGGCGGTCGAGCGCTTCGCCGGGCCGGCCGAGGCCCTGGGGTACCGGCGGCTGCGCGACTGGCTGACCAGGCTCTACCGGGCACAGATGCGCCGCTTCATCGACGCGGACTTCGACTCCCCGCTGGACCTGCTCACCCCCGACCTGGTCCGGCTGGCCGCACTCGGCGGCTTCGGCCGCCTCGACGCGCGGATCGGCCGCTTCCTCAAGGACGAGCGGCTGCGCCGCGTCTTCTCCTTCCAGGCCCTGTACGCGGGTGTCCCCCCGGCCCGGGCCCTCGCCGCGTACGCCGTCATCGCCTACATGGACACCGTCGCCGGCGTGTACTTCCCCAGGGGCGGCATGCACGCCCTGCCGCGGGCCATGGCGGACGCCGCCGCCGAGGCGGGCGCCGAACTGCGGTTCGGCCGGCGCGTCACCCGCCTGGAACGGTCCGGGGCCCGGGTCACGGCGGTCGTCACCGACCAGGACCGCATCCCCTGCGACGCGGTCGTCCTCACCCCCGACCTGCCCGTCGCCTACCGGCTGCTCGGCCGCCGGCCCCGCAGGCCGCTGCCGCTGCGGCACTCCCCGTCCGCGGTCGTGCTGCACGCGGGCACCGACCGCACCTGGGACCACCTCGCCCACCACACCCTCTCGTTCGGGGCGGCCTGGCAGTCCACCTTCGACGAACTCACCCGCACCGGCCGGCTGATGAGCGACCCTTCCCTGCTCATCACCCGGCCCACCGCCACGGACCCCTCGCTCGCACCCCCAGGCCACCACCTGCACTACATTCTCGCGCCCTGCCCCAACACCGACATCGGGCCCGGTGCCGCCGCGTGGAGCGATCTGGGCCCGCGCTACCGGGACACGCTGCTGAGCGAGCTGGAACGGCGCGGCCTGGACGGCATCGAGGCCGCCGTCCAGGAGGAATGCCTGATCACTCCCGCCGACTGGCAGGCCCAGGGACACGCCGCGGGGACGCCCTTCTCGGCGGCCCACACCTTCGCGCAGACCGGCCCCTTCCGGCCTCGCAACCTGGTGCGCGGCACCGAGAACGCCGTACTCGCGGGCTGCGGCACCACCCCCGGTGTCGGCGTGCCCACCGTGCTGCTGTCGGGGAAGCTGGCCGCCGCGCGGATCACCGGCGGACGCACCTCCGGCAAGGCGCCCGTCCGGAAGCCGTCCGCCGCCGCCCCCACCGCGAAGCCGCCCTCGGCCGAGCCGCCCGCCGCCGAGCCGCCCGCAGTGAAGGAGACCTCCGCATGACCGACCGGGAACTCGACGCGGCCGGCATCCACGATCCGGCGCTGCGCGCCGCGTACCGCCACTGCCGCGCCCTGAACGCACGACACGGGAAGACGTACTTCCTCGCCACCCGGCTGCTGCCGATCGAGCGCAGGCCCGCGGTGCACGCCCTCTACGGCTTCGCCCGCTGGGCCGACGACATCGTGGACCGGCCCGCCCCCGGCACCGGCACCGCCCAGCGCGGCACCGCGCTCGCCGAACTGCGCGAGAACCTCCGGCGGGGACTGCGGCAGCAGCACAGCGCGGAACCCGTGGTGCGAGCCGTCGCGGACACCGCGCGCCGCTACGCCATCGACCACGCGCACTTCCACGACTTCATGACCGCGATGTGCTCCGACCTGGTGGTGACCGACTACCCGACCTACGCCGACCTGCGCCGCTACACGCACGGCTCGGCCGCGGTCATCGGCCTGCAGATGCTCCCCGTCCTCGGCACGGTCGTCCCGCGCGCGCAGGCCGCACCGTACGCCGCCGCCCTGGGCGTCGCCTTCCAGCTGACCAACTTCCTGCGGGACGTGGGCGAGGACCTCGACCGCGGCCGCGTCTACCTCCCCGCCGACCTGCTCGCCGGTCACGGCGTCGACCGGGAACTGCTGCGCTGGAGCAGGGACACCGGACGCCGGGACCCCCGCGTGACCGCGGCCCTGCGGGAGTTCGAGGCGCTCACCCGCGGCGTCTACCGTGAGGCGGCGCCGGGGCTCGCCCTGCTCGACCCGGTCTCGCGGCCCTGCATCCGCACCGCGTACGTGCTCTACGGCGGCATCCTCGACGCCGTGGCCCGCGACGGCCACGCCGTGCTGCACCGCCGCGCCGTGGTGCCGCGCCGCCACCGGGCGGCGGTCGCCGCCGACGGGCTCGCCCGCGTGGCCGCCGCCCGGCTCCGCCACCGCCGGGCCGGCCGCCCCGCCACGGACGCGGCGGACACCCGGCAGGCCGCCGCGCCCGCCGCCCGCCCCGCCGTGCCCGAGGAGGCCGCGTGAACCCCGCCCCGCCCCCCGCCCGACGCGGCCGCCTGCCCCTCGCCCTGCGACGGCGCCCCGTCCCCTGGGAGCGCCAGCGTCCCACCTGGCGGGAGGCGAGACCCGCGGTGATCGCCCAGGCCCTGAAGCGCGCCCAGGCCCGCCCGTCCGGCAACTGGTACGTCGTCGGAGCGTCCCACGCGCTGCGCGGCGACCGGCCGCTGGCCCGGACCGTGGCCGGGCAGGAGGTCGTCGTCTGGCGCGGCGCCGACGGCCGGCCGCACGCCGGGCCCGGCGTGTGCCCCCACCTCGGCGCGCCCCTCGGCCAGAGCCCGGTGCGCTGCGGCACCCTGGTCTGCCGCTGGCACGGACTCGCCCTGGACGGCGGCCCGCGCGCCGGCTGGGAGCCGCTGCCCGTGCACGACGACGGGGTCCTGCTCTGGGTGCGGCTCGACGAGGCCGGCGGGGAGGAGCCGCTGGACGCGCCCGTCGTGCCGCGCCGGCCGGACCGGGCCCGCGCCCTCGCGGCGGTCCACGTCGGCACCGGGACCTGCGAGCCGGAGGACGTGGTGGCGAACCGGCTGGACCCCTGGCACGGGGCCTGGTACCACCCGTACTCGTTCGTCGAACTCACCGTGGTCGCCGCGCCCGACGGCGCCGGGGACGCGGACGCCGACCGCTTCACCGTCGACGTGTCCTTCAAGGTGGCGGGACGGATCGTCGTGCCGGTCCGGGCCGTCTTCACCGCGCCCGGACCCCGCACGGTCGTCATGCACATCACCGAAGGGGAGGGCGCGGGCTCGGTCGTCGAGACCCACGCCACGCCCCTCGGCCCGGACGAACGGGGCCGCCCGCGCACCGCGGTGATCGAAGCGGTGGTGGCGGCCTCGGACCGCCCCGGCTTCGCCGTCGCACGCCGCGCCGCGCCGCTGCTGCGCCCGCTCATGCGCACCGCGTCGGCCCGCCTCTGGCGCGACGACCTCGCCTACGCCGAACGGAGGTGGCGACTGCGCTCCACGGGCCGCTTCCCCGGATGACACCGTCCCGCGCGCCCCGCACCGCGCCGGAGGTGCGCGGCGCGGCGGCAGCCCGCAAGGTGGAAAGCGGCACGCACCACCCACGAGGGAGCGGCAACCATGGCGAAGAACAAGGACTCCTCGTCCGGCAAGGAACCGGCGAAGGGCGACAAGGTCGCCTGGAGCAGTCACGGCAGCGAGACCACGGGCACCGTGCAGAAGAAGATCACCGAGCGGACCGAGGCGGCCGGACGCACCGTGGCCGCCTCCCCGGACGACCCCCAGTACGAGGTGCGCAGCGACAAGTCGGGCCGCACGGCGGTGCACAAGCCCTCCGCCCTGAAGAAGAAGAAAAAGTAGGGGGCCCGTCGGCGCCACCGCGGGCCCACGGGCGGGGGCGGCCGCCCGGCCCTGTGTACGATGCGGTCGCCCGGCAAACGGCCGAACCGGTGCCGTGCGGGCCGTGACGTACCCCTGCTCCAGAAGAGAACACCGCCATGCCCCACCCGCCGGCCCCCGGCACCCGTTGGTGGCTCACCACCCCGGCCCGGGCCGGCTCGGTGCTCGCCGTGCCCCTGCTCGGCCTGCTCGACCAGTACGCGGGCTTCCTGGCCGTGATCGCCGCGATCACCCTCGTCTGGAAGGACAACCCCGCGCAGAAGGGCGTGAAGGTGGCCGCCACCATCGGTGCCATGGCGCTGCTGGGCGCGGTCCTGCCCGACCCGCCCGGGGACAGGCCGGCGGCCACCGTGGCGCAGGCGGACGCGAAGGGCGCGCAAGGGGACCGTACGGCCGCCTCCCCGTCGCCGTCACCGGCCGCGCCGCGCCCCCCGGAGCGCCCGCCGGCGGCGCCGGACTACCGCGGGCTGCGGCTGGACGAGGCGCGGGAGAAGGCCGAGGCGGCCGGGTTCGGCGTCGACGAACACGACGCGTCCGACGAGGACAAGAGCATCATGATGCGCCTCAACTGGACCGTTTGCTTCCAGAAGACCGGCAGGACGCACGCCGGCACCGAGACCATCGACTTCGGCGCGGTGAAGACGGGCGCCCCGTGCCCCGCCGTGGACGGCGGGGCCATTCCGTGGCCCACCATGCCCGACCTGGTCTGGAAGACCTGGAAGACGGCGCAGAAGGAGGTCCTGGACCTCGGAGTCGTACCGGACCACCACCTGCGGGCGGACACGGCGTACGGCAACGACCGGCTCCCCGACGAGGGCGAGTACGACGACTGGCGGGTCTGTGCGACCGACCCCGCGCAGGGCGCGGACGTCACCCTCGACACCTGGGTGACGCTCGAACTGACCGACCCGGACAACGGCTGCCCCGAGCCGGACCGGGGGCACGGCGGACAGGCGGACCTGCCGGACCGGGACGACGACGGCGACCCCGACTACCGCGACCCGTTCCCCGGCGACCGCGACCGCGACAGCACCTTCCCGAACGGCTTCCCGGACGGCTCGGACGGCTCCGGGGGCGGCTCCTCGGGCGGCGGCGGGGACTGGAACTGCCCGCGCACCCGCTGGTGCTGACGGCGCGTCCGGCCGGAGGAGCCGGACGCGGCGGGACCGGACGTGGCGGAGCCCGGGAGTCGTATCCAGCTCCCGGGCCCCTGGGGATGCCACCCAATTGCGCACGCCGGCGGCGTTTAAGAGGACGGATCAGTCATCATGCCGTCGTGTTCTGCCTTTGAACTACCGCACCGTGCGAGAGGTGCAGGCGAGAGTCGAACTCGCATCCGACGGCGTTCGTCCGGCCTCGGTCGATCCGGCGATCGGCGGCGATGCTGAGACTGGAGCGAGAGTCTGAATCTGAGCGCGGCCGCCTCTGCCATGTTGGGCTACCCCGGCCCGTGGGAGGTGCTGTGCCGGGGGGAGGACTCGAACCTCCACTGTCACCGCTTCTTCAGGCTGAACTTCAGTGTCAGCTTGCGCTCATCACGCGGACCGGTCCTCAATCCGGCCCGCGCCTGTCGCGCACCCCCGCGCTCGCACGCGGGGGCGATCGTGGATGCTACCCGTCGCCGGCGTCAGCCGAGCAGGTAGCCGAACACCGCGTCGCCGATCCGCTGGTCGGTGACCTCGGCACCGTTGGCCTCCTCGCGGGCGAACTTCACGGCCTGCTGGAGCTTCTCGACCCGCTCCACGAGTTCGTTGACCCGCCGCGCCGGGAGCGCCCCGGAGAACTTCACCGTCGTCCAGTACCCGATGGGCACGTCCTCGTAGTACACCTCGACCTGCGCCGGGTGCTTGTCGGTCGCCTCCGCCTTGACGTGGTTGCGCGGTACCTTCTTCGTGCGGATCGTGCGGACCGGGTCCGTCTTCCACCAGTCCGTGGACGGGTCGTGGGACCAGGACTCCGCCGCGTCCAGCGTGGGCAGCTTCCTGACGAACGCGTGCAGGTCGGCGAGCTGCTTCTCCAGGAAGAGCAGGTAGCTGACCGGAACGTCGGCGACGATCGTCCGCCCGTCGACCGTGACGTCGGCGCGCGCCGTGCAGTTCGCCCAGTCCTTCGTGGCGGTCACATCGAACAGCCGGGTCAGCGACGCCGACATCTCCCGCAGCACGTCCTCCGCCTGCACCTGCACGCGCGTGGACTCCGGCGGCAGCTGCTCGCCCTCCTCGTCCTTCGGCTGGTACGTACGCGAGATACCGGCCAGCAGCGCCGGCTTCTGCACCTTCTGGTGCGCCGCGGTGATGTCCTGGAGCGACTTGCTCTTGACGCCCTTTTCGACAGCGATGATCTGGTTCAGCTTCGCCACGTGGTCCCCCTTCGAACAGGCAGCAACCTAACCCACCGGCTCGAACGCCCGCACGCCAATTACCCGTCGGGCCCTGCACCGGCCCGGTCCTCTGGCGTACCGTGACGCCACTGGGGGAGACCGGTCTGGGGGATCGGGGGATTTTCTGTGGGGGAGTTGCACCCGGAGCTTCGTGCCGCCGTGCGGAAGGCGATGACCGCGCCCGACGAAGCGGCGCCGTTCCTGCACACACCACCGGAGGCCGTGCTCGACCGTGGCACCCACGCCAGGATGGCCGGGCTCCTGTACGACCACCGCGAGCGGCTCACCGTCGGCCGGGCGGGCCGCACGGGCGGCACCGGCGCGGACGGCGGCAGCGACGTGCTGGACGTGGTCTACCTCGTCGCCTGCTACTACTTCGCGCGGTACCGGCACGTGCCCGACGCGGAGCGGGACTGGAACCGCCACGCCTGCACCTTCCTGTTCGGGATCGTGCACGCGGTGCGCCCGGAGATCGTTCCCCAGCCGCTGCGCGGGTACTTCGCCGAGGAGCCGCCGACGGTCGTGCCGCCCTACGAGATCGTGCACGCCGTGGGCAGCGCGCTGCGCCTCGCGTGCGTCCCGGCCGGCGACCGGGGAGCAATCCTCCAGGCGACCGCGCTGCTGCTGTGGGCCCGGGAGGAGGCACGCGGAAGCGCGTCCGCGCCGCACATCGCCTTCAACGCCGGCTCGGCCCTGACGGAGCTCGCCGGGGTGGGAGGGGACGAACACGATCCGGAGCGCACCAGGGCCGCGGGACTCGGCCTGATGCGCGAGGCGATCGCCGCGCTGCCGCCCGCGGACCCGGCGCGCCGGCAGATGCTGGTGATCCTCAGGGGCATCCAGGCCACGGCCCCGCCTCCCCGGCACCCCGAAGGCAGCGTGACCGCCGAGTGGTCCGAGTACCTGCGCGACGGCGACCCGGACCGGCTCGACAGGATCGTCCACCGGCTGCGGGCGGCCGTCGACGCGCCCGCCACCGGCGAGCCGGCCCGCACCCACCGCCGCGTCGAGCTGGCTCAGGCCCTGCGGATGCGCTTCGAGGCGGAGGGCGAACTCACCGACCTCGACGACTCGGTCAGCCACCTCACCGAGGCCCTCGCGGGCCCCCTCACCGACGACGAGCGGGCCACGGCCCACTCGTTCCTCGGCCTGACCCACCTCGACCGGTACGCCGCCTCCGGTGACCTCGCCGACCTCGAGGCGGCCACCGAGGCCGTCCGCCACCCGTCCGTCTCCCGTGCCGCAGCGTCGCCCGCCCACGCCCAGCGGCTCACCAACCTGGCCGCCGTCCTCACCGCACGGTTCGACGCCTGGGGTGACGTCAGCGAACTCGACGAGGCCGTACGCCACCTCGAGTACGCCGTCTCGGCCGCGCCACCCGGCCAGCACGACCGTCCCGTCATGCTGATCAAGCTGGCCGTCGCCCTGTGGAAACGCGGCCTGCGCACGGCCCGCGACACGGACCTCGACACGGCCGAGACCCTCCTCAGGCAGGTGGCCGGTGAGCCCACGGACACCGGCCCCAACCAGCAACTGGCCCGCTGGGAACTGGGAAAGCTGCTGCGCACGCGTGGCCTGAGCCGCCACGCCGTGAGTGATCTGGTCGAGGCCGTCACCCAGTACCGCACGACCGCGCTCGCCCCCGGCCAGGACGTGCGCACCCGAGTGGCGTGCGCCGCGCTGTGGGGCGTCACCTGCATGACGCTCGGAGACCGGGACCAGGCACGTACCGCCTTCGGTGTGGCGCTCGCCGACCTGCTCCCCAAACTCACCGGACGAGCGCTGGGCAGGGCCTCCCAGGAGGTACGGCTGCGCGAGGTGTCCTCGCTGGCCACCGCCGCGGCGGCCGTGGAGATCGCCGCGGGCCGGCCGCGCGAGGCGCTGATCCGGCTGGAGCAGGGGCGCGGTGTCCTGCTCGCGCAGGGCCTGCACCTGCGCGGGCGGCACGACGCCCTGCGCGCCGTATCCCCGGAACTCGCCCGCCGCTACGAACGGGTCTGCGCGGAACTGATCGCACCGCGGCGCGATCCGGAACAGCGCAGGGCGGCCGCCGCCGAGTTCGACCGGCTCCTCCCGCGGATCCGTGCCCTGCCCGGCTTCGGCCGCTTCCACCGGCCGCCCGACTGGACACGGCTGAGGACCGCTGCGGCCCACGGGCCCGTCGCCGTCGTCAACGTCTCCCCGCTGGGCTGCGCCGCCCTGGTGCTGCACCGCCACCGCCACCGCACGGTCGTCGAGGCGGTACCGCTGCCCTGCGTCACCCACGAGGAGATCGAGCAGCGGGCCGACGCCTTCCACGCCGCCGTGCGGACGCTGGCCGCGCCGGACGTCCTGAGCGGTGAGAAGTTCGCCGCCGACCAGCGGATGAAGGGGACGCTGCGGTGGCTGGGGGAGCGGATCGTCGCACCCGTGCTCGCCCGGCTGGATCTCGACCGCCCCCCGCGCCCCGGCGAGGCCCCGCCCAGACTGTGGTGGTGCCCGACCGGGGTCCTGTCCCTGCTGCCGCTGCACGCGGCACTCCTGGAGGGCGAGGGCGAGCCCGGCTCCGTGTACACCCACGACCGGGTCGTCTCCTCCTACGTCCCCACCCTCGGCTCCCTGCTCCACGCCCGCGACACCCCCGCACCCGAACCCGGCCGGGCGTCCCTCGTCGCCGTCACCGTGGACGCGGGCGGCAGCCACCCGCCCCTGGCCGCCCTCGACGACGAGCTGACCGCCACCCGCCTGCTCCCCGGCCCCCGGGCCGAACTGCGGGACGCCGCAGCCACACCCCGGGCCGTGCTGGCCGCCCTGCGCACCCACACCCACGCCCACCTCGCCTGCCACGGCGTACGGGATCCCGCCGACCCCTCCCACAGCCGGCTCCTGCTGCACGGCGGCGACCTCGCCCTGCGGGAACTGGCCGCCGAGCGGCTGCCGCACGCCGAGTTCGCCTACCTGTCCGCCTGCCACAGCGCCGCCCCCGGCACGGAACTGGCCGACGAGGTCGTCTCCGTCGCCTCCGCCTTCCAGCTCTGCGGCTACCGGCAGGTGATCGGCAGCCTGTGGACCGTGGAGGACCGCATGGCCCCGCTGCTCGCCCACGAGGTCTACCGGCAGCTCGGCACCCCCGGCGCCCCGGACGCCGCGCACGCCCTGCACCGGGCGATCGCGACCCTGCGCGGACACGAGCGCTACCGCGAACCGCTGTTCTGGGCGTCCGTCGTGCACAGCGGACCGTGACCGCCCGGAGAACCGCCCCCGCCGCGGGGACCCGCAAGGAGAGGAGACACCGATGACCGACGAACACCGCATGCGCGCCCGGTTCTGCTCGGCGCTGCCCGCGCTCACCGAGCACATGGCGCGCAGGGGCACACTCGGCCGACTGCACGACGCCGTCCGCGCCGTCCTGGCGGAGACACCCGTGCGGCAGGCGGTCGCGGGACTCGACATCCCGGCGTTCGTCTTCGAGGAGGCGGGCCCGGTGCGCGGCGACGACCCCGGCGCCATGGTCTTCGGCACCCGGCCGCTGCCCGCCGGGGAGACGTACCACTGCCCCGACGGATGGTGCGGCTTCCGGGCGGACCGGACGGCGGGCGGCGAGCTCCCGGCCGGCGGGCGCTGCTGGCTGCGGGACCGGCCGCTGCGCGTCCTGGAGGCATGACCCGGTGGCCCCGGTCCTCGACAGCCTCAGCCAGAAGCTGGCCGAGAAATGGCTGTCCGCCCTCGCGGTGCCCAGCCTGCTCTTCGTCGCGGCCACGGCCGCCGGCGCGGTCCTCGGCCATGGTTCCGCGCTCGACCGGTCCCTCCTCCTCGAACGGTTCGGGCACTGGGCGGCGCAAGCGGGCCGCTGGCCCGCCCTCGGCCAGATCGCCGTCGTCGCCGCGGTCGTCCTCGCCGCCGTGGCCGCGGGCACCGTCGTCCGGGCCTGCGCCGACGGCGCCGAGCGGATCTGGACCGGGGACTGGCCGGGCCCGGCACGGCCCCTCGCCGACCGGCTGACCGCCCGGCGGCGCGCACGCTGGCAGCGGATCGAGACGGACATCGGGCGGCTGCGCGAGCCGGCCGCGGCCGGCCTGCGCGACGAACCGGTCCGGCAGCGGCTCGCCGAACTCGCCGCCGACCGCGACGCGATCGCCCTCGCCCCGCCGCGCAGGCCCACCTACACCGGGGACCGCATGGCCGGCACCGAGGCGCGGCTGCGCCACCAGTACGGCATCGACCTCGCCGCCTGCTGGACCCGGCTGTGGCTGGTCCTGCCCGAGGACGTCAGAACGGAACTGCGCACCTCCCGGTCCCGCGTCGACGCGGCGGTGGCCGGCTCGGTGTGGGCGGGCTGCTACCTGCTGCTGGGCTGCCTGTGGTGGCCCGCCGCCGTGGCCGCCGTCCCGACCGGGTTCGTGGCCTGGCGGCGCGGCCGCCGCGCCGTGACGGTCCACGCCGAGCTGGTGGAGTCCACCGTCGACGTCTACCTCGGACGGCTCGTCGACGAACTCGGCGTCGACACGTCCGGCAGCCCACCCGACCCCCGCGTGGGCACGGCCCTGAACCGCGCGGCCCGCAAGGCACGCTGAGACCCCTCCCGGAGACGGTCACGGCTCCGCGCCCCCGGGCGCCCCCGGCACGCCGGACCGGCGCCGGCCCCCGCAGCCGCGATCCCGGCCCCGCAGCCGTGATCCGGGCCCCGCAGGGCGCACCACGGCCGGCCGGATCCGCTCACACGCCGCTCACCCTCGCGTCCGCCGAGACCGTGTAGACCAGGGTGACGGTGCGATGCCCTCCCGGCGGGAGCGGGACGTTCCAGCGGACGATGCCGTCGGCGTCCACCTCGTCGGGCGGGGGAGCGCACGCCTCCCGGCGCAGCGCCACCTCCACGGCCGACGTCTCCGACACCGGGATGCGCTCCCGGACCACCACCGTGTGCGTGTCCTGTTCGCCGGGGGCCGAGAAGCGGGAGAGGTGCAGCCGGACGGTGCGGGTGAGCAGGGTCCTCTGGGTGAGGCCGGCCGTGTCCCGGGTCTCCTCCGTGTGCCGCAGGACCCGGTGGTCGTCGCGGCTGCCGAAGGCCAGGTCGGCGACGGCACCGGGGGCGGTGAAGTCCAGCGTGCCGCGCCCGGTGAACCCACTGCCGCTGACGAGGTCCACGGGACCGGCGAGCAGCGCGTGGCCCGAGCTGTTGGCGAACCGCACGACCTGGCCGACCAGCGGGGACAGTTCGGGGGAGCAGGCGTACTCCCGGCTCACGGACGTGGTGAAGGACGACAGCGGGACCCGGTGGGCGCGGCCGTCCGACGGCACCGAGACCGTCGCGTCACAGTGCAGGACACGGACCTCGCCGCCGTCGTCGACCCCGGGCAGACCCCGCACGGGCGCCGGACCGAGGCCGGCGACGTCCTCCTCGCGCAGTTCGACGTGGACGCTGCGGCGCTCGGCCGGGGAGCGGTCGTGGAGCGTCAGCCTGTCCGCCCCGAGCCGGGGCGGCTCGGCGGCCCGCGCGGAGCGGGCGGTCGACAGGGTCAGCCGTACGTTCGACCAGTCCTCGCCGGTGCGCTGCCAGACCACCGCGTCCGTGTCCAGCGTGAGCGAGTCCCCGTCGAGCACGGCCCGGTAGGCGGGCCGCCACAGCGCGCACGGGGTGAGGTGGGTCAGCCGCAGTGCGGCCGGGCCGGCGGCGGCCGCCCGTACGGTCAGCTCGACGTGTGCGGTCAGCTCGGCGGGTGCCGGCTCCGCCTGTTCCACGGCGCTGCGGACCGCGGCGAGTTCCGCGCCGAGCGCGGCCAACCGGGCGTCCACCGCGCTCAGTTGCTCGCCATGGGTGTCGCGTTCGCCGTCGACCCGGTCCAGTTCACGCGTCCAGCGGTCCCGGTCCACCTCACCGAGCCCGGTGCCCTCGGCGATGTCCCGCAGGAGGCCGGCGGCGAGCCGGCCGAGGAGGTCGAGGCGGACCAGCAGGCGCTCGCGTCGCCGTTCCAGCGACTCCTGCTCCGTCTCCAGGGCGCTCACGCGCCGGCGCAGGGCCGGGTCGTCGGCTGCCGGGCCCGGCCCCCGCGGTGTCCACGCGCGGACGATCCTCACGTCCAGCACGGTGGCCGGCTGATCGGCGGACAACTCGGCGTGCAGGGTGCGGTCGACGGCGAGAGCGCTGACCGGCCCGAGCCGCAGCCGCTGGGTGCCGGCCTCCAGGTCGAGCACGGCGGAGCGCTCGACGTGGGTCCGGTCCTCCAGGCAGGTGACGGCGGTGACGGGAAGGGCGATCGGTACGAGACTCGTGGGCATGCGCGTCAGCTCCTGCGGTTGCCGCCGGTCAGGGCCTTGGCGGCCGGGATGCGGATGACGTAGCCGCCGTCGAGGACGGCGGTGGCGCGGGCCGGCAGCTCGACCCGCCACAGCCGGGTGCCGGGAGCGTGCCCCTCGGCCTCCGCACCGTCCGACGGTTCCGCCCAGTCGGCCCTCTCCTCGATGCGCACCTCCGCGTCGGAGGTGACCGGCACGCGCTCCCGCACCTCCACGGTCACCGGGACCGCGAGCCGGTTGGCCAGTTCCACGCGGACGCGGTGGTCGAGCACGGTCACGTTGTTGCGCAGGCCGGAGGCCGACTCGTGCAGGCTCGTGCGGCGGGTGACCGCGATGGCCTCCTCGGGGCCGAGTCCCACCCGGCACCGGCCGCCGGGAGCCAGGGTGGGCAGGGACGTGGTGCGGAGGAACTCCCCGTCGGCCGTGACCTCCAGTGGGCCGGCCGGCAGGGCCCGGGCGGTGGCGTTGGAGAGGACCAGCGTCGTGTAGACGGCCTGCTCCAGCGACGGCACGCACACGTGCTCGGTGCGCAGCCCCACCGGGACCTCGCCGACGGTGATGGTGTGCCAGGCGCCGTCCGAGGGAATGTCGGCCCGGGCCTCGGCGTCGTAGCGGTGGTCGAACGAGCCGGCCGACTCGCGGGGGCGTACGGCGCTCGCCGGCAGGGGCAGCGTGGCGACCTCCTCGGCGCGGCGGCGGTGCTCGGCCGTCACCGGGTCGGCGACCGCACCCGGGAACAGGCGCCCCCGGTGCTCCTCCCGCGCGTCGGGGCCGTACAGGACCAGTGCGCCGTAGTCGAGTTCGGCGGCGCTCGGCTGCGGGGGCCCGGCCGGCACGGCCGGTGACGGGGCGGCGGGCGCCGGTGGCGGTGCGGCCCCACCGGGGGCTGCCGGCGCCATGGCCGGGGCCGCGGCGGCGGGCCGGGCGCCGGGCCGGGCGCCGGTGCGGGGCCGGCGGTCCGGGGCCGACGGGGCACCGGGCATCGCGGGCGGGGGAGTGGGCGGCGTGGCGCCGGGGGCGGGCAGGGCTGCGGCCGGGGCGCCATAGCCGGCCACGGGCGAGGGCGAGGACGAGGACGAGGGCGGCGGCGGGGGCGGAACGGGACCGGGCGGGAAGGCGGCACCGGCCGTCCCGGTGCCCGGTCGCGGACCCGCCGCGTCGTACCCGGCGAAGAGGCCGGCCAGACCGGGTGCGGGCTCGCGCCACCCCGAGGGCGCGGGTGCGGCCTGGCTGCGTCCGATGCGGATCGAGCGGAGCCGGGGGACGTCGGTACGGCGTCGCAGATCGGCCGTGGCGAGCGAGACCCGCACCCCGCTCCAGTCCTCGCCGGTGCGCTGCGCGAGCGCCGCCCGCAACAACAGCCGCCCCTCGCCGTCGCCCCGCCGGTGGCTGAGGCGGTAGGCCGGTACCCAGACGGCGCCGGGAACCCCGTACTCCACCTCCACTTCCACCTCGTCCCCGTCCCGCGCGTCAGGGGCGCCGGCCAGGGTCAGCACCACGCTCGACGCGGTCTCCACGTGCGCCGCGGGCGCGTCGGTGGAGGCGCGGGACAGCCGGTCGGTGGCCACGGCGAGCTCGTGCTCGGCGGCCTTCAGCTCCTCGTCCAGTTCGCGCAGGCGGGAGTGCAGCACGGTCAGCCGGTCGTCGACGAAGCCGGCCAGCTCCAGCCAGGCGTCGGCCGGAGTGGGTCGGTGCCGGTCCTCCTCCCCGCGGGGCGGCGGCACCGGGCGCAGCGCCGCCACCTCGTCGACCAGGTCCCGCTGCCGGTCCCGGCGGGCTCGGGCGGCCTGCGACGCGTCACGCAGCCGCTCCACCTCGCGCCGCAGTTCGCCGGCCGGACGGGGACCGGCGGGTTCGGCCCCGACCTCCAGCCTGGCCTCGGTGACCCGCAGCCCGCGGGTGCCGACCACCCGCGCCCGCAAGGAACCCGGGTCCAGTGAGCGGGGCAGGCCGGTCACCCGCACCCGCCCGTCCACGGGCACCCTGCCGCGGGCGAGCCTGCGGCACAGGGCGCCCTGCGCGTAGACCACCACCGAATCGAGTGCCGACGCCCACCCGGACAACGTCTCGGCCGTCATGTGCTCCCCCCACGTGCTGTCGGTGCCGAGCGAACTCTATGCCGGACGCCGGACGCCGGAGGCCGCATGCCGTCGTACGGCGGCCGGCTCAACCCCGCTCCCGGGAGCGCGTCCTGACGAAGCGCGCACGCACCTCGGGCGGGAGCAGTTCCGTCGCGTGGCGCACGGTGACTCGCGGCAGCTCGGCACGGTGCTCGTCCAGGAAGGCCGTCAGCAGCGGCCCGTCGCGGCGGCCGATCTCGCGCAGCATCCACCCGAGTGCCTTGTGGATCAGCGGTTCCGGGTCCTGGCGCAGCGAGAGCGCCATGCGGAGCGTCGGCTCGAAGCGTCCTTCGCGGATCAGGGCCAGTGTGGCGACCACCGCGATCCTGCGGTCCCACAGCCGGGGCGACGCGGCCAGCCCGTCCAGCAGACCGAGGGCGTCCTGAGGGTGGTCGACCAGCCAGGGCCCGAGCACGACGTGCGCGGAACCGTCCACCAGGTCCCAGTTGTCCACACAGCCGGTGCGGGCCAGGTAGAAGCCGACGAGGGCCCGGCGGTCCGCGCCCCGTGCCGTGCGCACCCGTTCGGCCAGCACGAGGAGGCCGGTGAACCGCTCCTCGTGGACACGGCTGTGCAGCAGCACGTCCACGTCCTCCAGTGCCATGCCGCGGTGCGCGCGGGCCAGCCCGCGCAGCACGGGGACCCGCACGCCCAGCAGTTCGTCGTCGTGCGCGGGACCGAGCACCCGCGTCTGCTGGGCCCGGACCGCGGGCTCCGCCAGGTCCCGCAACCGCGTCCGCAGGGCGGCGAGCACAACGGTCGTCATGAGGGCCGACGTTAGCGCAGCACCCCGGCGCAGTCCGCGGCACGGCCGGTGACGGCGGCCCCCATAGGGTTACCCCCATGCCTGCTTCGCTGAGTCCCACGAAAACCGCCGCCGCGCTGCGCACTTCGGCGCGCGTCTCCCTCGATCTGCTGCTGGTCGTCCTGGCGGCCTCGGTGTGCCTCTGGCTGCTGGGGCGGATGTGGTCGGTCGTCTGGCCGCTCGTCGTGGGCTTGTTCCTCACCACGCTGGCCTGGCCGCCGGCCCGCTTCCTGCGCCGGCGGGGATGCCCTCCGGCCCTGGCCGCGTCGGTGGTGACGGTGGCCTTCCTGCTGGTGGTCTCGGGCATCGTGACACTGATCGCGGTTCCGGTGGCGTCCCAGTCGGGCGAGCTGGCCGACGGCGCGGTCTCCGGCATCCAGAGGATCCGCGAGTGGGCCGCCGGACCGCCCCTGAACATCGCTGACGAACAGATCACCGACGGCTTCGACCAGGCGGTGGCCCGCATCCAGGACAGCGTCGACAGCGTGCTCACGGCCGTGGTCTCCGGGGTGAGCACCGTGGTCAACGGCCTGGTGACCGCCGTCCTGGCGCTCTTCCTGATGTTCTTCTTCCTCAAGGACGGGCCCCGGTTCCTGCCCTGGCTGGCCCGTCAGCTCCCCGGGCGGCTCGCCACGGACGTCCCGGTCGTCGCCGAGCGCAGCTGGCAGACCCTCGGCGCGTTCGTGCGCTCGCAGGCCTTCGTCGGCCTGCTGGACGCCGTGCTCATCGGCATCGGCCTGTGGGTACTGAAGGTCCCCCTGGTGCTGCCGCTCGCGGTGCTGACCTTCGTGTCGGCGTTCGTGCCGATCGTGGGCGCGCTCTTCGCGGGCCTGGTCGCGGTCCTCATCGCCCTGGTCTCCAACGGCCTGACGGACGCGCTGATCGTGCTGGCGATCATCGTCGTGGTGCAGCAGCTCGAAGGGAACGTCTTCCAGCCCATGATCCAGAGCCGCGGGCTGGGCCTGCACGCGGCGGTGGTGCTCCTCGCGGTGACCCTGGGCGGCAGCCTCGCCGGGATCGTCGGCAGCCTCCTCGCGGTCCCGGCGGCCGCGCTGATCGCGGTGGTGTGGAACTACGTGCGCGAGCAGCTGCGGGAACCGGAGAGCGACGAGTCACCCGCCGGGGCGGCGGTTCCCTCGTAACCGCCGGATGCCCGGGGAGCGGGCCCGGACGGCCGGGCGCCGGGCGGCGGGAGCCCGCCCGGCGCCCGGCGGTCGCTACGCGTCGTCGTCCGTGCGGGAGCGCCGGCCGGCACGGCGGCGCAGACGCAGCGGCAGCGCGTACCAGCACAGGCCGAACCACAGCATGATCCCGCCGACGAGCACCTCGGCGAGGACGCCGGGCACCACGAAACGCAGTATCAGCAGGAGGGTGCAGCCGATGGTCAGCGCGAGCAGGACCATGCCGCACATCATCATGCGGCCGGCGGCCCCCACCACCTCGTCCTTCATGCGCTGGCCGGACAGCAGGCGGTGCAGGGAGACGGGCGCGATGAGCGAGGCCGTGGCCGCCGCGCCGAGCATCACCGTGGTGACGTAGATGACGCGGTCCAGTACCTCCAGCTCCTTGAAAACCGGGGTGAAGGCCACGCTGAGCAGGAACCCGAACAGGATCTGCACGCCCGTCTGGGTGACCCGTGTCTCCTGCAGGATCTCGTTCCAACGGCGGTTGACCCGCTCCCGCGGTGTCTCCTCCTCGGCACCGGATCCCGTGTCGTGGCCGTGCTGGTGGGCGCAACAGGCGGCGTTCGGCTCCGCCGCCTCGGCCCGCTGCTCCGTCATGCTCATGGTGTCCTCCGAATCCCAGGCAGTCCGTCTGCCCCGTCCGAAGTGCCTGTATGCGGGCCTGCCGGGCGGTGAGCGCGTCAGCAGGGCCGGCGCCAGGGACCCAGTTCCGGCTTCTTGAGCATCGACGACAGCCGCAGCTCGCGGGCCACGGGGCAGAATTCGGCCCTCGGCTCGGCGTACTCCACGTGGAAGACCGCCTTCCCGGCCGCGGTGAACGGCCGCAGCCGCCCGCACTCGTCGTACTGGGCGCACTCCTCGTTGACCGCGAAGTCGAAGTCCTCCAGCAGGTGGGGGATCTGCGCCAGGTCGTTCTTGAGCCCCACGGCCAGTCCCCGCTCGTGTGCGATGTCCGCGATCATCCGGTTGTACCGGAGCTGGTCCCGCGCGGTCAGCGGGAAGCCCGTGTCGTTGGCGTAGCCCTCCACCAGATCCGGTTCCACCGCGTCGAAGCCCTTGTCCCGGCACATGTCGAAGCGGCGCTCCATCAGGGGCCGCAGCACCGGCAGCCGCCGGATGTCCAGCCACCGCTCGCCGCGCCAGCCGTTGGGGCGGCCGAGCACGGAGCGGGGGAAGTCGTCGCGGTCCGGGCGGAAGTCCTCCCAGGCGCCGACGTTCACGTAGCAGATCACCCGGCGGCCGTCCCGGTGCAGGCGGGCGACGTCGGCGGCGGAGTTCTCGAACCCGTCGATGTCGTAGACCGGCACGTCCACCGACGGGTCGACCGGACCGTCGAGCTGCCACTGCCAGTCCAGGCCCGGACGCGGCTGCCACACGGCGTCCCCGGTCCCCCCGCCGCCGCCCGAGCACCCGGCCGACGCCACGAGCAGGGCCAGGGTCACCACGAGGACCCGCAGCGGCCGCCTCACCGGTCCGCCTCGGTGAGCGCGGGCGTCAGAGCGGACCACGGATTGGGCGGTCCGCCCGTCACCGGCCCGCACACCGCCGCCCCCCGCTCGCGCGCGGTGCGCACGGCGAGCGGCACCAGCGGCCGGGGGACTCCGTAGACCAGGTGGCAGAAACGCCGCGGTGGCTGCCGCGTGGTCCACGAGGGCCGGCTGAACGCGGACACGTACGTCGACCAGGAGCCCTCGAAGGTGACGATCAGGTCGGCCAGCCGCGCGTAGCCGGGAGCGGGGTGGACGCCCGGGTTGAGCACGACGGTGGAGGCACCGAGCCTGCGCAGGTCCCGCACCAGGCGCCGGCAGGCCGGCAGCCCGTGCGGGCTCGCGGTCACCTGGTCCAGGAAGCAGCCCTCCGCGCCGTACCACTCCCGGTGCCGGCGCAGATCGGCGGCGATCCGCGCGGGGTCGCGGGCGCCGTAGTCGGTGTCGACGTACCCGAGCACCCGCGCACCCGCCGCGCGCAGCGCCGCGGCCGCCGCGACGAACGCCGGGTCGGGGGCCCGGCCCGGGCCGCTGGCGGGGTTGAGCACGACGGCGTAGGTGTCCGCCGCGCGGGTGACCAGGCGGTGCCAGGCGGCCGGGTCGTGGGCCGGGTGCACGTAGAGGGGAACCAGCAGGCTCACCGTGCCGCCACCTCTTCGGGACCCCGCGGCCGGCCGGCGGACCCGGCCGCCCACAGGGCGGTCAGGGAGTCGTCGAGGGAGTGGGCCGGCCGCCAGCCGAGGACGTCGCCCGCCGCGGTGATGTCCGAGCACTGCCACGACACCTGCGCGGACCGCGCCGAACCCGTGCCCGCCTCCACGACACGGCCCCGGAAACCCGCCACCCGGGCCAGCACCCGGACGAGGTCGCGCACCGGGACCGCCGCGCCGCCCCCGATGTTGAGGACCGGCGGCAGCGGACCGGGTGCGGTGACCGCCGAGCACACCGCCCGGGCCACGTCCCGCACGTCGACGAAGTCCCGGTGCGCCGACAGGTCACCGAGTCTGAGCACCGCGTCCGCGTCGCGCCCGGCACCGGCGAGCAGACCGGCGACCCGGCCGGGCAGCCCGGTCGCCGGGGCGCCCGGACCGACCGGGTTCCCGACCCTCAGCACCACGGCGTCCAGCCCGGACGCCGTCACCGCCACCGTGCCGGCGAGCTTCGTCGCCCCGTAGGGGCCCGCCGGCCGGGTCGCCGCGGACTCCGGCACCGGCCGGCCGGGCGTGCCGGGGCCGTACTCGGCGGCGGACCCCAGGTGGACCAGGCGGGCCTCCGGGGCCGCCTCCCGCAGCGCCGCGCACAGCACGGCGGGGCCGCGGGCGTTGACCTCCGCCAGCGTCACGGCGTCGCCACCCGTCGCGCCCGCGCAGTTGACGACGGCGTCCGGCGCGAGGGCCGCCAGCGCCGCCGCCAGGTCCCGCGGACGGGCCGAGGCGAGGTCGACGGGGACGTCGGCACCCGGGGAGCGGCCACCGGTGAAGACCCGCGCGCCCGGCAGGGCCCGCAACCCCCCGGCGATGTGGCCGCCCAGATAGCCGGTGGCGCCGAGAACCAGGATGAGCATGGGTGGATCAGGCTCCCTTGAGCAGCAGGGACTTGCGGCTGGTGAACTCGGCGTTGGCCCGGTCGTAGTCGTCGGGACGGCCGATGTCCAGCCAGTAGCCGTCGAACTCGTAGGCGTGCGGGGGCCGTCCGGCGGCGAGCAGGTCCAGCACCAGCTCGTCGAAGCCCAGCGGCAGCCCGGGCGTGTACCCGTCGAGGGTGGACAGCGAGATCCCGTAGACGCCCATCGAGACGCGGTAGTCGATGCTGGGCTTCTCGGTGAAGGCGACGACCCGGCTCGCGTCCGTGGTCAGCACCCCGAAGTCGATGTGCACCTTGCGGGCGTAGGTGGCGATCGTCAGGGGCGCGCCGGAGTCCTCGTGCCGGCGCAGCACGTCGGCGTAGTCGAGGTCGGTGAGCACGTCGCCGTTCATCACGAGGAAGTGCTCGGGCAGCCGCTCGCGCAGGGTGAGCAGCGGGCCCATGGTGCCCAGCGGGCTCTCCTCGGTGGCGTAGTCGATGCTCATGCCCCACTGGGCGCCGTCACCGACGTAGGCGCGGATGATCTGGCCCAGGTGGCCGATCGCGATGGTGCAGCGGGTGAAACCGGCGGTGGAAAGCTGGCGCAGCACGATGTCCAGGATGGCGTGCTGGTCGCCGATGGGGACCAGCGGCTTGGGCAGCGCGGTGGTGTACGGCCGCAGCCGCACGCCCTTGCCTCCGGCCAGGATCACTGCGTGCATGACATACCTCCTGCGGTACGCGCCGGATGGGTGCCGGACGGGTCAGATGTTGTAGATGCCGGTCTTGTAGCGGGCCAGGTTGGCCGGGTCGCCGAACCACTCCACGGTCCGCGCGAGCCCGTCCTCCAGCGAGTGGCCGGGCCGCCAGCCGGTCGCCGCGGTCAGCCGGGACGCGTCGCAGACCAGCCGCATCACCTCGGAGTCCGCGGGGCGCAGCCGCGCCGGGTCCTGGCGGACGTCGAGCGGGGCGTCCATGACCTTCCCGATCAGCGCGACCAGGTCCCCGACGGAGATCTCCCCGCCGGTCCCGGCGTTGAAGGTGCGGCCCACGACGCGCTCCGCCGGGGCGGTGCCCACGGCGAGGAACGCCCGCGCCGTGTCCTCCACGAAGGTGAAGTCGCGGGTGGGCCGCAGATCGCCGAGGGTGAGGGTGCGCTGCCCGGCCGCCACCTGCCCGATGACGGTGGGGATCACCGCGCGCATCGACTGGCGCGGCCCGAAGGTGTTGAACGGCCGCAGCGTCACCACCGGCGTGCCGAAGCTGGCGTGGTAGCTGTCGGCGAGCCGGTCACCCCCGGCCTTCGACGCGGCGTACGGGGACTGGGTGTTGATGGGGTGGTCCTCGGTGATCGGCACCGTCTGCGCGGTGCCGTACGTCTCGCTGGTCGAGGTGTGCACCAGGCGCGGCGTGCCCAGCGCGCGCACCGCCTCCAGCACGTTCAGCGTGCCGGTGACGTTGGTGTCCACGTAACTGTGCGGGGCCTGGTAGGAGTACGGGATCGCGATGAGCGCGGCCAGGTGGTAGGCGCAGTCGGCGCCCTCCAGCAGGCCGCGCACCGAACCGGGGTCGCGGACGTCACCGAGGACGATCTCCACCTGGCCGAGGACGTCGGCGGACAGGGTCTCCAGCCAGCCGTACGAGGAGAACGAGTTGTACTGGACCATGGCCCGCACCCGGTGCCCGGAGGCGACCAGCGCCTCGGTGAGGTGCGAGCCGATGAACCCTTCGGCTCCGGTGACGGCGGCGAGCGGGGTGGTGGTCGGCTGAGTCAACTGAGGAGGTCCTTTCGTCGGGGGTGCCTGGGACGCGGCGCGGAGCGGGCGCCCGGGGTCAGGCGTGCGGGGAGGGCCTGCCGAGCAGCCGGAGCGCGCAGACCGCCAGACAGAGCGCGGCGAGGGCGCACACCGGCCCCAGGACGGCCGGGCCAGGCGGCACGTCCAGCCAGGTGACCGCCCCGGCGCCGCCGGCGGCGGCGAGGCAGAGCACGGCCGGCGGCCACGCCATCCCGAACGCCTGGAGGAGCAGGGCGGTCCACAGGACGGCGGCGAGCGGCAGCAGCCCGGCCGGGCCGGCGCCGGTGAACAGGGCCGCCGGCAGCAACAGCAGCAGGTAGACGCCGAGGCAGGCGCCGAGCACCGCGGCCGAGCGGAACCGGAACCCCCGCGGTGTCCCGCTGGCCCGCAGCGCGGCCACCGACCAGCCGCGGTAGCGGTACAGCAGCCACTCCGCCGGGCCCATGCTCAGCGTCAGCGCGATCACCGCGTACGGGTGCCGCCGTCCCTCCAGCAGGACGAGCACCGCCGCCGCCAGACCGAACAGCCCGTAGGGGAGGGAGGCGAGCGGACTCGGCCGGGGCCCGCCGTCGGCGGCCGGGACGGCGAGCCCCGCCCGCAGGACCCGTGCCGTCACGGCGAGGGTGGCCAGCAGCGCCAGCAGCACCAGCCCCGCCCGCAGCACGGGCCCGGGCTCCCACCACGGCAGCACCGACGCACCGGCGATCAGCGGGCTGAGTGCGGCCAGCAGCAGCCGCTCCCGCCCCAGCACCAGCAGCACGCCCGCCGCCGCCAGGTACAGCGACTGGGCGGCCGCCACCACGGTCACCGGCCCGCCCGCCGCGGGCAGGGCGGCGAGCGCGGTGGCCACCGCCGCGCCCAGCAGGGCGCCGGTCAGCAGGGTGCGGGCGGCCTCCCGCCGCCCCCTCACCAGCCGCAGGTACGCCCGGTGGCCGAGCGCCTGTCCCCACGCCCAGGACACGACACCCGCCACCATCAGGACGGCTGCGTGCCGGTCGGCACGCCACAGCGGGGCGGTCAGCAGATAGGCCAGGGCGGGCAGCGCGAACAGCAGCCCGCGCAGCAGACAGCGCACCGTGTCGGGCCGCCACGGGTCGGCCGCGGCGGGCGGCTCGGGGAAGGTCCGGGGCACCCGCTCGTACAGCGCGGAGGCCAGCGAGAACAGGTTCGGGTGGCCGTACCGCTCGGACACCGCGGAGGCGGACAGGCCCTCCGCCTCCAGCAGGGCGGCCACCTCGTAGGGGTGGACGGCGGGGCCCACCCGGTCGGCGAGTTCGGCGGCGAGCGCGCTGACCGCCTCCTCGTCCGGGCCGCGCCGGGGGAGCCGGATGGCGAGTGTGGTGTCGTCCAGCGCCCAGCGCGGGCGGCGGCGCGGCGGGCGCGGCCGGGCCAGGCGCAGCGCGAGCGTGTCCTGCTCGGCGCCGCCGGGTTCCAGGGACATCGGCCCGCTCATCCGGTGAGACTCCGCGCCCCGGTGACCGCCCTGGCGGGCAGCACGATCCGGCCGGCCGGCCGCTCGACCGGTGCGGACAGTTCGCGGTAGATGGAGCGGAAGGTGTCGATGGTCTGCCGCAGGGTGAACTGCTCGATCACCCGCAGCCGGGCCGCCTCGCCCATCGCCCGGCGGCGGGCCGGGTCGTCCAGCAGCTCCAGCGCGGCGGCGGCCATCGCGGCCGGGTCGCGCGGCGGTACGACGAGCCCGGTGTCGCCGACCGCCTCCCGCACGCCGCCCACATCGGTGGAGACCGTGGCCCGCCCGCACGACATGGCTTCGATCAGGGTGAACGGGAAGCCTTCGCTGATGCTCGACAGCATCACCACGTTCCCCGCCGCGTAGGCGTCCCGGATGTCCTCGACGCGCCCCTCGAACGTCACCGCACCGGCCTGTCCCAGCTCGGCGGCGAGTGCCTCGCAGCGCTCCCGGTAGCCCTCTCCGCCGCGGGGTGTCCCGCCGAACAGCCGCAGCCGCACGCCGGGCCGGCTGTCCCGGACGAGGGCGAAGGCGCGGATCAGCGTCTCCAGGTCCTTGATCGGGTCGACCCGTCCGGCCCAGCTCAGGGTCGGCTCCGCGGGCTCCGGGCCCGCCGGTGGGAAGGCGGCCGGGTCGACGCCGTTGTACACCGTGCGGATCGACGCCGGGTCGGCGCCGCCCTGCTCCTCCCACAGCCGGTTGTAGCGGTTGCCGGGCGTGATCAGCGCCGCCCGGCGGTAGCTCTCCTCCGCCAGCAGCCGGAAGAAGCCCAGGACCACCGCCTTGACCGGCCAGCGGTACGGGGCGGTGCGGTAGCCGAGGTAGCGCTCGCGCAGGTAGACGCCGTGCTCGGTCAGCAGCAGCGGCACCCCGTGCCGTTCCAGGGCCGTCAGCCCGGGCAGGACGGCGACGCCGCCGCTGACGGCGTGCGCCACTCCCTCCTCGGGCGGCGGCGCGGCCAGCGGGCGCAGCGCGTGTTCGAGGAGGGAGGTGGCGGTGAGCGCGTCGTGCAGCGTCGGCCGCGCCTCGCGCACGGCGAGCCCCGGACGCCGCCACACGGTGGTCAGGACCGTGATCGCCGTGTCGTCCCGCAGGAAGGCGCTGAGTGTGCCGTCGCCCGCCGCCCGGGCCAGGGTGTGCAGGGCGGGCGCGAAGCCCTGCTCGGCCGCCGGGTCGAGCAGCGCGGTGACGAACCGTTCGTAGGCTTCGGCGAGTTGCCTGCGCTGGCGGCCGCGCGGCGGGCTCCCCGCCGGAGGCGTGCCCCACATGGGCACGGACCGCACGTTCAGCACATGGCCCGGCAGGTCCCACACCAGCGGCTCACGCCCGGTCCCGGTCACGGCGACGACGTCGAAGTCGATGTCCGGCATCCCGGTGACGAGCTGGTCGCACCAGACGCTCACACCGCCGTGGCTGTGCGGATAGGTGCCTTCGGTGAGAAGGGTGACGCGCGGGGTGCCGGGGCGTCGCGCGCCGTGGTCAACGTGCATCCATGTGCTCCACGGCCGAGGTGTGGGGTGGGGTGGGCGGGGCCGGCCGCCGCGTGCGGGCGGCCCCGTGCTGTCCGCAGGCGGCGGCCGGCTGCCCGTGCGCGTGTCGTCCGTGCGCCGGTCGTCCGTGCGCTTCACGCGGGGCCGGCGGTACGGCGTACTGCGGTCAGCTCCAGGCGCCGGGGGTGAGCGGCTCGGTCACCCCGGCGGGCAGCCGGGTGTCCGGCGCCGGGACGGTGGCCGCTGCGGTGCCCCCCGCGCCGGTGGCCGTGGCGGGGGAGCCGGGAGCCGCCGGCAGGGTGAGGACCAGCGGACCGGTCGCGGTGGCCGTCCAGCCGGACCGCCCGCCCGCGTACGCCTCGCCGAACACGGCTCCGGCCCGGGTGGTGCCCTCGGGCACGGTCGCCGGGACCGCCACCCCGGCCGGGCCCTCGACGGTGACGGTGCCACCGATGCGGTAGGCGGTGACCCGCCCGTCCCGCACCGCGGTCCGCCACGCGGCGCGCCGCTGGAGCTCCGCGCCGATGTCCTTCATCCGCTCGTTGACGACCGGCGTGTTCTGCGCGAACAACGCGTCGTAGGCGTCGAGCACACCGTCCAGGACCGGGTAGGCGATGCCGTCCTCGGCGAGGTTGGACTGGTGGATGAAGTGCGGCTTGGGGTCGTTGGCGAGGACGTGGCCGAGGGCGATCCGCCGCTCCAGCGGCACGATGTGCTGCTGGTAGCCGGTGGCCGGGTCGAGCGGCGCGGGCAGGCAGGTGGTGGTGGCCGGGTTGTCCTCGCAGATGCCGCTGCCGCCCTGGGCGCGGCTGGTGTAGATCCAGTTGTACTCGTCGACCTGCTCGGCCGCCCGCCCCGCGTTGTAGAAGATGTTCATCGGGTAGCGGGGGACCGTGGTGGCGGGCCCGACCCGCCGCTGGTCGGGTTCCCGGGAGTTGTCCGAGGCGAGCCAGGTGACGCCGTTGTCGGCCAGGGCGAGCGCCAGGTTCGGGTTGTCGGCCGGCTGCTGGGGCAGCACCCGCAGTCCGGAGTGCTCGCCGGTGACCAGTTCGTCGTCGTCCAGCGGGAGACCGGCGAGCCGTCCCCAGGCGTGGTTGGCGGCGATCTCGTCGGAGACGTCGTTGCGGCTGACCCACTGGGTGCTGCCGTCCGGGTGGGTGGCGCACCGCCAGGGCACCACCGTGGTGTCCTGCCGGCAGCCGAGGAAGGCGTGCGTGTAGGTGTGGTTGATCCAGCGGAACCGGCCGCGCTCGGCGATGAGCTTGTCGGCCAGCGGGTCGGCCCCGCCGTGGTCCTGGCGGTGGTCGGCGCTGCCGGCGCCGTTGTAGGCGAAGTCGAGGGTGAAGTCGCGCTCACGCTGCCAGGCCAGGGCCCGGTCCACGTCCGCGGGTGTCATGCGGATCGGGTCGGGGGCGGCGTCGGGGTCCGTGCAGTCGACGTCGCCGGGCGTGCAGTTGAGCGTGGAGTTCCAGCGGTCGTCGGCCGCGAAGACGTCGTCGACGTGGACGGCGAAGTAGTTGCGGGAGGTGCCCAGGTGGACGCCGTCGGTCATCCACGCGACGATGCCGCGGGCCAGCAGCCGGAACTGCTGCTGGTAGCGGTTGTAGACGAACGTGACGACGAGTTCGCGCCGCCCGTCGTGCCGGTACTCGCCCACCAGGGAGCCCCGTCGGGTGCTGCCGGGGATCGGCGCATCGACGTACGGGGTGAAGTCGGCACCGGCCACCGGGGTCGACAGGTAGGCGTAGCTCTCTCCGACGGTCGGCGAGTTGTCCTCGAAGGGGACCGGGCCGTCGAGGTAGCCGAAGGGACCGGAGCGGCCGGCGGCCGTCACCTGGGCCCGTACCCCGTCGACGCTGCCGGAGTAGCCGCCGTAGATGGGGTACTGGAGTCCGGCCTCGGGGCGGGCGTAGGTGTACGCGTCGACCTGCGGGATGCCGTAGGCCTTCTCGTACGCCACCAGCGCGGCCATCTCAGGGGAGTTCGCCGGGAACGGGTTGTCGCTGGGCAGGACGACGGCCTGGAACCGGGCGCGGTCGCGGCCGCTGACGGTGTCCGCCAGGTAGCCGGCGTCTATTCGGGGCCGGTCGGGGCGGTTGAGGTCGATCTCGGTGTACGGCGTGCCCGCGGCGTCGAGTTCGGCCGCGATGGCGTCGGTGGACGGGCCCCCGTCGCTCACGACGAGTACCCGCAGGTCTATTCGGGGAGCCGGGTCGTCGGCGTGCGCCGTCGCGGCCGGCAGGCCGAGGGCGGCGATGAGCGCGCCCGTCGCGAGCAGGGTGGTGCCAAAGGTCCGCTTCATGCGGTGCTGTCCCCTCCCAGGGCAGGGGTGAGTACGGCTCCGCGGAGCGGACGCACCCCCTCGCGCGACGCCGGCTTCCCCCTCAGAGACCGGTCGTCGACGCATCCGTCGCGTCACATAGTGAGGTGTCTGTGGAGCTTTCGTGGTCCTGCTGCGAAACCTGACGGAAAAACGCGGGCGCGTCCCGGGTCGCCTCCCGGGACGGGAGCGCGTCCGGCGGCCCGCCCGGGCGCCGCTGCGAAGCCCCCGCGGACCTGTGCGGCCCAGGTGGGCGGAACGCGGTGCACCGGCGGGCCGAGGGCCCGCCGGTGGGGCTGCCGTCGCCGCGGACCGGTCCGCCGGACGGTCCGTGCGCCGATTTCAGGCCACCGCCGCGCGGCGCGGGCCCGTCAGGAGCAGAGGACGCGCGTCTCCGGCGTGTAGACCGGTCCGCCGCTGACGTTCGTGCTGTCGCTGAACTCGGCGTAGAAGTACGAGTAGAAGCCGATGTTGCCGTTGCAGCCGGAGTCGGGGGCGATCTGGAGCGTCAGCGTGACGGTGCGGGTCTGGCCGGGCGGGATGGGCGCGCCGTAGTTGCCGCCGAGGTTGGCGGGTCCGGTGCCGGAGCAAGCCGTGCTGCCGCCGGCCGTGGCGAGGGTGCACCCGGTGAAGGCGTACTTCAGGTCGGGACGCTGGGTGGTCAGCCAGGTGGGGTCGATGGTCTGGTAGACGAACCAGATGTCGTAGGTCTTGTTGTTCGTCAGCGTCATGGTCAGGTTCACCGTGCCGCCGGGTGTGGTCGTCGCGGCGTCGGTGGTGAACTTCAGCTCCGCGGGCGCCGGGTCGGCCGCACTGGCGGAGGGGGCCAGGCCGAAGACGGCGAGCAGGAGGGCGAGGACGGCGGTGAGACCGAGGCGTCTCGACAAGGGTGATCGCATGGCCCGGGAGGCTAGGCACCACCCGCGGCCCGCGTCTGCCCCCGCGTCGGCGGCCGGAACCGAGGGCGACCGAAAGTGTGCGTTCTGTGATGGCGGTGTGGACGGACGGTGGCGGCGGGGTCCGGATCGCATCCGTGCACGATGGGGCCGGTGCGGAGGGGTGACCGCAAGGCGTGTGAGCGTCCGGCGGCGGGGCGGGTGTCCGTCGGCCTATTGGCGCGTACCGATCGCGCCGCCCTGCGCGCGATCCGGGGAGCGCGTCTCGCGCGGCGCCCGATATCGGCCAGAAGTCGTTATCCGGCCGGGAGTTGAGGGGGCCTCCGCGGGTGTCCGGAAGAGGGCACCTGAGGGGTTGTCAGTGCAATTTCACATTACTATGTTACAGATCACATAGCAGTGGCATGCACGCCTCACCACTCAGGACGAGCCACTCCCCCCATCCGAGGAGCCGCAGGTGTTCCCCAAGCCACGCCTGTCCGCCCGCAGATCGCTGGGCACCGCCCTGCTCGCCACCGCCGTCACCACGGCCCTGCTCGGCACGGTCGACGCCCCCACCGCGCGGGCGCACCACCGCACGGACCTCCCCCGGACCGCGCGGGCGCACCACCGCACGGACCTCCCCCGGACCACGGCCGGCGACGGCCGCCGGCCCCATGACGAGGTCACCCGGCTGGACCGGGCCCCGGCCCCGCGCACCCCCGAGGCCACGGCCCCCGGCGCCCGCCGCACCGACGGCCGGGTCCCCGGCCCGGCCACCCCCGCCCCGCCGCGGCCCGCCCCGGCCCTGGCACCCTCCTGCGCCCTGGACGACGTCACGGCGCTGGGTCCCGAGCGGTTCGCCGACTTCCTCGCCGACCCGGCCGTCACCGCCGACGGCTGCCTGCGCGGCATCCTGTGGACCTGGGACGCCGGCCTCGCGACCGTCATGGACGACGCCCACGTCCAGGCCGTCGCACGGCGCGCCACCGGCCTCGCCGCCCGCCACGACGGCCGCAACTCCAGTCACCTGCTGGAGATGTTCACCTACCTGCACGCCGTCGTGTACCACGACTTCGCACGCGACGAGATCGACGTCGGTGACGCGCCCACCCAGGAGGCCGTGCGGCGGGCCGTCCACGGCTTCGGCACCGCCCCGCGCACCTTCGACGCCACCCGCAGCAACGCCGAGACCCTGCGCGAGGCCCTCTACACCGGCAGCGCCCCCGGCCTGCGGCACTCCCAGCTCGACCTGATCCGCAAGGTGCTGGCGCGCCTCGACCGCTACCACACGGACACCCACGCCGACCCGTCCTGGGGCGGCGCCGCGCTCGCCGCGCTCAGCGTCAACTACCTCGGCCTGTACGAGGGCAATGACGACACCGCCTTCCGGACCGTCGTCGCCCGCAACGACGCGTACCGCGACGCCTTCCGCCGGTTCGCCGGCCACACCCACCTCAAGGGCACGCCCAACGAGTGGACCGTGCGGGACGCCCTCTCGGAGTACGCCCGGTTCGGGGTCATACCCTCCCTGCGCGCCCGGATCGTCGCCGACCTCGGGGCACTGCTCACCCCCGTCACCGACGCCTGGGGCCGTGGCAGCGCTCCCTGGGCCAAGATCGCGTCCTGGCTCGGCCACTACGACGCCTGCGCGCCGTACGCCGTCTGCAAGGACGACATCGAACGGGAGCTGTTCCCGTACACCTACCGCTACGACGACGGCGCGATGAAGGTCCGCACCGGCCTCGACCGCGCCACCACCGACCAGCTCTACTACGCGAGCAAGCAGGTCAAGGCCCAGTTCCACCGCGTGCTCGGCACGCAGGCGCCGCTCGCCGGGGACACCAACACCGTCCTGACCACCGTGCTGTACGCCTCCCGCGCCGACTACGAGAACTACCACCCCCTCCTCACCGGCATGGGCACCGACAACGGCGGCGTCTACATCGAGCGCGGCGCGACCTTCTACACCTACCAGCGGCGCGTCCCGCAGGACTCCCGGCTGACGCTGGAGGAGCTGTTCCGCCACGAGTACGGGCACTACCTCAACGGCCGCTGGGCGGTGCCGGGTTCCTTCGGCGAAGGTCCCTGGTACCAGGGCGACCGTACGACCGCGATGGACGAGGGCACCGCGGAGTTCTTCGCCGGCTCCACCCGCGCCGACGGCGTCGCCGTCCGCAAGTCCCTGGTGCAGGGCGTCATCCGCGACACCGCGAACGGCGGCCCGCGGATGAGCGTCGAGCGGCTCCTGCACGCCACCTACGACGGCGACGGCTTCCGCTTCTACGACTACGCGGGCACCTTCTTCGCGTACCTGTGGCACGAACGCCCCGCGCTGCTGGGGGAGATGTACCGGCACCTGCGGGCCGACGACCCGGCCGCCTTCGACGCCTGGCGCGAGCGCACCGGCCGCGACACGGCGGTGCAGCGCGGCTACGACGCCTTCCTCGACCGGCAGATCGCCCGCGTCGCCGACCTCTACGTGCCCCGCACCTCCTACACGCCCGACGACGGGCTGCGCGAACGCACGGCCGAAGAGGTGCGCGCCGTCTTCGCCGCCGCCACCTTCGCCGGCCCGGCCTGCACCGCCGGCGGTGACACCGGCATGCCGCGCTTCGTCTGCACGGGGCGGATCACCGCCCGCCTCACGGACGCGGGCAGCGCCGACCGCGTCTTCGCGGACATGTCCGGGACCGTCGACCGCTTCCTGCTCGACCGGGCCGCTCCCGCCTCGCCCAACCTCGCCGACATGAACTGCGCCTTCGGCGAGGTGGTGATCTGGACCGACCACACCGGCGGCACCGCCGACTACCTCTGCGAGGGCCCGCTGCGCCGCTGACCGCCGGGCCGGTGCGCGCTCTTGTCGGGCCCAGTGCAATGTGAAATATTACTGACGTGCCCACAGAAGAGCGCGCACCCGCGGACGTCGTGATCGTCGGCGCCGGAGTGGTCGGGGCGGCATGCGCCTACTACGCCACCCACGCCGGCCTCTCCGTCACGGTCGTCGACCGCGGCCCCGTCGCCGGCGGCACCACCGGAGCCGGAGAGGGCAACCTCCTCGTCTCCGACAAGGAGCCGGGGCCCGAACTTGAACTCGCCCTGCTGTCCACCCGGTTGTGGCGAGAACTCGCGGCCGGCCTCCCACCCGAGGACGCCGTCGAACACGAGCTCAAGGGCGGTCTCGTCGTCGCATCCGATGAGACCGCCCGCACCGCGCTGCGCGCCTTCGCGGCCCGGCAACGCGCGGCCGGCGTCACGGCGCACGAGGTGCCGCCCGACGAACTGCCCGCCCTGGAACCGCGGCTGGCCCCCGGCCTGGCCGGGGGCCACCACTACCCGCAGGACGCCCAGGTGCAGCCCGCCAGAGCCGCCGCCGCCCTGCTGCGCGCCGCCCGGCGCCGGGGAGCCCGGATCCGGCTGGGGGAGGAGGTCACCGCGATCCTCACCGGCACGACCGGCGCGGTGCGCGGCATCCGCACCCCGCGGGGCGAGATCCACGCCCCCGCCGTCGTCAACGCCGCCGGCACCTGGGGCGGGCACGTCGCCGCACTCGCCGGCAGCCACCTGCCCGTCCTGCCACGCCGCGGTTTCGTCCTGGTCACCGAACCGCTGCCGCCCGGACTGATCCGCCACAAGGTGTACGCCGCCGACTACGTCACCGACGTCGCCAGCGGCTCGGCCGGCCTGCGGTCCTCCGCCGTCGTCGAGGGCACTCCGGCCGGGACGGTCCTCATCGGAGCCACCCGGGAACGGGTCGGCTTCGACCGCACCCTGTCCACCGAGGCCCTGCGCCGCCTGGCGAGCCAGGCCGGCGCTCTCTTCCCCGTCCTGGCCGACGCCCACGCGATCCGGGCGTACTGCGGGTTCCGCCCCTACCTGCCCGACCACCTCCCCGCCATCGGTCCCGACGCCCGCGTCCCCGGTCTCCACCACGCCTGCGGCCACGAGGGCGCCGGGATCGGCCTCGCCCCGGCCACCGGCCTCCTCGTCACCGCCGCGCTGACCGGCGCCGAACCACCCCTGTCCACCGGGCCGTTCCGCCCCGGCCGCTTCCCCCCGCCGGACGGCACGCCCGCCACCCCAGGAGCCCCGTCATGAAGCGCACGCCGCGCCCCCCGCTCGCACTGGT
Source organism: Streptomyces glaucescens (assembly GCF_000761215.1). Taxonomy (GTDB): domain Bacteria; phylum Actinomycetota; class Actinomycetes; order Streptomycetales; family Streptomycetaceae; genus Streptomyces; species Streptomyces glaucescens_B. The sequence continues at coordinate 346,479 of NZ_CP009438.1, read as the reverse complement.
GCGGGCCCGGCCCGGAACGCCGTACACGTTCACCTTCGACGGCCGCACCCTCACCGCCCTGCCCGGACAGTCCCTCGCCGCCGCGCTGTGGTCCGCCGGCATCCTCTCCTGGCGCACCACCCGCGGCTCCGCGGCACCGCGCGGGGTGTTCTGCGGGACCGGCGTCTGCCACGACTGCCTCGCCACCGTCAACGGCCGCCCCAACCAGCGCGCCTGTCTCGTCGCCGTGCGCCCCGGGGACACGGTCACCACCCAGGAGGGCACCGGTCATGGCCGCGGCCGTTGACCTCGCCGTCGTCGGCGCCGGACCCGCCGGGCTCGCCGCCGCCGTGCGCGCCGCCGGACTGGGCCTGACCGTCACCCTGCTCGACGCGGGGGAGCGGCCGGGCGGCCAGTTCCACCGGCACCCCGCGCCCGGCCTGCGCGCCGCCCGGCCGCAGGCCCTGCACCACGGCTGGCGCGGTTTCGCCGGGCGGCTGCGGCGGCTGGACGCGGGCCGGATCGCCTACCTGCCGCGCCACCACGTGTGGACGGTGGTCCGCGCGGGGGCGCACTGGCGGCTGCACGCCGTCGCCGGCCCGGACGAGACGGCCGCACACGTCGACGCCCGTACCGTCCTCCTCGCCACCGGCGCCTACGAGCGCCAGCTCCCCTTCCCCGGCTGGACCCTGCCCGGAGTCGTCGGCGCGGGCGGCGCCCAGGCCATGCTCAAGTCCGGGCTCGTCCTGCCCGGCCGCCGCATCGTCGTCGCCGGCAGCGGACCCCTGCTGCTCGCCGTCGCCGGGTCGCTGGCGGCCGCCGGGGCCCGGGTCCCGGCCGTCGTCGAGGCCGCCGGCTACACGGCGTACGCCCGCACCCCGCTCGCCCTGCTGCGCAACCCCGCCAAACTCGTCGAAGGCGTCCGCCACGGCGGCGGCCTGCTGCGGCACGGCACCCGGCTGCTCACCCGGCAGGCCGTCACCGTCGCGCACGGCACGGACCGCGTGGCGGCCGTCACCGTCACCCGGCTCGACCGCGACTGGCGGCCCCTGCCCGGCACCGGACGCCGCATTCCCTGCGACGCGCTCGCCGTCGGCCACGGACTCCTCCCGCAGCTCGACCTCGCCACCGGACTCGGCTGCGCCACCCGCCGCACCCCCGACGGCACCCCGGCCCTCACCGTGGACACCGGCCAGGCCACCTCCGTGCCCGGTGTCTGGGCCGCGGGGGAGTCCTGCGGGACGGGCGGCGCCGACCTCGCCGTCGTCGAGGGCGAACTCGCCGCCGACGCCATCGCCCACGCCCTGCGCGGCATCCCGCGCGAGGCCCGCCGCACCGCCGCCCTCACCCGGCGCCGGGCCCGGCTGCGCGCCTTCGCCGACGTGATGGCGGCCGCCCACCGGCCCGGCCCCGGATGGGCGGGTCCGCTCGAGGACACCACCGAGGTGTGCCGCTGCGAGGAGGTCACCGCCGGGCGGATCCGTACGGCCGTCACCGAGTACGGCGCCGTCGACGCGCGCAGCGTCAAGCTGCTCACGCGGGCCGGGATGGGCTGGTGCCAGGGGCGGATGTGCGGCCCCGCCGTCGCCCTGCTGACCGGCACCCCACCGGTCCCGGACCGGCGTCCGCTGTCCTGCCCGGTACCCCTGCGCCACCTGGCCCGACTGCCGGAGGAAGGCACCGCCGCCCCGCCCGGGCCGCCTGCCGCCACCGGCCCACCCGCGGCCACGGCCGCCCCGTCCGGGACCCCCGCCGTCACACCGGCCGGCGCCACCGCCCCGGCGGGGCCCGCCGACACCGCCGCCCCGCCCACCGCACCCCCAGAGGAGCCCTGGACATGACCGTCGCAGACACCCGCACCCGGCCCTGGCACGGCGTCATGGTCGCCACCGCCCTCCCGCTGCGCGCCGACCTCTCCGTCGACTACGACGCCTACGCCGAGCACGTCGCCGCGCTGATCGCCGCCGGCTGCGACGGCGTCGTGCCCAACGGCTCCCTCGGCGAGTACCAGACCCTCACCGACGACGAACGCGCCCGCGTGGTCCGAGTCGCCGTCGAGGCGGCGGGGGACGGCGCCCGCGTGATGCCCGGCGTGTCCGCGTACGGCAGCACCGGCGCCCGCCGCTGGGCCGAGCAGGCCGCCGAGGCCGGATGCGGCTCGGTGCTGCTGCTGCCGCCCAACGCCTACCGCGCCGACCACGCCGCGGTCCACGCCCACTACGCCGAGGCCGCGCGCGCCGGACTGCCGGTCGTCGCCTACAACAACCCGTACGACACCAAGGTCGACCTCACCCCCGGCCTGCTCGCCCGCCTCCACGCCGACGGGCACATCGTCGCCGTCAAGGAGTTCAGCGGCGACGTCCGCCGCGCCTACGAGATCGCCGAACTCGCCCCCCGCCTCGACCTGCTGGTCGGCGCCGACGACGTCCTGCTCGAACTCGCCCTGGCCGGCGCGGCCGGCTGGATCGCCGGCTTCCCCAACGCCCTGCCCGGCGCCTGCCTCACCCTCTACCGCGCCGCCGTGGAACGCGACCTCGACCTCGCCCTCCCGCTCTACCGCGCCCTGCACCCGCTGCTGCGCTGGGACTCGAAACCCGAGTTCGTGCAGGCGGTCAAGGCGGCCATGGAGATCGCCGGCCGCCCCGGCGGCCCCACCCGGCCGCCGCGCTCCCCGCTCAGCGCGGAAGGGACCGCCGCCGTCCGCGCCGCCACCGAGAAGGCCCTCGCCGAGGGCCTCGACTGACCGACGGAGGTCCCGCGTTGCGCACCCGACACGTCTACCACGCCGTCGACTCGCACACCGAGGGCATGCCCACCCGGGTCGTCACCGGCGGCATCGGCGTGCTGCCCGGCTCCACCATGGCCGAGCGCCGCCGCCACCTCGTCGACCACCTCGACCACGTCCGCACCCTGCTGATGTACGAACCGCGCGGCCACTCCGCGATGAGCGGCGCGATCCTTCAGCCGCCCACCCGGCCGGACGCCGACCACGGCGTGCTGTTCATCGAGGTGTCCGGTGCCCTGCCGATGTGCGGGCACGGCACGATCGGTGTCGCCACCGTACTCGTCGAGACGGGACTGGTACCGGTCACGGAACCGGTGACCACGGTCCGCCTGGACACCCCGGCGGGCCTGGTCACGGCCGACGTCCGGGTGACGGACGGCGTCGCCGGGGAGGTCACGCTCACCAACGTGCCCGCGTTCGCCGTCGCCCTGGACCGCACCGTGCGGGTGCCCGGGTTCGGGACCGTCGGCTACGACCTGGCCTACGGCGGGAACTTCTACGCCTTCGTCGAACTCGACGCGCTGGGGCTGCCCTTCGACCGGGACCGCAAGGCGGAACTGCTCGCCGCGGGCCTCGCGGTCATGGACGCGGTGAACACCACCGACCGGCCGGTGCACCCGGAGCAGCCCGGGATCGCCGGGCTCAAGCACGTGTACCTGACCGCGCCCGGTTCCGACGCCGAGCACTCGCGGCACGCGATGGCCATCCACCCCGGCTGGTTCGACCGTTCGCCCTGCGGCACCGGCACCTCGGCGCGCATGGCCCAGCTGCACGCGCGCGGCGAACTCGCGCTGGGCGCCGACTTCGTGAACGAGTCGTTCATCGGCACGCGGTTCGTGGGCCGCCTCGTCGGCGAGACCACCGTAGGCGGCCGGCCCGCCGTGGTGCCCACGGTCACCGGGCGGGCGTGGATCACGGGCACGGCCCAGTACTTCCTGGACCCGGACGACCCCTTCCCGGCGGGTTTCCTACTCTGAGGTGCCCGACAAGCAGAAGCAACCGTGCGACCGCTGCCGATCACAGCGCCGGTCGCAGACCCCAGCCCCGGAGGCAGACCATGGGTGGCCACCTGAAGCAAGCCAACCTCATCACCGCGCAGCAACGGCTGCGCGACCAGGTGGCCCACGCGCTGCGCGCCGCCCTGATCTCCGGCGAGCTGCAGCCGGGGCGGGTCTACTCGGCCCCGGCACTCGCCTCCGACTTCGGGATCTCCGCGACCCCGGTGCGCGAGGCGATGCTCGACCTGGTCCGGGAAGGACTGGTCGAACCCGTACGGAACAAGGGGTTCCGGGTGACCGAGATCAGCGAGCGCGACCTCGACCAGTACAGCGAGCTGCGGGCGCTGATCGAGGTGCCGACGGTGGGTGCGGTGACGCGGTCGGCGAGCCGGGAGCAGCTGGAGGCCCTGCGGCCGGTGGCCGAGGAGATCGTGGCGAGCGCCCGCGACCACGACCTGCTCGGCTACCTGGACGCCGACCGCCGCTTCCACCTCGCCCTGCTCGGCCTGCACGGCAACGACCGCCTGGTCGAGACGGTCGGCGACCTGCGCAAGCGGTCCCGGCTGTACGGGCTGACGGCGCTGGACGCGCGCGGCATGCTGCTGCCCTCCGCCGAGGAGCACCTGGAACTGCTCGATCTGATGCTCGCGGGGGACGCACAGGCCGCGCAGGACCTGATGAGCCGGCATCTGGGCCATGTGCGGTCGCTGTGGGCGACGCAAGGGGCGGCGCAGGGGGCGGCGCAGGGGGCGGCGCAGGGGGCGTGATCCCGTGCCCCCGGCGGCCCGTACGCCGCGCACACGCTGAACGGCTCCCTCCCTCGCGGGACGGAGCCGTTCAGCGTTATCCGATGTGTCGTGCGTCAGCAGATCAGGCGTGGCGGTGGGTGTGGCCGCGGTTGCCGGTGACGAGGCGGTAGAGGGCGAGAAGGATCACGGAGCCGACGATGGCGGCCACCCAGGTGGAGAGCTCGAAGAAGCCGTCGACCGAATCCACGCCGAAGATCACCTTACCGAGCCAGCCGCCGAGGAGACCGCCCGCGATACCGATGAGCATGGTGATGATGATGCCGCCCGGGTCCTTGCCCGGCATGATGGCCTTGGCGATCATTCCGGCGAGCAGGCCGATGATGATCCACGCGATGATGCCCATGGTGAGGTCCTCCGTCTCGTCGACGTATAAAGGTTTTGTTAGCTCATCGTGTGCACCGTTCCGGCGCCCGCAAACGTCCTCTTCCCACTTCGTCTGCGAACAACTGCTCAGAGCGGCGCCAGATCGGCCTGGACCAGGTGGTGGTCCGAGTGCGGCGAAGGGCTCACGCGGTGCCTCAGCGGGGTGATGCCCCGGAGGAAGATGTAGTCGAACTTGCTGTGCCAGTCGGTCGTCGTGGTGCAGGTGCCGAGGCGTGCGGGACGGCACGCCGGGTCCGTGTCCGTCGCCCAGGCCCATATGCGCGAGAGTTCGGGCGCGTCCGGCACCGCGTTGAAGTCCCCGAGGACGACGGCGCGGTCGTACCGGGCGATCTCCGCGGCGAGGACACGGACCTGGCCCGCCCGGACGGACTCCTGACGCCGCTCGGCGAGGTGTGTGTTGAACACCCGGACCGGCCGGCCGCCCACCAGCGTGGTGACCGCCATGTACCCGCGGTCCTCGGACCCCCCGTCGGGGTACTCCACGACCACCCGGTCGGTCATGGGCGCCGCCGAGAGGACCGCCTGACCGTAGGCGCCAGGACTCCACGGCGTCCCGCCGCAGCGGCCCCAGTTCCTGAGCACCGACCCGTACCGGACGTGGTAGTCCAGTCCGTACAGCAGCTCCAGATGGTCCCGGATGTTCTCGACGTCGCGCACGCACGCCTCCTGCAGACCGATGACCTGCGGCGCGTACGCGGCGATCTCCGCTGCCCGGTCGACGTTGCTCTCCTCGCAGGGGTTGCAGATGTTCCACGTCATGACCCGGTTCGGCACCACGTCCTCGACGGCGTCCGCGGGCAGTGGCCTGGTGAAGTGGTCATCGCCCGAACCGTTCGGGCCGATGAGCACGACGCAGGCCACGACGGCGGCGGCCGCCGCGAGCAGCCGCGTGCCCCTTCCGAGCACGAGCGCCTCCCTCACTGTGGATGCCCAGGGCATCTGATGTCTCCGGGCACGAGGTTATGGGACGGGCGGGCCGGCGGGCACACACTTGCCGACCGGCCGCAAAAGGCGGGCGTGTTCAAGAGCCGGAGGGGCAGTCGGTTGAACGCAACCACAACCCCGCAACCTCGCCCTTCGGGAGTCCACGATGATGATCGCCGCTGTGATCGGCCTGTGTGTCGTCCTTGCCGTGCTGGCGTTCCTGCTTCCGCGGCTGTCCAGGCACCCGCAGAACGGCGCCCAGCGCACCCTCGGCCTCGGCTCCCGAGCCGGCTCCAAGGCACCGGGTGTCCTGGGACGGCTGTTCAGCAAGCCGTTCCGCTCCAGCTCCCGCGCGGTCGGCCGCAGCGGTTCCGCCGGGCGTCGCGCCCGTGGCCGCCTGCCGTTCTAGTACGGCCCGGCCTCCAGTACGGCCCCGCCGCAAGACAGCGCACCGGGAGGATCACCATGTCCCATGAACGCGACGAACGCGACGACGCGGCAGCCGGCGTGCCACGGCCCGCGCCCCGGCTCACGGAAGAGGACCGGAACACCGACGGCCCCGGCGACGACGTCCTGCTGGCCGGCCTGCGTGTCGACGAGCGCCGCCCGGAGAAGCCGCTGCTCCTGGACGCCGACGGCAGCCCCATCGACACCTGGCGCGAGAACTACCCGTACGACCGGAAGATGAGCCGGGGCGAGTACGAGCGGACCAAGCGGCTCCTGCAGATCGAGCTGCTCAAGCTGCAGCGCTGGGTCAAGGACACCGGCCAGCGCATCGTCGTGGTCTGCGAAGGGCGCGACGCGGCCGGCAAGGGCGGCACCATCCAGCGCTTCACCGAGCGGCTCAACCCGCGCGGCGCCCGCGTCGTGGCCCTGGAGAAGCCGACGGAACGCGAGGCGGGCCAGTGGTACTTCCAGCGCTACGTGTCGCACCTGCCCGCGCGTGGTGAGATCGTCTTCTTCGACCGCTCCTGGTACAACCGCGCGGGCGTGGAGCGGGTGATGGGCTTCTGCAGCGACGAGGAGTACCGCACCTTCCTGGAGCAGGCGCCGCTGTTCGAGCGGCTGCTCACCGACGACGGCATCCTGCTGATGAAGTTCTGGTTCTCCGTGTCGCAGGCCGAGCAGCGGACCCGGTTCGCCATACGCCAGGTCGATCCCGTACGCCGCTGGAAGCTGTCGCCCACGGACCTGGCCTCCCTCGACCGGTGGGACGACTACACCAAGGCCAAGGTCGACATGTTCCGCGCCACCGACACCGTGCACGCGCCGTGGACGGTGGTGAAGAACAACGACAAGCGCAGGGGGCGGCTGGAAGCCATGCGCAGCTTCCTCGACCGCTGCGACTACCCGGCCAAGGACGACGCGGTCGTCGGGAAGCCGGACCCGCTGATCGTGGGCGCGGCCGACACCCTGCTGGAGGCCGGCGAGGAACCCGCGGACCTCTCGCCGACCCCGCTCGCCGGACCCGGTGACGGCCCGGGGAAGCACCCCCCGGTGGAGTGAGCGAGGAGCGGGGCGGGCACCCTACGCGCCGGCGCCGCCACCGGTACCGGAATCCCGCGGTGACCGCGCCCTGACCACGGCCTGGTCGCCGTGCGGTCCGAACAGATGGAGGATCTCCACGGCGTCCTCGCCGGCCGGGCCGAACCAGTGCGGTTCATGGGTGTCGAACTCGGCCACCTCGCCCGGCCGGAGGGTGACGTCACGCCCGCCCAGGACGAGACGCAGCTCCCCGGCCAGCACGTACAGCCACTCGTACCCGGCGTGGGTGACGAGTTTCGGCTCCCGCTGCGCGAGGACCTGCTTGAAGACCTGCACCCGGCCCGGATACTGCGTGAGCGGCACGAGCACGTTCCCGTGTCCCCGGCCGCGGGGCTCGAGGTGCACGCGGGGATCACCGGTGGCCGGGGCGGCCACGATCCGGTCCAGGGCGACGCGGTGCGCCCGCGCCAGGGGGATCAGCAGGTCGAGGGTCGGGCGCCGCAGCCCCGACTCCAGCCGCGACAGCGTGCTCACCGAGATTCCGGTGGTCTGCGCCAGGGCCTCCAGGGTGAGCCGGCGGTCGCGGCGCAGCGCGCGCAACCGGGGCCCGATGCCGTCGAGGATCTCCGTGAGCTCCGGCTCCGCATCCGCTTCCATGCGGCCATTTTTGCAGCCTCCGCAAAAACCGTGGGCCGCCGCTCCTCCTCGGTCCGAGCATGAGCGGGCAGCAGACCCGCCCACCGAGGAGGACACCGTGACCACCACGACCCCGACCGCCCCACCGTCCGCTCCGGGCACGCGCCGGCGCTGGACGGTGCTGGCCGTCTGCGCGCTGAGCATGTTCCTGGTGGGCGTCGACACCACCATCGTCAACGTGGGCCTCCCGGAGATCGGACGGGGCCTGGGAGCGACCACCCACGGTCTCGAATGGGTCGTCGACGCCTACACCGTCGTCCTGGCCAGCCTCCTCGTCGTGTCCGGCGCGCTCGCCGACCGCTTCGGCCGGCGCAGGATCTTCCGGCTCGGGCTGGCCGTCTTCGGCGTGGCCTCCCTGGCCTGCGCGCTGGCCCCCTCCCTCGGCGTGCTCGTCGCCGCCCGGGCCGTCCAGGGGATCGGCGCCTCCATGCTGAGCCCCGTCGCGCTGGCCATCGTGGTGAACGCGATGCCCGATCCGCGGGAACGGGCCCGGGCGATCGGTGTCTGGGCATCGGTCTTCGGGCTCAGCATGGCCGCGGGCCCGGTCGCCGGCGGAGCCCTGATCGCGGCGTTCGGCTGGCGGTCGGTGTTCTGGATCAACGCCCCGGTCGTCGTCGCCGCGCTCGTCCTCGTCGCCGTCTTCGTCCCGGAGTCGCGCGGGTCGCGCACCCGGCGGCTCGACCTGCCCGGGCAGGCGCTCCTCACCGCGGCCGTGTTCCTCTTCGTCGGCGTCCTCATCGAAGGACCGCGCGTCGGCTGGACCTCGCCCACCGCACTGGCCGGCTACGCCCTCACAGCGGCCTCGGTCGCCGCGTTCGCCCGGGTCGAACTCCGTCGCCGCGAGCCGCTGATGGACCTGACGCTCTTTCGGCGGCCTGCCTTCACCACGGCGGTGCTCGGCGCGGCCGCGGTGTTCGTCGCGCTCAGCATGAGCCTGCTGCTCACCACGCTCCACCTCCAGCACGGCCGCGGCTGGACTCCGCTCGCCGCGGGCACGGCGACCCTGCCCATGGCCCTCGGTGCCACCGTGTGCGCGCCCTGGTCCGGCGCCCTCGTGGGACGTCTGGGGCCGCGCCGTCCCCTCCTCCTCGCCGGCGGTTTCCTCGCGGCCGGCGGCCTGACCCTGGTCGATCTCCGCCAGGACACGAGCCCGTCGCTGCTCCTGCTCGCCCACCTGCTCATCGGCATCGGCTTCGGCTTCGCCAACGCCCCCCTCACCAACACCGCGGTCGGCGGCCTGCCGCCGTCCCGCGCCGGGGTGGCCGGAGCGATCACCTCGACGGCACGCCAGGTCGGCTCGGCGGTGGGCATCGCCGTCGCCGGGGCCCTGGTCGCGGACGCCGGCCCCGCCGGCCTCGCCCACGCGTCGCACGCGGGCTGGCTGATCGTGACGGCCTGCGGCCTGTTCCTGCTCGGTGTGGCCCGCGCGGCCCAGCCGGCACCGACGGTCAAGGCGTGAGCCGGCGCCCCGGCCCGGCCCGCGCTCCGTGACGGACACCGGCGTCGCCGGCGGGTGTTGAGAGAATCCAGCCATGGGATCTTGGGGAACCTTGGGGCCGGCGCTGTTGTCCCTGGCGGGCGTGGCACTCGGTGCGGGCGGGTCGCTGTTCGGCCAGTACCTCGTGTCGCGGGTCGGCGCGCGGCAGCTCGAGGCGCAGGAGACGGCCGCGCACCGCGCGGAGCTCAAGGACGCGGTGCTGAAGTTCCTGGGCATCGCCTCACGCGTGGAGAAGGCGGCGCTCGCACGCTCGGACGGCGGCCGTGTCCTGGCGGGTGACGAGCTCGACCGGCTCGTCGACGACCTGTGGCTCGCGCAGGCGGAGATCGACCTCGCCGCCGGAAGCGAACCGCTGCGGGGTGCCGCCTATCGCTATGCCCTCCACCTCGCCGAAGCGGCCCGCGGCGAGAGGGCCGACACGTCCGCGCTGCGCGCGCCGCAGGCACAGTTCATGGACGCCGCGTACGACGACATGTGGCCCGGCCGACGGCGCGCGGCGGGGTCGTCCCCATGAACCGCGGGACGGGACGACGGCCCGCCACGACGCGGCCGGCACCCGGAGGCCGGGCCGGGTGGTGCCGCGCCGGAGCGCCGGGCTCCCGACGCGGTACGCCCGCGCGCAGGACGGCCCACGGGCCCGGCGGGGCGTTGCGGTGGAGGCCGCCGCGGTTCGCCTCCGTCACAGCACGGCGAGGGCGAGGGAGACGGCGGCCAGGGTCAAGTAGGCACCGGGGAAAGCGATGTTGTGGAAGACCCGGGCACGGACGTGGGCGGCGACGGCACCGACGTAGAACAGGACGAGTCCGGTCGCCGCGGCCACGCCGACGGCCGGGACGCCCAGGAGTCCGAGGAGGAGGCCCGCGGCCCCGGCCGCCTTGAGCGCGGCGAGCCGGGGGAGCCACGCCGGCGGCACACGTACCTCCGCCGAGTTGGCGAGCACGAACCCGGCCCTGGAGAAGTCCGCGGCGGCGATCGCGGCGTTGGCCAGGACGGCGATGACGGTGACGACTTCGTAGGCGGTGGGCATGTGTCCCGTCCTCCGGACGTGCGGGCGAGCGCATCGTGAGTGCGCCGAGCCGGGCGCGCTCACCTCGTCGTCAAGCCTCGCGGGACTCCCCGGGTGGCGTCCAATACCCGCGTCCATAACCTGGAGGCATGGATGTGGAGACACGGCTGCTGCGCTACTTCGTGGCGGTGGCGGAGGAAGGGACCCTCACCCGCGCCGCGGAACGGCTGTTCGTGTCCCAGCCGGCGCTCACCAGACAGATCAGGCAACTGGAGACCCAGCTCGGGGTGCGGCTGTTCACCCGGTCCCGCACCGGCATGACCGTCACAGAACCCGGCCGGATCCTGGCCGAGCGGGTGCCCGCCCTGCTCGCGGACTGGGACCAGGTCCTGCGGGAGACCAAGGGAGCCGCGTCCCGGGCGGCGCGGGTGCTGCGGGTCGGCTTCCTGGGCAGTGCCGCCAACGAGGCCACCCCGCGCATCATCGCCGAGTTCACCCGGCGCCGCCCGGGCTGGCGGGTGGAGATGCGGCAGTCACCCTGGTCCGAGCCGAGCGCCGGGCTGGCCGCCGGGGACGTCGACGTGGCCCTGCTGCAACTGCCCTTCCCCGGTCAGGACGAGCTGCGGACGGCCGTGCTGTTCACCGAGCCCCGCTGGGTCGCGCTCCCCGACGGGCACCCGTTGGCCGAGCGCACGGTGATCCCCTTCCGGGAGCTGTGGGACGAGCCGTTCGTGGCCGCGCCGCCCGAGACCGGCTGGTGGCGGGACCGCTGGCTGGCCACCGACGAACGCGATGGCCGCCCGGTCAGGATCGGCGCCGTCACCGACAAGCCGGACGACTGGCTCAGCGCCATCGCCAACGGCTACGGCATCGCCCTGGCCCCCGAGTCCGCCGCCCGCTTCTACGCGCGCCCCGGCATCACGTACCGTCCGGTCAGCGGTGTCGGCCCCAGTCGCACCGGGGTCGCCTGGGCCTCGGCCGACGACAGCGATCCCGTGGTGCGGGACTTCGTCCACTGCTGCCTCGAAGCGGCGTGGCCGGGAGGCACCGTCACCTGATCACCCGGCGGATACCGGAGTGCCGGTTCTGTGCGCCCGCGGGCGGGCCGGCGGTGGGACCGGCCCGAGCGCGGCGGCGGGCCGGCCGTCGCCACGGAACCGCACGCCGGCCGCTGCGTCCCCTCGTCGCGGCCCAGTGGCCGGGTGATCCACAGGACGGGCCTCACCCCGGAAGCGCTACTGCGCCTTCCGCTGGGGGCCCTTGCCCGGATGGGGCTTCCCCGCCTTGCGGGACTTCTCGGGACGTTCACCGGCGGCCTGCGCCGCGGCCTTGGCGGGCCCTCGCCTCCCGGACGCCTCCGCGGCCGCGGACCGGCCGCGCTCCGCGCCGGCCGCGGGGGAGTGCGCCGGCGCCGTGGCGGCGTGCCTGCCCGCTCCGGTGACCTGCCCCGCACTCGGAGCGGCGGAGGTGACACCGGGGCGCCGGTCCTGGGGCTGTCCCGTGGAAGCGTCACGGGTGGACACGTCACGGGGGGACGGTGTCGCGGGGGCGCTTCGCCCCGCGTTCCCGGGGCGGCTCGTGCCCGGCGACCCGGACTCCGCGGAAGGGCTGCCGGCAGCGGCCCGTGTCGTGGTGTCGCCGCCGCCCTGCTGTGGGAATCCGTCGGAGACGGCGAGCGTCGCGGCCATGGCGGCGGCCAGCGCGGCGGCTCCACCCGCGGCCAGCAGGCGCCGGCGGGGGGCCGGCATCCTCGGCGCGGCGGCGCCCGCGGTGTGCGCCGGACGCCGGTGCGTGACCTCGGCCCGCGCCGGAACCTGCCCCGGCACCAGGCTCGTGACGTCGGCCGGGCAGGGGACGCGGACCGGACCGGCCGTGTCGGCCAGGGCGGTCAGCGCGCGGGCGCAGTCGACGGCCGTGGGACGGTCCCGCGCCTCCAGGGCGGTCATGTCCCGCAGCAGGGCCGCCAGTTCTTCCGGCAGCGCGTCGGGCAGCCGGGGACGCCGGTGCAGCCGCGCGATCGCGGCCTCCAGGGGAGCACCGTCGTACTCGAGCCTTCCGGTGAGGCATTCGAGGAGCACCAGACCGAGGGCGTACACGTCGGCGGGCGGGCCCACGGTGCGGCCGAGCACCTGCTCGGGGGACAGGTAGGCGGCCGTGCCGACCAGCGTGCCGGCAGCGGTCTGGGTGGTGGCGTCGAGCAGCCGGGAGATGCCGAAGTCGGTCAGATGGGGGCGGCCGGTGGCGTCCAGGATGATGTTCGAGGGCTTCACGTCGCGGTGGACGATCCCCGCCTCGTGCGCGTGCGCCAGGGCCCCGGCGAGGCCGGCGCCGAGGGCGGCCGTCTCGCCGGGAGCCAAGGGGCCCGCGCTGATCCGGGCCTTCAGCGTCGGGCCTTCGATCAGCTCCATCACCAGGTGGGCGCGGCCGTTGTGCCGTCCGGCGTCGTAGACGGTGACCAGCCCCGGGTGCTGCAACCGGGCCAGGATCACGGCCTCGTTGTGGAAGCGCTCCTCGTCGCCGGCACCCGTGCCGGGGCGGAACACCTTGACGGCCACCGGGCGTTCGAGGCGCAGATCGAAACCGCGGTGGACGTCCCCGGCCCCGCCCGACCCGATGACCTCGTCCAGGCGGTACCGCCCGCCCAGCACGTCCGCGGAACACCGGGACAGGGCCGAAGCCGACTGGCGGAGCCTCATGTCATCTCCCACTGCGTCAAGAGGTGCTGGCCACTGGTGCGCCCACCGAACCGGCGCCGCACACGCGTACCCCTGAGGGGCCGCGGTACCCCTCCGACGCGCTCCGCGGGCCGCACGACGACGGGCCCGGCGACGACCGGCCGGGCGCGAAGGCCGGGGCGACGGCCGGGCGCCGTGTCGCGTCACCGCACGTCGCGCAGCCGGAGCAGGTACGTCGCGGTGACGGCGACGGCACGGTCGGAGTCGTGCGCGAGCTCGACGAGGGCGCCCGATGCCCGGGCGCCGGGAATGCCCGCCAGCGCCTGGGTCAGCCGGCCGCGCGCGGGTGCTCCCGTGACGCCGGCGGTGAGCCGGTCGACGAGCGTGGCCGCGATCCGGTCCGCCATCGCGGGGTCGCCCGCCAGCACGCTCAGTGCGTCGGACGCGTCGGTGTCGTTGCTCCCCGCCACGATCATGTCGACGAGCGTCGGGACCGCGTCCGTCACCCCCCGGCCCCCGAGCGCCAGGGCGGCGTGCCTGCGGACCACCACGTCGGGGTGCCCGAGGCCGTCGCGCAGCCGCGCGACGGCCTCGTCGCCGGGCATCTCGGCGAGGGCCTGGACGGCGCGCTCCCGCACCGCGGCCTCCGGCGAGCCAAGACCCCGGGCCAGCAGTGCGGGAACGTCTTCGCCCGATCGTGCCAGCGCCCATCGGAGGGCCCCGGCGACGTTCGGGTCCGTCTCGCTCAGGGCCGCCTCGACCAGGGCTTCCACCGGCACCGGAACCGCGTCGCCCGAGGACAGGGCCGCCCGCTGGCGCGCGCCCGCGTTCGACGATCCCAGCGCGTGCAGCAGCGCGACGACCCGGAGGACGTCCTCCCAGCCGGCGGGATCCGCGGCGTGGATGCGGCGGAGCCGGGTGAGCAGCTCGGTCTCCGCCGCGATGCGTTCGCGCGTCTGGCGGATCAGGTCGTCGACGAGCGCCGACGGCGTGAAGCCGGGGTCGTGCAGCGCTCGTTCGATCTCCCGCAGCGACAGGCCCAGCGACCGCAGGCTCTCGATGTGGAAGATCCGCTGGATGTCCTGCTCGGAGTACTCCCGGTAGCCGGAGCCCGTACGGCCCGAAGGGCGCACCAGACCGAGCGACTCGTAGTGCCGGAGCATCCGGGCACTGACCCCGGACCGTCGCGCCACCTCACCGATCAGCACGTCCCGTCATCCCTCCTGGCCGCGCCCGCCGAGGGCCACGACGCGCTTCGCCTCCTCGATCGCGTACTCGAACCCCGTCTCCGGGTCGCGCAGCAGCCGTCGCGTGGCGAGCGCGTGCGCGCGCACGTGCGGGTCCGGGGCCGTCGTCGCCGACAGCAGCGCCGGCACACCCGCTTCCCCCAGCGCGACCAGCGCCCGGCTGAGACTCAGCTGCGTCTCGCGGCCACCGCGCCCGAGCTGCGTCACCAGCACGGCGGCCAGCGCGGACCGCTCATCGTCGGGGACGAGCACCACCGCGGTCCGCCAGGCGCTGCGCGCCACCTCGTCGTCGGCGTCGGTCAGGACCGTCCGGGTGAGCGCGGGCCAGGCCCGCCCATCCCCGATCTTGGACAGCGTGTGCAGGGCCTGGCTCCGCGCCTGCGGCCCGCCCGAGCGGACCTCGCGCAGCAGCCGGGGGAGCGTCATGGACACCGGGTGACGGGTGAGCGCCCAGGTCAGCATGTCGCGCACGAAGAACTCCGGTTCGATCGCGCAGCGCTCGACGAGCGTGTCGACGAAGCGGGGGTCGGGCGTCGTACCGGCCGCCAGAGCGGCTCGCAGCCGTACGGACGAACGGTCGTCCGCCAGCCCCCGGAGCGCTCCTCGCGCATCCGTGTCCGATCGCGTGGTCGTCATCGGAAACCACCTCCTGGGCAAGCAGTGAAGACCTTGTCACCGTGTCAAGGTCAAACGAGGCAGCCGGTACGCGCCGGGCGCGGCGCGGCCCCAGCGCCCGCGCCACGGGAACGGGTGCGCCCCCGCCGGCCACACCGTGCCGGCGGCACAGGAATCCGTACCCCCGGACCTCGCCCGGGGGTACGGCGGTGCCCGGGACGGCCGACCGGTCAGGTGTGGGGGCGGCCGGTGAGGCCCGCGAGGCCGAGTGCCCTGGCGACGGCCGGCAGGTCCCGCGGCCGGTGGTCGGGGGTGGTGCCGCGCAGCCGCCGCAGCAGGTGCGGCGGCTGGAGCCGGTGCGCCTCCGCGTCGGCGAGGAGGGTGTCCGCGCTCGGGCCGTCGACCGTGTCGTCGATGTGGTCCGTCAGTTCGCCCAGCACCCGGTCACGGTCGACGAACCGGCTCATGCCGCAGTCCAGGCCGTCGTCCGTGAGGCCGTCCGGGTACGGTGCCCGGGCCCAGGCCCCGTCCTGGTACCAGTAGACACAGCCCAGTTCGTACCCTTCCAGGCGGTCGTTCAGCTCCTCGTGGGGCAGCCAGCCGGGGCCGCCCGCCAGCATGTCGACCGGCGGGCTGTGCCACTTCACGCCGCTCGATTCGTCCTCCCCGTACAGGACGAACCGGCCCGGGGCCGTCCGGGACATGATCCACCAGGTGCAGCCCGCGTCGTCCCAGTGCAGGCCGTCCCCGTCGATCCAGCAGCCGGTGCGGTAGCCGCTGGTGCGCTCCTCCTCCTCCGTGGTCGCTTCGACGGCGGCGAGCAGCGCCCACCGTGCCCAGAGCTCCTCACCCGGCGGAAGGTCCTCCGGGAGTCCAGGTCGGTGAATGGTCATGCGTGCCCCCTGTGCGCCGTGCCGCCGGTGTGGATCACCGCACACGGTACGGCGCGCCGCCGCCCGCCCCGGTACCGGCTCGGCCCTCGCCTCGGGCGGTCACCTCAGGTACCCGCCCAGCGGGGCGTCCGCGACGGCTGGCGGAAGGGAGGTGTCCGGGTCCGGCGGCGCGGCCGGTCGGCCCGGCGGTGCGGGGGGCCGCCGGTCAGACCCCGGGCGGGCGTACGTCGCCGATGACGAAGCCGCTGCGCGGCCGTGCGGGGATGCGGCGCAGCGAGATGGTCAGATCCTGCTCCGGGACCTCGTACTCCAGGCGGGCCAGGCGGGTCGTGAGGGCTTCGAGCAGCCCGATGGTCATGCCCTCACCCGGGCAGCGGTGCCCGGTGCCCGGGTCGCCGCCCCCCTGCGGGATCAGCTCGTCGCGCTGGACCGGGCGCTCGAGGAACCGCTCGGGCCGGAAGGCGTACGGATCTCCCCACAGCTTCTCGTCGTGGTTCTGCCCGTACACGTCCAGCAGCACCATTCCGCCGGCCGGCACCTGCTCGCCGTGCCAGGACAGGTCGGTGACGGCACGGCCGCCCAGGAACGGGGCGAACGGGTAGAAGCGGCGGATCTCGTGCGTGAACGCCGCGGCGTACGCGCGGTCACCGTCGCGCAGCCGTTCGCGGTTCGCGGGCCACCGGTGCAGTGCGTGCGCCGCGAAGGCGACGAACCAGCTCACGGCGGCGGTGGGACGGATGACGTTCAGCAGCTCCACCGCGGCCGTCCTCGGCTCCAGCAGCTCGCCGTCCGCATGCCGGTGCCGGCACACGCGGTCGAGCACGGAGTCCGCGGGCGCGTGTGCCGCGCCGGACCGGACTTCCTCCACCAGGCGGGACAGCCGCGCCTCCTGCCGCCGCCGGGCGCTGCGGGCACGCCAGTGCCGCGGCCCCAGGGTGGCGAACCCGTCCACCATGGCGGTCAGGTCGCGGGCCAGTGGCTCGGCGTCCTCGTCGGCCAGCGGCACGCCGGCCCAGCGGCAGACCCCGCGGGTGAGCACCACGGCGGCCTCGTCCAGCAGCACGACCCGGGAGCGCCCTGGCCAGGTGGCGACCGCGTCGTCCCACGCGGCGGTGACGTGCTCGACGACTCCGGCGATCCGGTCGACGTGGAGCAGGGGCAGGAAGAGGTCCTTGCGCGCGCGGTGGGCGTCGCCGTCGTAGGTGTGGACGGCCCCGTGCCCGAAGAGGGTGCTCAGCACCGGGCCGGGCATGGCGCCGTGCCGGCGCACATGCCGCTCGTCGTAGAAGAAGCGCACCGCTTCCGGCCCGCGCACGGCCAGCGCCGGCCGCCCCATGACACGGGTGCGGACCACCTGTCCGGTGCTCTCCCGCATCCGGTTGGGCAGCCATGCGTACCCTTCGGCCAGCATCGGCAGCGAGCGATCGACGAGGGGTCGGGGTGCGTCCATGCCGCACCGGTTTCCCCTTCCGCCCCACGTGACACCTCGCGGCCGCCTTCGCCGCCTGCTTCGGTGGCGGTGCGGCGCCGCCGCGACCGGTGTGCCGTCCCTGCGGGTGCGGGTGCGGGTGCGGGTGCGGGTGCGGGGGCCGCCGCCTCGGGGTGGAATAACGCCCCGTCCGGCCGGGCGGCCCGGTGCCCGGCGGTGCGGCCGGTCGCCGTAGCGCGTGGCCGGGTCCCGCCCCCGGCACGGTGAGGCCCTCGCCGAAACGGTGACGTCCGGGCCCGCCGGCACGGGGCAGTGCAGCCGCGGCCGGGCGGACGCGGTGCGCCGGCGTCGGGCAGCCCGTGCCGCGGCTCCACGGTTCCTCCCGGGCGCACCCGGGGGACCGGCACACGGCGCCCGTCCAGGACCCCGGCGGAGGAGACCGGCCCCCGGGTCCCTCCGGGGGTGCGGGCACCGTGCTGTCACCGCGCTCTCGTATGCTCCGGGCATGAGTGAGGGGGAGCCCGGCAGACGGGTGATCGACGGCCGTTTCGCGCTGGAGGCACGGCTCGGTGGCGGTGGCATGGGCACGGTGTGGCGGGCACGCGACCTCGTCCTGGACCGCGCCGTCGCGTTGAAGGAGGTGCGCTCGCCGGACCCGGGGCTCGCCGAGTACGACCCCGGGGCCGCGGCGCTGCTGCGTGCCCGTGTGCTGCGCGAGGCCCGCGCGCTGGCCCGTGTCGAGCACCCCAACGTCGTGACCATCCACCACGTGGTGGACGGCACCGAGTACGCCTACCCGTGGCTGGTCATGGAGCTGGTCACCGGCGGCTCGCTCGCCGACCGGCTGGCCGGCGGCGCGATGGAACCGCACGAGGCCGCGTCGCTGGGCCGCGAGGTGCTGGGCGCGCTGCGCGCCGCGCACGCGGCGGGGATCCAGCACCGGGACGTGAAACCCGCCAACGTGCTGCTGCGCCCCGACGGGCGGCCCGTGCTCACCGACTTCGGTATCGCCGCGATCCGGGAGTCGACGGTCCTGACCGCCACCGGATCGATCATCGGCACCCCCGACTACATGGCCCCGGAACGCGTGAGCGGGGGCGAGGGCGGCCCGGAATCCGACCTGTGGTCGCTGGCGATGATGCTGTACGTCGCCGTCGAAGGCCGCCACCCGCTGCGCAGGGCGACCACACTGGCCACGCTGGCGGCCGTGCTCCACGAGGAACTGCCGCCGCCCCGCCGCGCGGGTGCGCTCGCGCCGATGCTCGCCGCGGCGCTGGTCAAGGACCCGGCCCGCCGTCCGGACGGGGCGGTGCTGGACGCGATGCTCACCGAGGCGGCCAAGGCGCCGGTTCGGGGCCGGCCGCCGGGAACCGCGCACACCGCGACGACCTCGTACCACCTCGCGCCACCGCACGCGTCCGGGCCCGCGGACGCGCCCGCGCCCATGGCAGGGGCAGCGGCCGCGGACGTCGGTTCGGGCCCGCCCGCCGACGCGGTGCCGCCCTCCGGACGGCTTCCGCACGGGGCGCCGACCGTCGTGCCGTCCTTCGGCCGCGACCGTGAGGACCGGGTCCGGCGCCGGAGCCGCGTGCTCGCCGTCGGTGCCTCGCTCACCTCGACGGCGCTCGTCGGCGTGCTGGTGTGGACCCTCTCCGACGGGGGCGCCGGCGACGCGGACGAGGGCGGGAGGACACCGGGCGCGGTGGCGAGCGACTCGCGCGCCTCCTCCGCCGCGCCGTCGCCCGCCGCCGACGCCCCGGCTGGTTCCGGTTCCGGGGAGGACGGCCCGTCCGGGGAGAGCGGGACGCGGCCGGATCTGCTGACACCGGACGGCATCCGCACCGCCCTGGCGGCGCTGCGGGCGGAGACGGGCACGGACCGCATGTGCCGCCTGGTCGTCTACCCGGAGTACGTCGCGGCGGACGTCATGGCCGACGGGAGCAGCACCCGCTACGCGTCCTGGAGCTACCGGCCGGGGGAGGGCGCGACGAAGGGCATCATCACAGGATCGGTGTCGTCCACCCAGAGCCCCTTCAGCGCCGGTGCGTTCGACTGGGACGCCGTACCCGCACTCTTCGAGCGGGCGGAGAAGGAGCTGAACGTCAAGGACATCACCTCCCGCTACCTCGTGGTGAGCGGAGCCGATCCCGCCTTCGGCGACCCGATGGGGATGTCCGCCTACCTCTCCAACGACTACGGGCAGAGCGGTTACCTGGCCGCGGACCACCGCGGCAGGGTGACCCGGGTGATGCCCAACGACAAGGAGTACTGATGCCGCTCACCGGCTGCCGGGTCAGGAGGGGGCGCCCAGCGACCACCCGCAGACGTCGCCGACCCGTCCGCGCCACACCGACGCGGTGGGGGCGCCGGGAACGGACATGAAGGTGACGTCCACCAGGTGCAGGAACCGGTGCAGTCCGCGGTCCGAGGCCTCACCGTGGGGCTGCGCCGCCTGTACCATCTGCGGCAACTGAGCCATCGGCGCCGCCTGCCGGGCCACACCGGCATCCCGCACCGCCGCCTCCCAGCGCTCCGCCCATGTCCGGGCGGCGACCAGGTGCCCGCCGATGATGCCGCCCGGAGTGGTCAGGCAGATCGCCATGCTGGCGTCGGGCTGCGCCTCGACGAGCCGCAGCAGGATCTCCAGGTGCGCGTCGATGTCGGGACCAGTGCTCTCGCCGGCAGCCTGGCTCGGGCCTTCCGTCACCGCGGACTCTCCTTCTTCCGGCGCCATCGGTCGCACCGCGGTACGACCGATGACGCATCTCCTCCCGGGCCCGCCGCACCCGACGGCGCCGCCGCCGTCGCCCCGCTCCCGCTCGAACGTCCGCCCGCGGACCGACGCCGCACCACCTACCCCCGTCCGCACCGTCCATGCCGACGCAGGCCGCCGTTCACGCGGTGGGCCGGTGGCGGCCCGCGGGACCGTCGCGGACCGCCCGCAGGGCTGTTCCGTACGTCCCGGACCACGGGCCCGGAGCGCGGCGGCTGCGGTGGCGGGGCGCTCAGCCGGCCGGCGGACGGGTGAAGTAGACGCGGCCCCAGTGCTCGGCCGAGCGGACCAGGTCCTCGCTGACGCGGTGCAGGAACCTGCTCAGGTTCTCCAGCCGCGCACCGGCGGGCGTGGCGGGGCCGAGGGCCTGCGCGCTGCGCGCCGAGGCGGCGGCGATCCGGGTGTCGGTGCGTGCACCGGCCATGATGGCCTGGAACCACACGTCGTCGCCGATGGCGTAGCGCTCCGCGCGGCGGCGGGTGTCGCGCCGGCGGTGGACGACCCCCATCGCCTCCAGGAGGCCGACGGCCTTGGAGACGGCGGCGGGGCTGACGCCGAGACGCCGCACGAGTTCCGCCGAGGTGAGGCTGCCGCTGTCGGTGGTGAGGAGTGCGGCGAGCACCCTGGCCGCCATCCGCTGGAGCCCGGACCGGACGAACAGGTCCGTGATGTGCGCGCTCACGTCCTCCACCACCCGCGGGTCACGGCCGGCGAGGCCGGCGCCGTCCGGTGAGGGTGCCGCCGGTTCGTGCGTGGTCCGGCGCCGCACCACTCGCTTGCCGGCCTGGTGCGCCCGGTCGGCGTGGTAGTCGGCCGGCCCGCCGTTGCGCATCACCTCCCGGGTGACGGTCGAGGTCGGCCGTCCGAGCCGGCGGGCTATGGCGGCGTAGGTGTGCCCGTCGCGCAGTCCCGCGGCGATCTCCCGCCGGTCCTGCCGGGTGAGCCTTCGTCCAGGCATCGGTGTCCTTGTCTGTCGGTCGGTATGTCGCGTCAACAGGTCGGCACACCCCTACCGTTGCATTAACAGGGAGGGGTCGTGCAACGAACTGTCCGCGCTGGCCTGCATCTTCATCCATTGCTTCACACATACATGATTGACGAGATCGTGTATGCAACGTAATTTTCGCCGAGTCGTGCAGATACTCGAACAGGGCAGGAGCGGTGGCGCGCATGAACGAGACCGGTGTTCAGCGGGTGCTGGACCGGGCAGTGACCGAATTACGGATCCCCGGCATCGTGGCGGACGTCAGGGACGGGGACCGGAGGTGGTTCGGCGCCGCCGGTGTGGCCGACATGGTGACGGGACGTCCGCGTCGGCCGGGGGAGTACGCGCACATCGGCAGCGGCGGCAAAGCCTTCATCGCCACCGTGCTGCTGGCCCTCGAAGCCGAGGGCAGGCTGAGCATCGACGACCCGGTGAACACCTGGCTCCCGGGCGTGCTGAACCGCAACGGCTACGACGGCGACCGGATCACCATCAGGCATCTGCTCAGCAACACCAGCGGCCTGTTCTCCACCGGCCTGGCACCGGAACTGACCAGCCGGTACGCCACCCGTGCCGCCTTCCTCCGGCACCGCTTCACCGGCCTGTCCACCGACGACCTGCTCAGGATGACGGTGTCCCGGCCGCCGGTCGGCGGGCCCGGGGAGCGCTTCGAGTACTCCAACGGCGGCTTCCACCTCGCCGAAGCCGTCATCGAGAAGGTCACCGGCAACAGCCTCGCCGAGGAGATCGACCGGAGGATCGTCCGGCCGCTCGGCCTGACCCGCACCTATGTACGTCCCGCCGAGGACACCGGGTACCCCGATCCCCACCCGCGGGCCTACTCGACGCTGTTCTACAAGGACGGCACCGACCCGGCCGCGGTCACCCCGGAGAACTGGGAGTCGGTGATGGAGGAACCCGGACTGGAACCCCTCGACGTCACCGAGTTCAACACCTCGTGGGTGCCCGGAAACGTCATCTCGACCACCGGGGACATGCTCGAAGTCGTCGGTGCGCTGGCCGGCGGAACACTGCTGCCCGCGGCCCAGCATCGCGCGATGTGGACCACGGTCTCCACCGAGGACGGCAACTGGATGCCGTACGCCCGGTACGGACTCGGTGTGTTCGAGTTCGACGAGGCGGCGACGGACGGCCTGACGCTGCGCGGTGTGGGCGGCAGCTACTGGGGATGCCTCTTCTACACCGTGAGCACCGCCGACGGCGCTCATGCCGTCTCCCTGCAGACGAACACCGAGTGGAAGTCCTGGGACGTCCTCTTCCAGGTCGTCGAAGCGGAGTTCGGCGTCTCCGTCGGCAGGTGAGACCGTCACCGCCGGCGGGCGACGCCGGCGGGCACGGAACGGCCGGGCTGCGACCGGCGCAACCTCCTGACTCGAGGACGGGACGCGTCTACCCCTGCACGTCTCCGAGGGTCGAGGCCGTCACCGGGGTGCCGTGGGGGAGGTCGCCGGGCGGCATGCCCGGGTGGTGCCCGGCCGGCGGCCCGGCGGGTGCCGCGTCAGCGGCAAGCTTCAGGCGCGAGACGATGCGGTAGCGGTCACCGCGGTCGACCCCAACGGCCCTCCGGTGTCCAAGGACGGGCTGCGGTTGGTGTTCAGAAAGCTCGGTATCCAGCCCCGGAGGCTCCGCATCGACCGGCTGCTCGATGAGGCACACGAAACTGCCGACCCCGTGCACCTGATGCGCGTCTTCGGGATCTCCGACACGACCGCACTGAAGTACGTCAGAGCAGCCCACCCCCACCGATTCGGGCCAGAGCCCACCCAAGCCAGATCGGCAGTCCCGAACCCCGGGTACAGCCGAGGTACGCACCAAAGGGGCGATGAGTTGATCTCGATGCGACTTCGCACGTGGTCAGCACAGTGAAGCCGCAGTAAATGCGTACACCTCGCCCTGGCGGCCGGATTGCCCCGCCGCAGGTCGCGATGATCACGGCAGGGGCTCCGTCGCAGTAAATCCGGTATTTACTGCGGCATCTCTCACCGCAGCCCTGAGCATTACGCAGTGGTACACGCCACCTGGCCGTAGTTATACGAGAACAGGGCCAGAACGGAAGGTGCCTGCCGGTACTCGGCATGACGGGACGGGGCCGCAACCTGCGCCCGTAGCCAGCGCTTTTGTCCCGGGCCTCGGACGAGCAGCACACGGCGTCTTACCGATCGGCACCGAGCTGCTGCCCGAAGCCATCGACATCCAGCACGGGCAGTGCCTCCCGAACTGCCCGAGAAACGCTGCTCCTCGTCATCGACAGAGCCACCGGCTCGCCGAATGGGGTCGCGGTCGACGACAGCAGCCGCCGCGGGACCGTGACCCAGGTGTCCTCGCGGTGGTCACGCAGCCAGACGAGCCGGATGGCGTAGGCCTGGTTCGGATGCCACCTCCGCGCGGTAGACGGCATCCGACTGGCCGGGCGCCGGAACCAGCTACGCGCTCTGGGTCAGCAGGCCGGCGTCGATGACCTCAGCGATAAGGGTGGCGCCGCGGCTGTTCTGGTGGATGTGGTCGGTCGTGAGCACGAGACCTCGCCGCCGCGAGATCGTGTCGAGGCTGCGGCGCAGCACTGTGTGCTGGACGAGGACGCCGACGGCCGCTGCGGGCGTCATCTCCCGGTATGGAATCGGCGGCGGGTCCGCTTGGCGCAGTTCCTCGATCTGGCGTTCGTGGAGCGGAAGGTAGGCCACCTCGTTGGTGGCGGCGACCTCGGCGATCATCCGGCTGTACGCCTGCGATGCCTGTGCCGCTGCTCCGTCGAGTTGTTGGCCGAGTACCGGTAGCGACAGCAGACCGATCGTCGCGTCGGTCTCCGCTCGCAGCCGTGCGACGACGGCTCCCAGGCACTGTTGGAACCAGCCTGCCGACGGGCGATCGGGGAGCTGTTTGCGCTTCATGGCCTGCTCGACGGGGTAGCCGGCAAGGCTCGCTCGGGCGTCGTTGGTACCGATCAACACGGTGATCACATCAGGTGGGTTCGTGACGACAGCATCGAGGCGCTGCAAGAGGTTGTGGGCGAAGTCGCCGTTGACGCCGAAACGGGCAAGCTGCACGTCACCGGGAGGGCGGCGTCGTCCGAGAAGATCCAGGTAGTCGACGCTGAACTGCGCGCGGGTGAGGCTGTCGCCGAGGCACGCGATGCGTGTCGTCACGGCGCTTCCTCCGGGCTGGGCGTGCCGACGCGTTCGGTCGGGCGGGTGTCGGTCCGAGGACGGTGGTCGGTGCCGAGGGTCGCAGTGATGGCCAGGATGGACGTCGGCCCCTCCATGTCGACCACGTGCCATACCCCGGCCGGGTTGATGGTGGCCTCGCCCGGCCCGAGCAGAACGCGGTCGGGGACCCCGTCCACTTCGCGGGTGACCGTCGCGGACCCGCTGAGGCAAACGACCAGTTCGTCGCCTGCAGGGTGGCTCTCCCAATGGTCGCCGAGCCCGTCGCCGTCGAAGATCGTCACCATCCGGCCCTCGGCGCCGTCTGCCGCGACCGCGGCGCTGTAGGCCTGGAGCACCTTCGGGTCCCAGGTGAAGCCCTCGACGGGTTTCGCTCTCGATCCCAGTCCGAGGTGCACGGGGGTGGTCCGCAGGTCCATGGCATTGTGTTCGTGGTTGACGAGTCTCATGCCGACAATCGTCTACGCCAGCGATCGGGCGGTCTTGAAGAAAAGGGAAGAGAAGCCGACGCGACGGGCAGACGGTTGGCGGCTACCTGGCTCCGAGGAGGACTTCGCTGCGACGCCAGGCCGTCGGTGATCGGCCCGTGAACTTGCGCCAGTCCCGAACGAGATGGGCCTGGTCGGCGTAGCCAGAGACGGTTGCCACATCGCCCCACGGGAGCGGGTCCTGCGCCGACGCCAGTTCGTGCGCGTGCTCGAAGCGCAAGACTCGGGCGAAGGTCTTCGGCGACAGGCCCACCTCACCGCGAAACCGCTCGGTGAGGTACCGACGGCTCCAGCCGAGTTCCGCGGCGACCGCACCAACCTGGACGCAACCCCGCGCGGCGACGAGGCGGCGCCATGCCTCCGCTACCTCGGGGCGCACCCAGCGCACATGGTCGCCGCAGGCGCCACGGCCGACAGCTCGGAGGAGCAATTCGTCCAGCGCGGTGAACCGCACCGCCCATGTTGTCGCCGATCGGAGCCGGTCGACCAGTTCGACGGCAAGCGCTCCGAGAAGCTCGTCAAGTGGGACCAGTCGGTGGGCGAGCTCGGCGGCGGGCATGCCGTAGATAGCCCGGGCCCCGAGCGGTGTCAGCGATACCTGAACACCTTGCTGGCGTCCGTCGTGGCGAATCGCGACGGACCGGCACATCAGACCGCCGGCCACGCTGCCGAATCGGGTGACCGGTGACCCGTCGTCAACGCCCGCCGCCACCTCCAAAGGATCTGCCAGGCTGATCACCGCAGTGAGCGCGCGGCCCGGCGGGCCGCAGTGCACCCCCGTCGGGAGCCCGCGGAGGTCGAAGCCGACATACGAGTCGACGTACTCCCGCAAGAGGGGCGCCGGACGTGCACCGATCCCGGTGGCCGTGTGGTCCTCCATTTTCGTCAGTGTACGAGCCGCCCAGCCCAGGAAGATCACCATCCAAGGACTGATCACCGCCGTTTGCGGCTGGTGTCGCGGTTCTTACCGGCACCCCGTCATACAGCGCATGTCCGTTGGCCGTGGCTATACGAGAACAGGGCCTAGACATGCCGGGCAAGGCCGCCGACTTCCTCCGCACTACCGAGCTGGACGACGCCGAACGGGCGGTGCTCGACCAGGGGGCGACCGTACGGCGCGGTCAGGGCTACACCCTGCGCGTCAGCGCCGTCTCTGCCGTGCACCGTCAGCTCCTTGCCCGCTGCCAGCCACTCGACGGCGGCCACGGCGTCCCGGCTGTTCCGGCCCAGCGCAAGGCCCGCCGCGAGTACGAGAACCGCGTCAGCACCATCACACCGATCAGACCATGATCGTTCTCAGCTGCCAACCGCTGTACCGATGTTCCCCAAGGCCGAACCCGTCGGCTACTCCGCCAGCGGGCGCCACGTCCCCCTCCGGTTCCCCGCGACCCCACCCCGAGAATCCGCGAACCCGTCGACTTGCGCCGAGTACGACTTCGAGTACCTCCCCAACGGCGGGTGGGGCGAACCGGCCAACATCCTCAACACGACCTCCTGGG
This sequence comes from Streptomyces glaucescens, assembly GCF_000761215.1. GTDB lineage: Bacteria > Actinomycetota > Actinomycetes > Streptomycetales > Streptomycetaceae > Streptomyces > Streptomyces glaucescens_B. The sequence continues at coordinate 320,129 of NZ_CP009438.1, read as the reverse complement.
AGACCTACCACCCCGACCCGTGGCAGGCGGTCAACCAGCACACCGAGAGCCGCCGGAGCCACGCCGGCTGGCACGACCTCCTCCTCACCATCGACGGCAGCTCCATCAAGTACTACGTCGACGGGCGGCTCTTCGGCACCCATGACGCCGCCTACCTGCCCGAGCGCCCGATGTCCATCAACTTCAACCAGTGGCTGATCGACCTCGACGGCCAGCCGTCCACGACGCCGCGTTCCTACGAGCAGCAGGTCGACTACGTCCTCCACGTGAAGGACCAGGTCCTGACCCCCGATCAGGTCGAGGCGAGAGTCGCGGCGTACAGGGCGGCCGGTACCGGGTATGAGGACACGGTGCCCACGGCCTGAGCGAGCGGAGCCGTTTGTCAGTGGCGTGCTGCATGATGCGAAGAAATTGATCGACACCGGCGGAGCTGGGTAGGCGCTTGGGGTCGACCAGCTCGAGGAGGCCACTCTATGCAGCCCGTCCCCGGTCCGGCCCTGTCACGTGGCACCGAACGCCCGCGGACGGCACGGGCGGAGATCCTGTCGCACCGGAGCCGGACCTTCGCTCCCGTCAGCACCGCCGGCGCCGATCTGCTGCGGATCGTCTCCGACCCCTCGACACCCGTGTTCCTGACCGTGCATGCGGGAGGACGCCGCAGATACGGCTACTGGCAGCCGCTCGACGGCCGCAGCGGCCGGGGCAGTTGCTACGTGGCCCTCCCCACCGACGAGTGCGACGCCCTGCACCGGGCCGGCCGGATCGCCCTGGGCGACCCGGTGGTGGATCCCGCCAGGACGATCTACCGCGTCCGTGCGGTGGACACCAGGGCGTCCGCGACGCGCGCGCCCCGGCGGATGGCCCGCACGGCGTGAGGGGACCAGGGCGTCCCACGACTCCGGGCGGTACCTGAGCCGGTGACCGGGGGTGAACCCGGTCGACGGGTCGGCCCACACGGCCGGCACCGCCCGCGGAGCCGGCCGGACCGCGCGGGCACCGGTGCGGGCACCCTGCCCTGGGTGCGAGCACTGCGCTCCCGGCCGTGCGGCTCGGTGAGGGCACCCGGGCCGACGGCTCGTGGTGGGGCCTGCTCCTGGACGTGAAGACCATGAACAGCGCGACTGGGGTGTTCGGCGCAGGGCCGCGGCTGCCGCTCTCCCGGCTGTCGCGGCCCGTGCCGCTCGCCGAGGCCGACGCGCGGCTGCACGGCGCCGGCTTCCGGCGCACCGGCGAGTACCGAGAGTGAGGCGACGCTCCCACGGCCCGCCGGAACCCGGCACGACCGGCGGGCACCGGCCGCGGACCGGTCCTGGAAGAAGATGGCGGGTTCACGTCAGGTTGTCTCACCGCTCACCTTCCGTTCAACGGCGTCCCGAGGGTTAATGCTCGAAGTGACTGGCGCCGCCCCCCTCTGACAGTTCGTCGTATCGAGAGGACTCCCATGACAGGCACGTCTGCGGGAAGACCGACCGGTTCCGGCTTCGAACGGCGCACCCTGCTGCGCGGTGCGGCAGTGGCCGCGGCCGCCTCCGTGCCCTTCCAGGCCCTCGCCGCGCGCACGGCGGCGGCCGCTCCGGTCAAGCTCGACTTCGACCCGGGCTACGGGCCGCTGAGGCCGGCGAAGGACGAGGCGACCGGGCTGGAGCTGCTCCAGCTGCCGCGCGGCTTCGAGTACATCTCGTACGGCTGGACGAACGACCTCATGGACGACGGTGTGCGCACGCCGCCCGCGCACGACGGCATGGCCGCTTTCCGCCACGGCGACAAGGTGCACCTCGTCCGCAACCACGAGATCGCCGCCGGTGCCGCCTTCACCGCGCCCGCCTACGATCCGGGCGCCGGCGGCGGCACCACCACGCTCGTGTTCGACCCGGACGCCGGTCAGTGGCTGGAGTCGTACGGCAGTCTCGGCGGCACCATGCGCAACTGCGCCGGCGGGCCGACCCCGTGGAAGACGTGGCTCACCTGTGAGGAGTCCTTCTCCACGGTCTCCGGCAAGCGCCACGGCTACATCTTCGAGGTGGCCTCGGAGGGCAAGGGCAATCCCGAGCCGTACCGGGCGATGGGCCGGTTCAACCACGAGGCGGTCGCCGTGGACCGGGCGACCGGATACGTCTACGAGACCGAGGACCGCCCCAACGCCTGCCTGTACCGGTTCGTCCCCACCGTGCCCGGCGACCTGGCCAAGGGCGGCCGGCTCGAGGCGCTGCGCATCGGCGACACCTCCTACGACACCCGGCTCGACGGCGAGCAGTGCTACGGCACCGTCTCCTGGGTACCGGTGGACGACGTCGACCCGGCGGCCGACACGGTCCGGACACAGGCGCAGGCGAACGGCGCCGCGGTGTTCAGCCGGCTGGAGGGCGCCTGGTACGGCAACGGGCGCATCTACGCGATCACCACCGACGGCGGTCCCGTCCGCCAGGGCCAGGTCTTCGAGCTCGACCCGTGCACCGACGAGTTCCGGGTGCTGTTCGCGTCGCCCGGCGCCGACGTCCTGAACAACCCCGACAACATGTGCGTCAGTCCCCGCGGGGGCCTGGTGCTGTGCGAGGACGGTGCCGACACGGACTACGTGCAGGGGCTGACCCCGGAGGGCGAGATCTTCCGGTTCGCCGCCAACACGGTGGACCTGCGGGGCGGGACCGCGGGCAAGAACGTCCCGGCGGCCGACCACCGGGGCTCGGAGTGGGCCGGTTCGGTGTTCGAGCCGAAAAAGGGCAAATGGCTCTTCGTCAACGTCCAGACGCCCGGCATCACCTTCGCCATCACGGGGCCCTGGGTGCGCGGCGCGCTGTGACGCGTCGGCCGCCCGGCGGCGCGTCGGCCGCCGCCCCGGGCGGGTGACGCCCGTACTCCCCAGCGCCGTCCGGATCCGGGAGACCGGCCGGGCGGCGCGCTGCCGGCCGCCCACGCGAGCCGGAGCCGGACCCCGGCCGTCACCCGGGCCGAAGACTTCGCCGGCCGTGGCCGGCCAGCCCCCTCGTGCGTGCCCGTGGCGGCGCACGGCCTCCCCCTCCGGCCCCACCGGGGTGAAATGCAGCGAGAGGGTGATCAGGTCTCCCCATGCCGTGGAAAATGAGTCTGTTCCCGCACGCGAGGGGCACATGGAACTGCACGCCGACCGGCGTGCCGGTGACTCCCGGCGGATAGGATGATCGGCAGGGCAGAGGAGGATCATGGCCGTAGCGGGGTCCGCGGACCTTCCCGGGAAGCCGGAAGCGCCGTCGGCCGCGCTCGCGGGGTTGCTGGACGCGATCGGCGCCGGCGCCTACGTCGTGGACGCGCAGGGCCGGATCATCGCCGTCAACGCCCTCGCCGAACGACTCCTGGAACGGCCTGCCGTGGACCTGCTCGGCCGCGACGCGCACGACCTGCTGCACCGGGACGCCGCCGGCCGGCCCATGCCGAGGGCCCGGTGCCGCATGCGGCACGCCTTCCACGCAGGGCGCCCCGCCCAGGTGGAGAGCGACTACTTCGCACGCGGTGACGGTTCGCTGCTGCCCATCTCGTGGCTGATCGCTCCGTACGGCGGAGCCGGCGGTGACGAGTCCGCCACCCTGGTGCTCTTCCACGCGGTGGACGACCGGGGCAGAGGCGGCACCCGGCCGGATCCGTCGGCCCAGCCCCTGACGGAACTCGAGCGGCTGGCCCTGCTGGCCGAGGCGACCGCGCGGCTGACGTCCACGCTCGACGTGGACGAGACGCTGCGGCGGCTGGTGGCCCTGGTGGTGCCCCGGCTGGCGGAGTGGGCCGTCATCGATCTGATCACCGAGCGGGACGAAGTGTGGCGCACGGTCGTCGTCCACGCCGAGGGGGACACCCTGGTGCACCACGACGACCTCCAGGGACCGATGCCCCCGCTCCCGGAGGAGTCCCCGATGCCGCTGTCCAGGGCGCTGCGCGGGGTCGCCTCCGCGGTGGCCGCACCGGAGACGTACCAGCGCGAGCCCGATTCGGGTATCGCGCTCGAACAGCGCCGTCTGTTCGAGGCCACCGGCATGCACTCCGCCGCCATCGCCCCCATCCGCAGCGCCCGGGAGGTCCTGGGCGCCCTGACCCTGGGCCGGGCCGGCCGGTCGCGGGAGTTCACCCCCGCCGATCTGCCGCTGATCGAGGACATCGCCCGCCGCGCCGGCATCGCCCTGGACAACGCGCGTCTCTACCAGCGCCAGCGCAAGGTCGCCGAGACCATGCAGAACCACCTGCTGCCCCAGATGCCCCGGGTGCCCGGGCTGGAGATGACGGTCCGCTACCTGCCCGCGCCGAACGCCTCGCAGGTCGGCGGTGACTGGTACGACGCCTTCCGGCTGTCCGACGACGCCACCGCGCTGGCCGTCGGAGACGTCGTCGGCCACGATCTGGAGGCCGCGGCCGGAATGGCCCAGCTCCGCAACATGCTGCGCGCCTACGCCTGGTCGCAGCAGGATCCGCCCAGCCGGATCCTCGAACGGCTGGACGAGGCGATCATGCACATCACCGACGTCACCATGGCCACCGTGATCCTCTCCCGGGTCGAGGAGACACCCGACGGCCGGTGGAAGCTGTCCTGGACCAACGCGGGCCACCCGCCCCCGCTGCTGATCAGCCACGACGGACTGGCCCGCTACCTCACCGACGGCCACGGCATCCTCCTGGGAACCGGGGTGGGCAGGCCCCGCCCCGACGCGACGGTCCTCCTGCCGCCCGGCTCGACGCTGGTCCTCTACACCGACGGCCTGATCGAGGAACCCGGGCACACCCTCGACGAGGGGCTGGACCGGCTCCGCCGGCACGCCGCCGCCCTCGCCCACCGCCCGCTGGCCTCCTTCACCGACCAGCTCCTGCGCCGGGTCCGCCCCCTCGACAACGACGACGACGTGGCTCTCCTGACGCTGCGCACGCCCAGCGGGTCGAACGCCGGCGGGACGGCCCCCGGAAGCCGCCGGTGAACGGGGCCCGCGCCGCCGGACCGGCGGGCGCCCGGCCGCACGAGCGGGACCGGCGGGGCGCGCCGTGGGCCCGCGGCGCCCCTTCGGCCGCCGTCCGGGTGCGGCGCCGCCCCTGAACGGCCGGGCCCTGTGCCCGGCCGCGCGGACCCGCGGGACGACCCGCGGTGCACGACCCGCGGACGACGAGCGGGCGCAGCCGCTGCCCGGCCCGCGGTGCGGAACCGGCAGCCGCCCCCTCCGGTCCGCAGCAGTCGCCCGCAAAGCGGACGTGGTGCTAGAAATGGGACATGATCGGTCCTGCTCGCCGGTCCCGGACGAGAGCGGCGCCGCCCCGCGAACGGCGCCGGTCCGGCTCGTCCCGTCACCCGCGGGCCCCGCACTCCCCGGGACGCCGCCTGCCGGCGCCCCTGAGCGTCGGTACACTCGCCGCGCAGGTCTTCCTCCTGCAGGTCCTGATCATGCTGGTGCTCGTCGCGGTGGCGGTCGCCGCCCTGGTGGTACAGGGGCGGTACGGGGCGGAGCAGGGCGCCGAACACCGTTCCCTCGCGGCGGCGGAGGCGTTCGCGCACGCGCCCGGCACGGCCGCCGCGCTGCTGTCACCGGACCCGACGGCCCAGCTCCAGGGAGCGGCGGAGGCGGCCAGACGAGGCTCCGGAGTCGACTTCGTCACCGTCCTCGACCCCAAGGGGGTGCGGCTCACCGACCCCCAGCCCGAGCTGATCGGCACCAGGGCGGAGGGTGTGGGCCCCGCCGCGGAGGGAACGGCCTTCACCGAGACGTTCCACGGCGACCCCGCGGACGCCGTGCGCGCGGTGGTGCCCGTGCGGGACGGCAACGGACGCGTGGTCGGCATGGTCAGCGCCGGGATCCAGTTCGACACGCTGGGCCAGGTGCTGAACCATCAGCTCCCGGTGATGCTGGCCGCGGCGGCCGGCGCGCTCACGCTCGCCGTCGTCGGCACCGCCCTGGTCAGCCGACGGCTGCGCCGGCAGACGCACGGACTCGGCCCGGCCGAGATCACACGCATGTTCGAGCACCATGACGCCGTACTGCACGCGGTACGCGAAGGCGTCCTGATCGTCGGCGACGACGGGCAGCTGATGCTCGCCAACGACGAGGCCCGCCGCCTGCTGGACCTCCCCGGGGACGCCGACCGGCGACCGGTCGGGGAACTGGGCCTCGGCCCCCGGCTGACCCGGCTGCTGACATCGGGCGAGCCGGTCTCCGACGAAGTGCTGCCGGCCGGCGAGCGGCTGCTCGCGGTCAACACCCGGCGCATCGAACCCCACGGCGGCGCCCCCGGACTGGTGGCCACCTTCCGCGACACCACCGAGCTGCGGGCCCTGACCGGCCAGGCCGAGGTGGCACGCGAACGGCTGACCCTCCTGTACGAGGCGGGCGTCCGCATCGGCACCACCCTGGACATCCGGCGCACGGCGGAGGAGCTCGCCGAGGTGGCGGTGCCCCGCATGGCCGACTTCGTCACCGTGGAACTCCTCGACTCCGTCCTGCGCGGCGACGAGCCCACCGGTGCGGTACGGCGCATGCGGCGCACCGCACTGAGCGAGGCCCGCAGCGGGCACCCGCTCCAGCCGGTCGGAGACCTGATCCAGTTCGTGGTGGCCGACACCCCGATGGTGGCGGCCCTGCACCGTGGCAAGGCCGTCCGCGTCGCCGACCTGCACCACGCACAGGACTGGCGCGCCCAGGACCCCGAGGGGGCCGACCAGGCCCTGGAGTACGGCATCCACTCGCTGATCACCGTCCCCCTGCGGGCCCGGGGAATCGTCCTCGGCATGGTCAACTTCTGGCGGGGCGCGGGTTCCCTTCCCTTCGAGGAGGAGGACGTCGCCGTCGCCGAGGAACTGGTCGCCCGGGCCGCCGTCGCCATCGACAACGCCCGCCGCTACGCCCGCGAGCACACCCTGGCCGTGACCCTGCAGCGCAGCCTGCTGCCCCGCGACGTCCCCGACCAGGAAGCCCTGGAGATCGCCTGGCGGTACCTGCCCGCGCGGGCCGGCGTGGGCGGTGACTGGTTCGACGTCATCCCCCTGCCCGGCTTCCGGGTGGCGCTGGTCGTCGGCGACATCGTCGGGCACGGGCTGCACGCCGCGGTGACCATGGGCCGGCTGCGGACCGCGGTGCTGAACTTCTCCTCACTGGACCTCTCCCCGGACGAACTGCTCAGCCACCTCGACGAGATGGTGACCCTGCTGGACAGCCAGGCATCCCACGCCCACAGCGACGGCGCCCCGGTCACGGGCGCCACCTGCCTGTACGCCGTCTACGACCCGGTCGGCGGGCACTGCACCCTCTCCCGCGCCGGGCACGTCGCCCCGGCCGTGGTCGACCCGCAGGGCAGGGTGACCTTCCCCGACCTCCCCCTGTCACCGCCGCTGGGTGTGGGCGGGCACCCCTTCGAGAACGGCGAACTCGATCTTCCCGAGGGCAGCCGGCTCGTGCTGTTCACCGACGGACTGGTGCAGGACCGCGGACGCGACCTCGACGAGGGCCTGCGGATGCTCCGCGTGGCCGTCGCCGGCCCGGACCGTTCGCCGGAGGACACGTGCCGCGCCGTCATGGAGTCCATGCTGCCCGACCGGCCCCGGGACGACGTGGCCCTGCTGGTGGCCCGGACCCGGCTGCTGGACCCGGCCCGGGTGGCGGCCTGGGACGTGCCGTTCGACGTGACGGCCGTCTCGCGCGTGCGCGCCGAGGTCGGCGGCCGGCTCGCCGACTGGGGCCTGGAGGAGGCGTCCTTCACCACGGAACTGGTCCTCAGCGAACTCCTCACCAACGCGATCCGCTACGGCGCTCCACCCGTACGGGTGCGGATGCTGCTGGGCCGCACCCTGGTGCTGGAGGTCTCGGACGGCAGCAACACCTCACCGCGGCTGCGCCGCGCCGCCACCACCGACGAGGGAGGCCGCGGCCTGTTCCTCGTCTCCCAGTTCGCCGACCGCTGGGGCACCCGCTACGCGGCGAGGGGGAAGGTGATCTGGGCCGAACAGACACTGGGGCGCACGGCCGAGCCGGACATCACCGCACTGATCGACGAGCTGGCCTGGTGAGGGCACGAGCGCGACGCACACCGTCGAACCCTCGGCGGCCGCACGGGGGACAGCCCCACCTCGTTCGCGGGGGCCGGCCGCAGTGACCGTCCCGGCGCCACCGCGCTACCTTCCGTGTCCGGGAACCGCGATCCGCGCCCCCGGCGGAAAGACGCTGCCGCCTCCACCAGACGCGAAAGTCCCCCATGACGCGCTTCAGTCCCTTCCGCCCCGTCCTCCGCATGACCGAGACGCCACGGCGGCGGCTCGGCACACTGACCGCGCTGGCCGCGGCGACCCTTCTCGCGTTCTTCGTCGCGCCCAACGCCCTGGCACGTGATTCCTCCGTCAGCACGGCGAACGTCAGCGACACCTTCCGCCAGGGATTCGTCGCCTACTGGAGGTCCGGCAGCGGTGACCTCCCCGACCGGCTGGAGACCGCGGTCGCCTTCTGGTTCCGCTTCCACCTGGTCAAGGCCGGTGTCTCCGCGCTGCTCCTCGCGGTGGCCGTGGCGCTGGGCGTCGTCCTGTGGCGGCAGGTGCGGCAGCGGACCGGCGGGTGGCCCGCTCGTGTGCGCCTCGGGCTGTCCTGGGTCTCGGCCGCAGCACTCGGACTCTTCGCCCTGGTGGCCCTGGTGGCCAATGTGCAGGGCGCGGCGGCGCCCTTCGCGTCCCTGCTGCCGATGCTGACCAGTGGTGGCGCGGACGGTGAACTCGCCGCCACCCTCGCCGAGGTGCGGCACCAGGCGGACGCCTCGCCGAGTCCCCGGCATTCCCCGGCCCTCACCGTGATGGCCGGCGACTTCGCCGTCTACCACGCCGTGCTCGCCACGATGGCCGCCGCGCTCACCTGTGCGCTGGCCGTGACGGGGGTCGTGCTGTGGAAGCGGTCGAGGACATCGGCCGAGGGCCGGTCGAGGCGTACGACGGTGCTCGCCGCCGTCTCGTCACTGCTGGCGGCCGCCTGGCTCGTCATCGCCTTCGCCAATGTCACGAACGCGGTGAACTCGCAGCAGGCGCTGGCCCGCTTCTTCGCCGGGGGATGGTGAGACGGTCCCGTGGCCGGGGGAGTGCGGCGAGTACGGGACCCACTGCCTCCCCGGGGAAGGCAGCCGGCCGACCGCTGGACGGCGAGCGGGACGCGGGGAGGCGGCTGACGATCCGCGGTCCTCGCCGGTGGCCCGGACGGAGCCGGCACCCGGCGAGGGCGCCGGGCCGGCCCCGGCGGCGGCGGACGGGGACAGTGACCAGGATGCCCGGGGACACACGGAGAAGGGACCCGGCCGGTGCCGGGCCCCTCCTCTTCCTGCGGGAACGGGGTGTCCCCAGCGGTCGTCAGCCGCGCACGATGTTCTCGGCCTGCGGCCCCTTCTGGCCCTGGGTCACGTCGAAGGTGACCGACTCGCCCTCGACGAGTTCCCGGTAGCCGTTGCCGGCGATGTTGGAGTAGTGGGCGAAGACGTCCGGTCCGCCGCCGTCCTGGGCGATGAATCCGAAGCCCTTCTCGGCGTTGAACCACTTCACGGTGCCGCTGGCCATACTGCTTTCCTTCGCTATCGCCGGACGCTCCCGGCTGGTCTGTGGGCGGGGCCGCCCACGAGGGGACGGCACCCAGCGTCCGTTCTACCCCGTCACCGCGCGGTTATTCGATCTGTGCGCCCGTCCAGGCGAGCCGCGGACGCAGGGTTCGCTCCGGACAGAGCAAGCAAGGGCCGCCCGCCGGGCACCGCGGTCCGGCTGCGCCCGCCCCCGCCGCGCGCATGGCCGTGGCGGGCGAGGGCACCCGGAGCCACCGGTCGTGCCGTCTCCGAGGGGGTGGCGGGCGGGCCGTCCTGGAGGGAGGCCGGCGTGTTCGAGGGGTTCCAGGAGGAGCGGATCGACGTCGGTGAGGCGTCGGTCTTCGTCCGCTTCGGCGGGGAGGGGCCGCCGGTCGTGCTGCTGCACGGTCATCCCCGTACGTCGGCCACGTGGCACCGGGTGGCCCCGCGGCTCGTGGCGGCCGGACACACGGTGGTCTGCCCGGACCTGCGGGGATACGGCCGTTCCCGGGGGCCGCGGTTCACGGAGGACCACGCGGGCTACTCGAAGCGTGCCGTCGCCGGCGACGTGGTGGCCGCGATGCGACGTCTCGGACACTCGCGTTTCGCGCTCGCCGGGCACGACCGAGGGGGAAGCGTCGCACTGCGCCTGACACTGGACCACCCCGCGGCCGTCACCCGAGTGGCGTTCCTCGACTGCCTGCCGCTGACGGAACACCTGGCGCGGATCAGCGTCGAGTTCGCCACTCAGTGGTGGCACTGGTTCTTCTTCGCCCAGCCCGGCATCCCCGAACGGGTCATCACCGCCGATCCCGACAGCTGGTACCGCGGCGACCCCGATGCCATGGGCGCGGAGAACCACGCGGAGTGGCGGCGGGCGACGCGCGACCCCGACGTGGTGCGGGCGATGCTGGAGGACTACCGCGCCGGCCTCACCGTCGACCGGCGGCACGAGCAGGCCGACCGGGATGCCGGCAAGCGCGTGACCTGCCCGGCGCTCGTGCTGTGGTCCCTCCGGGACGACCTGGAAGACCTCTACGGAGATCCGGTCGCGGTCTGGCGCCGGTGGGCCACCGACGTCCGGGGGCACGGCATCGACTCCGGGCACCACGTCGCCGAGGAGGCCCCCGCGGCACTGGCCCGCGCCCTCACCGGCTTCCTCCAGCCGGACCGCGTCGGCTGCCGCAGCTCCGCACCGGCGCGGCGGGACGACAACGGGTGAGGGGAGCGCGGTGCCGCGACGGGTGCCGCCGCGCGTCGCTGCCCGGCAGTGCAACGTTCCCTGCCAGGGTCATTGCGTTAATCGGGAGCATGGTTGCAATGATTTAAGTCGGCTGAGCTGCTGTTTCATTCATTCAATGCAACTTGACTGTTGAGGATTCCGTGAAGGCAACGTAGCGTTTCCCGTGTTCTGAACGTGACCGGAGCCGTGCGGGCCCGGGGCGTACACCTCACGCGAAGCAGGGGAACCCATGACGCAGCACAGCACTTCCTCGACCGGTACGACGTGGACGGGCATGGTGCCGGTCGACGACACCGCCCTGGCCGTCACCGACACGGGAGGTGACGGCGTTCCCGTGGTGTACCTCAACGGCCAGTTCGCCACCCAGGGGTACTGGCGCCGGACCATCGCCGAACTGGGTCCGCGGTGGCGGCACATCACCTACGACGAGCGGGCCCGCGGCAGGAGATCCGGGCGTTCGGCGGACTACTCCTTCGAAGCGGCCGTCCGGGACGTCGACGCCGTCCTCGCGGCCAGAGGGGTGGACCGGGCGCTCGTGGTGGGCTGGTCCTACGGCGCGGTCGTCGCAGCGCACTGGGCGGGCCGGAATCCGGAGCGGGCCCTCGGCGCGGTCCTCGTCGACGGCGCGTTCCCGTACGACTGGCTGGACGAGGCCATGGAGGAGCGGATCCGGAAACTGTTCCGGCGGATGAACTGGTTCCTGCCGCTGCTGCGCCCCACGGGCCTGGCTCCCCGGATGACCGCCGCTCAGATGGCGGACAGCAACATCGAGCTCGGCCGGCTCTCCCGCGCGAGTGAACTCGGCCCGGTGCTGGCCGACATGACCGTCCCGGTGCGGTACGTCGTCGCTTCGGGCACCTCGCTGGGAAGCCGCAGTGGCGAACAGGAGCGGATACGCACCAGCCTGGAAGCGGTGACCACCCGCAACCCGCTCATCAGGAGCGTGAAGGTCGCGAGCAACCACGGTGCGATCCTCAAGAAGGACTTCCGTGCCATCGCCGGCTCCGTGCGCGAGGTCGCCGCCCTCCGCTCCGAGGGGCACTGACGGCACGCTCGCCGGGGGAGGAGGAGGTGCGGCGGGCGGTGTGCGGGCCGGGGGGGGGGCGGCCCGGTCCGCACACCTCGTGTCACGAGGACGCGTCAGGCTTCGTCGTCGCCCCCGTCCTCGCCCTCGAAGAAGTCACCGACCTCGTCGACGACTTCCGCGGCGACCAGGCCGCCCGCGACGCCGACGGTCAGGCCGGCCGCGCCCGCGGCGAGGGCCGTTCCCGCTCCGGGTCCGGACCGGTGACCGTCGTGGTCGTCGTGACGGTGGTGGAGGTGGTGGGCGTCCGGGTGCCCGTGGGGTGCGAGGGCGCCGTGGTGGCCGTGGCCGGCCAGGACCTGGCGGATCCAGGCGTCGACGACGGCGTCCCAGTCGCGCCGGCCGGCGCCCTCGTGGCTGACGACGTGCCGGTTGACGACGTCGTGGCCGGAGGAGAGGAACCCGCCGGTCCCGTCGGCCTCCAGGACGACCTCCATGCCTCCGGGGCCGGCCAGGAAGGTGACTTCCAGTTCCCGCATGGCGTGCGCGTACTGCGGCGCGGGACGAGCTCGATCTCCTGGTGGAACGGCAGCCGCTGTCCGGTGCCCCGGATGCGGCCGACTCCAGGTCTGCCGTCCGGAAGCCGAAACCCAGCCGGCCGAGGGCGTCGAGGACCGCCTCCTGCACCGGCAGCGGGACGACGGCGAGGGGGTCCAGGTCGCCCTTGTCCTTCGCGCCGGCCACCGCCAGCTCGGTGCGCACCCCCAGCGCGATCCCCAGGGCCTGCCCGTACAGTTCGGTGATCGGCGTCTCCCAGGGCAGCTCCACCGTGAACGGCACGCTGCGCTCCTCGCCCTCCGCCAGGCGGAAGCCGCCGGCGACGGTGAACCGGCCGAACACGGCGACGCCCTCGGTCTCCCCGCCGTCGTGCTCGGCCTCCACCCGGGCGACCAGCTCCAGGGTGATCCGCTCGATGCCGAAATCGGCACTGCCGCCCTTCAGGTGCACCTGGCCCGTGAGCGGGCCGCCGGGCTGAACCGGGCCCGGGTCGAGGACCGTGTCCACGGTGGGGCCGCCCGCGCCGAGTAACTTCTCGAACACCATCGCGGCGTTCACTCCTTCATGTGCGAGAACCGGGGGCGCGGTGCCGCCGGCCCCTCGGACCGGGAGGAGCACGCCGGCACCGCGGACGGCCGTTGAGCACGGGACCACCCGCCTGCTTTTCTACACGACTGTAGAAGCCCCGTGGGGCGGCCTCCCGGGGTGCGGCATGAACATCACTTCCCGGAGTATGGTCGCCCTGCTGGACGCGAAAGGGAGAAAGCAGCGGAGAAAGGGCGGCGTGGTGATTCGTACCCTGTTCGTGGATGCCGGTGGGGTGCTTTACAACAACATCAACGAAGAAACGGACTTCCTCGCCCAGGTGGCCCGCCGGTACAGCCGCGACGAAGCGGAGACGACTCGGCACGCCATGGCGTCGGCCCGTGTCTACGAAAGTGGCCGAAAGCATGTGCACCAGGTCTTCCAGCAGCTTGTCGGCGGGCTTTCCTGGACCGGTCGGGGAATTCTCGACACACGCTGGCTGGACCGTATGTACATGGCGCGCGTGCGTGCCTACGAAGACAATTTCCGGGTCCTCCGGGAAGTCCGCGAGGAACGGCCGGACCTGACCCTCGTACTGACGAACAACGAGGCCGAACACTGGGACCGGCTGAAGGACGAGGCGCACGGTCACTTCGCGATGTTCGACGTGCTCTGCTCGTCCTGGCGGATCCGCCGGGTCAAGCCGGCGAGGGCGTTCTTCACCGAGGCGTTGCGCCGGACCCGGGCCGGCGCCGAGGAGACGCTGCTCATCGACGACCGGCTCCCGGTGCTGCGTGCCGGGGCCGCCCTCGGGATGCAGACCCTGCACGTCTCCACGCCGGACGTCCTGGCCGACCGGCTCGGCCCGCTCCTGCGCGGCCGGGCGAGACCCGCCCCGGTGCGGTGACCGCCGGGGCGAGGTCGTCAGACGGCCAGTTCCCCCACGTGTGACAGGACCTTCGCGAACGCCTCCGCTATGTCGTCGATCGCGTCGAGCGGAGCCAGCAGCACCTCGTGGCCGAAGCTCACCACGCTGTCGTGGACGCGCCGGGCGACCGGCAGGTCGAAGCGGGCCGGGTCGATCCGTGTCATGTACTCGCGGTCGATCGCGAACCTGCGCCGGGTGCTCGGCCGGTTCAGCGGATTGTCGTTGAGCGGCTGGTGCGTCCGCATGACCGGGAAGCCCAGCTCCGCGCCGAGCGCCTGGGCGATCCGGTCCACCGGGGCGACGGCCAGCACCTCGTCCGGGAGCCGCACCGCATAGCGGTAGTAGGCCCGCTCGGTCGTCCCGGCCGAGGTGCTCTGCGGCGTGAGCCCCAGCTCGGCCAGCCGGACGGACAGCCGCTCGGCCGACCTGCTGCGGCGTGCGTTCTGCTGGTCGAGCAGGTCGAGCTGGTCCAGCAGCACCGCCGCGTGGAACTCGGACAGGCAGGCGTTGCTGCCCATCAGCCGGCCCGTCTCCATCAGTTCCATCTCGCCCACGTCCACGGCGTCCCGCCGCAGCATGCGGCCGTCCGCGCGCAGATGCTCCGCACGGCTCGCGATCTCGGGATCGTCCGTGATCACGGCGCCGCCCTCACCGCACGTCAGCAGCTTGCTGCCCTGCATGCTGAAGGCGCCCGCCGTGCCGAACGCCCCCACCGGCCAGTTGCTGTACCGGGCACCGTGCGCGTGCGCGCAGTCCTCGACCAGCGGCAGGCCGTAGCGCTGGGCGATGTCCAGCAGGGCGTCGAGGTCCGCCACGGCCGAATAGGCGTGGACCACGGTGATGGCGCGCGTCCGGTCGGTGATGGCGGCCTCCACCGCCGCCGGGTCCAGGCAGTACGTCTCCGGGTCGACGTCGACCAGGACCGGCACGGCGTTGATCCCCAGCACCGCCGACGAGGAGGCCACCCAGCTCAGACCGGGCACCACCACCTCGTCCGACGCGCCGACTCCGCAGGCCTCCAGGGCGATGGCCAGCGCGGCCGTCCCCGTCGCCACCGGCACGCACAGGGGGGAATTGCAGTACTCCGCGAATGCCTCCGCGAATTGTCGCTCGTAGGATTGCCGTCCCTGATAGGCGCAACTGATGGTCCAGCGACCGCTCGTCAACACGTCTTCGAGACTTTTCAGTGCCCGGTCTCCCGGTTGCGGCCAGCGCGGCCACTCCCGGTCGACCAGCCGAGGCCCACCGGAGATTGCCAGCGAATTTCCCATGGTTGCCCTCGCTCTTCGGGGATGCGATGGAAGACCATGGAATGTACGCACGATCGGCAGACGTACGCCACAGTGTCCCGTTTCCGATCCGCACACGTCGGCGCACGTTCGACTGCGGAAGTCGCGCAGTCGAACGGCTGGGTACGCTTCGGCCTGACGGCAGGAAAACAACGTGTGAGGAGTCGTGGGTGACCATTCGTCTTTCCGGTGGCGTCGCCGATTCCGCCGCGATCGTGGTGGTGGGCGGTGGCCTCGCGGGACTGGAAGTGGCCACGGCGCTCGTGGAGCACGGCATCGACGACGTCCTCCTGATCGAGGCGGGGCCCGGCGACGACCTCACGCACATCCATCTGGGACTGCCGCAGGACGGGGCGACGGAAACCGTTTTCGCCCCCGAGAACGACCCCTATTTCCGGCGGCCCTGGGAATCCGACTCGACGCACTACACCGGCATATCCGGTCTGCGCCGCCGGCTCGGCGGCCGGTCCCTGTACTGGCACGGTGTGATCCTGCCGCTGGAGGACTGGGCACTGCGCCCCCCGTGGTGGCCCTCCGATGTCATCGACGACCTCACCAAGAGCTGGCGGGGCGGCGCCTCCCTGTACGAGCGGGTCACCGCCGAACTGCTCGCCTGGAGCTCCCCGACGCCCGCCGGCGCGAGCCGGCTGCACCGCTTCGGCGGCCAGGACTTCCGGTCCCTGCCCCGCGCCTGCCGGCACCCGTCGAGCGACGGCCGCTGGGAGGCGTACAGCCCCCTGACGCGGTGGCCCACCGAGGACGGCGTGCCGCGCCCGCCGGCCGGTCTGCGCGTCCGGTGCGACACGGAGGTCCTCGCCGTCGACGTACGCGCCGGTGCCGCGCGCGGGGTACTCGTACGGGACACCGCCGGCGAGGTCGGGACCGTCACCGCGGACGCCGTGGTGCTGTGCGCCGGCACGGTGGAGAGCACCCGGCTGGGCATCCAGGCGCTCACCTCGGTCGGCGCCCTGGCCGAACCGCGCCTGGGCGGACTCGCGGACCACATCGTGCAGGGCTTCGTGGTCCGCCTGCCCGGGACGGCCGGCGCCGTCCCCCCGCTGGGCTCCCACTACGTGCCGGCGCACCACAGCACCCGCTCCTACCTGCGGCTGGACGTGCACCGCACGGAGTACGGCGACACCCTCCTCGACGTGCGGGTGACGGGCGAGCAGCTCCCCAACCCGGACAGTGTCGTCGAGTGCTCGGGCGGCCCCGGCCTGCCCTGGGGCACCCGCGTCCGCACCGCGCTGCTCCCGGAGGACCGCCACCTCGTCACCGCGCAACGGGACGCGCTGAGCGCCTTCTGGCGGTCGCTCGCCGGGGAACTGCGACTGCCCGCGGCCCCCCTGGAGTTCAGCGAGTACGGCGACCCCGGCCGCGACAACACCCGCGTACTGCCCAGCCGTACCCGGTCGCAGACGACCGGGGTGCCGGAGTCCTGGACCAGCCTGCTGGGCACCGAGGACCACGAGGGCGGGAGCCTGCCGCTGGGCGGTGTGCTGACCTCACGCCAGGAGTTCGCGGAACTGCCGCGCCTGTACGCCGCGGGCCCCGTCGTCTTCCCGCGGCTGGGCGCCGCGAACCCCTCGCTCACCGCCCTCGCGCTCTCCCGACGCCTGGCCGCCCTCCTCGCCGCGGCGGTGTGACCCGCGGCCGGACGACGGCTCCACGACCCCACTCTCAGCCCGCGCCAACCCCAGGGAGGAACCGTGCCGGGACCCGGATACCGCTTCGTCGACGACGAGGAACGCGACAACGTACTCGCGGTGCTCGACCGCTGGCGCACCGGCCGCGACACCTTCGACGACCCGGGCGAAGGGAACATGGTGCGCCGCTTCGAGCAGGCGGCCGCCGAGCGGTTCGGCAGCGGGCACTGCCTCGCCGTCAACAGCGGCACCTCGGCGCTGATCGCCGCCCTGGTGGGGCTGGGCATCGGACCGGGCGACGAGGTGATCGTGCCCGGCTACATGTTCGTCGCCTCCATCGCCTCCGTGCTGCACTGCGGGGCCGACGTCGTGCTCGCCGAGATCGACGAGTCCCTCACGCTCGACCCGGCCGACGTGGAGTCGAAGATCACCCCGCGGACCAAGGCGATCATGCCGGTGCACATGCTGGGCGCCCCCGCCGACATGACGGCCCTGCGCCGCATCGCCGACGCGCGCGGACTGCACCTCGTGGAGGACTGCGCGCAGGCCGCCGGGGCGGCCCACCAGGGCCGCCCGCTGGGCACCATCGGCCGGGCCGGCGCCTTCTCGCTCAACCACTACAAGGTGATCACCGCCCTCCAGGGCGGGTTCGTCCTCACCTCCGACCCCCTGGTCTTCCAGCGCGCCTACTCCTTCCACGACCAGGGGTGGTTCCCCTACCGCGAGGACCGGGGCGAGGGCGACCGGCTGCTCGGCATGAACCTCGGTCTCGGCGAACTGCACGCCGCCGTGGCGCTCGCCCAGCTCGGCAAGCTGGACCGGGTCCTGAACCGGGTCAGGGCCGTCAAGCAGCGGCTGGTGGAACGCATCGGGGACCTGCCCGACGTACGGCCCAGGACGCTCCACGACCCGGCGGGGGAGTGCGGCACCGTCGCGGTCTACGTCTTCGACGACGCCAAGCACGCCCAGGACGTCGCCGACCGCATCGGTGCCAAGCCCTTGCTCGACTCGCCGACGCACTACTACGGCAGCCTGCCCGCGCTGGCCGCCTTCGGCCGGGGCGACCGCACGGCCGTGCCCTTCCGGGCGCCGGGCCCCGGGCGGTGGCTGCGCAACTACGAACGGGGTGCCCTGCCCCGCACCGACGACATCCTCGCCCGGTCCGTGGCCCTGGCCACCGGTGTGTCCGACAGCTATCTGGGCGCCGGCTTCGGGGTGCACGCCGGGTCGACGGAGCCGGAGATCGACGCCGTGGCGGCGGAGTTCCGCCGCGCGGTCCTGGGCGGCGGGGCGGACTGACGGGGAGCGCGCGGGGGCACCCGGGCCCCCGCCCGCGCCTCCGCGTTCCCACGCCGCCCACGGTCCCCGGGCCGCCGGAGTTCGCGCGCCGCCCCGAGCCTGCGGGCGGCCCGAGTCTGCGGGCCGACGGAGTTCGCGCGCCGCCCGGGCCCCCGCCCCGCTCGGCGTTCGGCTCCGCACCGGATCCCCCGCACCGGTCCCGCCCTCGCGCCGCCCCGTCAGCCGGCCACGCTGCGCACCAGCCCGGCGAGGCGGGGGGCGAGGCCGTCCGCCCCGTACACGAGCCACGGCCGGTCGAGCCGGTGCCCGCCGTGCAGATCGTCCACCCGGCCGCCGGCCTCCCGCACCAGCAGGGCCGCCGGCGCCCGGTCCCAGACGTGTCCCCCCTCGTCGACGATCCCCTCGACGCGCCCCTCCAGGAGATCGGCGACCAGGCACACGGAGGACTCGACCCACCGCACCCGCTCCCGCACCGCTTCGAAGGGCGAGCCCGCGAACAGGAAGCCGCCCACCCGGGCCCGGCCGAGCGGGACACGCGACGGCTCGACGCGCAGCCGGCGCGCCGTCGACCACGGCCCGCCCGCGGAGGAGGCGTAGGCGCCGCCACCCTGCCGGGCCCACCAGCGGAGGCCTTCCGTCGGGCGGCTGAGCACACCGATCCGCAGCTCCCCGCCGACCTCCAGGGCGACATGGGTGCCCCAGTCGCGCCGCCCCGCCAGGAAGGGGATCGTCCCGTCGATCGGGTCGATGATCCAGCGGCGTGCCGCCGCCGACCTCGTACCGCTCTCCTCGCTGAGCACCGCGTCACCGGGCCGTTCCACGGCGAGGATCTCCAGCAGGGCCTCCTCCACCGCGAGGTCGGCCTCGCTGACCGGGCTGCCGTCGGCCTTCTGCCGCGACGCGGGCGTCCGCCCGAAATAGCGCAGGGAAAGTGCGTCCGCGACATCCACGAGCCGGTGTGCGAGGAGCACGTCGCTGTCGTTTTCCATCGGGCCACCATATCTTTCCGAACGGTTCGATCGGGCCCTCAACAACCCATCCCACAAAGGTGGTTGAACGCCTCCGGCAACCCCGTCACGGTGTTAGCCTTTGGCATGCTCTTGGAAAACGAGCTCGTGGATCGCCGGAATCTGGTCCGGCTTGTCGCGGAGAAATTCCGGGATGTCGTTCCCATCGACGAGACAACGCACCGCCTGGAGTTCTTCCCCCTCGGTGAGGACAGCTGGTCCTATCGGTACGGCCCGCTGTGGATCAGCGTCCGCCGTGATCTCGACGGCCATTTCCCCGGCGCCTACGAAGCCGCCCTGCTGCTGCGCCGGGCCGGGAAGCACTTCGTGCTCGCCCCCCTCGCGGCGGGCGACGGCGGCGTGGTGCACGATCTGTCCGGACTGCCCGTCGTGGTCTTCCCCTACGTCGAGCGGGCCACCGCCCGGCGCGTCCCCCCGACCCCCGCCCAACTCGACCTGCTCGTCGCCCGGCTGACGGAGGTGCACGGCTTCGCCACCCCCGGCGGGCTGCCCGCCGAAGTGCCCGTGGAGGACTTCGGCTTCCCCTTCGAAGGCGACCTGGAGAAGGCACTGCGCACGGCCCTGGAGGGGGACACGGACCACCTGGGCCCCTACGGGAGCCGGCTCACCCGGCTCGTCACCGGGTGCCGGGACCGGGTGGCCGAGCTGCGCCGCGAGGCGGCACGCGTGGCCGCCGAGTGCGCCGCGCGCTGGGAGGGCGAACCGCCCGCGCTGACCCACGGCGACCCCAGCCCCGCCAACGTCCTGTTCGGGGACGGTGTGGACATCCTCGACTGGGGCAGCACCATGTGGGCCCCTCCGGAACGGGACTGGGCCGCGGTCGCCCGGGCCTTCGGCACCGCGCCGGACGGTCGCGGGCTCTTCCTCAGGTTCTACGAGCTGCGCTGGCAGCTCGCCGAGATCGCCGAGTACACGGCCCGGTTCGCCGCGCCGCACACGGGCGACGCCGACGACCACGCCATGTGGGGACGGCTGCTGCGCTACCTCCCGGCCGGCTGACCCGGGCGCGGGTGCCCGCCGCGACTGCTTCCCCAGACGTACAGCGAGGTGAAGAGGGACACCATGAGCCTGGCCGGCGTGTACACCGAATGGGACCCGCTGGAGGAGATCGTCGTCGGAACGGCGGTCGGCTCCGAGAACCGGATGGTGCGCGAGACCGAGGACGAGCTCGACGGCCTGTGCGAGGAGCTGAGGGGCCTCGGCGTGACGGTCCGCCGCCTTCCGCCGCAGGACCCCGCGAGCCCGCCCGCGCCCCCGGACCGCGGCGCGGACACCGCCCTCGCCTACCGGCCCCGGGACGGACTGCTGACCGTCGGCGAGACCGTCATCCAGACGCCGGCGGTGCCCGGTCTCCCGTCCCTGCAGTCGCCCGCCTGCCGGATGCTGCTGATGGAGTACTTCACCAGCGGCAGCCGCTGGATCTCGGCGCCGCCGCCGGTGCTGACCGACGTCATGTACGACCCGACGGCGCCGGCCGGGGAGCGGCTGCGCGAACTGGAGCCGGTCTTCGACGCGGACACGGTGCTGCGGATCGGCACCGACCTGCTCTATCTGGTGTCCGACAGCGGCAACGCGCTGGGCGCGCGCTGGCTGCAGGCGGCGCTGGGGGAGAGGTACACCGTGCACCCCTGCCGGGGACCCCACGGTTCGCCGCACGGCGACTTCGCCGTCGTCCCGCTCGGCCCGGGTCTGATCCTGGTCAATCCGGAGCGGGTCGACGCCGAGCACATTCCCCCGTTCCTGCGCACGTGGAAACGGATCGTGTGCCCGGAACTGGTGGATCCGGGTCCGCCGGACGGCGCCGTCCACAGCTCGGGGTGGGGCGGGTCGAACATTCTCGTCGTCCGGCCCGGACTGGTGATCGTGGACCGGCGGCAGGCGGATCTGATGCGCGTCCTGGAGAACAACGGAATCGACGTGCTGCCGCTCCAGCTGACCCATGCCCGGGCACTGGGCAGCGGTTTCCACCGGGTCACCGTCGATGTGCGGCGGACCGGAACTCTGGAGTCGTACCGGTTCTGAACCGGATGTCCACAGAAAAGGAGTTCAGGCGTGCGTCCGCTCGGTATCGAAGGTGCCTGGCTGGTGGAATCGCGGGTTTTCGGCGACGAGCGGGGGGAATTCCAGGAACTCTTCCGCGGCGGCCCGTTGAGCGACACGCTCGGCTACGTCCCGGGCGTCGCCCAGGTGAACCGCTCCGTCTCCCGCAAAGGGGTCGTGCGGGGTGTGCACTTCGCCGACGTCCCACCGGGCCAGGCCAAGTACGTCACCTGCCTCCGCGGCGCCGTGCTCGACGTCGTGGTGGACATCCGGGCGGGCTCGCCCGCCTACGGCGCCTGGGAGACGGTCCGTCTCGACGACCCGCGGCGCAGCGTGTACATCGAGGCCGGACTGGGACACGCCTTCATGGCCCTCACCGACGATGCCACCGTCGTCTACCTCACCTCCGAGGGCTACGCCCCCGAGCGTGAGCACGCGGTCCACCCGCTCGACCCGGCCCTGGGCATCGCCTGGCCCCCCGGGATCGAGCCCGTGCTGTCCGCCAAGGACAGCCGGGCCCCCGGCCTGGAGGAGTCCGCCCTGCGGGGACTGCTGCCCGACTACCACACCTGTGCGGACTTCCACCGGGAACTGCGGCGCCGCTTCACCGCCTGACCGTGCCGCCCCGCGCCGACGCGCGCAGCAGCGCGGGGAACGCCTCGGCGAGCGCGGCGCGCCAGTCGCGCAGCGGGGCGAGACCGGCGGCCCGCCACCGGCCCTGGGCGAGGACGCTGTACGGGGGCCGGGCGGCCGGCCGGGCCAGTTCCCCGCTGCCGATCGGCCGGACCCGGCCGGGATCGGCCCCGGCCCGCCGGAAGATCTCCCGCGCCAGCGCGTGCCAGGTCGTGCTCCCCGCGTTCACGGCGTGGTAGACACCGGGCGGCGCGGTGCCCCGCAGCGCCGCGGCGCCGAGCGCGAGG
This sequence comes from Streptomyces glaucescens, assembly GCF_000761215.1. Taxonomy (GTDB): domain Bacteria; phylum Actinomycetota; class Actinomycetes; order Streptomycetales; family Streptomycetaceae; genus Streptomyces; species Streptomyces glaucescens_B. The sequence goes on along the minus strand of NZ_CP009438.1, from coordinate 298,110 downwards.
AGCCGGTCGGCGAGATCACCGGTCCAGGTCGGTCCGCCGTGCTGGTCGTCGACGACGGGCACGGTGCCCTCCGCGGCCGCCAGGCGGATCATCGTGGAGACGAAGTTCGCGCCGCCGGACCCGTACAGCCAGGCGGTGCGCACCACGTAGCCACCGTCCGGGAGGGTGTCGAGCACCGCCCGCTCCCCGGCGAGCTTCGTCCTGCCGTAGGCCGTGCGCGGCGCGGGCGGGTCGTCCTCCCGGTACGGGCGGTCGGCGAGCCCGGCGAAGACGTAGTCGGTGGACAGCTGGATCATCCGGGTGCCCGTCGCCCGGCAGGCGCGGGCCAGGTGACCGGGTCCCTCGCCGTTCACCGCCAGGGCCCGTGCCTCGTGCGCCTCGGCCGCGTCGACCGCCGTCCAGGCCGCGCAGTTGACGAGCACCGCGGGCCGGTGCCGGGCCAGCAGCGCCCGCGCGGCGGCGGGGTCGGTGACGTCCAGGTCCGCCCGGCCCAGCGGGACCACCGGGACGCCCCGGCGGCTCAGGCGCGCGGTGAGTTCGCGCCCGAGCATCCCGGACGCGCCGGTGACGAGCCAACGAGAGCCGAGGGGTACGGACATGACGGCGGACCTCCGGTGCTCTGCGGGTAGGGGCATGACGGCGGACCTCCGGTGCTCTGCCGGCGCGGCCGGCGCGTGCCCCGGCCGGCGGACGGCGCTGTGCGCGGCCGGCAGGTGCCGCGGCCGGTACGTCCCGGGGACGTACGCGTCCGGGATCACGCGGTCTGCGGGGCGCGGCCGGCGCACAGGGGCTCCCACCAGGCGCGGTTGTCGCGGTACCAGGCCACCGTGGCGGCCAGGCCGGTGCTCAGGTCCGTCGCGGGGACGTGTCCCAGCTCGCGGCGGATCCGGCTCGCGTCGACCGAGTAGCGGCGGTCGTGGCCCTTGCGGTCGGGGACGTGCTCCACCCTGTCCCAGCCGGCGCCGCACGCCTTCAGCAGCAGGTCCACGAGGTCCCGGTTGGCCAGCGAGGTGCCGCCTCCGATGTTGTAGACGCGCCCGGCCCGGCCGCGGGCCCGCACCGCCTCGATACCGCGCACGTGGTCGTCCACGTGCAGCCAGTCCCGTACGTGCAGCCCGTCGCCGTACAACGGCACCTTGCGGCCCTCCAGCAGCAGGGTGACGAACCGTGGGACGAGCTTCTCCGGGAACTGGTAGGGGCCGTAGTTGTTGGAGCAGCGGGTGATGCGCACGTCCAGGCCGTGGCTGACGTGCATGGCCAGCGCGAGCAGGTCGCCCGACGCCTTGGAGGCGGCATAGGGGCTGTTGGGGCGCAGCGGCTCGTCCTCCGTCCACGACCCCGTCTCCAGCGAGCCGTAGACCTCGTCGGTGGACACCTGCACGAAGGGGGCCACGCCGTGCCGCAGGGCCGCGTCGAGGAGTGTCTGCGTGCCGCCGGCGTTGGTCCGCACGAACGCGGCGGCATCGAGCAGCGAGCGGTCCACGTGCGACTCGGCGGCGAGGTGCACGACCTGGTCCTGGCCGGCCATGACCCGGTCGACCAGGTCCGCGTCGCAGATGTCGCCGTGGACGAAGCGCAGCCGGGGGTGGTCGCGGACCGGGTCGAGGTTGGCGAGGTTGCCGGCGTAGCTCAGGGCGTCGAGCACGGTGACGACGGCGTCGGGCGGCCCGTCCGGACCGAGGAGGGTGCGGACGTAGTGCGAGCCGATGAATCCGGCGCCGCCGGTGACGAGCAGACGTGTGGCCATGCGGGTGAGCCGCCTTCCGTCTTCGGTCGGTGTCGATCGGGGTCAGGAGGAGATCTGGGCCGTGCTGTGGTCGCCGAGGACCAGGCGGTGCGCGTGCGGTACCGGCGGGGCCGCGGTCACCCGGACGTGCCGCCCGATGAGGGACGCCTCGATGCGCCGCACTCCGGAGATGGAGGCGTTGCGCAGCACGATGGAGAACTCCAGCTCGCTGTCCTCCACCAGGCAGCCCTCGGCGATGGAGGTGAACGGCCCCACGTACGAGTCGGTGATCGTCGTGCCGCTGCCGACCACGACGGGCCCGATCACCCGGGAGTTGCGGATGACGGCGCCCTCGTCGACCCGGACGCGTCCGATGAGTTCGCTGTCCTCGTCGACGTCCCCGTCGCACCGCGGCTCGACCGTCTCCAGCACCAGCCGGTTCACCTCCAGCATGTCGGTGACGTTGCCGGTGTCCTTCCAGTAGCCGCTGATCAGGGTGGACCGCACGTCCTTGCCCTCGTCGATCAGCCACTGCACGGCGTGGGTGATCTCCAGCTCGCCCCGCCAGGACGGCTCGATGGCCCGGACGGCCTCGTGGATCGCGGGGGAGAACAGGTACACGCCGACCAGTGCCAGGTCGCTGCCGGGGTGGGTCGGCTTCTCCTCCAGGTGACGCACCCGGCCGCGCTCGTCCAGTTCGGCCACGCCGAAGGAGCGGGGGTCGGACACCCGGGTGAGCAGCAGATGGGCGTCCGGCCGGTGGGTGCGGAACGCACGGATGGGCTGGTCGATCCCGCCCACCACGAAATTGTCGCCGAGATACATGGCGAAGTCGTCGTCGCCCAGGTAATCGCGGGAAATGCGGACGGCGTGGGCGAGGCCGAGTGGTTTCCGCTGCGGGATGTAGGTGACGTCGAGACCGAATTTCGAGCCGTCCCCCACGGCTTCCGTTATCTCCGCGACGGTGTCGCCGACCACGATGCCGACATCGGTTATCCCGGCCGCCGCGATGGCCTCCAGGCCGTAGAAGAGGACCGGCTTGTTGGCGACCGGCACGAGTTGTTTCGCGGACGTGTGGGTTATCGGCCGTAAGCGGGTGCCGGCTCCGCCGGCCAGGACGAGCGCCTTCATGTTCTCTCCCTGCGTGACGTGACGTGGGGCCACGGGCGGGCCGGCGACGCATGAGCGGTACGGCCGCAGGACGGTGGCGGAAACACTGTGGTGAGTGACCTGATCTCTGTCCCGGCCTGACCCGGGGGTGTAAGGGGCGCGGTTGTTCGGCGCTCGTTTCGTGGCCGTCCGGCGGCCGGAAACAGCCGTAGGTCCCCCACCCATGGCGGGCGGCCCGGCGGCTCTTCCCCCGGCAGGCCGCCGTGGACGGACCGCCGTGGCCCGTCTCGGGCGCCCCGGATGCCCAGCTGGACCGCCCCGCACTCGCCGGCGGCCCCACCTTTTCCGGTCATTTACAGTTGCTTTACTGACGAGGCGGCAGGTGATAATCGTACATTGAAGGAAGTTGGGGGAAGTCGTGCGTTGCACGTTGCGCCATTCAGCGAAAATGCCTTTTTGACCGAAAGGTGTGTAATGGAGCTCAGTTCCCGTCGTCAGTTCGACATGCACGACCTGTCCTCCCGGGGGGTATCGGAACTCAACGGGAACAGCGCGAAGTTATCCGGTGTCGTCATGGTTCCCATTGCATCCCTGAGGCCGTCCGACTCGCCGCGAAGTGCCGGGGAGGACCCGGAACACATCCGCGCCCTCGCGGAATCCGGCGCGGAACTCCCGCCCATCATCGTGATGGCCTCCACGATGCGGGTCGTCGACGGAATGCACCGCCTGCGGGCCGCCGAACTCCGCGGGGAGAGCGAGCTGGCGGTCCGGTTCTTCGAGGGCGACGAGAAGGAGGCCTTCGTCCTCGCCGTGGAAGCCAACATCACCCACGGCCTGCCGCTCGGCCTCCAGGACCGCAAGGACGCCGCCGCGCGCATCCTGCGCAGCCACCCCATGTGGTCGGACCGCGCGATCGGGACCGCGACCGGCCTCTCGGCCAAGACCGTGGCGGCACTCCGGGCGCGTTCGACCGAGGGACTTCCTCAATCGAACGTCCGCATCGGCAGGGACGGGAGGGCCCGTCCCGTCGACCCCGCCGAGGGACGGCGGCTGGCCGGACGGCTCATGCAGGAGAACCCCTCGGCCCCGCTGCGCCAGATCGCCGCCCAGGCCGGGGTCTCGCTGGGAACCGTATCGGACGTGCGCAAACGGCTCCAGCGGGGTGAGGGGCCGGTCCCCGAACGGGGCCGCGCGCGGACCGAGCCCGGCACGAACCCCGAGCCGGCCCACACGCCGGAGCGGCCGTACGACGAAGCCGAGGCCGAGCGGCCCTCCCGCGCGCTGATCCTGCGCCACCTCAGCCGCGACCCCTCCGTACGGCTCACCGAGGACGGCAGGACGCTGCTGCGGTGGCTCACCGTGGCGGCCGTGCGCCCGCAGGACTGGGAGCGACTGCTGCGGAACGTCCCGGCGCACCGCGTGGGAGCCGTCGCCGAGCTGGCCCGGGGCTGTTCCCAGACCTGGCAGCTCGTCGCCGAGCAGCTCGAACGGGCCCGTGGATCCGGGGCGGAGCAGGAGACCGGCGGCGCACCGGGCCGCCAGGAGGCCGAAGGCGCCGGGCAGTCCGCCGCCGGCATGCCACGCCGCGCGGCCGCACTGGAGTCCCGGCGGACGGGGGAGGTCACCGTCCAGGTCCCCGACGCGCCCGACCGCCCCGTGCCTCCCGCCGACCCGTGCTGCGACACCGTCCTGCGCGGACCCGCGAGCGCCGGTGCCCCGGGGCGCAGGACGCCCCGCGCCGGACGGTGACCGGAGAGCGGGGCGAGGCCGACACCGGACGGTGACCGCGGTGCGGCAGGGGCCCGGCACAGGACGGTGAGCGGCCGGCCGCAGGGAACGGAGCGACGGCAGGGACCGGACCGACAGCAGGGACCGGGGGAGTGGGGGACGGCGACGGGGCGGGACGACGGCGAGGCCGGGTCCCGCGCCGGGGCTCGTGGCCGCCGTCCCGCCTCCGGTCACTCCCGGGGCGGCTCTCCCGTACCGTTCTCCAGCCAGTCCCGCTCCGCCTCGGTCAGCCGCAGCTCCGCCGCGGCCAGCGAATCGCGGACCTCCTCCGGCTGCCGCGGACCGATCAGCGCGACCACGCGGAAGGGCTGGGACAGCGTCCAGGCCAGCGCGATGCCGGTCGACGAGACACCCCTGCGCTCGGCGAGGGTGCGCGCCCGTCGCAGACGCTCGACGTTGGTCTCGCTGTACCAGCACTCGGCGAGCGGACTCGTCCGCAACTCGGCCGGGTCCGCCAGGGCGTGGGCCCCGCGACCCTGGCTCGCCCAGGGGTACAGCGTGACCGGGTTCTCGGTGAGCCACGCCCGCCAGCGCGGGTCGTGGGAGCCCATCGTGCCCGGATAGATGGGCTGCACCATGTCGATGAGGCTCAGTTGGTTGCTCACCCCGGCCGGTGCCGGCAACCCCTGCTCCCGGGCGTAGCCGACGGCCTCCCGCACCCGGTCGAGTGACCAGTTCGACATGCCGTAGGCGCCGATGAGGCCGCGTGCCACCAGGTCCGCCAGCACGCTCACGAACTCTCCGACCGGCACGTCGGGATTGTCCCGGTGGAGCATGTACATGGCTGCGTCATCGCGACCCATGCGGTCGAAGCTCTCGGCGAGCTGCGCCTCCACCCGGTCCGGCAGGCACTCCGGGGTGTGCGCGCCCTTCGCCAGCACCCACACCTCCTTCTCGACGCCCCGGGACCTCGCCCAGGCGCCGAAGGTGCGCTCACAGCAGCCGGGTCCGTACGCGTGCCCGTAGAGCCACGCCGTGTCGAAGGCCCGGCCGCCGCCCTCCCAGTAGGCGTCGTACACGGGGAAGCCGCGCTCGTCCTGCCCGAACGCGGACGTGCCGAGCAGCAGGGGCGGAGCCCCGTCGGGCTGGGACGAGGCGTCGGAGGAGACGGGCAGTGGAACAGAGGACATGTGCTCTCCAGATTCTCCTGAGCTGAGGTCGCGGGGGCGGTCGCGGCACCGCGTCGCACGGACCGCTGGGCGCACGGGCGTTCGGGGGAGCGGGGCGGGATCCTGCCGGAACGGCCGCGCCGGCCGGTGACGGACGACGCGTCATGTGCCGGTGGGGGCCGCGCCGCGACGGGGCGGGCGGCGGGGGCGGACACCCGTGCGGACCGGTGCGGCCCGCCTGAAGCGGTACGCCCGGTGCGGCCCGCCCGGCCGCCCGGCAGGACCCCGCCCCGTCGCGGACGCGAGCCGTACGGAGCGCTCGCAGGGTCACGGGGGCGCCGCGCGTCCGGCGGCCCGCCGAGGTCGGCCCCGGCAGGAGTGGCGGCGCGGCGCCCAGGTGTCACCTCACCCGGTGAACGCCTTGCGGACCTCGGCCGCCACGTGATCGAGGTGCCGTTCGGTGAGCGCGGGGTGCGACGGAAGCGCCAGCAGCTCCTGCGACAGCCGCTCCGCGACCGGCAGCGACACCGACTGGTGCTCGGCGAAGGCGGGCTGCTTGTGCAGCGGGAACGGATAGCGCAGCAGGACCGGGACACCGCGCGAGCGCAGGGTCGCGGCGATCTCGGCGGCCGTCGGCCGGCCACCGCCCGGCACCGCCCGCACCACGTACTTCCAGAAGGCGTGCACGGTGCCCTCCGGTTCGACCGGCAGCTCCAGGCCCTCGACGTCGGCCAGCCGCTCGGACAGGTACGCGGCGTTGCGCCGGCGTGCCTCCACCATCTCGCCCAGCCGCCCGTGCTGGCTGAGGCCGACCGCCGCCTGCACCGCGGTCAGCCGGTAGTTGTAGCCGACCTCGTACGCCCAGATCAGGCCGGGACGGTCGGCGATGGGACCCTCGCCGTGGCTGCGCAGCCGGCGGACGCGCTCGGCGTAGCCGGGGTTGTTCGTCAGGACGGCACCGCCCTCGCCGCCGGAGGTGATCACCTTCTGCTCGAACAGGCTGACGCACGCCAGGTCACCGAAGCCGCCCACCGGACGGCCGCCGATGCTGGTGCCCAGCGCCTGAGCCATGTCCTCGACGAGCGGGACGCCGGCGTCCGTGGCGATCGCGGACAGCGACGCCATGTCCGCGGCCACGCCGTTGATGTGGACGACGACGATCGCCTTGGTCCGCTCGGTGATCAGGGACTTCACCGAGTCGGGGTCCAGGCAGTGGGTGTCGGGGGTGACGTCGGCGAAGACCGGGCGGGCCCCGAGGTAGGCGATGGGGCTCGCCGAGCCGATGAAGGTGTGGGCGGGGACGATCACCTCGTCACCCGGACCGACATCGAGGGCGTGCAGGGCGAGGTGGACCGCCGCAGTGCCGGTGGACACGGCGACCGCGTGCTCGACGGCCTGGCTCTCGGCGAGGGCCGATTCGAATTGCTCGACGACCGGATTGCCCAGCCCCACCAGGCGGTTGGCGCGCAATGCGGCGACGGCCGCCTCGACATCGTCGTCGGAGAGCTGGGGCCACCTCGGTAATTCCACGGAGGAGCTCAAAGGTCACATCCTTCAATTGTGTGGCGGCATCTGCGGTGACTGCGTATTCCTGTTTCCGCCGGACCATGCTGATGGGGGCGGGGAAATTCTTCAACCGCAGGCACTTGAAAGTGAATTCGGCCGGGTCGGAAGCAACTAGTGAATGGAGCGCAGGCCGAGCGCGGTGCGCACGGTGTGGAACAGCGCGGTGTTCTCGTGCACGCCGACGACCCGCTCCGCGTACGGCCCGCGGGCGGCGACCCGGACCGGCACCCCGGTGTGCTCCTGCACGTCGTCCGGCGCGCCGCTGGCGTAGCCGAGATGCAGGGGCGCTCCCTCGTCGGTGACGAGCGTCGCGGACCGGCCCGGCGGCCGGGCCTCCAGCGGCAGGATCTGCCCGCCGCTGCCGTGGTCCGCCGTCACGACGACGAGCGTGCCGGGATGGCGTGCCGCATAGGCCAGCGCTGCCCCGACGGCACGGTCGAAGGCGACGGTCTCCCCGATCTGGCCGCACGGGTCGGCGTCGTGAGCCCGGTCGTCGATGGCGGCTCCCTCCACCTGCAGGAAGAACCCCCCGGCGGCGGCGCCGGCCCGCCGCGCACGGGCCGTCAGCAGTTCCAGCGCGGCCCGCGTCGACTCCTCCAGGCTCGGCGTGCCGGCCGGGTGCGCGGGAGCACCGGTGCCGCAGCGCTGGGGGGCGGTGCCGCCGGGCCGGGCCGGGACCCCGGTCCACTCGACCGGCAGCGGCCCGTCGGCGAACAGCCCGAGGACCGGGCGGTCCGGGCGGGCGGCCCGCAGACCGGTACGGTCCCGCACCACCTGGTAGCCCTCGGCCCGGGCCCGCTCCAGGACGGTCCGCCCCCGGTGCGGGCCGGCCGTGATCCGCTGCCCGAACACGTCCGCGCCGCCGCCGAGCAGCACGTCCGGGCGCAGCGCCACGGTCTGTTCCGCGATGGAGCCCGCGCCCCCGCGCTCCTTGGCGTCCGCCGGGCAGGCCGCCATGTCTGCCGGGCCCGCGCAGGACCGGTCGGTGACGTGGGCGGTGAGCGCGGCGGGCGTCGCGTCGGTGAGGCGTGCGGTGGTGACGCTGCCGGTGGCGTAGCCCTGACGCCGGGCCAGCTCCAGCAGCGTGGGCAACGGCCGGTCGGTGCCGGGGGTCTTGGCGACCCGCCCGTTGACCGTCTTGTGCCCGGTGGCCCAGGCGGTGGCGCCGGCCGCGGAGTCGGTGACGTAGTCGGGGCGGCCCCGCTCGTCCACGGCGTAGGTGAGGGAGGAACCGGTCATCGGCAGCCGGTCCATGGCGAGCCGCCCGCCGGCGCCGACGGTGTAGTTGCGCGCCGCGGTGATCTCCGAGTCGCCCATGCCGTCACCGACGAGGAGGATGACGTTGCGCGGGCGGGCCGGTTCGGTGCCGGTCACGCCGATGCGGGGTGCGGGGGCGGCGGAGGTCACGGTCAGCGCCGTCACCAGCGCCGCGGCGACACCGCCCCAGCGCCGCGCGGACCGCCGCGCCGCGCGTCCGGTCCCGGGAATGACTGCCGTCATCGATCAACTCCTTCGGAGAGTACGGCCGGTGGACGGCGGCGACCGTATCCCGCGGTCCTCGGCCCCACCACCGTCCACGGACGGCGGGAGCCTGTACCGATCTCCGATAGGTTGCGGGAGAAACACCCGCTCCCTCCCGAGGAATTCGATATGAGCACGTCAAAACTGGTGGAGATCCCGGAACCCCTGGCGGCGTCGTACGCCCGCGCCTTCGGCGAGGAGGGACAGGCATGGATCGCCGCCCTGCCCGCGCTGGTCGAGGAATTACTGGACCGCTGGGAGCTGACGGCGGACGGCGCCTCCGCGTCGGGCGAGGCCTCCCTCGTGCTGCCGGTGCTGCGCACCGACGGCACCCGCGCCGTCCTCAAGCTCCAGCTGCCCAGGGAGGAGACCTCCGCCGCCATCACCGGACTGCGCACCTGGAACGGGCACGGCGTCGTGCGGCTGCTCGACCACGACCCGCGCAGCAGCACCATGCTCCTGGAGCGGCTGGACGCGTCCCGCACGCTGGCCTCGGTCGAGGACGACGACGCCGCCATGGGCGTACTCGCCGGGCTGCTGGCCCGGCTGGTGTCCGTCCCCGCGCCGCGGGGGCTGCGCGGCCTCGGCGACATCGCCGGCGCCATGCTGGAGGAGGTGCCGCGGGCGGTCGCGGCGCTGGCCGACCCGGCCGACCGGCGGCTGCTGAACGACTGGGCGTCGGCGGTGGCCGAACTGGTCGGCGAACCCGGCGACCGGATGCTGCACTGGGACCTGCACTACGGCAACGTCCTCGCCGCCGAGCGCGAACCCTGGCTCGCCATCGACCCCGAACCGCTCGCCGGTGACCCCGGCTTCGACCTGTGGCCCGCCCTGGACAGCCGGTGGGACGACATCGTCGCACAGCGGGACGTCGTACGCGTCGTGCGACGCCGCTTCGACCTGCTGACCGAGGTCCTCGGCCTGGACCGGGCACGGGCGGCCGGCTGGACGTACGGCAGGCTGCTGCAGAACGCCCTGTGGGACATCGAGGACGGCAGTGCCGCCCTCGACCCCGCCGCCGTCACGCTCGCACAGGCGCTGCGGGGCCACTGACCCCGGCCGGGCCGGGACGACGGCAAAGGAATCGGCGGTGCCCCGGCACCGCCGATTCGGTTTATCCGGGGGAAGTCCCCTGTTCGAGTGCCGACATTCTTCAGTCGAACGGCGGCCGTGTTCGCCGACCGCGCCCCGGCTTCGCTATGCTCGCGGCCCATTGGCGGCTCACTCGGCCTGCAATTCCAGGGCGAGGCGACAGCGAGGCGGGCAGCGGCGGCGTGATTTCGCCGCGGGGTTCGCCGCTGCCGCGCACGGCTTCTTTTCGACAAGGCCGGGGCAAGCCCGCGAGCACTCCCCGGAACGTCCGCCGAACACATGTCGAATTCGCGCTGAAACACCCGCTGAAGCGTCCGTCGCAGCACCAATTCCTGCCGACAGCAGTTGAGGAGGGCCATGAGCCTGGTCAGTGTGCACAACGAATGGGACCCGCTGGAGGAGATCATCGTCGGAACGGCGGTCGGTGCCCGGGTCCCCCGGGCCGACCGCAGCGTGTTCGCCGTGGAGTACGCGGACGAGTACGACAGCCAGGACCAGGTTCCCGCCGGCCCGTACCCGGACCGGGTGCTCAAGGAGACCGAGGAGGAACTGCACGTCCTGAGCGAGGAGCTCACCAAGCTCGGCGTCACCGTCCGGCGGCCCGGGCAGCGTGACAACTCGGCCCTGGTCGCCACCCCCGACTGGCAGACCGACGGCTTCCACGACTACTGCCCGCGCGACGGACTGCTCGCAGTCGGCCAGACCGTCATCGAGTCACCGATGGCGCTGCGCGCCCGTTTCCTCGAGTCCCTCGCCTACAAGGACATCCTGCTGGAGTACTTCGCCAGCGGTGCCCGGTGGCTCTCCGCGCCCAAGCCGCGGCTCGCCGACGAGATGTACGAGCCGACCGCGCCCGCGGGACAGCGGCTGACCGACCTGGAGCCGGTGTTCGACGCCGCCAACGTGCTCCGGTTCGGCACCGACCTGCTCTACCTGGTCTCCGACAGCGGCAACGAACTGGGCGCGAAATGGCTCCAGTCGGCGCTCGGCAGCACCTACAAGGTCCACCCCTGCCGCGGCCTGTACGCCTCCACGCACGTCGACTCCACGATCGTGCCGCTGCGCCCGGGCCTGGTCCTCGTCAACCCGGCGCGCGTCAACGACGACAACATGCCGGACTTCCTGCGCTCCTGGCAGACCGTCGTCTGCCCGGAGCTGGTGGACATCGGCTTCACCGGGGACAAGCCGCACTGCTCGGTGTGGATCGGCATGAACCTGCTGGTGGTCCGCCCCGACCTCGCGGTCGTCGACCGCCGTCAGACCGGCCTGATCAAGGTGCTGGAGAAGCACGGCGTCGACGTGCTGCCGCTCCAGCTCACGCACTCGCGCACCCTCGGCGGCGGCTTCCACTGCGCCACGCTGGACGTCCGGCGGACCGGCTCCCTGGAGACCTACCGGTTCTGACGTCCGGTCCGGGCCTGCGGCGGCCCCCTTCGGCCGCAGGCCACTCACCCCCCCGACCGCGACAGGAGGTTCGCCCCAACGTGATCGGATACGGAGTCTGCGTCGGCCCGTCCGACCTGTTCGACCGCATCTGCCGTCCGGGAATCGAGCGCGTCCGGACACCGGGCAGCCCGTTGTTCACCATGCGCAACCAGCGCTCCCTGTTCGAGGCGTACAACGCCATGTTCGACCAGGCCGCCGCCAACTCGGAGGTCACCGGCCTGGTGATGCTCCACGACGACGTCGAGCTGCGCAAGAACCCCGCCGACGTCGCCGCACCGGTCTTCGAGGACGACTCCGTCGGCATGCTCGGCTCCCTCGGCGGCTCGGACACCGTCTCCCTGGCCTGGTGGAACGAGAAGGCGACCAGGCGCGGCCGCGTCACCGACTACGACAAGGTGCACGACTACGGCTCGGGCCTGCACGAGGTGCACGCCGTGGACGACGTCATCCTGTGCGTCAACCGCTGGGTCATCGAGAACGTGCGCTTCCCGGCGGGCCGCTACCGCGGTTTCGAGGGGCTCGGCGTCATCCTCGCCTCCCTGGTGCGCGCCGCCGGGAAGCGCGTCATGGTGCAGGACCTCCAGGACGTCATGCACCACAACGCGGGCCGCGGCTTCAACGGCCTGAAGGACTGGCGGTACAACGAACTGCGCTGGCAGCGGCAGTTCTTCGACCTCGGCCCGCTGGAGCGGGTGGGCAGCGTCCTGGAGGAGCTGACCGTGCCGGCGGTCCCGCTGCGCATCGCGGCACGACGCCTGGCCCTGCGCGCGGCGGGCCGGGGGTTCGAGGAGAGCGACGGGGAGTCCGGCGACCCCGCGACCGACGAACTGGTGGACGGCTGGTACCGGCGGTGCACCCGGCTGCGCGGCCGGATGCGGATCTGAGGAGGGGACATGGCGGCATTCACACGGCTGCACTACGACGTCGGGAAGATCCCGCTCGGGGATCTGGTGCGCAAGGTGCTGGCGGTGGACGACCTGGAGGGCCTCGCGGCGAGTGACCGGGTCGCGACCCGGGAGACCGACCAGAGCACCGACTACCACAAGCGGTTCTACGAGGCCTTCGACGCCGTCGAGCCGGCCTACCGCGAGCTGGCCCGCACCCTGCTCGGCGCGGACGCGGAACACCACTACATCCAGCGCGTGCCCACCTTCCGGGTGCACCTGCGCAACTCCCTCGCCGTCGGCGACTGGCACCGCGACAGCGACTTCGGGCACGACCCCAACGAGGTCAACTACTGGGTGCCGCTCACCCGCGCCTACGGCAACAACACGGTGTGGATCGACAAGGAACCCGTGCGCGCCGAGTACGGCGACGTGATCGTCTTCGACGGCGCCAACACCTGGCACGGGAACGTCGTCAACGACACCGACATCAGCCGGGTCAGCATGGACTTCCGCACCATCCCCCGCGACAAGTACCGCCCCAACGACAAGAAGTCGGTCTCCTTCGGGATGCCGTTCCTGCTCGGGGAGTACTGGGACGTCCTCTGACCCCGCCGCGGACACCGCCCGGCCGCCCGGGCCGCGCGAGCGCCGGACCCCGGCCCGCGCGGCCCGGGCGGGGGCAGCGGTGAACGTGCCGTCCACCACCAGTTCGACGTCATGAGGCCTGTATGCAGACCAGCGCGCATCCCGCTCCGGCCCGCGCAGCGGACCCCTCCTACGAGGAGGCCCTGCTGTCCCAGGACGAGCGGTTCCGTACGTTCCTGGCCGGACTTCCCGCCGACACACCGGTGTGGTTCTGTTTCTTCTCCTCCGGACTGATGCACGTCATCCAGCACTTCCTGCGTTTCGTGCCGCCCCGGCTCAACATCGCCTTCGTGTGCAGCGGGCTCACCGACGACGAGATCCGCCTGCGCGACACCATGTCCGGCGGCCGGCCCGCCTTCGACCTGGACGAACGGGTCGGCAGCCACGAGATCTTCGAGTTCCTGCTGCGCAACCTCGACCGGCCGTTCGGCATCGTCGACAGCGACTGCTTCGTCATGGACGCCGACTGGTTCACTCGGTGCACCGACGATCTGGAACCGGACGTCGCCGTCAGCAGCCCGCTCAGCTACGGCCCGATCCCGCTGGCCGCGCCGCCGTTCATGGCGATCAACCCGCTGGCCCGCCCCGAGATCGAGCGCGCCATCGGCGGCCCCGTCTCGCCGGCGGCGTACTCCTACACACCGCCCGGCCCCGAGAAGGAGATCGACGGCGCCATGGTGCGCCTGATCGAGCCGCACCACGAGGCGGCGCTCGCCAAGGTGCTGGCCATGGAGGGCCCGCGCCTGCCCTTTCCGCAGGGCGGCCTGCTGGACGTGCTCGACGACGGGCGCGAGGTCCGCAGCCACGAGCGCCACCACCACGCCCAGAACGGCAACGGCGTCATCCGGGTCGTCTTCGACGGGCTGATGTTCTACCAGCTCATGGCCCTGGCCGCGGGCTGGCGGATCGCCCACTTCCACAGCTTCCCCGGCACCAAGGTCTTCTCCGCGCAGATGGTGCACGCCGGGGGCATCTCCTACTGGCACCGGCTGCGGCCCAGCGAGATCGCCGCCGGCATCCACGAGCTGCCGTGGTCGGCGCACATCGACGCGCTGCTGCTGGAGAACTTCACCGCCCGCCCCGACGCGCCCCCCGCCTACCGCGCCCGCGGCACCCGGCTCGCCGCCAACCTGCGGCAGTCCGGCACCACCCTGGGCCGGCTGCGGGACGACCTGCGCGGAAAGCTCGCCTCGTCCGGCGTCGACGTCACCGACCCGCGCTGGCGCGCCGTCCTCGGCTGAGCAGCCGTACGCGGCCGAGACAGCCGTACCCGACCCGGACAGCCGCGCACGGCCGAGACAGCCGTACGCGACCGACACAAGGGAGCCAAGCTCCGTGCGCATCCTGCTCACCGGCCATCAGGGCTACCTCGGCACCGTGATGGCCCCCGTGCTGACCGCCGCGGGCCACCAGGTCACCGGCCTGGACAGCGGCCTGTTCGCCTCCCGGGTACTCGGCGCCCTGGACGTCCCGGACGTCCCCGGCCTCGCCCTGGACCTGCGTGACGTCACCGTGGACACCCTCCGCGGCTATGACGCCGTCGTGCACCTGGCCGCCCTCTCCAACGACCCCCTGGGCTCGCTGGACCCTGAGCTCACCCACGCCGTCAACCACCACGCCTCCACCCGCCTCGCCCGGCTGGCGAAGGAGGCCGGCGTCACCCGGTTCGCCTACGCCTCGACCTGCTCGGTGTACGGGGCGCAGAGCGGCGACGCACCGGTCGACGAGGACGCCCCCCTCAAGCCGGTCACCCCCTACGCCGTGTCCAAGGTGCGGGTCGAGGACGACCTCGTGGAGCTGGCCGACTCCGGCTTCGCGCCGTTCTTCCTGCGCAACGCCACCGCCTTCGGCTTCTCGCCGCGGCTGCGCTCCGACATCGTGCTCAACAACCTGGTGGGGCGGGCGGTGCTGGGCGGCCGGGTCACCGTGCTGTCCGACGGCACCGCGTGGCGGCCCCTGGTGCACGCCGAGGACATCGCGCGGGCGGTGCTGGCCGGACTGGCCGCACCCGCCGCCACGGTGCGGGCGCGGGCGTTCAACATCGGCACCGAGGAGAACAACCGGACCGTGGCCGAGATCGCCGAGGCCGCCGCTGCGGCGGTGCCCGGCTCGGTGGTGGAGATCACCGGCGAGACCGGCAACGACCCGCGCTCCTACCGGGTCGACTTCACCAGGGCCCGCACCGAACTGGGCCACCGGGCCACCTGGACGATCCCCGACGGCGCGGCCCAGCTGGCGAGGGAGTACCGCGCTCGGGGCCTGACCCGCGCCGCCTTCGAGCACGACTTCACCCGGCTCGCCGTCCTCGAACGCCGCCGGCGGGAGGGCTCGCTCGACGGGGACCTGCGGGTGCGCCCCGCGCGCGTCCGGCGGGACGGGGACCATCGCACGGCCACGGCTGAGGAGGGATGACAGTGGACTCGGACATTCCGGTGGTGCTCCTGTGCGGGGGCTACGGCACCCGGATCAGGGAGGCGAGCGAACGGCTGCCCAAGGCCATGGTGGACATCGGGGGCCGGCCCATCCTGTGGCACATCATGAAGATCTACAGCCACTACGGCTTCCGCCGGTTCGTGCTGTGCCTCGGCTACAAGGGCTGGGCCATCAAGCAGTTCTTCCTCGACTACCGTGCCCAGCTCTCGGACTTCACCATCTCCCTCAGTGACGAGCACCGGATCCGCTTCCACGACGACCGGGCCGACGAGAACTGGGAGATCACGTTCGCCGAGACCGGCCTGGACACGGCGACCGGCGCTCGGCTGCGCCGCGTGCGGCGCTACGTGGACACCGACGACTTCATGATGGGCTACGGCGACGGGGTCGGGAACATCGACCTGGCGGCGCTGGAGAAGGAGCACCGCGCTGCCGGCCGGATCGGCACCGTCACCGGTATCCACCCGACGTCGAAGTTCGGCGAGATGGACGTCGAGGACGACCAGGTGCTGGAGTTCAACGAGAAGCCGACCCGGGTGACCGGTTTCGTCTCCGGCGGGTTCTTCATGTTCCGCCGCGAATTCCTCGACGACTACCTCGACGACGACCCGAAGCTGTGGCTGGAGAGCGCCCCGCTCCAGCGCCTGGCCCGCGACCGGCAGCTCACCCTGCACCCCCACCACGACTTCTGGTGCGCGATGGACACCTTCAAGGACTACCAGCACCTCAACGAGCTGTGGGCGGCCGGCGACGCGCCCTGGAAGGTGTGGGAGCAGCCGGGGAACCGGTCCGTCAGCCCGGGAACAGCTCGTTCTGCTCCTCGCGCAGCCGGTCGACCAGCCGGCCCGCCGGCAGCCGTACGTCGTCATAGGTGAGCACCGCGTCCCGGGCGATGTCCCGGCGCAGCACGCAGCCCTCGGCGACCCCCATGGGCAGCAGCCGGGACGCCAGGGTCGCCGCGTGGGTCTCGGCGACGCCGTAGGTGTCGTAGCCGCCGATGCCGTCCACGACCGTGCCGGCCTTCAGGTCGCGCTTGGCGGTGGCCACCACGTCGACCCGCGGGCCGGCCGGCGGCGTCAGCGCGGCGTCGGCGAAGTCGACCGCGCGCGCGATGGTGTGCGGGACCTCGAAGTGGCACAGGTGATAGGGCGTGTAGAAACTGTAGAGCGGGCCCTTCCCGAGCTTGTACAGCTCCAGGTAGTGCCGCTGCCGGGGGTCGTCATGGGTGCCGATCACATACACGCCGGGCCCGGGCCTGGCGCCCACCACGTAGTCGACGACACCGCCCAGTTCACGCAGCTCGTCGATGTCGTAGACGCCGGTGAGCTCGTCGACGTGGCCGGTGTGCCCGCGTCCGTACATGCCCCGCCGCGCCACGGTCAGGCCGTGGGCGTTGGCGACGATGGCCTGCTCGAAGGAGACCTTCGTGCCGTCGGCGAAACTCGTGACCATGTGCACGTTCTGGCCCCAGCGTTCGGCGAACGCCTTCTGCGTGGCGGGGGTGCGGTACTCGTCCTGGAGGCCCTTGACGTTGCCGGCGACCAGCGGGGTGACTCCCAGACCGCGCACGAAGCGCAGCAGGTTGCCCTGCACGCCGGGCTGGTCGCCGTCCGCAGCGGTGAGCACGACCCCCGCCGCACGGGCCCGGTGGGCGAGCAGCGGGCCGACGGTGCCGTCCAGTTCCGCGTTCATCGTCACCACGGGCAGCCCCCGCTCCAGGGCGGCCACGGTGACCCTGGCACCGAACTCCACCGCGCCGGTGACGTCGACCAGGCAGTCGATCCCCTCGGCGGCGAGCAGCGCGAAGGCGTCCTCGGTGACCACGGGACGTCCGGCGGCCACGGCGGCCTCGACATCGCCCGCGCCGTTCGCCCGCACCGGCCGCACGCCCGCCTCGGTGTACGCGCGCTCGGCGGTGGCGAGGCTCCGGTTGGCGATTGCCGCCAGCCGCATGCCGGGCACCGACCGTACGATGTGGCGTGCCAGTCCGCGCCCCATGAAACCGGCGCCCACCATGCCGACCCGTATCGGCCGGTCCCGCTCCTCGCGCCGGCGCAGCGCGGTGTCGACGATGATCATCGCGACCCCGCCGGCACCTCGGACAGCAGCGGCCAGCCGGCGTCCTTGTCCGACACCAGCTTCACCGGCGCCGGCCACTCGACCCCGAGCGCCGGATCGTTCCAGCGCAGACCCCTTTCCGCGCCGGGGGTGTAGGCGGCGGAGACCTGGTACACCGTCTCCGTGTCGTCGGCCAGTGTCAGGTACGCGTGCGCGAAGTTGCGGGGGACGTGCAGGGCGAGCCGGTTGTCGGCGGTGAGTTCCGCGCCGAAGTGCCGCAGGAACGTGGGGGAGTCGGGACGCAGATCGACGATCACGTCGTAGATCGCGCCGCGCGTGCAGCGAATCGTCTTCGCCTCGGCGTTCGGCTCCGTCTGATAGTGGAATCCGCGGAGCGTGCCGGCGCGGTGGTTGAACGAGAGATTGCACTGGACCACGGCGGGCTCCAGTCCCGCCCGCTCGAACTCCTCCCGGCAGAACGAGCGGGAGAAGAACCCCCTTTCGTCCCTCAATTCGCTCAGTTCGATGAGAGCGGCGCCGGCCAGCGGAGTTTCATGAATCAACACGGGTGATATTTCCCTCCGTCGGGTTGCCTGCGGAATGACGAAGCTACACAGTGGCAGCCACGGGTGACAGGTGCGGCTATCCGGAGGAAACGTTCAACTGCTCACTTCCCGCACTCGAACGGCTCCTGGTTGACGCACCGTCCGCCGGGCTCGGTATCATTGCGCAATGCGCCCGTTACCTGCCGCAGACCCAGGAAATCCGGATATTCGTTCAGCCGCACGGTTTTTGCTGTGGCTCGCGGGTCGCATCGCCTGGCCGCTGAGCGCCGCCGCGTTCTGCGGCGTGCTGTGGCTCGGCTCCCAGGCGCTCATGCCGGTGGTCATCCGGGAGGCCATCGACGACGGACTGGTGCCCGGCGACATGGACGCCGTCCTGTCCTGGTCGGCCGTCCTGCTCGGACTCGGCGTGGTCCAGGCCGTCTCCGGAACCGTCCGCCGCCGTCTCAACATGTACAACTCCCTCTCCGCCGGCTTCCGCACCGTGCAGCTCGTGGTCGGGCACGCCAACACCCTCGGCGCCACCCTGGAGCGGCGGGTGGACGAGGGCGAGCTGGTCAGCGTCGGCACCTCGGACATGAACGCGCTGGGCCACGCCTTCGACATCGTCGGACGGACCGTCGGCGCCGTGATCTCGGTCGTCCTGGTCTCGGTCGTCTTGGTCCGGCAGTCCGCCACCCTCGGCATGATGCTGATCGTCGCGGTCCCCGCGATCGTCCTCACCATGGGCTACACCCTGCGGCCGCTGCACCGCCGGCAGAGCGCCTACCGCGACCTCCAGGGCGAACTGACCTCCCGGCTCACCGACGTGGTCGCGGGACTGCGCGTCCTGCGCGGCATCGGCGGCGAGACGCCCTTCGCCCGCTCCTACCGGGAACGCTCGCAGCGGGTACGGGCCGCGGGCGCCCGGGTCGCCGGCGCGGAGGCCCTGATCCGCGCGGCCCAGGTGCTGCTGCCCGGTCTGCTGGTCGGCACCGTCACATGGATCGGCGCGCGCGCGGCGCTCGACGGCAGCGTCTCCCCGGGCGAACTGGTCGCCTTCTACGCCTACGCGGCCTTCCTCGTCGAGCCGCTGGGCATCTTCACCGAGACCGCCGACCGGTTCGCCCGCGCCCACGTCGCCGCCCGCCGCGTGGTCACCGTCCTGCGCATGCGGCCGAAGGCAGCGCCCGAGCACGCCGACGGGCCCATGGGCACCCTGGCCACCGCGCTCGTCGACGAGACCACCGGCCTCACGGTCACCCCCGGAACCTTCCACGTCGTCGTGGCACCCTCGGCGGAGGGCGTGCGGCTCGCCGACCGGCTCGGCGGATACGACGAGGCCCCCGTCCGCCACGACGGCCGGCTCCTCACCGCGCTGGCCCCCGACGAGGTCCGCCGCCGCATCCTGGTCGTCGACAACCGGCCCCGGCTCTTCCGCGGACCGCTGCGCGCGAGCCTCGACCCGCACGTGACGGCAGACGACACCGCCATCACCGCGGCCCTCCGGGCGGCCGCCGCCGAGGACATCGTCGGCCTCCTGCCCGACGGCCTCGACACCGACATCACCGCCGACGGCCGCCACTTCTCCGGCGGCCAGCGCCAGCGCCTGGTCCTGGCCCGCGCCCTGCTCGCCGACCCCGACGTGCTCATCGTGGTCGACCCCACCTCGGCGGTCGACGCGCACACCGAGGACCTCATAGGGCGACGGCTGCGCGCCGCCCGGTCCGGCCGCACCACCGTCCTCGTCAGCTCCAGCCCGCTGCTGCTCAACCAGGCCGACCGGGTCTCCTTCCTGTCCGGCGGCCGGGTCGCGGCGGCCGGCACCCACCGGGAACTGCTCGCGGCCAGCGAGGACTACCGCCTCGTCATCCAACGCGAGACCGGCGAGGCCCCGCCCGGGCCCCTGCCGTCCACCGACCTCGTGACCCGGGGGAGCGCCGAATGAGCCGGACCCGGCTGCCCGTCGCCGGCACCGCCGAAGTCCGGGCGCACGGAGCGGCGCTGGCCCGCCGTCACGCCCGCGACCTCACCTGGATGCTGGCCCTGCACGGGCTGGCCGCCGTCTGCGGCCTGCTCGGGCCCTGGCTGATCGGACGCCTCCTCGACGAGGTCGTCCGGGGCACCACCCTCAGCACCGTCGACCACATCGGGATCGCCCTGCTGCTGTCCCTGGTGGCACAGGCCGTCCTGACCTACTGGGCGGTGCAGCGCTCCTGCCGGTTCGGCGAGAAGGTCACCGCCGAGGTCCGCGAGGACTTCGTCGACCGCGTCGTCCGGCTGCCCCTGCCGACCGTGGAGGACGCCGAGCCCGGCGACCTCATCACCCGGGCCTCCCGCGACACCGACGCGCTCACCAACACCGTGCGCTACGGAGTGCCCGAAACCCTGATCGCACTGATGACCTGCCTGTTCACCTTCGCGGCGCTGGTGCTGGTCGGCCCCCTCACCGCGCTGCCCAGCCTCGTTGTCGTCCCGCTGCTGTGGGCCGGCACGCGCTGGTACCTGCGCCGGTCGCAGGCCGCCTACCGGCGCCGCGGCGCCAGCTACACCGCGCTCGGCGACACCCTCGCGGAGACGGTTCCCGGCGCCCGCACGGTCGAGGCGCTGCGGCTCCAGGCATGGCGGCGGCGCGCCCTCGACCGCGACCTCGCCGAGGCCTACGAAGCCGAACGGCACACGATGTGGCTGCGCAGCTCCTGGTACCTGACGGTCGAGCTCAGCTACGTCGTCCCCGTCGTGGCGACCCTGGCGATCGGCGGGCTGCTCTACACCCAGGGCCTGGCCACCGTGGGCCAGGCCGTCGCGGCCACGCTCTACGTACGGCAGCTGATCTTCCCGCTGGACGACGTGCTGAGCTGGATGGACGAACTCCAGATCGGCTCCGCCTCGCTCGCCCGGGTGCTCGGCGTCAGCGAACTCCCCGACGACCGCCGCCCCAGCGGCGCCCGCCCCGACGGCCGGCAGCTCACCGCCCGCTCGGCCGGCTACTCGTACGTGCCGGGCCGCGACATCCTGCACGGCGTCGACCTGGATCTCGCCCCCGGGGAGCGGCTGGCCGTGGTCGGCCCGTCCGGTTCCGGGAAGTCCACCCTCGGCAAACTCCTGGCCGGCGTCTACGAACCGGTCTCCGGGACCGTCGAACTCGGTGGCGTGCGACTGGTCGACCTCGGCACCGAGGAACTCAGACGCCGTATCGCGCTGGTCACCCAGGACCACCACATCTTCCGCGGCACCCTGCGGGAGAACGTCACGCTCGCCCGGCCCGCCGCCGACGACGAGGTCGAGCACGCGCTGAAGGCGGTCGGTGCCGCGGAGTGGGCGGCGGCCCTGCCCGACGGACCGGAGACGGTGGTCGGCTCCGGAGGCCACCAGCTGACCGCCGCCCAGGCGCAGCAGATCGCGCTGGCCCGGCTGGTCCTCGCCGACCCGCACACCGTGGTCCTCGACGAGGCCACCGCGCTGCTGGACCCGGCCACCGCCCGGCACACCGAGCGCGCCCTCGCCGCCGTACTGAGCGACCGCACCGTCATCGCCATCGCGCACCGGCTGCACACCGCGCAGAGCGCCGACCGGATCGCCGTGCTGGAGAACGGCCGGATAAAGGAACTCGGAAGTCATCAGGAACTCCTGGCCGCGAACGGCGCCTACGCCGCCCTGTGGCGCGTATGGCACGGCGATTGAACTCATTGCCGAAATCCCGCGTCCGGTCCTAGCCTGACCGTCATGAATTCCAGGAAACCGCATGTGGACTGGGACATCCTTTTCGGCGACGACTACGATTTCTTCGACCTTCCCGACCTCACTCCCGAACTGAGCGAGCGAGAAGCGGCGGCCATGGTGAAACTCGGTGGATTCGAACCGGGGATGGCCCTTCTCGACGCGCCCTGCGGGCACGGCCGGCACGCCAATGTGCTGGCCGCCCAGGGATATGCGGTGGTCGGTGTGGACCGGGACGAACGCTTCCTCGAGATGGCCGCCGCCGAGGCCGGGCAGCGCGGCGTCGACGTCGACTACCGGCTGCTCGACCTGCGGGAGATGGACTTCGACGCCGAGTTCGACGCCGCCGTCTCCTGGTACAGCTCCTTCGGCTACTTCGACGACGAGACCGACCGGGACATCCTCCGCCGCTACCGGCGGGCCCTGCGCCCCGGAGGCCGCTTCCTGCTCGACATGCACTCTCCCTACCGGCACATACCGAGCATCCTCGCCAACCACGAGATGCACGTCGACGTGCTGCGCCGGGGCGGCAACATGGCCATCGACATCCAGGAACTGGACGCCGAGGCCAGCCGCTACTACGCGGAGAAGATCACCATCCGGGGCTCGAAGGTGGAGCGCGCCCGCTACAGCGTCCGCATGTTCACGGCCCCCGAGATCGTGGAATGGTTCCGCACCGCCGGTTTCTCCGAGACCCGCGTCATGGACGAACACGGCGGCACGTTCACCGTCTCCAGCCGCCGCCTGGTGGTCCTCGGCACCGCCTGAGCAACACCACCGCGACAATCCGCGCATCCACCGCCATTGAAGGGGGTTCCATGGTCGCCGACGCCGACCAGCTCGTCGCCTCGTTCGACACGCTCCGCCCCGAACAGTCCCTGGAAGCCTTCCGCGCCCACTACGCCGCCCACCGCTGCGCCCAGCTCCCGCAGGTCGCGGACGTCACCGAGCTGCGCGTCGCGGCCCGCTCGGCCTACGACCGCCTCCGCGACGAACCGGTCCTCGACGCCGAGCGGCACGCCGAGGACGACGGAAAGCTCGGCTACGGCTTCCGCCTGCTGCGCATCGACACCAGGGCCGACTCCCCGGAGCACGCCGAACGCGTCACCACGGTCTTCCGCGAGCAGGGCCTGCTCGACTGGGCCGAACGCGCCGCCGAGGAACTGCTCCCGCTGGTCGGCCGGATCACCGGCCGGACCCTGCGCTACGAGCGGTTGTTCCTGCTGGCCTACCGGGAGGGCGACTACATCGGCCCGCACGGGGCCGAGCACGACACCGACCTCGACCGGTTCAACCTGCAGTTCCCGCTCTGCTACGACACCGTCGGAGCCATGCGCATACTGCGCGACGGCTTCCTGGAGACGATGTACGACCGCGACGGCGACGCCCGGCTCCTCGGACCGCGCATGTGGCACGAGGTCCCGCCGCTGCTGCGGCTGCCCGGCGGCCCCGACCCGCTGCGGCTGGTCGTCTCCCTGCGGCTGAGGGCGGACTAGTGCCGCCCGGCGCACGGGGCACCGCCGACCGCGCCGACGCACTCGCCTCGGTGGCCGCCGAGGTCTTCCGGCGGCACGGGGTGGACTTCGTCCAGGCCCGGCGCGCGGCCGGCTGGACCAACGCCACCTGGCTGGCAGGCGGTCTGGCGGTGCGGGTCGCCCGGGTGCCGGGCACCGACGACCTGAGCCGCGAAGCCCGGCTGGCCGCCGTGCTGCCGCGGGAGGTCGGCTACCCGAGCGTCGTGGACACCGGGACCACCGGCGGATACGAGTGGGTGGTCACGGAGGAGATCGCCGCGAGCAGCCTGGACGACGTCTGGGCGGACCTCGACTGGGACCGGCGCATCACGGCCACGCGACAGCTGTGGGCCAGGGCGCGGGCAGTGCACCGGGTCGCCCCGGACGCCGCCCGCCCGCTGGTCCGGAAGCGCAACCCCTTCTACGCGACGACGCCGGACGAAGCCAAGGCGGGGCTGCGGCGACTGCACACCGCGGACGTCCTCACCGGCCGCGAGTTCGCGCGCCTGGCCCGCGCCCTGGACCAGCACTGGGCGGCACTGCCCGGCGCGGTGCCCGTCCTCAACCACGGCGACCTGTCACCGGTCAACGCCCTGTGGGACGGCACCCGGGTGGTGTCGCTGCTCGACTTCGAATTCGCGGTGCTCGCCCCGGTGCACCTTGACCTCAACGAGCTCGTGAAACTCGCCTTCGCACCACCGGAGCACGGCACCGTGCCGACCGAGGAGGAGACGGCGGGGCGCCGCCGGCTCCAGGCCGCGGTGACCGAGCTCGCGCGCCCCCTGCTGCGCACCGCCTCCGACATCGACCTGCTCATCGGCCACTCGATCCAGCTCGAGACCTGGGGACTGGAGCGGGAACTGTCCAAACCGGGCCGGGAGGCCTACCGCACCTGGGAGCCGTACCGGATGCTGGTCGCCCTCGCGGACGGCGGCGGCTGCTACGCCCCCCTCCTGGACGCGCTGGGCTGAAGCACACCGGCGGCGGGGCCCTCACCCTGGAGAAGTAGCGTGAAGACTGCCTCCCACGGCGCCCGGCGGCAGCCCGGCCGGGCCCTCCCGGACCCGGCCGGGATGGTCCCCCTCGCCTGGCGGCCGGTGTTCGGCATAGCGGCCTCGACCGCGGCACTGCTGTTCGCGTTCGCCGGGCGCCACGGCTACGACGGCGACGAGCTGTACTTCGTCATCGCCGGCCGCCACCTGGACTGGGGCTACGCCGACCAGCCACCCGGAGTGCCGGTGCTGGCGCTGCTGGCCGACACCCTCGCTCCGGGATCCCTGCGGGCGCTGCGCCTCCCGGCGATCGCGGCGACCGCTGCCGGGATCGTGCTGGCCGCGCTGCTGGCACGGGAGATGGGCGCGGACCGGCGGGCGCAGTGGCTGACCGCGGCCGCCTACGCGCTGGCCTTCGGAGCGCTCGGGCGGCTGCTGTCCACCATGGTCTTCGACCTCACCCTGTGGACCCTGCTGAGCTGGCTGCTGGCACGCTGGGTGCGCTCCCGCCGGGAAGGCGTCCCACGCGACCGGCTGCTGCTCGCCGCGGGTGCGGTCGTCGGCGTGGCGTTCCAGGTCAAGTTCCAGATCGCCGTGTACTGCGCGGCGCTGCTGACGGCCGTACTGCTGTGCGGGCCCCGTTCCCTGCTCACCCGGCCGTCCCTGTGGGCGGGGGCCGCGCTCGCCGCGCTGTCCGCCGTGCCGACGCTGCTCTGGCAGCACCGGCACGGCTGGCCGCAGTGGGAGATGGGCGGGGCGATCGCCGCGGAGGTGTCGCGGATCGACGGCACCGCGGAGAACCTGGCGCTGATGGTCCTGGGCCTCGGGCCGGTGCTCGGTCTGGTGCTGGGGGCGTACGGGCTCGCGAGGCTGCTCGCCGGCCGGGAACCGTCCGACTGCCGCTTCCTCGCGGTCGCCGCCCTCCTGGTGACCGGCTTCGTCGTCCTGACCGGCGGACGCGCCTACTACGTCTACGGGGTGTTCCCGGCCCTGTGGGCGGCGGGCGCGGCCGGCTTCCAGCGGCGGCGCGCGGGCCTGCCGGGCCGGTGGGTGGGCCCCGTGATCGCGGTGTCGGTGCTGTGGCCGCTCGCGGACCTGCCGCTGCTGCCGCGGGACGCCTACGCCGACCGGCCGCCGCACCGCTTCGACAAGCGCGCGGAGATCGGCTGGCCCGAACTGGCCGACCAGGTCGGCGAGGTCTACCACCGGCTTCCCCCCGGTGTGCGGGACCGCACCGTCGTCATGTCCGACGACTACTGGGTGGCCTCCGCACTGGCGTACTTCGGACCCGCCCGCGGACTGCCGGCCGTGCACAGCGGTTCCCGGGGCTACTGGTTCTTCGGCGCACCCGACGCCGACCGGACCACCGTCATCTACGTCGGCGATCCCGAACCCGCGGTGCGCGCACATTTCGGCGTGGTGCGGCAGGTCGCCACGGTCGACAACGGGCTCGGCATCGACACCGACTACCAGGGCCGCCCGATCTCGCTGATCACCGGTCAGCAGCAACCCTGGCCGCGGATCTGGCCCCAGCTCCGGCGCCTGAACCTGCTGGACTGACCGACGAGGACGGCGTCACGCCCGGGACCGCTCCTCGGCCTCCACCACGTCTACGCCTCCGCCGCACCCGACGAACGGGTGTCCCGGACGGTGGCCGCCCCGCCGGGCAGGGGGCTGGTGACGGACGGCCGCCGTACGACCAGGGAAGCGACCTCGAAGGACATCTCGTCCGTCCCCGGTGGCGGCGGCGGGTGGTAGCGGCCCGCGCAGACCGAGAGGTTGACGATGAGGCAGGCGTGCCAGGAACGCCCGACACCCCGTCCGTCCGCGAACACCTCCCGGCCGTTCAGCCACCAGACCACCGAGCGCCGCCCGAACTCGGTGCGCAGGTCCACCCAGGCGCCCGGGCGGACGGCGCTGTCCCGGACGTAACGGTGCGTGTCCCGCACGTGGTTGCTCAACTCGAGGAGATCCGGGTGGTCGGGGTGGTATTCGAAGACGTCGATCTCCTGGTCCCCGTCCCGCCAGGTCCAGATGGCCGGCCAGGCGCCGACCTCGTGCGGCAGCCGCACGCGGGCCTCGAGGACGTCTCCCGAGCGGACGACGAACTCCTCCCGGCTGCCCTCGGTGGTCAGCAGCCCCGTGTTCCACCTGCCGTCCGGGCGCCGGGTGGCCCGGAAGACCCCGGAACGGCTGTACTCGGCGTCCGGGACCAGGTAGTCCAGCTTGTCGTCGCCCGGATTGACCGGGCCGCCGTCGGGATAGGCCCACGAGCGGCCGGCGACCCACTGGGCCTCCGAGCCGAAATCGGCCGTGAACACGATGTCCGACACGTTCGAGCGGCGCGGCGCCGGCAGCGGGCCGCCCGGGATCGATTCGTCCATGCAGGAGATATGGCTGCCGGTGGGCCGGTCATGCCTCGGGACCCGGCACGCCGGAGGAAATTGACCCGTCCGGGTTAATCGAGCGGTCCGTCCCGTACGCCCGGCAGGCAGGAACCGGGGTGGCACCGGAGCGGCGCACCGGCGTGAAAACCAGGTGCGGCCGACGACGATCCCGTGCCTACGATGAGAGAACGACAACCTCGTCCGAGGGAGCAGAAGGGGCCACGTTGCAGTCGGCGTCACACGCCACGGGTGGCGAGCGGGCGGGCCGCAGGCCGCGCAACGCGCAGGCCACCTGGTGGCCGCTGATCCGAAGACTCGCCACGCACCGCTGAGCCGTGCCGGGAGCGCCGCCGCTCCGGCACGGCGCGGTTCGACGTGCCCGCTTCCCTCACCCGGCCGGTCCCCGGCGTACCCGCCGTCCGTCGCGCCTCGCGCGGACCCGGGAATCCGCGCGGCCCGCCCCTTCCCTCACGAGGCCATGAACGAGAACAGATTCCTTCCCGCGCTGCTGGTCGTGGCGCTGATCGGCACCATCGTCGAGCTGGACATGTCCGTGCCCAGCTTCCCCGGCATCGCCCGGGCGCTGGACGCGTCCGAGTCGTCCGTCCAGCTGACCGTCACCTGCAATTTCCTCGGCTACTGTCTGGGCGCCCTCGTCCACGGACCGCTGTCCGACCGGTTCGGCCGACGCGGCGTCATGCTGGCCGGCAACGGCATCATGCTCGTCGGCGCACTGGGTTGCGCGGTGGCCCCCGGCATCGAGTTCCTGCTGGTGTCCCGGTTCGTGCAGGGCATCGGCGCCAGCACCTCCGTCGTGCTCGTCTT
The DNA here is from genome assembly GCF_000761215.1 of Streptomyces glaucescens. Taxonomy (GTDB): domain Bacteria; phylum Actinomycetota; class Actinomycetes; order Streptomycetales; family Streptomycetaceae; genus Streptomyces; species Streptomyces glaucescens_B. The sequence goes on along the minus strand of NZ_CP009438.1, from coordinate 270,749 downwards.
CGTGATCATCGCGGACGTCTACGAGGGCGCCCGGATGCTGCGGATGTTCGGGCTCACCAACGCCGCCATGTCCGCGTTCATGACGGCGGCCCCGGCGCTCGGCGGTCTGGTCGACCGCACCCTCGGCTGGCGCGGCAACTACGCGGTCGTCTTCGCCGTCACCCTGGTGTCGCTGCTGCTGATGGCGCTGTTCCTGCCCGAGACCAGGACCGGGCGGGGCGAGGTGAGCACCCGGCAGGTGGCGGGCGACTACCGGCGACTGCTGGGCAGCGGGGCGTTCGTCACGGCGTCCCTGGTCCCGAGCCTGCTGTTCGCCGCCTACATGGTCTTCATCGCCGCCAGTTCGTTCCTCTACACCGGCGCCTACGGCCTGTCCACGCCGGCGTTCGCGGGCCATCTGCTGGTCGTCGTCGCGTCGTTCGCGGTCACCAGCCTCTTCGCCACCAGGATCATGGAACTGCTCGGCGGTCCCGGACGCAGCGTGACGTGCGGCACCGCCGCCACGCTCACCGGGGTGGCCGTGTTCCTCGTCCTCGGTGACGGCCCGGTGTCCACCACCGTGTCCCTCGCGGTCTTCTGCGCCGGCTTCGCCGCCGTCTACCCCGTCGTCTTCGGCCGGTCCCTCCAGGTGTTCCCCGAGCTGCAGGGAGCGGCGTCCTCGCTGAACATGAGCGGCCGGGCGCTGCTGGTGGCCGTGTTCACCGGCACGGCCGGCAGCCTGTCCACCGGTGACGCCGTCGTCACGGCCGCGGTGATGGCGGTGGCCACCGTGGTGGCCGCACCGCTGGCCCTCCGCGGACCCCGCACCCCTGCCGGCCGGCAGGCCCCGCCCCGTTCGGACGCGAGGACGGGGACCGGCTGAGCCGGCCCCGGTCCCCGGTTCACTCCTCGCCGCGCACGCGGGCGGCAGCCCTGCCGCCCGCATCCGCCCCGGCGTCACGGGCACGCCGGCCGCTTCGCCGCCCCCGCGTGCCCCGAAGCGCGCGCGGGGCCGTCGCGGCCCGGTTCCCGGCCGGAGCGCAGCGGGGTCGTGCGGAACGGACCGGCGACCAGCGGTCGGAGCCCCAGTGCCAGAGGAGTTCCCCGCCTTCGGGGACCGCGGTTCAGCGAGCGGCGGCCGCGTCCAGGCGCGGCCCCGTCCTGGCGAGGGAGCCGGCGTCCAGCGGCGCCGGGCCGACACCGCGGCCGTCCGTGGACAGACCGCGCCACACGCGGTACGCCCAGTTCACGGAGAGCTCGGCGGCCATCACGGCGTCGCCGCCCCGGCGCAGCACCTTCAGCCCGGACCGCCGGTGCCGGCCCGGGGTGACGAGCTCGAACCCCTGGAAGGTGGCGCCGCGCGCCATCGCCCCCCCCAGAAGCCGTCGTCGATGCCGAGGGCGGTCTCCACGACCGCGTGGACCAGGTCGTGCGGCATGGCCGGACCGACCGGCTGGGCGGGCAGCCTGACGTCCGGCCCCTTGCGGGCGCGGACCAGGATCTCGTGCTGGTTGTCCGGCAGCTTCCGGGGAAGGACATCTCCATCACCGCCGACGGAAGGCAGCCGCACGACCGCCGCCAAGGGGTTTTCCCCTCGCACCGGCGCCGGCGGTCCCGTTGTCAGTGCCGTGCTCTACAGTTCCGGCCACTTGATCATTGCGGGTGCGGGAGGCACACAAATGGGGTGGGTGTCGGCCGGCGGCTATGAAGTCGCCCTCGACGACGGCAAGGTGGTGTGCCGGAACGCGGCCGGGCGGCGGTTGAAGTCCGTACCGCCGAAGATCGCCGACGATCCGGCGGTGGTGGGGCTGCGCCAGCTCGCCGAGTGGCTGGAACGGCACGAGCGGCAGTGCCTGGCCGACGTGGAGCGGTGGATGGTGCGCTCGCTGCCGGTGCCGTTCGCCGTCCTGGTGCGGGTGTGGCCGGACCCGGCGTGGCGGGCCGCCCTGCGTGACCTGGTGGTCACGGGGGAGGACGGGACGGTCGCCGGGTTCCTGCGGGACGCCGACCCCGAACGCGGTCTCGGCCTCGTCGACCCCGACGGCGACACGGTCCGGCTCACCCCCGAACTGGTCCGCCTGCCGCACCCGGTGCTCCTCGACGACCTGGAGGACCTGCGGGAGTTCGCCGTCGAGCTGGGTGTCGAACAGCGGGCCCAGCAGCTCTTCCGCGAGGTGTGGCGGCGGCCCGCCGCGCTCGACGCCGACGCGACCTCGGTCGAGGAGTACGCGGGCGGTGCCTTCAAGGAACTGCGCTTCCTGCACGGCCGCGCGACGCAGCTCGGCTACCGCGTGCGCGGCGGCCACGCCGTCTGCTCGGTGCTGGAGGACGGCCGCGCCGTCGAGGCCCGGGTGTGGGTCGGCGACTACGACGGCTACGAGGAGACCGAGACCGGCCCGCTGGTCTTCACCGACCCGGCCGGCCGGGTGCTGAGACTGGGTCAGGTCGGGCCGGTGGCCTGGTCCGAGGGCATGCGCATGGCGGCCGCGCTGTACGCCGGGCGGGACATCGAGGACGAGGAGCGCGCGGCATGACGACGGACGACACGGTGACCCACGACGGATCCGCGCACGGCGGGACCCGCCACGACCGGCCCGCCCACCACGGACCCCGGTACGACGAGACCACGGCGGCCGCACTGCTCGACGCCGGTGCCATCCTCCCCCCGGGCAGCAGGGACCACGAGGACGCGGACGTCCTGACCGTCCGCACGTACACGCATCCGGCGCTGGACGAACGGACCGTCGTGCGGCTGGTGCCGGGCACCCTCGGCGAGGCGGAGGACCTCGCGATGGACTTCCTCGGCCTCGTCCGGGACGCGCGGACCCACGAGGTCGGGCAGGTGCGCCGGGAGACCCTCGGCTTCCCGGCCTGGGCGCTGGTCAACGACCCGGCGAACGGACACCACGCGCTGGCGCTGGTCAAGGACGTCGAGCGGCTGGCCCGCCAGGCCAAGTCCCGCCCCGGCACCGCCAAGGAGGGCTTCGAGGAACTGGGCGAACGGCTCGGCCGGGCCGTGCCGCACTTCCTGCCCACCTTCTACGAGCAGGCCGCCCGCGTCTTCCTCCAGCACGAGAACACCACCTACGCGGCCGCCTTCTTCGGCAAGGCACGCGACGCGGAGCGGGTGCACGCGCTCGGCGTGGACGAGGAGCGGCAGCGCGCCGTGTTCCTGGAGTTCGCCTTCGCCGGGGCCCTGACGGTCAAGGCGCTCAAGGAGCATGTGAAGGACCTCGCGGCACGGCTCAGCCCGGCCGAGGCCTGGGCGCAGTACCGGCAGCTCACCGTGGAACGGTGCGCGGCCGGCATGCCACCGTACGCGTCGCTGCCCCAGGACGCGCGCGCCCTCATCAAGGCGGCGGGCCTGGACCGGGTCACCGAGGAGTGCGCCCTGGTCGCCGATCTGCTGGCCTCCCCGGCGGCGGTGCGGGCCCCGGCCACCTTCTGGAACACCTACCGGGCGACGCTCGTCGTCCTGGCCGGACAGCGGCCCGCCGTACGGGCGCGGCTGCTGGAGATCATGCCGGCCGGGCTGGGCCGCTCCACCGAGGACGACGAGTTCTGGCTGGCGCTGCTCGCGGACACCGGCGCCGACGGCCTGCTGACGGGTGACAGGGGCTCCGCGGAGGAAGCGGACCCGGCCGACGGCTCCGGCACCGCCGACGGCACCGACGCGGCGGACTGGCTCAGCCGCTGGGCGCTGTTCCGCAAGCACGGTGCCACGCACAGCGGACGCTCCTCCGCCACCCTCGCCCTGGTGCGGCGGATGGCACCACGGCTGCGCGCCCAGGGCCGTCCCGTGGACCTCTTCACCGGCCGCTGGCACGCCGGCGCCGACCTCGACCTGCTCGACCTGTGCGTGGCCGAGAGCATACCCCTGGCCTGGCCACCGGCCCACGACACCGTCCATCTGCCTCTCGGCCAGTGGCTCCAGGAGACCCGGCCCGGGCGGCGGGACCTGACGGCCCTCGCCGCGGACCCGTCCGGCCGCCGCCTGCTGTACGCCGCCGTCGGCAATCTGACCGGCCACGGCCTCGGCCCGGCCCTGCTGGAGGGACTGGCCGGACACCCGGTGCTCTCCGACGTACTGCGCGAGTGGCTGGACGACGCGGCCGCCGAACTCTCCGCCGCGGCGGCACTGCCCGCCGCACGCGCGGCGCTGGAGAAGCTGCGCCCGTTCCGCGCGGTCGCGGCCCGCATCAGCCCGCAGGCCGTGGCCCGGGCCGCCGCGGTCGACGTCGCACCGCTGCTCGGCCGCACCCTGCGCGCCGGCATCCCGGACGAGCTGGGCTGGCCCGCCCTGGACGAGGCGCTGCGGCGGCTGGACGCGGAGACCAGGGCCGACCGCGACGACACCCTGGGCGTCCACGAGGCCTGGCCGGCGCTGATCCTGTCCCGCCGGCACAAGGCGATCGTCGTCGGGCCGCAGGAGATCCTGCTGGAGCACGACCTGCGCCTGCCGGCGGAGCTCGACCGCTGGCAGCGGCCGCTGTTCCGCTACACCGACGGCGAACTGCTGGTGATGTGGTGGCACGACGGCAAGCAGTACGGCTACTGGTCGGCCCGCCCCTCCGAGGTGTTCGCGCTCGGCGGCGAGCGGATCCCGCGCTGGTACGGCGGCCGTGACGCGGGCGGCACCTCGATCCCGCTGCCGGGCGGCGGCCGCGCCACCGGCGGGCGCACCCTGCACGCCGGCGACACGGACCTTCCGCCCACCCGCCCCGTCCTCGGGGACGGCACCTCGTACTGGCGCCAGGGACGGCAGGGACGGCAGCACGTGTGGCTCGAGTACGACCCGGCCACCGGCACCCACGCGCGTGCCTCGCTGCCCGCGTTCCTGCGCTCCGGCATCCGCGAGGGCGCCACCCTGCGCCAGCAGCACTGCTCGGTGCTGCCCCTTCAGCCCGGCCTTGAGCACAGCCCGTTCGGCACGGACGGCATCGTCCTCGGCCGCTGGGTGCGCGCCGAGGGCGAGGGCGACGAGGCCCGCGTCACCGTCGGCACGCCGGACGGCCGGACCGCCACCCTGCCCACCGCGCCCGGCCGCACCTCCGGCGTTCCGGTCGGGGCGCTGCGGCTGCCCGGCGGCGCCGAACCCGTCGTCGTCGCCGGCCACCGTCAGATCACTCTGTACACGGCGGACGGCGACGGCGGCCCGCTGGAGCTGGGACGGGTGACCCCGCTGGAGCGCGGCGGTGAGTTCGCCGCCGGAACGCGGCTCGTCCCGCCGGTCGACTTCTGGCACGCGCTGCGGCCGCGCGACGAGAACGCGTCGGCGCTGCTGCGCGCGCTGAGCGACGAGCAGGCGGACGACGTGCTGCGGGCCGGCGCTCAGGCCCTGGCGGAGCGTCAGGCCGAGGTCGCCGCGGCAGCCGCCCGGGCGAAGGCCGACGCGGCCGCGGCGGGCACGGCGGCCGGCACCGGTCACGCCGCGGCGGGCGGGGCGGGCCACGTCACGGGGGACGCCACCGGGCAGCCCGCCGTGCCGAGCGCCGACGAGGTCCTGCGGGAGACCGTCGCGCGCTGCCTGCCCGCCCTCACGGAACCGCACGTGCTCACCGGTGTCGCCGGCCTCGCACGCGGGGTGCTGCGCCTCGCGGAGTCGATCGCCGCCTTCGTGGCGCCCCCGGCCGAGCGGCAGGCGACGGACGCCGAACGCACCCGCGGCATGTTCGCCGGCTACCGCCCCGAGAACGGCGACGACCAGACCCTGCGCGAGGCCGTCGACGGCCTCGCCAACCTGCACGGCTGGTGGGGCGGCGAGCAGCGCTGGAGCGCGCTGCGCCAGATCCGGGCCGTCAACCACGTCCTGTCCGGGAACCCGGCCGGTGGCAGGCCCCTGCCCGGATCGGCCCGGCTCACCGGGCCCGCCGGCGGCTGGCACAGCGACGAGCACACCCTTCCCGGCATCGGCCTGGTGTGGCCGTCCGTGCTCGGACTGCTGCGCCCGCTCGCCTACCGCGCCGCCTCGGCCACCATGACGCACACGCACCGGCAGGCGCTGCTCCTGCTGTTCGACGCGATCACGGAGGGGCCCCTGGCCGCCCCCGGTGGCGCGCTGCGCGAGATCGTCCTCAGCGAGCCGCACACCAGGCAGGAGCGGACCGGCCAGGTGCTGCGCCGGGACGGCCGGACCGTCGTCGTGCTCGGCAGCCAGACCGTCGACCACCGCGAAGGGCGTGTGCACTGGCTGGCCCTGGACCACGACCCGTCCGGTGCGTTCGGCGCGGTCGCCCACTTCACGCTGGAACGGGAGACCGCCTACCCGCCGGTGTTCCCGGCCGACGCGCTGGCCGCGGTGACCGGACTGATCCGGGAGAAGGGGGCCGCGCCCTGGCAGCCGGAGGCGCCCGCCGCGCTGTGCGCCGCGACGCGGGACGGGCTCGGACCCGTGCAGGCGGCCCTGCTGCTCGCGGGGAAGCCGCCGCAGCTCACTGACGAGGTGATCGCCGCGACCGGCCTGAAGCCCCGCCAGAAGCAGCTCGGCGACGCGCTGCTGGGCTGGCTCGGCCCCGGTGACCGGGCCGCGCTGGTCGGCGCGCTGCTGCCCGACGACCCCGCCGGCCTGTGGACGACGGGACCCGACACCGAAGCGGCGGGCCGGGTGTGGGCCGGCCGGCTCGCCGGAGTCGTCCGCCTGCCCGAGGACCTGGCCGCGGAACAGTCCCTGGCGGGGCTGCCCACCGGGACCGCGGAGGAGGTGCTCAACCCGCACCGCACCCCGTGGATCAGCCGCACCACGGTGCAGCGTCCCGGCAAGGACGGCGAACTGGTGCCGGACGATCCCAGGGCACTGCCCGGGCGGTACGACCTGTCGCGTGCCGTGGCCGCCCTCGCGGGGCTCGCCTACTCCCTGCCCTACGGGCACCCCCTGCGCGCCGTGCTGCCCGGGGCGCTGGCCGCGCTGCGCCGCCGCGTCGCGGATCCCGGACTGCTGCTCGACCTCGACCTGGCGTGGACGGAGAAGGGCTCGCCGGCCGCCGCCGAACTGCGCAAGGCGTACGGCATGCCGGCCACCGGAGGCGCCGACGCACAGGGTCTGACCGCCGTGGGCGAGGCACTGGCGCTGCGCCCCTGGTACGGCGACCAGGAGACCGTCCTGGTCCGGCCGGCCGCCCTCACCGGCGCGGACGACCCGGTGTTCGGACTGGTCGAAGGGCTCGTCGGCCCCGCGCGGGGCCACGGCATGCGGGCGCTGCGGACGATCCTGGGCGAGGACCTCGCCCGTGCGGTCGCGGCCGGCACGGACCCCGAGGGGCCCACCGGGTACGCCCAGGACCCGTCGCTGAGCGCGCCCGGCCTGGTCGCCGAGGTCGCACAGGCGCACGGCCTGGGCGCGGACGCGGCGGTGCTCTACCTGCAGCTGCTGGCCCTGCCCGATCCGACGGACCGCAACTGCGCCCGCTGGACGGGCTGGAAGCCGGCCCGGACGAAGAAGGCCCGTGCCGAACTCGCGGCCACCGGCCTGGTCGTCGAGGCCAGGCGGGCGCGCGCCGGACGCACCCTCTTCCTCCCCTGCGGCTGGCTCGACCTGAAGGCGCCCGCCCTGCCGGTGGAGGTCTGGAAGCAGGGCCTCTACCCGGTCGGCACGCACGCCCGCGCGGTGCCGTCGGTGCCGGTGCCGGAGCTGTTCGGGCGCGCGTGGGACCGCGTACGCGCCGGTGACGCCCCGGCGTACGAGGAACTGACCACCCGCGCCACCCGCAAGGGCCGCCGCCGATGACCGCCGTCCACCCACGTCCGGAAGAACCCGCACCGATGACCACCACCCTCCCCGACGCCCCGGCCCGCCAGATCGACCCGCCGGAGGACCGGTACGCGACCGAACTGGCCTTCCTCGCCGCCTACGACGACGGGCCGCGCCCGCCCGCCTGGCGGCTCACCCCGCGCGCCGTCGTCACGTTCGTCATCGGCAGCGGCGGACAGCCGCTGAAGCTGCCCGACGGCGCCGGCGTGCCTGACGGCGTGCCGCGCCGCATGACGATCGCGAGCAAGTTCGTCGGCGACCGGGCGCTGGTCGAACGGTGCGTGGTGACGCTCGCGGGGGAGCGCGGCCTGCTGCTCGTCGGCGAACCCGGCACGGCCAAGTCGATGCTGTCGGAGCTGCTGTCCGCCGCCGTGTGCGGCACCAGCGGCCTGGTGGTGCAGGGCACCGCCGGTACGACCGAGGACCAGCTGAAGTACGGCTGGAACTACGCCCTGCTGCTCGCCCAGGGCCCCAGCCGCCAGGCGCTCGTGCCCTCGCCCGTGCTGACCGCGATGTCCCGGGGGGCGATCGCCCGCGTCGAGGAGGTCACCCGCTGCCTGCCCGAAGTGCAGGACTCCCTCGTGTCGCTGCTCTCCGAGCGGCGGATGGCGGTGCCCGAACTCGCGGGCGCCGCGGACGCCCTGGCGCACGCCGCGCCCGGCTTCAACCTCATCGCCACCGCCAACCTCCGCGACAAGGGCGTCTCCGAGATGTCCGCGGCCCTCAAGCGCCGCTTCAACTTCGAGACGGTCGGCCCCATCGGGGACATCGACGCGGAGATCGCGCTGGTGCGCGGCCAGGCCCGGGCGTCCGTGGCGCGCGCCGGGGCACCGTTCCAGGTCGACGACGCCGTCCTGGAGGCACTGGTCACCGCGTTCCGGGACCTCCGGGAAGGCCGGTCGGCGGAGGGCTGGGAGGTGGAACGGCCGTCCACGGTGATGAGCACCGCCGAGGCCGTGTCGGTCGCCGGGGCGCTCGCGCTCGCGGCGGCCTACTTCCCGGGCGACCGTGATGTGCTGGGGCTGCTGCCGGGGCACCTGCTGGGCGTGGTCCGCAAGGACGACCCCGCGGACGCCGCCCGGCTGCGCGGCTACTGGGACGGTCCGGTGCGGCGCCGCGCCGAGCAGGGCTCCGCCACCTGGCGCACCCTGTGGGACCTGCGCACGGTCCTGGAGGGCTGACGGCCGTGTCCCTGTCCCACGGGGCCGCCGCCGCGGACGGCTCGCCCTCCGCCGCCGCGTCGTCCCCCTTCCCCCTCCCGCCCGACGGGGCGCTCGCCGCGCTCACCGCCCCGTCCGCGCCCTACCTCGTCGGCGTACGGCACCACGCGCCCTCCCTGGCCGCCGCCGTGCCGGCGCTGCTCGACGAGGCGAAGCCGGACGTGCTGCTCGTCGAACTGCCCGCCGAGATGCAGGAGTGGCTGCCCTGGCTGGGGCACCCGGAGACGCGCGCCCCCGTCGCCCTCGCCGCCGCGCCCGGCGACGGCGGTGAGGGCGACGGGCCGGCGTTCTATCCGTTCGCGGACTTCTCGCCCGAACTGGCCGCCGTGCGCTGGGCCGCCCGCCACGGCGTACCGGTCATCGCCTGCGATCTGCCGCTCGCCGACCGCGCGTGGGCCGAGGGACGGAGGGCCGCCGGGCGGCGGACCGGCGGCCCGGGTCTCGGCGACGCGCTGCGGGCCCGGCTGACGGGCCGTCCCGGGGACGACCTGTGGGACCGCCTGGTCGAGGCCACCGCCCCCGGCTCCCCGCCCGAGGCCCTGCGCCGGGCGGCCCTGCTCACCGGGTGGGCGCTGCGCGAGGACGCGATCGCCGCGGGCGGGGTGCCGGAGCTGGACCTGCGGCGCGAGCGGTGGATGCGGGACCGGCTGGCCGAGTCGACGGCGCGCGGAGAGCGGGCGGCCGTGGTGCTCGGCGCGTTCCACGCCCCGGCGCTCGCAGGCCAGGACGCCGGCGCCGTCGGTGGCGGGGATCCGGCGCCCGTACGGGAGGCCGCCGGGGCCGCCGGCGGCTCCGTCCGGGCGCCCGCACGGTCCGGCACCGCCGCCGACGACGCGCGGCGGCCCGTCCGGACGACCTCGCTGATCCCGTACTCCTACGCCCTCCTGGACGAGCGGTCCGGGTACCCGGCGGGCATCCGGGACCCGGAGTGGCAGCACATGGTGCTGCGCGCGGCCGGCGATCCGGCGGCGCTGGAAGAGGCCCTGACACGGGCCGCCGTGCGCGTCTGCGCCGAACTGCGCGACCTCGGCCACCCCTCGGGCCCCGCCGACGCGCGCGAGATCAGCCGGTTCGCCTCGGACCTCGCCCGGCTGCGCGGCCTCCCGGCGGCGGGCCGCGGCGAACTGGTCGAAGCCGTGCAGACGGTACTCGCGCAGGGTGAGCCGTACGGGCGGGGGCGGGCCGTGGCACGGGCGATGGAACGGGTGCTCGTCGGCACGCGCACCGGGCGCCCCGCGCCGCAGGCGCCGCGCAGCGGTCTCGCCCCCGCGGTGGAGGCCGAGGTCGCACGGCTCGGCCTGCCCGGTCCGGACACCGGCGGCACCGGTACGTCACGGGACCTGCGGCTGGACCCGCTGCGAAGCGACCTCGACCGGCGCCGGGAGCTGCTGCTGCGCCGTCTGACGGTGTGCGGGGTGCCGTACGGGGAGGCCAAGGAGGTCGTCGCGGCGGGCGGCACCGACGCCCTCACCTCCCGCTGGGAGGTGCGCTGGACACCCGCCACGGCGGCCATGCTGACCGCGGCCGGCGCGCGCGGGGTGACCGCGGCGCAGGCCGCCGAAGGAGTCCTGCGCCAGCGGTGGCGGGCGGAGCGCGACGAGGGCGGCCCGACGGCCGCGCAGGCCCTGGCCGGGCTCGAACAGTCAGCGGTGTGCGGGCTGCCCGGACTCGCCGACGAGCGGCTCGACGACCTCGCCGGCGTGCTGCCGCGGGCCGGCACCCTGCCGGAGCTGCTGTCCGGGCTGGCCCTCCTCGACCGGCTGCGGGCCGGGCACGTCCCCGGACTGGACGCCGGGCCGGCCCGGGTGGCCCGGGTGACCGGCGTCGCGGACCTGCTCACGGCCGCGGCCGTGCGCCAGGTGGACGGTCTGACCGGCTCGGAGGACCCCGCCGACGCCCACGCCCTGCTCGAACTGGCCCACCGTGCCGACGTCTCGGGCGGCATCCGCCTCCTTGCCGCCCTGGCCCGGCTGGCCGCCGACGGATCCCCGCTGATGCGCGGCGCCGCGGGCGCGGTGCGCGTCCTGCTGGGGCAGGAGGACGCGCACGCCTTCGGGGACCGTGTGGCCTCGTGGGTCGACGGGGCCACCGACCCCGGATCCAGGGCCGCGCTCACCGCCCGGCTCAGCGGGCTGCTGACGGCCGCGGGTCCGCTCCTGGAGGCGGCGGCGCCCGCGCTGGAGCCCCTGCTCACCCGGGTGTCCGAGCTGCCCGACCGGGCGTTCCTCGACCGGCTCCCCGCGCTGCGCGGCGGCTTCGACACGCTCAGTCCCGCGGCCCGGGACCGGCTCCTCGTGTCCGTCGAGCAGCGCCTCGGCACCGCGCGGGTCACCGACACGCACGGCGTCGACCCGGCCGCGCTCGCCGCGTGGACGCGGGCGGACCTCACCGCGCGGGACACCCTGCGGTCGCTGGGGCTGCTTCCCGCGCCGGCCCCCGCCGGGGCGGGGGACACCGCCACCCCGCAGCCCCCGACCGGCACCTCGCCCACGGACGCCACCCCCGGAGCCGCCGGCACCGAGGACCACCGTCTCGCCCCCGCCGACCGCTGGCGCCTGCTCCTCGGCCGCCGCACGGACCGGCTCCCGGCCGCCGCCGCGCCGTTGGCGACCGCACTGGACGAGTTGTACGGCAGCGGACGCGGCGAGGGCAGCCGCGGGGACCTGACGGGCCGGGGCACCGGCGGCGGACGGCAGGCGCCGTACCCGGGCGTGCGCGAGTGGTCGGAGGAACTGGCCGCGCTGTTCGGGCCGGGCATCCGCGAGGAAGTGCTGGCCGCGGCCGCCGCGTCGGGCCGCAGGGACGTGCTCGCCGAGCTGGACGCGGACGCCGTGCGCCCCTCGGTGGATCTGCTGCGCACCGTGCTGCGGCACGCGGGCGGGCTGCCCGAGGCCCGGCTGGCCGCGCTGCGCCCGCTCGTCCGGCGGCTGGTCGACGCGCTGACCCGGCAACTGGCCACCCGGCTGCGACCGGCCCTGCACGGCACCGCACTGCCCCGCCCGAGCAGACGCCCGGGCGGCGGCCTCGACCTGCCGCGCACCCTGCGGGCCAACCTGGCGGCCGCGCGCCGTGCGCCGGACGGCACGGTCCGGGTGATCCCCGAGCGGCCGGTCTTCCGCACCCGCGCGCGCCGGAGCGCCGACTGGCGGCTAATCCTGGTCACCGACGTGTCGGGGTCCATGGAGGCGTCCACGGTGTGGGCCGCGCTGACCGCCTCGGTGCTGGCGGGCGTGCCCACGCTGTCCACCCACTTCCTGGCGTTCTCCACGGAGGTCATCGACCTCACCGGGCACGTGGACGATCCGCTGTCCCTGCTGCTGGAGGTCAGCGTGGGCGGCGGTACGCACATCGCGGCCGGCCTGCGGCACGCGCGTGAACTGGTCACCGTGCCCTCGCGCACCCTCGTCGTGGTCGTCAGCGACTTCGAGGAGGGCTATCCGCTCGGCGGTCTGCTCGCCGAGGTGCGCGCGCTCGTCTCGGCCGGCTGCCACGTCCTGGGCTGCGCGAGCCTCGACGACACCGGTCGCCCCCGCTACTCCACGGGAGTCGCCGGCCAGCTCGTCGCCGCGGGCATGCCCGTCGCCGCCCTCAGTCCGCTGGAACTCGCCCGCTGGGTAGGGGAGAAGATCGCATGAGCCCGGACCTGCCTCCGGTCGCCCCGTCCGTCACCGCCGAACTCGTCGAGGCGCTGTCGCCGCGCCTGCGCAAGCGGCTGGACGCGGGCATCGCCAGACTCGCCGCCCGCCCGGTCGTCCGCGAAGGCGACCTCGTACGGATCGCCGTGGACGACGAGACCGACGTCGTGCTGCACGCGCAGGGCGGGACGGTGTCCCGCGCGGACGCGATCCGCTGCGGCTGCCTGCTCGCCCCCGACTGCCTGCACCGCGCGGCGGCGGCCTCCGTGGCACCGGTCGCCGCCGACGCACCCGTCGCCGAGGAAGCACCGGTCGCCGAGGACGCGCCGGCGGCCCAGGACCGCCCGGCCACCCGCTCCGTCGACCCCGGCGACCCGGATGCCGCTCCCGCCGGTGCGCATGCCGGGGTCACCCCAGCCCCTGCTCCGGCCGAGGGCGCCACCGTCGAGCAACGCGCCGCCGCCCGGGCGGTCCACGCCGCGGCGGCCGCCGTGCTCGAGGCCGGCACGGACGGTGCCGGCGCCGTGCTCCAGGCGGAGTTGCTGCGCGCCGCGCACACCGCCCGCCTCGCCGGTCTGCCCCGCGCCGCGGCCGCGGCGATCTCCGTGGTGACCGGGGTGCGCGCCGCCCGCTCAGCCGACCCGGCGTACCGCCTCACCGACCTCGTCGCCGCGCTGGCCGCCACGCTCGGCATCACCCGTCGCGTCCCGCACGCCACGGGCGCCGAGCTGGCCGAACTGCGCGGCACGGTACGGCAGCCGTACCGTCCGGACGGCTCCCTGCGGCTGTACGGGCTGTTCTCCGAACCCGTGCTGACGGCCACCGGCTACGCGGGCGTGGTCACCTGGACCGCCGACGCCGAAGGGCGCCTGTACACGGTGTCCGACGTGGCGCCCGGCGGGCCCGCCCGGGCGACGGGCGCGGCCGACCGTGCCGTACGGCTCGGCGACACCGCCCTGACCCACCGCGAACTGTCGCGCGCCGGCCTGGCGGTGTCCGGTGCCACGGTCTCACCGACCGGCCGTCTCGGCGCCGGGGCAGGGGTGCGGGCGGTCCGCGCGGCCGGCGCCGCCTGGCGCGCCGAGCCGCTGGACCGGCTGTGGTCCGCACCGGCCGCCGAGCAGGTCGCCCGAGCCCTGAACGACGGGCAGGACCTGCTGTTCCTCGAGGTGACCCTCCTGGGCTCGGTGCGCGAGAGCACCGGTGACTGCCTCCTGGCCGACTGCGCGGGCGTGCCGCTGAGACTGGTCGCCGCCCACGACGATCCCTCGCTCCCGTACCGGGACAACCTGCGGCTGCTGGCCGCCGCCCGGGGCAGCCGCCTGCGGATCGTGGCCCGGCTGGTGCCCGGGACGCCGCCCCGGGCCCTGCTGCTCGCCACCGAGCACCCCACCGATCCGGACGCCCGGGTGGACGCGGGCCTGGACCGGCTCCAGCGCGCGGACCTGCCCGCCGACGCCGTCCAGGACCCGCCCGACACCCTCCCGGCCGGGGACGAGGCCCCCCTGCACCTGCTGCGCCGACGTGTCCACCAGGCGGTGTCCGGGGGCCGCCGGGTCCTCGCCCTGTCCGCCTCCCCCCACGGCGAGGCGGGGGACGGCGCCCGGCTGCGCCGTCTCGGCCTCGCCACGGCGGGCGACGTCCTCGACGACCTGTACTCCACCGCCGCGGTCCGCTCCCGCGACGCCTTCGGCCGCCTCCTCCCGTCCGACGCCGCCCCGTTCGCCCGTGCCTGGCTCGCCGCCGCCGTCTGCGCCGACGCGATCGAGAGGGCCCTGTGCGCCGGTGCGTGGGGCGCCGCCGCGGACACGGCGTCCGCCTCGGGCCTCCTCACCCACCGGTGAGCCCCGGGACGCGACCGCGGTCCGCCGGCGAACGCGCGGCGGACCGCCGGGCTGCCGGGGGCCACGACGGCACGGACGCCCGGTGGGACCAGGCTCCGGCGCGGCAGGCGGCCGGAGGCGTCACCGAGCCGCAGCCCGGCGCGCCACCGGCCCGAGGCAGGGCCCCGAGGCCCGGGACGCGCGCTCGAACGCCGAGGTCCGGGACGCCCGGGGGATCCCGCCGGTCGCTGCCGAGCCGGCCGGACGGAGGTGCATCCCCTGGGGTGTGTCGTCACACTCCCGTCTGCCTCGCGACGCCCTGCACGCCCTTTCACCGCACCGGGCCCCGACCCGAGTACGTCCGCATCAGGGCGCGAGCCCGCCGGGTGTGACGCAGGTCCTCCGCGCTGTCACAGGGGTGTCACGGTGGGCCGGGGCGGCCCCAGCTCCGGGTGCCGCCGGGCGCGCGGTCGTCCGCGTCGCCCGGCGGGTGCTCAGCGCACGGCGGTGAACGCCGGGGCCAGGTACCGGGCGCCCTCCCGGACACCGCGAACGGCGATCTCCCCGGTGGCCGGCAGCCGGCCGAGCAGGGAGCCGGTCAGACACGCGTTCTCCGGGCGGGAGGCGTACCGGGTGTCCGCCCGCGGCACCGGCACGACCAGGTGCGGCGGCGCCCCCAGCGCCTCCGCGACGACCGAGGCCCACGCGGCACGGCTGACCCGGTCCGGTCCGCCGAGGTGGAGGACCGGGGGGACCGCACCCCCGGCGAAGAGCACGGCCGCCGTCACCCGGGCGACGTCGTCCACCAGCACCGGCGTCGTCCACTGGTCCTCCGGCACCGTGACCTGCTCGCCGCGCAGCAGCCGGTGCGCGCACGCGGCGAAGAAGTTGAGCCACTTGCCGGCGTCGGCCGGCTCGTGACCGTAGACCAGGCTGACCCGCAGCACCACCGCGTCCGCGGCCGCGTCGAGCACGGTCCGTTCCGCGGCCAGCTTCGCGCGGCCGTAGGCGTTGGCCGGGCAGACCGGGGTGTCCTCGGAGTTGTCGGGGCGGGAACCGTCGAAGACGTTGTCGGTGGAGACCAGCAGCAGCCTCGCGTCCCCGGCCCGCCCGGCGAAGTTGGCGGCCGCGGCGGTGTGCGCCGCGACGGCCCGGGCCGGGTGCTCCTCGCACCAGGTGACGTCGGAGGGCCCGTGCACGAGGACGATGCGCCGGGGCTCCAGCCGGGCCACGAGCCGGCCGCACGCCTCGGGTTCGGTGGCGTCCAGGGCGTGCCAGCGGACCCCCGGGACGTCCGGCAGGCGGTCCGGACGGTGGCGGGAGGTGACGGTGACCGACTCGCCCGCCGCGGCCAGCCGCCGCGCGACGCCCAGGCCGACGAACCCGCTGCCGACGACGAGCGTGCCGCCGGCGCTCATCGCGCGCCCGCCCGGGCCAGCCGGTCGGCGAGCAGCCTGCCGACGCCGATCAGTCCGTGGTCGTCGTCCGGTCTGCCGAGCGACACCATGGCGTCGACCGCCTCCGCGTCGAGGCCGAAGCACCCCAGCCGCACCAGCTCGCCCACCAGCAGTTCCCGGTAGCGTTCGCCTACCGCCAGGGCGAAGCCGCCCATCACGACGTACCGGCACACCCCGATGGACGTGAAGACGGCCCCGATCGCCTGGGCGAGGGGGGTGACGGTGCCGCGCAGCACCTGTGTGGTGAACGCGTCGCCCTCCCGCACCGCCGCGGCGATCGCCGGGTTGTCGATGCCGTCCGCCCGGCCGGCGCAGCGCTCGGCCAGCCGGGACCGGGCGAAGCCGGCCGGGTCGGCCCCCGCCGCCCGCCGGACCGCGGCGAGCACTCCCCGTCCGGAGGCGATGGCGCCGAGGTGGCCGCGCCCCCCGCAGTCGCACAACGGCGCCCCGGGGGAGGGATCGCACACCCAGTGGCCCAGTTCGCCCCCGTGCCCGTCCGCGTCGAGGAGCACCTCACCGCCCCGGAAGACCTTGTTGCCGATGCCGGAACTGACGGTGATCAGGCAGAAGGGCTCGGTCTCCGTCGCCGCGTAGCGCCAGGCGGCGGCGGTCAGGTCGTTGACGACCTCGACCGGCGCCCCGATCCGCTCCGTCAGCAGCCGCCCCAGGGGCAGCGGTTCACCGCGCCGCCCCCACACGGTGGGCGCGGCCAGGACGAGACCGCCGGCCGAGATCGGCCCGGCGAAGGCCACGCCGACCGCACGAGGGGCCGTGCCCCCGGTGTGCCGGCGGACCTCGTG
Source organism: Streptomyces glaucescens (assembly GCF_000761215.1). Taxonomy (GTDB): domain Bacteria; phylum Actinomycetota; class Actinomycetes; order Streptomycetales; family Streptomycetaceae; genus Streptomyces; species Streptomyces glaucescens_B. The sequence goes on along the minus strand of NZ_CP009438.1, from coordinate 254,088 downwards.
GACGATCTGCTCCACGACGCGGTGCTGCAGCGCGGCCACGGAGTCGCGCGGATGGCGGGCCATGCCCTCGACCGGTACCCGGCGCACGCGGGTCACCGCCGTCGCCTCCGGGTCGTAGCTGCCGGTCCGCAGCGTCGTGCCTCCCACGTCGAGCACGGTGAGGACGCCGCCGGGCGCACCGCCGGCCGCGCGGCGCGCCGGGCCGCCCGCCGGGGTGACGGCGGCGAGACGGTCAGACTGCGGGACGGTCACGGAGCTCCTCCTCGAAGACCAGCAGCCACAGGTCGCCGGCCGAGTCGTTGACCAGGCCGTGCTCGCCGTGCGGACGGTTGACGACGACGTCCCCGGCACCGACGCGGAACTCGGTCCCGTCCCGGTACATCAGGCCGCTGCCGCTGAGCACCACGTACGTCTCACGGTCGCGGCCGTGCCGGTGGCGCCCTATGGACGTACCGGGCGGCAGCACGGCGATGTCGATGAACTCCGCTCCCGGAGCCCCCTCGGCCCGCGAGAACAGGCGGTGGGCGAGGATCGTGCCCAGCCCGCCGTGGTCGTTCTCCTTGCCCCGCAGGAGCGTGTCGAGGCTCACCACGTCGTACTCGGTCACGACGTGCGCCCCTCCCGCGCCAGCGCGTCCAGAGCGGCCCGCAGCACCTCGGCGGGCACGTCCTCCAGCCGCTCCACGAAGGTCGCCTTGCCGATGCCGGTCGGCACCACGAGGTGCAGCTCGCGCCCCCGTCGCTGCCAGGACGCGTGCAGGGCCTGCGTCATCAGCTCCGGAGTGCAGGTGGCGGGGTCGAACACGGGAAGGCCGATGCGGCGCAGCAGCGTCACCACGCGCCGGCAGCTCTCCGCGTCGGCCAGTCCCAGCAGCCGGGCCAGGTGCGCCGACAGGGCCATGTCCACGGCGACGGCCTCGCCGTGTTCCAGGCGGTGCCCGCCGGCCGTCTCGATCACCGGGCTGAAGGTGTGCCCGAAGTCGACGAGCCGGGCGAGGTCGTGCTCGCGGAGGTTGGGGCACAGCTCCTCCATCATCAGCCGCATGGAGGTGCGCACCACGTACGTCTCCAGCGCGCCGTCGGAGGAGCGCAGGAAGGCGTCGGGGTGCTCCTCCAGCGCCTCGAAGAGGCCGGCGTCCAGGATCACGGCCATCTTCACGATCTCCGCGAGGCCGCAGCGGATCTCCCGGGCCGGCAGCGTGGCCAGCAGGGCGGGATCGTTGAGCGAGGCGTGCGCGGGGTGGTAGGCGCCGAACATGTTCTTCGTGTTCAGGGCGTTGACCCCGGTCTTGACCCCCACGCCCACGTCCACCTGCCCCACCAGGGTGGTGTTGACCTTGATGTAGCGGATGCCGCGCGCGTACATCGAGGCCGCGAAGCCCACGATGTCCGCCACGATCCCGCCGCCCACGGCGAGCATCACCCCGTGGCGGTCCAGGCCGCTCGCCTTGGCGATCGCGCACACCCGTTCCACCGACGCGAGCGTCTTGTTGCGCTCACCGCTGTCGATGGTGTGCACGCTCCAGCTGCCCGGCTCGAGGCGCGCGTCGAGATAGGCGCGCAGCCGGTCGCCGTAGATGCGGTCCACCGTGGGGCCGACGAAGGCCACCACCCGGCGTCCCGCCACATAGCCGGCGAGGAGTGGGTTGTGGGGGTCGAACACCCCGTCGGTGACGTCCACGCGGTACTGCGTGCCGTCCGGCGCCAGCAGGTCGAAGCCTCCGGCGTCCTCACGGACTCCCTCAAGCTGAGCAAGGGCCTGGCCTGACATCTCTCTCCTCGGTCCTCGTGCCGTGCGGTTCGCCGTCGGTGAACACGCGGGTGACGGCCTGTACATGCGGGTGGCCGGGCAGGTCCTCCAGCGGGACCGGCCGGCCGTGCCGGTCCGCCACCGGCAGCCTCCAGTTGGGGTGCACCCCGGCGGTGCCGGGGAGGTTCTGGGGCCTGCGGTCGCCGGTGGCGTCCGGCAGCCAGACCCCGAGCAGCGTCGACGGCGTGCGGGTCAGGAAGCGGTGCAGGGCCACGACCTCGCCGCCGGCGTCGGGCAGCAGGTCCAGCCGGCGCAGTTCCGCCAGCCAGCCGTCCCGTTCGGCCGCCGCCTGCGCCTTCTCCTCCGGTTCCGGGCGGGTGAGCAGTCCCAGCCGGGCCCGCAGGTCGACGTGCTCGCCGCTCAGCCACGCCGCGGTCGTCGGCAGGTCGTGCGTGGTCAGCGTGGCCAGGCAGTTCGTGCGCCACTGCTGCGGCGGCAGCGGCCCGTGCCGTCCCTCCGACCCGCCCAGGTACTCGAAGCGCTGCACCGAGGTGCCGAGCACGCCACGCGCGGCCAGTTCCTCGCGGACACCGCGCTCCACCGTGCCGAGGTCCTCGCCGATCACCACCGCCCCGGCCCGGTGCGCCTCCAGCAGCAGCACACCGAGCATGGCCTCGGCGTCGTAGCGGACGTAGGTGCCCTCGGACGGCGGCCGGCCCTCGGGGACCCACCACAGCCGGAACAGGCCCATGACGTGGTCGACCCGCAGCGCCCCCGCGTGCCGCAGGCCGGCCCGCAGCAGCCCGGCCAGCGGGCGGTACCCCTCGGCGGCCAGCGCGTCGGGCCGCCACGGCGGCTGGCCCCAGTCCTGCCCGAGCCGGTTGAAGTCGTCCGGGGGAGCCCCGACACTCATCCGGCCGGCCAGGCAGTGCTGGAGCGTCCAGGCGTCGGCGCCCTCGGGGGCCACGCCCACCGCGAGGTCGTGCACCAGTCCGATGTTCATGCCGGCGTCCTTCGCGGCGCGCTGGGCGCCGGCGAGCTGCTCGTCGGTGATCCACGCCAGCCAGCGGTGGAACGCGACGGCGCCGGCGAGTTCCCTGCGCGCCTCGGCGACCCGCGGCGAGCGGGGGTCGCGCAGCCCCTCGGGCCAGGACCGCCAGGCGCCGCCGTGCACCTCGGCCAGCGCGCACCAGGTCGCGAAGTCCGTCAGGTCCTCGCCCTCGCGGGCGACGAAGGCCTCCAGAGCCGCACGGCGGCCCGGCGCGAGCGGCACCTCGTACACCCGGCGCAGCGCCTCGTGCTTGAGGGCGCGCACCGCCTCCCGGTCGATCAGCGCCGCGCCGCTCAGTACGCGCTCGTTGAGCGCGCGGGCCCGGGCGGCACAGGAGTCCACCGCGCGGCGGGCCTCCCCCTCCAGGTACCGGTACTCCGGTACGTCCTCCACCCGCACGTGCATCGGGTCCGCGAACCGCCGCGAGCTCGGCCGGTACGGCGACGGATCGGGCAGCGGACCCGGCTCCACCGCGTGCAGCGGCCCCAGCTGGACGAAGCCGGCACCCAGCGCGCGGCCGGACCAGGACGCCAGCTCCGCGAGGTCCGCCAGGTCGCCCATGCCCCAGGACCGGCGGGAGAGCACCGAGTAGAGCTGGACCAGGAAGCCCCAGGCGCGCCGCTCGGGCACCGGGACGCGCTCGGGCACCGACAGCAACGGCGCGGACGCCCGCCGTCGGCCGGCGACGGCGTGCAGGACGTGCGCGCCGGGCGGCAGCGGTGCGGCGGGGCCGGTCTCGCCACCGCCCTCCAGGGCGACGCGAACCTCGGCGCCGGGCGGCAGCCGCAGCGGTACCGCCGATCCGGCCCGGGCGACCACACAGGCCGGCAGCAGCCGGTCCGTGTCCGCCGCGCGCCGTGCGGCGAGGGCCCGCCGGGCGGCCTCCGGGGTGCTCGCGTCCACGCCGCACGAGGCCAGGACCGCGACCAGGGTGTCCGCGGCCACCGTGACACGGCCGCCCCGGTCGGTGACGTACTCGGTGCTCACGCCGTACGCGTGGGCCAGTTCCTGCAGGGAGGCGTCGGCGTGGCGGGCGCTCACGGGCGGACCTCCACCGGCGCGAAGAGCCGTTCCAGGACGGAGGCGACGCCGTCCTCGTCGTTGCCGGGGGCTATCTCGTCCGCCATGGCCCGCAGGTCGTGGTGGGCGTTGGCGACCGCCACGCCGTGGGCCGCCCAGGACAGCAGCGGGATGTCGTTGGGCATGTCGCCGAAGGCGACGGTGTCGGCGCCGGTGAGGCCCAGCAGCCGCGCGGCCCGGGCGACACCCGTGCCCTTGTCGGTGCCCGCGGGCAGGACCTCCACCATGCCCTTGACCGAGTGCACGACGGTCACCTCGCCGCCCGTCAGCCGCCGGGTGACGGCGGCCAGCCGGTCCTCGTCGACGTCCGGGTGGTGCAGGATCAGCTTGTCGATGGGCGCGCTCCACAGCAGCTCCCGGTCGGCGGTCACGTCCCAGCCGTGCCGGACCCGCTCGCCGAAGGCCGGGGTGACCTTGAACCGGCTCTCCGGCGGCGAGGTGACGATGCCGAGTTCGACCGGGCCGAGTTCCGCCTCGACCTTCGCGACGACGTCGCGGGCCAGGTCGCGGTCCAGGGACTGCGAGGACAGCAGTCGGTCGGCGCCGGCGTCGTACAGCTGCGCGCCCTGGCCGCAGACGGCCAGCCCCCGGTAGCCGAGGGTGCCGAGCAGGTGCCGGCAGGCCACCGCCGGCCGGCCGGTGACCACCAGGTGGTGGGCGCCGGCCGCGGCGACCCGCTCCAGGGCGCGCCGGGTGCGGGCGGACACCGTCAGGTCGCTGCGCAGCAGGGTGCCGTCCAGGTCGGTCGCCACCAGCCGGAACGCCGGTGCCCGGGTCGGTACGGCGTCCCAGACGACCCGGCCGGAGCGCAGGGTCACCATGGCCACGGCGTGGCTCGCGACGGGCGGCCCGTCCAGCGTCCCCGAGAACCCTCCGCGGCCGTCCGCGGCGAGCGGCCGCAGGACGGCGCCGCCGGGTGCGGGAGCCGGTTCGTCGGAGGCGAGGGTCTCGGTGGCCGACTCCAGCGGGCCGGGCGTCCCCTCGGCGGCCGCGGCCGCGGCCGCGTCCGGACCGGCGCCGGGCGCCGCCGGGGACGCCTCGGCCACCAGCTCGACCCGGTCCGCCCGCGGATGCGTGTACCGCACCCGCCAGGTGCCGTCCGGACCGCCGAAGACGCGGAACCGGTTCGCCAGGCGGGCCTGCAGGTCGGGCCGGCCCGCCCGGCGGGCCAGTTCGGCGCAGCGGACGAAATCCCCACGGTCGTGGGCCGACGCGAACAGCCGCTCCCAGGTGTCCGGTTCCAGTTCGTCCGTGCCGCACCCGAGAGCGCGGGCGAGGGCGAGGTCGTCACCGCGTTCCGTCGCCGCGCGCACGATCAGGTCGCGGTGCCCGGCAAGGGCGGCGGGGGGCAGCGCCTCCAGCCAGCCCCACTCCACCAGTTCGCCGGCCGTGGGCTGCGCACGCTCGCCGCGCCACAGCCGGTCGTAGGCGGTCAGGCGCAGGTCCGCGCTGCGGGCCCAGGTGAACGAGCGGGCGAGGCGGCGGGCGTTGCGCGACAGCCGGGCGTAGGTGTCCGGCTCCGTACGGAAGACCGTCGCGGCCTCGCGTATTCGCTCCGCGAGGGCGCGGGCCAGGCCCGCGTCGTCGTCCCGGAAGGAACCCGGCACCGAGAAGCCGGTCGCCGCCGGATCGCCGAGGGGACGCTGGTGCCCGAAGTGGGAGGTCACCCGCTGGGCGGTGGCGATGGGCACCGCGCCGCAGGCCATCGCCTCGGCCTGGGCGATCAGGAAGCCGTCCAGTTCGAACTTCGAGGGGAAGACGCAGAAGTCGGCGCAGGCCGCCTGGGCGAACAGGGTGTCCTCGTCGGCGAGCCGCCAGTCCAGGTAGAGCCGGCCCGGATACCGGTCGGCCAGTCGCTGGAACGCGGCGTTGGCCGCCACGGCCGGAGCGTCACCGCCTCCCCCGGTCGCGCAGCGGATCACGAAGCCGACCTCCGGATCGTCGGCCAGCACCTCCCGCACGGCCCGCATCAGCTCCAGCTGCCCCTTGTGGTGCACCGCGTAGCGGGCGGCGTGGTAGAAGACCGGGCCGGGCACCGTCAGGCCGAGCGACCGGCGCACCGCGGCGCGGTCCACCGCCCCCGGGTCGCGCGCCAGCCAGCTGTCGGAGATGCCGCAGCCGCCGGCCAGCAGCCGGTCCGGCCGTTCACGCAGCCGCCGGGACACGGGCAGGGACCGGAAGAGGGCTTCGAAGGGCGTGTCCTGCCAGGTGACGTAGTGGTCGCGCTGACCGGAGGACACGAAGTCGACGAGATCCGCCCCGGCGACGACCAGCGGGAACACGCCCACGTGGTCCGGGCCGTACTCGACGTGCATCCGCGTGCCGGCCAGGGCCCGGGCCACGGTCGCCATGGGGGAGTCCTCGGCGGGCGCCGGCCCGTCCAGCGCGTCCAGGTCGGGGCCCCGCACCCCGAACAGCTCCAGGAGCCGTTCCACCTGCGGCCGGTACACCTTCTGGGTGACGGGGGCGTTGGCCGCGACCGTGCTCACCGTCCGGAAGCGGTCGTCCTCGGCGAGGACCGCGGGCAGCAGGTAGTGGTAGTAGGGCTCGAAGCCGTGCACGATCGCCGGGCCGTCCCCGAGGTGACGCTGGAGGAAGCGCAGCCCGCCGACCTGGAAGACCAGCGGCTTGGCGTGCGCCAGGTCCCGGCCCTCGAACGCCGGGGGCGGGTAGAGCCGGTCCGGCAGCAGGTCCAGGAAGGCGTCGGACAGCAGGTACACGTCGACGCCGTCCAGGCGCAGCAGATGGGCGCGGGTGTCCAGGGACAGGCCGGTCCCGGCGGGCTGGTCCGGCCACACCTTGGGGTCCAGCACCAGCGGCACCGTGTGCTCGTCGCGGTAGTCGAGTTCCCGTACGTCGAACCGCTCCCGCAGGGCCGGCAGGTGACCGTGCGCGGGGGTGACCAGCGAGACGCGGTGACCGCGCGCGGCGTACGCGCGCGAGAGGTTCCACACGAGCGGGGACAGCCCGCCGCGCATCAGCCGGTTGTCGAAGCCGCCGCACTCGAAGGAGAAGGTGATGATGTGCACCCCGGTGCCCCTCACTCCGCCGGGACGGCGCGGGCGCAGGCCGCGCGCAGACCGGGCAGGTCGATGAACTCGGTGTGCGTTCCGGCGGCGCCGCAGGCGAAGGCCCCGGACACCGATCCGGCCAGCACGCACTCCTCCACCGGGCGCCCCTCGAGGTGGGCGTGGAGGAAGGCGGTGACGAACGCGTCCCCGGCGCCGTTGCTGTCGACGACGGGCCGCTCCGGCCGCACGGCGGGGAAGTGGCGCACCTTCGTCTCGCCCCGCACCAGCAGGTGGCAGCCGTCGGCTCCGTCGGTGGCCACGACGAAACGGGCCCGGCCCTCGTCGACGATGCCGTGCAGGACCTCGTCGAGCCGGTCGGGCACGGCCGCCGCGCTCATGAAGACGTAGTCGGAGGCGAGGGCGTAGGTGCGGTGGTGGGGGTTGACGCCGTCCCAGTCGTGCAGGTCGGTGGAGCTGGTCACGCCGAGCCGGTGGACGTCCTCGTACAGGTCCCGGTTGTGCCCGACGATGGACAGGTGGACGTGGCGCGCCCGCTCCAGGTGGGGCAGGTAGAAGGCGCGGGGCAGCCGCAGGTCCACGGGGTGCCGGGAGTCGTAGAAGGAGAAGCGGCGGCCCCGCGCGTCGACCAGGTTGACGCCGCGCGGAGTGCCGTGCGGGGACACCAGGTGACTGAAGTCCAGGCCGCGCTCGGCGTACGCGGCGAGCACCGCGTGTCCCTGCGGGTCGTCACCGAGGAAGTCGATGAACTTCGTCGTGAGGCCCAGGGCGTGGAAGCCGAGCGCGACGCCGTTGCCGGTGTGCGCCACGTAGTCGTACACGGGGGGCACGTGCAGCGAGTCGCCGGGCGGGATCCGCAGGTCGTCGACGCGGACGACGGTGTCCACACCGGCTCCGCCGACCACCAGGACGTCGTAGGGGGGCAGGTTCATGTACGGGTTCCTTCCGTGACGGCCGCGGTGTCCTCGACCCGCTGCACGTGTCCGTTCTCCAGGACCACCGCCGAGTCGATGTCCTGACCGGGGGAGACCGTGGCGCCGGGCAGCAGCACGCTGCGCCGGACCCGTGCGCCCTCCCCGACGCGCACACCCGGGAACAGCACGCTGTGCTCCACCCGGCCTTCGTTGACGAGGTCCGCCGGGACCAACGAGGCGACCACGCCCAGGGAGTCGGCCACCCAGCCGCGGTCCACCCGGGGCCGCACCGTCCTGGGCATCCGTTCGACCGGGAGGGCGGCGCGCGGCCCGCCGGCCGCGAGCATCAGGTGGGCGCGGTGGTAGCGCTCGACGGTGCCGATGTCCTCCCAGTGGCCGACGACCTCGTGGCCGCGGATGTCCTCACCGCCCGCGAGCATCGCGGGGATGACGTCCCGGCTGATGTCGTGCTGCCAGTCCGTGCCGTCCAGCTTCTCCAGGTAGCGGTGCAGCACCGCGGCGTCGAAGACGCAGAACGCGGCGAAGACCAGGTCGCTGGTCGGTTCGGCGGGCTTCTCGACGAACTCGGTGAGCCGTCCCGCCCGGTTGAAGCGGACCATTCCGAACAGGTGCACCCAGCGCCGTTCGATCCGCTGGTAGGCGATCGTCAGAGCGGCCCCTGAGGCCCGGTGCTCCCTGATCAGCGGCCGGTAGTCGAAGCGGTACACGTGGTCGGCGTGCAGGACCAGGACCTGTTCGCGGTCACCGCCGAAGACGTGCCCGGCCTTGCGGATCAGGGCGTCCGCGGTGCCGCGCTCGGCGGGCCAGGTGCGTTCGGGCAGCTCGCGGGGGAGCGCGTCCCCCGCCGACCGGTAGGCGTCGTCGTACGGCCCGAAGTGGACCCGGAAGCCGTCCGCCCGGTTCCACACCCGGTGCAGGTCGTCCATCAACTGCCGCTCCTCGTACTGGGACAGCAGCAGCACCTCCCCCAGCCCCGAGGCGCGCGCGTTGGCCAGACTGAAGTCGATCAGCCGGCAGACACCGCCGTACGGGACGAGCGGCTTCAGCCGTCCCGCGCCCAGCGGGCCCATGCGCCGCCCCTCGCCGCCCGCCAGCAGGACCGCGCGCACTCCCGACGGCTCAGCCATGACGGGCCTCGTCCCAGGTGACGCGTCCGGAGGACAGGGTCAGCAGCAACCGCGCCCCCGGTCCCGGCGGCGGCCCCTGGAACACGCCGGGACCGGTGCGGCGCAGCTCCCGGACGTCGGGCAGCGCCCGGGCCGCCGGGCCCCGCGGGGCGGGGGTCACCAGCTGCACCCGCTCGGCGTGCGGCAGGCGGTACACCAGCGTGCCGTCGCCGTCGACCGAGCACCGCTCGCGCAGCTGCCGCAGGTCGCCGGCGGTCACGGCGGTGGGGAAGCGGTCCGCGATCCGCTCACACGTGGTGAAGTCGGCCCGCTCCCACGCCGCCCGGAAGAATCTCCGGGCGACCGGTGCGTCGACCGGGGCGAGGCGGGCGTACGCCCCCGGGTCGCCGTGGGCGACGGCCGCCTCCTCGGTGATCTCCTCGTCCTTCAGGAGGTCGAACCACCCGTGCCGCAACGCGCGTTCGGCGGGCAGCTCGGCCGGCTCGCCCCGCCACAGGCGGTGGAACGCGGCGAGGTGCAGGTCCGCGCAGTGGTCCCAGGTGAACTGCCGGGCGACCGCCGTAGCGCGCCGCGACAGCTCCCGGTAGCGGGCCGGGTCCTCGGTCCACAGGGCAGCCGCCTCGCGGATGCGCGCGACGAGGGCGGCGGTGAGCAGCGGGTCGTCCTCGGCGAAGGACCGGTTGACGGCCAGGCCGGTGGTCTCCGGCTCGGGCCGGGCGTGCCGGAAGTGGGCCATGCCCTCCTGCGCCGTCGCGATGGGCACCGCTCCGCAGGCCATGGCCTCGCCCTGGGCGATGAGGAAGGTGTCCATCTCGAACTTGGAGGGGAAGACGCAGAAGTCGGCGGCCGACGCGTACTCGAACACCCGCCGCTCGTCCACCCGCTCCGACTCCAGGTGCAGCCGGCCCCGGTGCCGCTCGGCGACCTCACGGAAGTACGGGTCGTCGAGCGGGGCACCGGAGATGCAGCGCACGACGAAGTTCGCGGCGAGACCCTCGCTCAGCACCCGGTCGACGGCGCGCACCAGTTCCAGCTGGCCCTTGTGGTGCAGGGCGTAGCGCGCGTTGTGGAAGAAGGTCGGCAGCGCCGGGTCCAGGCCCAGCCCGTCGAGCACCGCCGAGCGGTCCACCTCGCGCGGGTCCCAGGCGAGCCACCGGTCGGATATCGCGCAGCCCCCGACGAACATCTTGTGCGCGTTCTCCTTCACGGCACGGGCCAGGGGCAGGCGCGCGAAGAGGGCTTCGAAGGGGGTGTCCCGGAAGGAGGCGTAGAAGTCGAGCTGGCCGGGCGAGAGGAAGTCGATCAGGTCGGCGTTCTCCAGGACCAGCCGGTAGAGGGCCACGTGGTCCGGCGGGTACTCGTAGTGCAGGTGCGTCAGTTGCTGGTACTGGCGGACCGCCTCCAGGTCCGGACCGGCCGGGTCGGGCCCGGGGTCCTGCGGGACGCCGGCCCCGGAGCCCAGCAGTTCGAGGAGCCTGCGGACCTCGGGCGCGTAGACCTTCTTGGTGATCGGCATGTTGCTCTGCACCGTGCTGACGACGAGTTTGCCCGGGTCGTCGCGCAGCGCCGCCGGCAGCAGGTAGTGGTAGAAGGGCTCGTGGGCGTGGACGATCGCCCGTTCCTCGCCGAACCAGCGGCGCAGGAAGCGCACGCTGTCCACCTGGAACACGAGCGGCTTGAAGAACACCAGGTCCCGGCCCTTGGCCGAGTAGGGCGGGTAGAACGTGTCCGGGAGCCGGTCGAGGTGGTCGTTGGAGAGGAAGTACAGGTCCACGCCCTCCAGGCGGATGCGGTGCGCGGTGGTCCGCACCGGCAGCCGGACCTCGGCGGGGAAGCCGTGCCACACCCCGGGGTCCAGGACCAGCGGCAGCACGTACTCGTCCGAGTAGTCGAGGTCCTCCACGTCGTACCTGCCGCGCAGGTCGTCGAGCCTGCCGTGCGCGGGGGTGACAAGGGAGACCCGGTGGCCGCGCGCCGCGAACGCCCGGGACAGGTTCCACAGGTACACCGAGGTGCCGCCCTGCAGGAAGGTGTGGTCGAAGCCGCAGCATTCGAAGTAGGTCTCGATGATGTGCATACGGGGCTCGGTCACGTTCACGTCCTTGCTGGAATGGTCGGGGCCGGGGCACGGGAGGCGAGCGCGAGGGCGTGGCGCAGGTCGATCGCGGCGTGGTAGGGCCGGGCGTGGTCGACGTTGTAGGCGAGCTCGTGCAGCAGGCGGCTCAGGTACAGCAGCCGGCGCAGGGGGTCGTCCGCCGTGCCGCCGAGGAGCAGGCGCAGGACGTGCGCCCGCCAGACGTCCGCGGCGTGGAACACCTGGCGCAGCACCGCGCGCGGCCCGGGGGGCCAGCCGTCGGCGCCGTCCAGCGCGCCCCGCATCGTCTCGGTGGAGTCGACGCCGAGGCGCCGCGCGCTCTCGAAGGCCGCCTCGTCGGCGGTGAAGTACTCCAGCGCGCGCTGTACGGCGACGAGGTCCTGCACCGGAGACTGGGCGGCCCACTCCGCCTCGTCCGGGCCCAGGGCGGGGGTCGACATGTCGATCACACTCATCGACCAGCCTCCGTCCTCCCGCGGCCGGCACAGCAGGTGGGACAGGTGCAGGTCGCCGTGGCACGGACCGGAGGGGAACCCCGCGGGGGCGGCGTCGAAGGCGCCGCGCAGCGTGGCGGCCTCCCGCCGCAGGGCGGCGAAGGCCGCGGTGCGCGCGGCCGTGGGCAGACCGATGCCCGCCGGGGCCAGCGCGGCCGTCCGGGCCGTGGCCCGGGCCAGCACCTCCCGCGCCGGGTACGGCGGGACGGGACCCGCGCCGAGCCGGGCGGCCAGGTCGCGGTGGAAGCCGGCCAGGAAGCGTCCGGCGTCGCGCAGGTTGCCGGCCAGCGGGCGCAGATGCGTCCGCACGGCGTCCTCGAGATCACCGGGGGCCGGTCCGCCGGTCACCTTCGGCCACAGCGACCGCATGCTGAGCCTCAGCGGCAGATCGATGCCGTCCCCCGGTGTGTACCGGTAGAACACGCCCAGCGGGTGGTGGGAGCCGTCGGCGGGGTCGACGTAGGTGTAGTCGCCGGCCCAGTCGGGGGTGCGGCCGGTCCCGTTCATCAGCCGCAGGAGTTCCGGTTCCCGGACGGTCTCGTCCAGCCGCCGGTAGGTCTTGTGGACGTAGGCCGTGCCGTCGTTCTCCACGAGGGACAGGACGTTGGAGGACCAGCCCCGCTCGAACGGCAGCAGTCGCACCGAGCGGGCCGTGAGGCGCGCGCCGCGGAAGCGCACCCAGCCGCCGCGGGCGGTGGGCAGCCGGCGCTCGGCGCAGACCCCGTCCAGCGCGGCGGACTCGAATTCCGCGCTGCCGTGCGCCTCCTGGAGGCCGTCACCTCCCGGACCGGGCCGGACGGGGACGAACCAGCGGCGTCCGGACGCCGGTCCGCCGACGGCCGTCACGACCAGCAGGAGGACGTCGGAGCCCAGGGACGCGTGGTCGACGCACTCGAAGCGCTCGGCCCGCCTGCCGTCCTCGGGCATCCAGGGCGCTGCGCGCAGCAGGTGGCCGAGATCGTCGTTTCGTATCATGCCCGACTCAACTTCCGGTCATCTCGTATCGGTCGACGCCCCGGCGCCACACGGTCAGGGCGAGTGCCAGGGCACCGGCGGTCATCAGGGGCAGCCAGCCGAGCAGTCCCGTCACGCCGGTCAGCAGGTAGACGCTCGGCACGTAGGCGGTGAACGCGAACGGCAGGATCCAGGTGAGCAGGGTCCGCAGCGTGGGGTGGTAGATGTCCAGGGGGTAGGAGGAGAACTCCGACACCTGGCTGGCCGCGTACATCGCGGGCATGCTCGTCACGGTCCAGAAGGACAGGGAGGCGAAGAACAGCTTCACCGAGGTGTGCAGCAGCGCGCCGCACAGCACGAGGGCGGGCGCCAGCGCCCACTGCACGGCGGTGAGCGACAGGCCCAGCTCGCTGCCCGCGTAGGCCACGAGTACGGCGCCCACGAGGAGTTCGCCGAGTCCGTCGGGGTGGAAGAAGCGTTCCGACAGCAGGGAGAACAGCGGGTCGACCGGCCTGACGAGGTAGCGGTAGAACTCGCCGCGCTGGACCAGTTTGCGGCCCAGTTCCCACAGCTGGTCGGTGAAGAGGTGGTCGAGCCCGCGCGGCAGCAGCGAGAACCCCAGCAGGAAGAGCACCTCGTGGTACGACCAGCCGCCCACGGCGGGAACCTGGCGGAAGACCAGACCGACGACCGCCGTCTGGATGCCGACCCGCACCAGGAAGGCGCCCGCGCCGAGCACGAAGTCCGTGCGGTAGGCCGCCAGCCGGTGCAGACCCACCCCGCCCAGGAACCAGGCGAGCCGCAGGTACCGCGTCATCGTCCGTGTCATCCGCCGAGCACCTCCAGCCGTCCGAGAGCGGCGCGCCAGAGCGCGGCGCACAGCAGCGACAGGCCGGCCACCCAGGCCAGTTGCTGGGCGAGCAGCCCGGCGGCCCCGGCCCAGCCGTCGTAACGGCCGAGCAGCAGGGTCAGCGGACCGTCGACCATCCCGCGGAAGGGCAGCGCCGTCGCGAGCGCGGCCAGCGGGCCCGGCATCAGCGCGATGGGCACGAGCTGACCGGCGAAGAAGGCGACGACGCTCTGCTTGACCATCCGCACCCCCCAGGTGTTGGTGGTGAGGAAGCCCGTCATGCCGGTCAGCAGGTTCACGCAGAACGCCAGCAGCACCGACAGGGCGGTGGAGAGGGCGAACAGCAGCAGGTCCGCCGGCCGGGGCGCGCTGAGCGGCACGATCAGGGCGAACAGGCCGAGGACCGGCAGTCCGACCAGGACGGCGTTGGCGCCCACCACCGGCAGGCAGGCGAAGAACCGCATCACCGGGTAGCTCACGGGGCGCACGAGCATGACCGCGACATCGCCCCGGTACACCTCGGCCGCGACCTCGTCGTCCACCCGGTTGCTGTGCAGCACCTGCAGGATCTGGGCCACCAGCAGGTAGGTGGTGATCTCCGCCACGGTGAAGCCGCCGGGTCCGCGGCCGGGCGTGCCCTCGTACACGGCGCGCCACAGGAAGACGGTCACCGCCGCGCCGGCGGCCGCGGTCATCGCGGTCATCGCGAACATCGAGCGGTACTGCAGCAGGGACTGCAGGCCACTGGTGGCGAACGGCACGTAGCGACGCAGGCGGGCGGTCATGCGGACCCGTCGCGCGCGTGGCCGGGGACGGCACGCGAGCGGCCGTAGATCTCGCGGAGGACGTCCTCGAGGCCCGGTTCGGGGGCGTACCAGTCGGCCAGGTCGAAGTGGTCCAGCAGGAACGTGAGGACCTGCCGGGAGGTGTAGCGGCCGGTCGGGTAGTCGACGCGGACCCGGCCGCCGTCGTCCGGCGTGGCCCGCACACCCGGCAGCCCGGCCTCCACGCGGGCCAGGACGGTCGCGGTCGCGGTGCCGTCCCGGTGGTCGAAGACGACCGAGCGGTGGCCGGCCGTGCTCAGCAGGGCCTGCAGGGTTCCCTGGTGCACGACCCGCCCCTGGTCGACGACCAGGGCGCTGTCGCAGATCGCGGCGATGTCGGCGATGTCGTGGCTGGTGAGCACCACGGTGGTGCCCAGTTCCCGGTGGGCGCGGTTGACCAGCCGGCGCACCGCGTCCTTCAGCACCATGTCGAGGCCGATCGTGGGCTCGTCCCAGAACAGCACGGCCGGGTCGTGCAGCAGGCTCGCCGCGATCTCGGCGCGCATGCGCTGTCCGAGGCTGAGCTGCCGCACGGGGGTGGACCCCAGCGCGTCGATGTCGAGGAGGTCCCGGAACAGGGCGAGGTTGCGCCGGTAGACCGGTCCGGGGATGTCGTAGATGCGGCGCAGGATGCGGAAGGAGTCGGGTACCGACAGGTCCCACCAGAGCTGGCTGCGCTGGCCGAAGACGACGCCGATCGTGCGGGCGTTGCGCTGCCGGTGCCGGTAGGGCTCCAGCCCGGCGACCGTGCAGCGGCCGGAGGTGGGGGTCATGATGCCGGTCAGCATCTTGATCGTGGTCGACTTGCCGGCTCCGTTGGCGCCGATGTAGGCGGTCTTCGTGCCGGCCGGTATCTCGAAGGAGACGTCGTCGACGGCGCGCACGACGCGGTACCGGCGGGTCAGGAGGGTGGAGAGGCTGCCGAGCAGGCCGGGCTCGCGTTCGGCCAGCCGGAACTCCTTGACGAGGTGTTCGGCCACGATCACGCGATCACCCGCTCGACGGCCGTCTCCAGCAGGCGCAGGCCCTCGTCGAGCAGCGCCTCGTCGAGGGTGAACGGCGGTGCCAGCCGCAGGATGTGGCCGCCCAGGGAGGTGCGCAGCCCCAGGTCGAGGGCGGTGGTGTAGACGGCCCGGGCGGTCTCGGGGGCGGGTGCCCGGCCGACGGCGTCGGTGACGAACTCCAGGCCCCACAGCAGTCCGAGGCCGCGTACCTGGCCGAGCTGGGGGAAGCGGGACTCCAGGGCGCGCAGCCGCTCCTCCATGAGCTCGCCGAGGACGCGCACGCGGTCGATCAGCCGGTCGCGCTCGACGACCTCCAGCGTGGCGCGGGCGGCGGCGATCCCCAGTGGGTTGCTCGCGTACGTCGAGGCGTACGCCCCCGGGGTGGCCGCCTCCGGCCTGCGCAGCAGCTCCGCGCGTCCGGCCAGCACGGCGAAGGGGAATCCGCTCGCGGTGCCCTTGGACAGCATCGCCAGGTCCGGCTCGATGCCGAACAGTTCGCTGGCGAGGAAGGCGCCGGTGCGCCCGCCGCCGGTGAGGACCTCGTCGGCGACGAGCAGCACGCCGCCGTCCCGGCAGGCGCCGGCGATCCGCTCCCAGTAGCCGGGGGGCGGCACGATGACGCCTGCCGCGCCGAGGACGGGTTCGAAGACCAGGGCCGAGACGTTGGGCTTCTCCGCGATGTGCCGGCGCACGAGGGTCGCGCACCGCACGTCGCACGAGGGGTACTCCAGGCCCAGGGGACAGCGGTAGCAGTAGGGGCTGTAGCCCAGCACGCTGTTGCCGCTGAAGGCCTGGTGGCCGATGTCCCAGTGGACCAGCATCCGGGCGCCCATGGTCTTGCCGTGGAAGCCGTGGCGCAGGGCGCCGATCCGGTTGCGGCCCGGCGCGGCGGTCGCCTGGACGACCCGCAGGGCGGCCTCGACCACCTCCGCGCCGGTGGAGAAGAAGGCGTAGGTGTCGAGCTGTTCGGGCAGCAGCCTGGCGAGCAGTTCCAGCAGGCCGGCGCGGTCCGGCGTGGCGCTGTCGTGGACGTTCCACAGGCGGCGGGCCTGGGTGGTGAGTGCCTCGACGACCTCCGGGTGCCCGTGGCCCAGTGACTGGGTGAGGGTCCCGGCCGCGAAGTCGAGGTACTGGTTGCCGTCCAGGTCGGTCAGAACGGGACCGCGTCCCTCGGCGAAGACCCGGCGTCCGTGGACGGCTTCCTCGGAGGCGCCCGGCGCCAGGTGGCGGGCCTCCCGTGCCAGGTGCTGTGTCTGCCGTAAGCCTGTCATCGCTGCCTCTGCTCGTCGGACCGGCTGACGCGATCGCCGGCGAACTGCGTTGTGGCGCACCACGGTTGGGGCGGCTCGGCGCTGAGTCAAACACTTGAACACACACCGCTGCAAGAGTTTGCGGGTTGTTTCAGAAAGTTGTTGCGAGCGGCCCCGGCACTCTGGTTGAGTCGACGTGCTTACGGCGCCACCACGCCTCACGTTCGAGGAGGGACCTGTGAGAACAAGCCCGCAGACCGACCCGCTCCCGCGGAGGCCGAGGTGAAGGCCCTGGTCCTGGCAGGTGGAACCGGCAGCAGACTGAGGCCGTTCACCCACACCGCCGCCAAGCAGCTGCTCCCCATCGCCAACAAGCCCGTGCTCTTCTACGCGCTGGAGTCCCTCGCCGCGGCGGGTGTCCGGGAGGCCGGCGTCGTCGTGGGCGCGTACGGCCGGGAGATCCGCGAACTCACCGGCGACGGCACCGCGTTCGGGTTACGCATCACCTACCTCCACCAGCCCCGCCCGCTCGGTCTCGCGCACGCGGTGCGCATCGCCCGCGGCTTCCTGGGCGACGACGACTTCCTGCTGTACCTGGGGGACAACTACCTGCCCCAGGGCGTCACCGACTTCGCCCGCCAATCGGCCGCCGATCCCGCGGCGGCCCGGCTGCTGCTCACCCCGGTCGCGGACCCGTCCGCCTTCGGCGTCGCGGAGGTCGACGCGGACGGGAACGTGCTGCGCTTGGAGGAGAAACCCGACGTCCCGCGCAGCTCGCTCGCGCTCATCGGCGTGTACGCCTTCAGCCCGGCCGTCCACGAGGCGGTACGGGCCATCACCCCCTCCGCCCGCGGCGAGCTGGAGATCACCCACGCCGTGCAGTGGATGATCGACCGGGGCCTGCGCGTACGGGCCGAGACCACCACCCGGCCCTGGCGCGACACCGGCAGCGCGGAGGACATGCTGGAGGTCAACCGTCACGTCCTGGACGGACTGGAGGGCCGCATCGAGGGGAAGGTCGACGCGCACAGCACGCTGGTCGGCCGGGTCCGGGTGGCCGAAGGCGCGATCGTGCGGGGGTCACACGTGGTGGGCCCGGTGGTGATCGGCGCGGGTGCCGTCGTCAGCAACTCCAGTGTCGGCCCGTACACCTCCATCGGGGAGGACTGCCGGGTCGAGGACAGCGCCATCGAGTACTCCGTCCTGCTGCGCGGCGCCCAGGTCGAGGGGGCGTCCCGCATCGAGGCGTCCCTCATCGGCCGCGGCGCCGTCGTCGGCCCGGCCCCCCGTCTCCCGCAGGCTCACCGACTGGTGATCGGCGACCACAGCAAGGTGTATCTCACCCCATGACCACGACCATCCTCGTCACCGGCGGAGCGGGCTTCATCGGCTCCGCCTACGTCCGCCGGCTCCTGTCGCCCGGGGCCCCCGGCGGCGTCGCGGTGACCGTCCTCGACAAACTCACCTACGCCGGCAGCCTCGCCCGCCTGCACGCGGTGCGTGACCATCCCGGCCTCACCTTCGTCCAGGGCGACGTGTGCGACACCGCGCTCGTCGACACGCTGGCCGCGCGGCACGACGACATCGTGCACTTCGCGGCCGAGTCGCACGTCGACCGCTCCATCACCGACAGCGGTGCCTTCACCCGCACCAACGTGCTGGGCACCCAGGTCCTGCTCGACGCCGCGCTCCGCCACGGTGTGCGCACCTTCGTGCACGTCTCCACCGACGAGGTGTACGGCTCCCTCCCGCACGGGGCCGCCGCGGAGAGCGACCCCCTGCTCCCGACCTCGCCGTACGCGGCGTCGAAGGCGGCCTCGGACCTCATGGCGCTCGCCCACCACCGCACCCACGGCCTGGACGTCCGGGTGACCCGCTGTTCGAACAACTTCGGCCCCCACCAGCATCCCGAGAAGCTCATACCGCGCTTCCTGACCAGCCTCCTGTCCGGCGGCACCGTTCCCCTCTACGGCGACGGGCGGCACGTGCGCGACTGGCTGCACGTCGACGACCACGTCAGGGCCGTCGAACTCGTCCGCGTGTCGGGCCGGCCGGGAGAGATCTACAACATCGGGGGCGGCACCTCGCTGCCCAACCTGGAGCTCACGCACCGGTTGCTCGCACTGTGCGGCGCGGGCCCGGAGCGCATCGTCCACGTCGAGAACCGCAAGGGGCACGACCGGCGCTACGCGGTCGACCACAGCAAGATCACCGCGGAACTCGGTTACCGGCCGCGCACCGACTTCGCGACCGCGCTGGCCGACACCGCGAAGTGGTACGAGCGGCACGAGGACTGGTGGCGTCCCCTGCTCGCCGCGACATGACGTCGGGCCGGACCGCAACCACCGGCCCCGGCCGGCACACCGCCGCCCGCGGCCGGTGGCCGGCCGGTCAGCGTCCGTGAGCCGGGCGCCGGCCGCCCCGCGGGCCGGCGGCGGTGGACCCCCGGACCACCAGTTCCGGCATGAAGACGAATTCGGTGCGCGGCGGCGGCGTTCCGCTCATCTCCTCCAGCAGTGCGTCCACGGCGACCTGCCCCATCGCCTTGACGGGCTGTCTGATGGTGGTCAGGGGAGGGTCGGTGAAGGCCATGAGCGGCGAGTCGTCGAAGCCGACCACCGAGATGTCACCGGGAACCGTGAGACCCCGCCGGCGCGCGGCCCGCACGGCGCCGAGGGCCATCATGTCGCTGGCGCACATGACGGCGGTGCAGCCCAGGTCGATCAGCGCGGACGCGGCGGCCTGGCCCCCCTCCAGGGAGAACAGCGAGTGCTGCACGAGCTCCTCGGACTCCCGCGCCGACACTCCCAGGTGCTCCCGCACGCCGGCCCGGAACCCCTCGATCTTCCGCTGCACCGGCACGAAGCGGGCGGGCCCGACGGCGAGGCCGACGCGCTCGTGCCCCAGCTCCGCCAGGTGCGCCACGGCCAGGCGCATCGCGGCCCGGTCGTCCGGGGAGACGAAGGGTGCCTCGATCCGGGGCGAGAACCCGTTCACGAGGACGAAGGGCACCTGCCGCTCGTGCAGCCGGCCGTACCGTCCGGTCTCGGCGGTGGTGTCCGCGTGCAGTCCGGAGACGAAGATGATGCCGGACACCCCGCGGTCCACGAGCATCTCCGTGAGTTCGTCCTCGGTCGAGCCGCCCGGGGTCTGCGTGGCGAGCACGGGCGTGTAGCCCTGACGCGTGAGCGCCTGCCCCATCACCTGGGCCAGTGCGGGGAAGAAGGGGTTGTCCAGTTCGGGGGTGACCAGTCCGACCAGCTCGGCGCGGCGCTGTCGCGCCGGCTGCTCGTAGCCCAGCGCGTCCAGTGCGGTCAGCACCGAGTCGCGGGTGCCGGTGGCCACACCGCGCGCACCGTTCAGCACCCGGCTGACCGTGGCCTTGCTGACGCCCGCCCGGGCTGCGATGTCGGCGAGCCGCATGGTCATGGCAACGCACTCTACCTGTCGGGGCGTCAGGGCGTGCCCACCGCGCGCGGAACCGGCGGACTGCGGGGCACGGCCCGTCCGCCGCCCACGGACCACGCGCCCGAAACGATGGCTGAAAATGCTTGCAGCAAATTGCCGCAACGTCTTTCGGCGGCTTTTCGATCCTGTTACGTTCCTGGCAACCCCGGCGCCGCGCAGAAGCGGTTGGCGTGAGGCGTCCAGACCTCCGCCCGATTCCGGGATCACTCAGGGGAGTTCACAATGCGGCGTGGCATTGCGGCCACCGCGCTGTTCGCGGCTGTGGCCATGACGGCATCGGCGTGTGGCGGGGGCGACAACGGCGGAAGCGGTACCGACGCGGGCGGCACGGAGCTGTCGGGGACCGTCACCTTCTGGGACACGTCCAACGAAGCCGAGAAGGCGACGTACCAGGCCCTCGCGGAGGGCTTCGAGAAGGAGCACCCGAAGGTCGACGTCAAGTACGTCAACGTCCCGTTCGGCGAGGCGAACGCCAAGTTCAAGAACGCCGCGGGCGGCAACTCCGGTGCCCCGGACGTGATGCGTACGGAGGTCGCCTGGGTCGCGGACTTCGCCAGCATCGGCTACCTCGCCCCGCTCGACGGCACGCCCGCCCTCGACGACGGGTCGGACCACCTTCCCCAGGCCGCGGCCAGCACCAGGTACGAGGGGAAGACCTACGCGGTCCCGCAGGTGATCGACACCCTGGCGCTCTTCTACAACAAGGAACTGCTGACGAAGGCCGGTGTCGAGGTGCCGGGCTCCGTCGCCGAGCTGAAGACGGCCGCCGCCGAGATCACCGAGAAGACCGGCGCGACCGGCCTCTACCTGCGGGGCGACGACCCGTACTGGTTCCTGCCCTACCTCTACGGCGAGGGCGGCGACCTGGTCGACGAGAAGAACAAGACCGTCACGGTCGACGACGAAGCCGGTGTGCGCGCCTACCGCGTCATCAAGGACCTCGTGGACAGCAAGGCGGCCATCACCGACGCGTCCGACGGCTGGAACAACATGCAGAACGCCTTCAAGTCGGGCAAGGTCGCCATGATGGTCAACGGCCCCTGGGCCATCGAGGACGTCAAGGCGGGAGCCCGCTTCAAGGACGCCGGCAACCTGGGGGTCGCCCCCGTCCCGGCCGGCAGTGCCGGACAGGGCTCTCCCCAGGGCGGGTGGAACCTCTCGGTGTACGCGGGCTCGAAGAACCTCGACGCCTCCTACGCCTTCGTGAAGTACATGAGCTCCGCCAAGGTGCAGCAGCAGACCACCGAGAAGCTGAGCCTGCTGCCCACCCGCACGTCCGTCTACGAGGTCCCGTCCGTCGCGGACAACGAGATGGTGAAGTTCTTCAAGCCGGCCGTCGACAAGGCCGTCGAACGGCCGTGGATCGCCGAGGGCAATGCCCTCTTCGAGCCGATCCGGCTGCAGATGGCCAACGTGCTGTCCGGCGAGACCAGCCCGGACGAGGCGGCCGCGAACACCGGCGACGCCTATCGCAAGCTGCTCAAGGACTACAAGTAGGCCACGGGAAGGCTGACCGACCAATGGCTGTCGAGACCGGCCAGTCGGTGACGAAGGCCGCGGGCACTCCGGGTGCCCGCGGCCGGGGCCACCGCACTGACCACAAGACCCCCAAGACCCCGGGGCGGCTGCGCAGAGCCCTGGCCACCCACTGGTACGCCTGGAGCATGGTCGCCCCCGTGGTGATCGTGATCGGCGTGATCATCGGATACCCGCTCGGGCGCGGCGTCTGGCTGTCCTTCACCGACGCCGACGAGGCGAACGTCGAACGCACCATCGGCGTCAACCACATCCCCGCGACCTACGAGTACGTCGGCCTCGACAACTACCGCGCCATCCTCGGCGACGGGCTCTTCTGGGACCGGCTCGGCTGGACCGTGCTGTGGACGGTCAGTTGCGTGGCGCTGTCCTTCGCGATCGGCCTGGCACTGGCCGTCATGCTCAACCGCGCCTTCAAGGGCCGCACCCTGTACCGCACGGCACTGATCCTGCCCTGGGCGGTGCCGGCGTTCGTCTCGGTGTTCACCTGGCGCCTGCTGTTCAACGAGCGCAGCGGCCTGTTCAACGAACTGCTCACCGGCGCCGGTCTCGGCCGGATCTCCTGGCTCAACGACCCGGCCTGGGCGAAGATCTCCGTCATCACGGTGAACGTCTGGGTGGGCGTGCCGTTCATGCTCATCGCCCTCCTCGGCGGGCTGCAGTCCATCCCCGCGGAGCTCTACGAGGCGGCGGAGATGGACGGGGCGAGTCCCTGGCAGCGCTTCCGCCACATCACCCTGCCGGGGCTGCGGTCCGTCTCCAGCACGGTCATCCTGCTCAGCACCATCTGGACCTTCAACATGTTCCCGGTCATCTTCCTGCTGACCCGGGGCGGCCCCGGGGACGCCACCGAGATCCTGGTGACGTACGCCTACCGCCTGTCCTTCGTCATCAGCCCGCGCGACTACTCCACCTCCGCCGCCTGGGGCGTGCTGATCCTGCTGCTCCTGGCACTCGTCACGGCGGCCTACCGCCGTGCACTGCGCAAGCAGGGAGACACCTGGTGACCGACACGACTTCGCACACCCCCGTCGGCACCGAGCCGCCGGCCCCCGTGCGCAAGCGCGGCGACCGCGGGCCGCTCGCCTCCCTCGGACTGCACCTGACCCTGCTGACCGCCTCCGTCGTCGCGGTGTTCCCCCCGCTGTGGCTGCTGGTCACCTCCTTCAAACCGAAGACCGACGCGTTCGACACCTCCCTCGTCAAGGACTTCACCCTCGGCAACTACGGCCACGTCATACGCGACACCGACTTCCTGTCCTGGCTGCAGAACTCGCTGATCGTCGTCGGCCTGACCACGCTGATCGGCGTGTTCGTCGCCGCGACGACCGGCTACGCCGTGAGCCGCTTCCGCTTCCCCGGCATGCGCCCCCTGATGTGGATGCTCCTGCTCACCCAGATGTTCCCGGTCGCGGTCCTCATCGTGCCGCTGTACAACCTGCTCGCGGACCTCGGCCTGCTCAACCAGCCGATCGGCCTGGTCGTCACCTACCTCACCGTCGCCGTGCCGTTCTGCGCCTGGATGATGAAGGGCTACTTCGACGGCATCCCGGTGGAGATCGACGAGGCCGGCCGGGTCGACGGGCTGAACCCGTTCGGCACGTTCTGGCGGCTGGTGCTGCCGCTGGCCAGGCCGGGGCTCGCCGTCACCGCCTTCTACACCTTCATCACCGGGTGGGCGGAGGTGGCCTACGCGTCCGCCTTCATGACCGGTGAGGAGAACCTCACGCTCGCCGGCGGCCTCCAGACGTTCGTCAACCAGTACACGAGTGACTGGGGCGCGCTGACGGCGGCAGCCGTGATCATCGCGGTACCCGCCGCGATCGTCTTCGGTCTCGTCGCGCGGCACCTCGTCTCCGGCCTGACCGCAGGCGCCACCAAGTCCTGACCGTCCCCCCTCACAGGCAGGAAACCATGACCCAGTACCTTGCCGAACCCGGCACCCACACCCGGCCCCCCGGTCCCGGCGGACGCCCGGGCTGGTGGCGGGAGGCCGTCATCTACCAGGTCTACCCCCGCAGCTTCGCCGACAGCGACGGCGACGGGGTGGGCGACCTCCAGGGCATCCGCTCCCGGCTGCCCTACCTGAAGGAACTCGGTGTCGACGCCGTCTGGCTCAGCCCCTTCTACGTCTCGCCCCAGGCCGACGGCGGGTACGACGTCGCCGACTACCGGGCCGTCGACCCCGTGTTCGGCACCCTGCTCGACGCGGACGAACTCATCAGGGACGCGCACGCCCTCGGGCTGCGCGTGATCGTCGACGTGGTCCCCAACCACTGCTCGGACCAGCACGACTGGTTCCGGCGCGCCCTGCGGGAGGGCCCCGGGTCCCCGCTGCGCGACCGCTTCCACTTCCGGCCCGGGCGCGGACCCGCGGGCGATGCTCCCCCCAACGACTGGGAGTCCGTCTTCGGCGGCCCCGCCTGGACGCGCACCGAGAACCCGGACGGCACCCCGGGGGAGTGGTACCTGCACCTCTTCGCCCCCGAACAGCCCGACTTCAACTGGGAGCACCCGGCCGTGCGGGACGAGTTCCGCTCCGTGCTGCGGTACTGGCTGGACATGGGCGTCGACGGATTCCGCATCGACGTCGCCCATGGCCTGGTCAAGGCCGCGGGACTGCCCGACACCGGCCGCACCGGGCAGTTGCGGCTGCTGGGCACCCAGAGCCTGCCCTTCTTCGACCAGGACGGCGTGCACGAGATCTACCGGGCCTGGCGCGCGATCCTCGACGAGTACCCGGGCGAGCGCATCGGTGTCGCCGAGGCGTGGACGCCCAGTGCCGAGCGCACGGCGCAGTACGTGCGGGCGGACGAGCTGCACCAGGCGTTCAACTTCCACTACCTGGGAGCCGGCTGGGACGCGGCGGCGCTGCGCCGGGCGATCGACGAAAGCCTGGACGCCATGCGCCCGGTGGGCGCGCCCAGCACCTGGGTATTGTCCAACCACGACGTGGTCCGGCACGCCACCCGCCTCGCCGTGGACGGTCCCGAGCAGGGGCTGCGCCGGGCACG
Source organism: Streptomyces glaucescens (assembly GCF_000761215.1). Lineage (GTDB taxonomy): Bacteria > Actinomycetota > Actinomycetes > Streptomycetales > Streptomycetaceae > Streptomyces > Streptomyces glaucescens_B. The sequence continues at coordinate 229,628 of NZ_CP009438.1, read as the reverse complement.
GGCGGCGACGCTGCTGATGCTGGCCCTGCCCGGGTCCGCCTACCTCTACCAGGGGGAGGAGCTGGGCCTGCCCGAGGTGACCGAGCTTCCGGACGAGGTCCGGCAGGACCCCTCGTTCTTCCGGGACAACGGGCAGGACGGGCTGCGGGACGGCTGCCGGGTGCCGATCCCGTGGTCGGGAACCGAGGCGCCGTACGGCTTCGGTCCCGTCGCGGGCGGGCCGAGCTGGCTGCCGCAGCCGGAGAGCTGGCGGCACCTGTCGGTCGAGGCGCAGTCGGGTGACCCGGGGTCGACGCTCGAGCTGTACCGCAGTGCCCTGGCCCTGCGGCGCGAGCATCCCGCACTCGGTGCCGGCGACGGCGTCGAGTGGCTGCGGGCCCCCGAGGGCGTCCTCGCCTTCCGCCGCAGCGGGCGGGGCGCGGGCGACGGCCGCGGCGGCGACTTCGTCTGCACCGTCAACCTGACCGGTGCGCCGGTGCGGTGGGCCGCGCCGGGGCGGCCCCTGCTCAGCAGCGGCGAGCCGGTGCCGGAGGGCGACGTGACCGAGCTTCCCGCGGACAGCACCGTCTGGTGGGCGGTGTGACCCTGCCCCTCACGCGGGGTGCCGAGAGCGGCACCCCGCGGCTCACCGACATCGCGGCCCAGGCCGGGGTCAGCGAGGCCACGGCGAGCCGGGTGCTCAACGGGAAGCCGGGCGTCGCTCCCGCCACCCGGCGACGGGTGGTGGCCGCGCTCGACGTGCTCGGCTACGACCGGCCGGTACGCCTGCACCAGCGCAGCGCCGGCCTGGTCGGGCTGGTGATTCCCGAGCTGACGAACCCGATCTTCCCGGCTTTCGCCCAGGTCATCGAGCAGGTGCTGGCCGGCCACGGGTACACCCCCGTGCTGTGCACCCAGATGCCCGGCGGGTCCACCGAGGACGAACTCGTGGAGCAGCTGGAGGACCGGGGCGTCACGGGCATCATCTTCCTGTCCGGGCTGCACGCGGACACCACCGCCGACCCCGTCAGATACCACAAACTGGCCTCGCGCCGGCTGCCGTTCGTCCTGGTGAACGGGTACAACGAGCGGATCACGGCGTCCTTCGTCTCGTCCGACGACCGGTCCGCCGTGCGGATGGCGGTGCGGCACCTGGCCGATCTGGGCCATGCGAAGGTGGGGCTCGCCGTCGGGCCCACCCGTTTCGTGCCCTCGCGGCGCAAGGCCGAGGGCTTCGCCGCGGCCGTGCACTCGTTCTGCGGGACACGGGCCGAGGAAGCCGAACAGCGCATCGAGCGCACCCTGTTCACGGTCGAGGGAGGCCATGCGGCGGGAGCGGCGCTGCTGGACAAGGGGTGCACGGGAATCGTCTGCGGCAGCGACCTGATGGCCCTGGGAGTGATCCGGGCGGTACGCGAGCGCGGTCTCTCGGTCCCGGAGGACGTCTCGGTGATCGGCTTCGACGACTCACCGCTGATCGCGTACACCGACCCCCCGCTCACCACGGTGCGCCAGCCGGTGCACGCGATGGCGACCGCGGCGGTGGGTGCGCTCCTGGAGGAGGTCGGCGGCACCCCGGTGCAGCGGACCGAGTTCGTGTTCCAGCCGGAGCTGGTGGTCCGCGCTTCCACGGCGCGGCGCAGCGGATGAACGCACCCGGCCGGGGGAGAATCCGCAGCCGGCCCTGGTCGGGGCAGCGGGGCGGCCTGGAGGCTGCGGAGCCCCGGCTGGAGATCCGGTCCGGCGGGCCGGGCGCGTGGGCCCGGTCCCCGGGCCTCCGAACCGCCGGACCGGGCGGTGATTGAACGTAACACCTCTGAAACGCTTGCGAAAGGCTTTGCAGCGCTTCAATTTCGGTGCGCACCAGGGACGTTGAAGCTTTTGTGGAGAGCTCAAGGACTCCTGACGGGAGGGTTGACCGAGGGTGGACGGGGTCGTACGGTCACGACCGCAAGAAGTTGCTGACTGTTTCAGCAAAACCCCACAGGCCTGTCGGGCACGGCGCGTTGCTGCGTGAAGGCCTCTCATCCGCATCAGGTGGATCAGGAGGAACAATGGCCAACAAGACCGTGGCCACTGCACTCGCCCTCGTGGCGGGAGCCGCTGTGGTCGTCACGGCACCCGGAACCGCGCAGGCGGACCCGCCCGGCGGCAAGGACGTCACCGCGGTGATGTTCGAGTGGAACTTCGCCTCCGTCGCCAAGGCGTGCACCGACGACCTCGGACCGGCAGGATACGGATACGTCCAGGTGTCACCGCCGAACGAGCGGGTGCCGGGCCCGCAGTGGTGGACCGCGTACCAGCCCGTCAGCTACAGGATCGCCACGAAACTGGGCGGCCGCGACGCCTTCAAGAGCATGATCGACACCTGTCACGCCGCCGGCGTCAAGGTCGTCGTCGACACGGTCATCAACCACATGGCCAACAGCGCGGGCACCGGCACCGGCGGATCGTCCTACAGCAAGTACGACTATCCCGGCCTGTACTCGAAGTCCGACATGGACGACTGCATGAAGGACATCGACAACTACGGCAACAGCTGGAACGTGCACCACTGCGAACTGTCCGGCCTGCCCGACCTGGACACCGGCGAGGAATACGTCCGCAAGACCATCGCCGGGTACCTGAACGACCTGCTGTCCCTCGGCGTGGACGGCTTCCGCATCGACGCCGCCAAACACATCCCGCCGGCCGACCTCGCCGACATCAAGGGCCGGCTGCGCGATCCCGGCGTCTACTGGAAGCAGGAGACCATCGGCGCGTACGGCGAAGCGGTGCAGCCCGCCCAGTACACCGGCACCGGCGACGTGCAGGAATTCTCCTACGGCCGGGACCTGAAGCGCGTCTTCTCCGGCGAGAAGCTCGCGTACCTCAAGAACCTCGGCGAGGCGTGGGGATACGTCGCCGGCGACAAGGCCGCCACCTTCGTCACCAACCACGACACCGAGCGCCACAACGCCACGCTCACCTACAAGGACGGCGCCAAGTACACCCTCGCCCACGTCTTCATGCTGGCCTGGCCCTACGGATCACCGGACGTCCACTCCGGCTACCAGTTCAGCGACGACGCGGGCAGCCCCAACAACGGGCGCGTCGACGCCTGTTACACGGACGGGTGGAAGTGCCAGCACGCCTGGCGCGAGATCGCCGGCATGGTCGGGTTCCGCAACACCGCGGGCAGCGCGGAAGTGACCGACTGGTGGGACAACGGCAGCAACGCCATCGCCTTCGGCCGCGGCAGCAAGGCCTACGTCGCGATCAACCACGAGTCCGGCTCACTGACCCGCACGTTCCAGACGTCACTGCCGGCCGGCACCTACTGCGACGTCCAGAGCGGCAAGCCCGTCACCGTGAACGGCTCCGGCCAGTTCACCGCGACCCTCGGACCCGACACGGCCCTCGCCCTGCACACCGGCGCCACCAGCTGCACCGACCCGGGCGGCGGGAACCCCGGTGAGAACCCCGGGGAGGACCCCGGCGCCTCGTTCGCCGTCCAGGCCCCCACCACCTGGGGCGAGAACATCTACGTCACCGGCAACCGGTCCGCGCTCGGCGACTGGAACCCGGCCGGCGCGCTCAAGCTCGACCCGGCGGCCTACCCCGTCTGGAAGCTCGACGTCGCCCTCCCGGCAGGCACCTCCTTCGAGTACAAGTTCCTCCGCAAGGACGCCTCCGGCAAGGTCACCTGGGAGAGCGGCCCCAACCGCACCGCCACCGTCCCGTCCAGCGGCAGGACGCTGCTGAGCGACACCTGGCGCGGCTGAACCAGGAACCGCCCGTACCGCCGGCCGAAGGGCCGCCCGGTTCACCGCGCGAGGCGAACCGGGCGGCCCACCGTGTCCGCGCGGACACCCCCTCGTGCACGAGGTCGTCACCCCGCTCGCGGGGGAGGAGAAGAAAGGCCCCATGACCCGCTTACCGTTCCGGCGCGCAACCGCCCGGATATCGGCCGTCGCACTGTCCCTGTCGGTGCTGGCGGCCCTGCCGACCGCCGCCCCTCCCGCGGACGCCGCGCCTCCACGGCCGCCGTCCGACCGCGCGCTCGCCCGCACACCGGCGCGGCCCGCCCCGTCACGCGAACAGTTCTACCTGGCACTGCCGGACCGCTTCGCCAACGGATCCACCGCCAACGACAGGGGCGGTCTCACCGGCGACCGCTCGGCGACCGGACACGACCCGACCGACAAACGCTTCTACCAGGGCGGTGACCTGAGGGGCCTGATCGAGAAGCTCGACTACATCAAGGGCCTGGGCACCACCGCGATCTGGATGGCCCCCGTCTTCAAGAACAAGCCGGTGCAGACCACGGGCGGCACCGAGATGGCCGGCTACCACGGCTACTCGATCACCGACTTCACTCAGGTCGACCCGCACTTCGGCACCAACGCCGAACTCGCGGAGCTCGTCGACAAGGCCCACGCCCAGGGCATGAAGGTCTTCTTCGACGTCATCACCAACCACACCGCCGACACCATCGACTACGCGGAGCAGGAGTACGGCTACCGCTCCAAGGGCGCCTACCCCTACCTCGACACCGACGGCCGGCCCTTCGACGACAGCGCCGGCACGGCCCGGGCCGACGAGAAAGGACTGCCCTACACACCGCGAAACCGCACCGGTGAGCACGACACCAAGGTCCCGGCCTGGCTGAACGACCCGGCCATGTACCACAACCGGGGCGACTCGACCTTCGCCGGCGAGAGCGCGCTGTACGGCGACTTCATCGGCAACGACGACCTGTGGACGGAGCGCCCCGAGGTCGTCGAGGGCATGGAGCGCATCTACCGGACGTGGGTGAAGGACTTCGGCATCGACGGCTTCCGCGTCGACACCGCCAAGAACGTGAACATGGCCTTCTGGACACAATGGGCCACGGCGCTGGACGCCTACGCGGCCCGGCAGGGCAAGCCGGACTTCTTCATCTTCGCCGAGGCCTTCTCCGCGGACCCCGTCGTCATGGCCCCCTACCTCACCGAAGGCCGCCTCGACGCCACGCTCGACTTCCCGTTGCAGGCCGCGCTCCGCAACTACGCGTCCCGCGGCGGCCCCACGCGCGACCTCGCCCACGTCCTCGCCCAGGACTACCGCTACACCACCGACAAGGCCAACGCCTACGGCGAGGTCACCTTCCTCGGCAGTCACGACATGGGCCGCATCGGGAGCTTCGTCAGCCAGGACAATCCCGGGGCGGACGACGCGGAGCTGCTGCGCCGTGACCGGTTCGCGCACGAGCTGTTGTTCCTGTCCCGGGGCAATCCGGTGGTCTACGCCGGTGACGAGCAGGGCTTCACCGGACCGGCGGGTGACGTGTACTCCCGGCAGACGCTGTTCGCGTCGCAGGTGCCCGAGTACCTCGACGACGATCAGATCGGTACGGAGCGTACGCACGCGTCGGACGCGTACGATCCGGCGCATCCGCTGTACCGGTCGGTCGCCGCGCTGTCGCGGCTGACGAAGCGGCATCCGGCGCTGCGTGACGGTGTGCAGCAGGAGCGGTACGCGGACGAGGGCGCGGGGGTGTACGCGTTCTCGCGCACGGATCCGAGGCGGCGGGTGGAGTACGTCGTCGCGGTGAACAACGCGGAGCGGGTCCGGTCGGTGAGGGTGCCGACGTATGCGGCGGGCATGGGGTTCCGGGGTGTGTACGGTTCGTCGGCGCGGGTGACCAGTGGCCGGGACGGCAAGGTTCCGGTGGTGGTGCCGCCGTTGTCGGCGGTGGTGCTGAAGGCGGTCAGGCCGCTGGGGTTGCCGGTGGCCGGTCCGTCGGTGTCGGTGCGGGCGCCCGCGGCCGGTGCCACGGGTGATGTGGAGGTCGCCGCGTCGGTGGACGCCGGTCCGCTGAGCCGGGTGGTGTTCGCCGCGCAGGTCGGTGACGGGCCCTGGCGGACTCTCGGTTCCGCCGATCATGCACCGTACAAGGTGACCCAGCACCTGCCGGACACGGTGCGGGCGGGGACCGCTCTGCGGTACAAGGCCGTGGTCGTCGACAGTGCCGGACGCACCGCGAGCGCCACCGCCACCACCACCGCCGGACAACCGCCCGCAGCCGAGAGGCCGACGGCGAAGAGACACCACGCGGTCGTCCACCACCGGCGTGCCGACGGCGACTACGACGGCCTGCGGCTGCGCACCGCCGACGGCACCACGGCCCCGTTCATCGGCCGCGACGCCTACGGCGCCTTCGCGTGGATCACGCCCGGCACCGGCACCGGCACCATCCGGTTCACCGTCGAGAAGGACGGTGTCGCCGAGGGACCCGAGCGGGCCTTCGACTTCGCCGCGACCGGCGAGGTGTGGACCGAGGAGAACAGCACCGCCGTCCGCACGGCCAGACCCAAGGCCGCGTATCCGCCGCCCGACGGGACCAAGGCCGTCCTGCACTACCACCGGCCCGACGGCGACTACGAGGGATGGGGCCTGCACACCTGGACCGGGTCCGCTGATCCCCCCGAATGGAACGACCCCATCCCGCCGGTGCGCCAGGACTCCTTCGGACTGGTCTTCGAAGTGCGGCTCGACGACGGAGCCGCCTCGCTCAGCTACATCCTGCACAAGAGGGAGGAGAAGGACGTCCCGGTCGACGAGGCCCTCGACTTCTCCCTGTACGGGCACGAGGTCTGGCGCGTGGCCGGCGACCCCGCCTACCTGACGCCGTCCCCCGGCGGCGCCTTCGGCCTCGACCTCGGCACCTCGGAGGCCACCTGGATCGGTGACGACACCGTTGTATGGGCGGGCGAGGGAACCGGCGTCGCCAGCCAGCAGCTCGTGTACGCCACCGAAGGCGACCTCACGCTCGAGGACGGCGCGCTCTCCGACGAGGGGCGGTGGCTGCGGCTCGTCCCGGCCGAACTCACCGAGGCACAGAAGTCCCGCTACCCGCAGCACGCGCAGGGTTCCGCGTTCCGTGTGGACCCGCGGGACCGCGACCGCATCGGCCAGGCCCTCCAGTCCCGGCTGATCGCCACCCAACGGGCCGACAGCGGCGCCCTGCTGGGCGCCACCGGCGTGCGTATCGAAGGAACACAACCGGAAGGAACCGACAAGTGACCGGCGCGTCCCCAGACCCAACGGACCGAAGAATCTCCCCGGACCGAACGAACCGAAGAAACCCCCCGGACCGAACGGACCGAAGAAACCGGGCGAGGCGAAGAGGCCGCAGTGGCGGCGGGGCCGTGCCACGGCCCGAGGCCGTCACCGTGACCCGTCCCACCACCATCGCCATCTCGGCCGTCGTGGCCGCGTTGCTCGCCACGGCGCTCGGCACGCCGCAGTCGGCGACCGCGGCGACCGCGGCGCCCGCGGGGGCCCGGCCGCCCAAGCCGCCGTCCGACGCCCGGCTGGCCGCCGAGCCGGCCCGCCACGACCTCACCCGGGAGCAGTCGTACTTCCTGCTGCCCGACCGGTTCGCCAACGGCTCCACGGCCAACGACCGCGGAGGGCTCACCGGCGACCGGACCACGACCGGCTTCGACCCCACGGACAAGGGCTTCTACCAGGGCGGGGACCTCAGGGGCCTGATCAAGAAGCTCGACTACGTCAAGGGCCTGGGCACCACCGCCATCTGGATGGCCCCCATCTTCAAGAACAAGCCGGTGCAGGGCGGTGGCGAGTCCGCCGGTTACCACGGCTACTGGATCACCGACTTCACTCAGGTCGACCCGCACTTCGGCACCAACGCCGAACTCGCGGAACTCATCGACAAGGCCCACGCCAGGGGCATGAAGGTCTTCTTCGACGTCATCACCAACCACACCGCCGACACCGTCACGAACACCGAGAAGAAGTACGCCTACCGCCCCAAGGGCGCCTACCCCTACCTCGACACCGAGGGCCGTCCCTTCGACGACAGCACCGGCATGGGCAAGGTCGACCGGGACAGCTTCCCGTACACGCCCGTCGTGCCCGCGGACGAGGCCCGCACCAAGGTCCCCGCCTGGCTGAACGACCCGTCCATGTACCACAACCGGGGCGACTCGACCTTCGTCGGCGAGAGCGGTCTGTACGGCGACCACACCGGTCTCGACGACCTGTGGACCGAGCGGCCCGAGGTCGTCAAGGGCCTGGAGAAGATCTACCAGAGGTGGGTCGAGGACTTCGACGTGGACGGCTTCCGCGTCGACACGGTCCGCAACGTCGACATGCCGTTCTGGACCCAGTGGGCCACCGCGATCGACGCCTACGCGGCGAAGAAGGGACGCGAGGACTTCTTCGTCTTCGGCGAGACACTCTCCTCCGACCCGGCCGTCACGGCGCCCTACGTGACCCGGGGCCGGCTCGACGCCACCCTCGACTTCCCGCTGCAGAACGCCATCCGCGGCTACGCCTCCCAGGGCAAGCCGGCCACCACCCTCTCCGGCGTGCTCGCCCAGGACTACCGCTACACCACGGACAAGGCCAACGCCTACGAGCAGGTGACCTTCCTCGGGAACCACGACATGGGCCGCATCGGGAGCTTCGTCAGCCAGGACAATCCCGGGGCGGACGACGCGGAGCTGCTGCGCCGTGACCGGTTCGCGCACGAGCTGCTGTTCCTGTCCCGGGGCAATCCGGTGGTCTACGCCGGTGACGAGCAGGGCTTCACCGGGCCGGGCGGGGACAAGGGCGCCAGGCAGACGCTCTTCGCCTCCCGGGTCCAGGACTACCTCGACGACGATCAGATCGGTACGGAGCGTACGCACGCGTCGGACGCGTACGATCCGGCGCATCCGCTGTACCGGTCGGTCGCCGCGCTGTCGCGGCTGACGAAGCGGCATCCGGCGCTGCGTGACGGTGTGCAGCAGGAGCGGTACGCGGACGAGGGCGCGGGGGTGTACGCGTTCTCGCGCACCGACCTGAGGCGGCGGGTGGAGTACGTCGTCGCGGTGAACAACGCGGAGCGGGTCCGGTCGGTGAGGGTGCCGACGTATGCGGCGGGCATGGGGTTCCGGGGTGTGTACGGTTCGTCGGCGCGGGTGACCAGCGGCCGGGACGGGAAGGTTCCGGTGGTGGTGCCGCCGTTGTCGGCGGTGGTGCTGAAGGCGGCCAGGCCGCTGGGGTTGCCGGTGGCCGGTCCGTCGGTGTCGGTGCGGGCGCCCGCGGCCGGTGCCACGGGTGATGTGGAGGTCGCCGCGTCGGTGGACGCCGGCCCGCTGAGCCGGGTGGTGTTCGCCGCGCAGGTCGGTGACGGGCCCTGGCGGACTCTCGGTTCGGCCGATCATGCACCGTACAAGGTGACCCAGCACCTGCCGGACACGGTGCGGGCGGGGACCGTTCTGCGGTACAAGGCCGTGGTCGTCGACAGTGCCGGACGCACCGCGAGCGCCACCGCCACCACCACCGCCGGACAACCACCGGCCAAGCCGAGGCCGAGCGCGGTGGACCGCCCCTACGCGGTGGTGCACTACCAGCGGACCGACGGGGACTACGACGGCTGGCGGCTCGAATCGTCCGCGGGAACCGCGGACTTCACCGGCCGCGACGCCTACGGAGCCTTCGCCTGGGTCCCGTTGGACGACAGCACCGGCACCGTGACCTACACCGTGGAGAAGGACGGCACCGCGGACGGACCGCAGCGCGCCTTCGAACCGGTACGCACGGGCGAGGTCTGGATCGAGCAGGGCGAGGACGGACAGGCGGAGACGGCCCCCGAAGGGGCGTACCCGCCGCAGGACCAGCGGAAGGCCGTCCTGCACTACCACCGCGCCGACGGCGACTACGACGGCTGGGGCCTGCACACCTGGACCGGCGCGGCCACCCCGACGGACTGGACCAAGCCGTTGCAGCCGGTCGGCAGGGACACCTTCGGCGTGACCTTCGAGGTACCCCTCGCGGACGGAGCCACGTCCCTCAGCTACATCGTCCACAGGGGCGACGAGAAGGACATCACCGGCGACCGGTCCCTCGACTTCGCCGGCCACGGCAAGGAGGTCTGGCTCATCGGCGGCACCGACGGCTACCTGCTGCCGACCGTCGGCTCCGCCCCCGACCTCGACCTCGGCACCTCGAAGGCCCAGTGGATCGACGCGGACACGGTCGTGTGGAAGGTCAAGGCCACCGACGCCACCAGCCAGCAGCTCGTGTACGCGCCCCGGGGCGGCATCACCATCGAGGAGGGTGCCCTCTCCCACGAGGGGCACTGGCTTCGTCTGCTGCCGGCGACCCTCAGCGACGCGCAGAAGGCGCAGTTCCCGCACCTGAAGGACCACCCGGCCTTCACGGTCGACCCGCGCGACCGTGACCGCGTCCGCACCGCCCTGCGCGGCCAGGTCATCGCCACACAACGGGCGGCCAACGGCGCCCTGCTCGCGGCCACCGGCGTACAGGTCCCCGGAGTGCTGGACGACCTCTACGGCAAGGCGCGCGACGCCCGGCTGGGAGCCGTCTTCGAGCGGGGCAGGCCCACCCGGGCCCACCGCCTGCACCCGGCACAGGCCACGGGCGCGGACCCGGTCGTCAAGGACGCGTCCTACACGCGGAGCACCGGATCCTTAGAGCTGCCGGGCCGTTCCGTGGCGGTGTTCACGCGCTGACGGATCGTCCGCGAGGTGCCCGTGCCGGTCGACCGGCACGGGCACCTTCGTGTCCGGGCCTGTCGCACCGGAGCACCGGGGCGGGGGAGGGCATCTCTTTTCGGTCGTGTCGCGGCGGCCGCGCTCACCGCGGCCGGTCGCGGCCTGTCGAGGACGCGTGCGGCGCGTGACTTCTCCCCAGGTCGCTGAGCTGGTGGTTCAAGGAGGGGTGCGCCTCGTGAGATCGTTGAAATCCTTACCGCAAGGACAATGAAACTTGCCGCAAAACTCTGCATGGCTCCGTCGGCCCCGCCTACGCTGACAGCGTTCTGTTCACCCAGTGAAGGCGAGAAGTGTGATGCACCGGTTTCTGTATTCAAGCCTTGTGACTGTTGCCGCGGCTCTCCTGGCGACGGCGTCCGGTGCGGCCCACGCCGGCGCCCAGGAGGGCGCGGACGACCGTGGCGGCGCCGCCTGGAGCGCCGCACCCGAGTGCGTGACGTTCAGCGCGGACTGGCGGTACACGTTCGTCACCAACAACTGCCCGGACACGCACACGTTGAAGGTCGTGTACCGCGACGGGACCGACGTCCCCAGCCGGGTGGCGCCGCCGGGGGCCATGGTCACCTTCCCCGGCCACGGAACCACGGGCAACGCGGTCCTGGGCGTCATCGCGTGCGATGGCGGAGCCGACGCCTGACCTTCCGCGGGCCCCCGCGCCGCCGGCCCGAGGACACCTCCAGCCGTGCCCCGCGCGCATTCCGGCACACAGTGAATACGGGTTGACCGCCCCGCTTTTCTGGGCAGCGGATGCGGCAGGACAGGAAAGAGCGAGCGAATTCTCCGCGCCCGGCGAAGTGCCTTTCGCCGGGCGCGGACAACGGCAGCACCCACGCCCTCGGGAGGCGGCATCCCGCGCCTCGCGCGACGTCCGTGAAGCGGGAGGCATCCCGGGGCAGCCGTCAAGGGGTCCGGCGGCAGTGCGGCCACCTCGACCGGAATCCAGCGCCCCCGCCGCCGTTGCTCCGGCTCTGAGCGGCCTTGTCGGCCTGGTGCGCGATCCGGCGGCGCGGCCCCACGGCAAGGCGCCCCATCAGTGAGGACGGCCGTCACTCCGCCCGCCCCGCACCCGCGGGCCGGGTGATCGACAGCGGTGATTCCCCGTCGACCGGGGCGTGTTATTCGGTCAAAGCCCGAATACGTGTCTATGGCAACTGGGGTTGGGAACGCGTAAGCCGTACGACACAGCACAAGGGAATAACGCTTCCCCACACGTATCCGTCATCGCTGGATTCCTGTTTCCTGCGCCCTTTCGGGAGGCAGCATCCGTGCTGCCGAAAAGGAGTGACGTCATGCCCTTAGTGGACGGCCGGACCGAGGACGTGCCGGCTTTCGAACTGCTCGACTGCACGCTGCGCGACGGTTCGTACGCCGTCGACTTCCAGCTCGACGAGGAGTTCGTGACGCAGCTGCTCACCCGCCTGGACGACATACCGGTCGCCAAGGTGGAGGTGGGCCACGGGATCGGTCTGGAGGCCGAACGCAACGGCATCAAACCGTGCAACATCGGCCACTACCGCTGGGCCGAGATCGCTCGCTCCACCCTCACGCGCAAGCCCTGGGGCATGTTCGCCCAGCCGGAGTTCACCCGCCTCGACACCATCGCGGAGATGAGCGACCGCGGGATGTCCTTCGTCCGGGTCGGCATGGAGCCCGACCGGGTCCCCGAGAACCTCGACTACCTGCGGCGCGCCGCCGACCTGTGCGGCCAGGTCTACCTGAACCTCATGAAGTCCAGCGCGACACCGGTGGACGAGCTGGTCCGCCTGCTCGACGGGGTCACCCCCGACATCGCGGGCGTCTACGTCGTCGACTCCTACGGCGCGATGCTCCCCGCCGACGTGCAGACCTATGTGAGCGCGGTACGCGAGCACTTCCCGGTCGTCGGTTTCCACGGGCACGACAACCTCGGCATGGCCAACATCAACAGCATCACCGCACTGCAGGCGGGCGCCACCATCGTCGACGCCACCCTCGACGGCATCGGCCGCGGATCCGGCAACGCCGCCATCGAGTCCCTGGCCGGCGTCATCAAGAAGCTCGAGGCCGACCTCTTCGACTACCAGGAACTCGCCCGGCTCGCCGAATACTGCCGGGAGAACATGCGGCCCATCCCCGAAGACCGCACCATGCAGGTCCTCGGCGCCGTGATCGGCATCCACTCGGGCTACTTCCCGCTGGTGGAGAAGCTGGCCGAGGAATACCACACCGACCCGGCACGGCTCATGGAGGCTGCGGTGAAGATCGCCGACCACAGCCCGCGCAAGGACGACTTCCGTGCCGCCGCCAGCAGGATCAACGCCTGAGGCGGTCGTCCCTCCCTTTCCGCCGACACCACGTCGGCGCGCACTCCGCGGCGTCGTCACCACCCGCCGGATCCCCGCGCTCGCCCCGCCCCGGGCCCAGGCGTGCCCGCACCCCGCCCGGGGCACCCCGGCCGCCGGCCCGGGACAGGCCCACCCCGGCCCCGCCGCTCCTGCCCGCCGCTGCGCGGCCCGGGGCGCCCCGCGCCGGCCCGGCCCGCAAAGGCCACAGCCGACCGGCGGACCGCCGCCCGATCCGCCCGTCAACGGAGACCACCATGAGATTCACCAGGACCGGAACGTCCGCCACCGGACACGGCATCGCCGTGCAGCACCGCGACCAATGGTTCAGCCTGTCGGACGTACCCGGGTACGCCGGCACGACCCGCATCAGCGACCTGCTCGGCGAGAGGCAGTCGCGCGAGCTGACCGACGCCCTGGAACGGCACGCCGCCGCCCTCACACCCGTCCGGCCCGACCCGGGGCTCGCCCCCACGGTCGTCGACCCGGGGGCCGACATCTGGGGCGCCGGGCTCAACTACCGGCGCCACTCGCAGGACCTGCAGTCCGAACAACCACGCTCCGGCCCCGGTTCCTACCTGCGGCCCGGCGGCTGCCTCATCGGCAACGGCGGCCACATCGAACTGCCGGAGCAGTCCCGGCGGGTCACCGCGGAAGCGGAACTGGGCCTGGTCATCGGGACCACCTGCAAGAACGTCGAACGCGCCGACTGGCGATCCGTCGTGGGCGGCGTCACCGCCGTCCTCGACATGACGGCCGAGGACGTCATCCGCGAGAACCCCCGCCACATCCCGTGGGCCAAGGGATTCGACACCTTCTGCAGCGTCGGCCCCGTCCTGGTCACCCTGGACGAGTTCGGCGACGACGACCTCACCGCCCTGCGCATCGCCACCGTCCGCAACGGGGAGACGGTCGCGGCCGCCACCCCCGCCGACATGAAGTTCGGCCTCGACCGCCTCGTGGAGTACTTCAGCGCGGGACGCACCCTCGAAGCCGGCACCGTCATCTGCACCGGCACCCCCGGAGCGGCGGTCATCCACGCCGGTGACACGGTGCGGGCGGTCGTGCAGGACGTCGGCACCCTGACCCACCCCGTCCGCCGCCCAGGAGGGGTCCGCCACGAGGAACGTCCCCCCGCATTCCGCAGCGAAGGAGGCTGACATGCGAGCAGGAGAGGAGTCCGTGCTCGACGGCATGGACCGCGCCGTCCGGGAGGTCCCGGACAACGAGGCGCTGCGCACCGCGCGGTCCGCCCTGACGTACCGCGAACTCGGCGAACGCACCGACGAGTTCGCCCACCGGCTGCGGCAGCAGACCCGTCCCGGCGAGTTCGTCGCCCTGCTCGGCACCCGCGGCGCGGCCGCGATCGTCGCCATGATCGGCGCGCTGAAGGCGCGGCGGCCGTTCGTGGTGGTCGACGAACGGGACAGCGACGCGTCCAACGCCGCCAAGACCGGCCTGCTGGGCGTCCGGCTGCTGGCCCGCGGCACGGACGACGACGGCCACGTGGAGCTCACCGGGCTGCCGCCCCACTGGCGCCCGGCCGGCGGCCCGGCACGGCCCGCCGGACACCCCTTCGCCGACGGCGAGATCGGCTACGCGATCCACACCTCGGGGTCCACCGGCACCCCCAAGTGCGTCCTCGTCCGGACCGCCCCGCTCGCCCCCGTCGTCCGCGACCACGTCACCCGCCTGGCCGTCGGACCGAGCAGCCGGACCCTGCAGTTCGCCCGGCTCACCTTCGACGGCTGCCTCACCGAGATCCTGTGGACGCTCACCGCGGGAGCCTGCCTCGTCGTCGTGGACGAGGAACGGCTCGCGCCGGGCCCCGTCCTGCAGGACACCCTCGAACGGTTCGGGATCACCCACCTCAAGACGACACCGTTCGCCCTGACGGTCACCGAACCCACCGACGGCATGCGCCTGGAGCACGTCGTCAACGGAGGCGGCCCGTGCCGCCCGGCCGCGGTCCGCACCTGGTCCAAGGCGGCGAGCTTCCACAACGCCTACGGCCTCACCGAGACCACGGTGTGCAACCTGCTCACCGACGCCCTCGACCCGGACGACTGCCGGGACGCGGTACCGCTGGGCGATCCGGTGGGCGACTGCGCGTACGTCCTGCGCGACGTCGCCACGGGCGCGACCGGAGCCGGGGTCCGGCGCGGTGAACTCGTCGTCACCGGAGCCTCCGTGGCCGCCGGATACCTCACGGAGCACGGCGTCGACCCGTTCCGTGACCCCGACGGGACGAGCGGCTACGCCACCGGTGACGTCGTGGAGGTGCGCGACGGACGGCTCTACTACGTGGAACGGCTGGACCGCCAGGTCAAGGTCCGCGGCTACCGGCTCGACCCCGGGGAGATCGAGACCGCCGTGTGCCGTCACCCCGACGTCCGGGAAGCGGTCGTCGTGGCCGAGACCCAGCCCGACGGCGACCCCGCGAACCCGGACACCCTGGTCTGCTACTACCAGGGAACGGCCGACCCGCGCGCCCTGCGGCGCCACCTGGACGGCGACCTCGACCCCTACAAGATCCCGTCGGTGCTGGAACGCGTCGACGTCTTCCCCAGCACCCCGAACGGGAAGATCGACAGAGACGCCCTGCGCACCCGGCGGCAGGCCCCCGCCCCGGCGGACGCCCCCGACGGCCCCGACGAACAGGTGCTGCACCTGGTGCGCACGCTCACCGGAGTGCGGGACGCACGGCTCGACGACGACTTCTTCGAGCTGGGCGGCGACTCCGCCTCGGCGGTCGCCCTGGTCACCGGCCTGAAGAAGCTCGGCTGGACCGACGCCGGCGTCCGCGACGTGCTGCGCGCGGAGAACCTGCGGGACCTCGCCGACCGGCTGCGGGAACGGAGCGTGTGACACATGTGCGGCCTGTGCGGGACCTACGCCCCGGACAAGACCCTGGACCGGGCCGTCGCCGCCGCGATGCACGCCCGGCTGGTCCACCGCGGACCGGACGAGACCTATTCGCTGAACACCCCCACCCTCTCCGCGAAGCTCGGCCGGCTCGGGATGACCGCGCTGAAGGACGGCTGGCAGCCGGCCGAGGACCCGAGCGGCCGGTACACGGCCCTCACCAACGGCGAGATCTACAACGCCGCCGAGCTGCGCGCCCTGCTCGGCGGCGGCCGGCCCGACAACCGGGTCGACGTGGCCGTGCTGCCCGAGCTGTTCGCGCGGCACGGACCCGCCGGCCTGGCCCGTGTCGACGGCCAGTTCGCCACCGTCATCCACGACCGGGCCGACGGCAGCCTCTACCTGGGCCGGGACCGCTTCGGCATCTGCCCGCTGTTCTACGCCGTGCTCGGCACCCACGTGCACTTCTGCTCCGAGCTGAAACCGCTCGTGCGCAGCGTGCCGCACCCCTGGCGGCTCGACCTCGGCGCCGTCGACCAGTACCTGGCACTCGGCAACATCGTCGCCCCGCGGACCCTGGTCGAGGACGTCCGGGCCGTACCGCCCGGCTGCGTGGTCCGCTTCGGCGACGGACCCCCCGAGACCGTGCGGTACTGGCGGTACGGGGACTTCCGGGAGACGGACCGTCCGGTCACCGGGGAGGAGATCCGCGAGGCCGTGGGACGGTCGGTGGCGGACCGGCTGCGCGCGGACGTCGAGATCGGCGCCTACCTCAGCGGCGGCTTCGACTCCAGCACCCTCGTCCTGGAAGCGGCCCGGACCCGGGAGAAGCCCGCCCGGACGTTCTCCGTCCTCTTCGACGACGTCACCCTCGACGAGGGCCGCTTCCAGCGCGAGATCGCCGACGCCGTGGGCAGCGAGCACCACCAGATCCGCTGCACCCCCGGCCACGTCGCCGCCGAGTTCGAGGACATGGTGCGCCACTGCTGCTATCCGCAGCGCGAGACGTACAACGTCGCGGCCCTGATGCTCGCCCGCCACGTCCGGCTGACCGGCCTCAAGGGCGTGATCTCCGGCGAAGGCGCCGACGAGCTGTTCTTCGGCTACGACTCCTACGCGTTCGACGGCGCCCGCCGCACACCGCCCGAGCCGCACGCCGAGAACGAGCAGGCGTGGGGGAGGGCCGACTTCACCTGGGAGACCGACCGCACCAGGACGGCCCGCCGGCGGGACCAGTGCCTCACCCCCGGGGCGCTCGACGCCCTGCCCGGCAAGGAGTACTGGCGGGACCGGCTGATCCCCTTCGACGACCGGGAGACCGCCGCCCTGACCCGTATGCAGCTGCGGTCGATCGCCGACGTGTACGTGCAGCTCAGCGGACACCTCCTCGGCGACCACGGCGACATGATGCTCATGGCGAACTCCGTGGAGGGCCGCTACCCGTTCCTCGGCAACCCCGTCGTCACCCTGGCACTCGGCGTTCCCGACGAGCGCAAGGTCGCCGACTTCGAGGGCAAGGCCTGCCTGAAGGAGGCCTACGCCGGCATCGTGCCCGACCGGATCCTGCACCGCGCCAAACAGGGCTTCACGGCGTACGGACTCGCCGACACCGCCGACGAGCGGACCCTCGCGCGCTGGCGGGACCTCGTCGCGGCCAGCGGCGTCTTCCGCCCCGACGCGCTGGACGTCCTCGGCGCCGACGCCACGCCCGACAAGTGGGACGTCCGGCTGAGCCTCATCAGCATCAGCGCGATCATCGACGAGTTGGGACTGCGGTCATGACGGACACCTGGCACGAGCTGCTGCACGGCCGGCAGTGGTCCTCGGCGTCCACCGTGTGGGTCGAGGACGGCACCGAGTACAGCTGGGCGCAGGTCGGCCGGCTCGCCGCGGCGGTCGAGGCGAGCGTGCGCGCGCACGGCCCGGCCCGCGTGGTGGTCGTCCGGTCCCGGCACAAACTCGGCTGCTTCGCGGGCCAGCTGGGCGCCTGGCGGGCCGGCTGCGTGGCCGTCGCCGACGACCACACCCTCACCGACCAGGAGCTCGACCGCACACGGCCCGACCTCACCCTCACCGTGTCGGTGGGTGCGCACCCGTCGGTCGAGCCGGCCGGCCGGCCGGCCCGCCGGCCGCGTGCGCAGCCGCTCCCGGACGAGGTGGTCGCGGTGAACCACACCTCCGGCAGCACCGGCAGCCGCAAGGCCGTCGCCGTGAGCCGCGAGAACCTGCTGGCGCTCTTCGCCTGCCGGGACCTGGACGTGCCCGTGCCCGGCCGCCTCACGGCCGGCAGCTTCGCCACCCCCACCTACGACGGCTGGTGGTTCGACACCTGGCGCACGGTGGCGTCCGGCGGGAGAGTGGTGTGCCTGCCCCACGTCAACGACGACGTCTTCGCCTGGCCCGGTCTCGCGCAGACCTACGGCATCGGCCGCCTGCTGCTGCCCGCCGCGGTCCTCGCCACGGTCGTCGAGGTCCTGCCCGAGGCCGTCGCGGACATCCCCTGGCTGTTCAGCGGCGGCGAGCAGTTCCGGGTGTCGACGTACCGGCAGGCCCGGCAGGCGGGCCTGCGCCCCGCCTTCGTCAACCTGTACGGGCCGACCGAGGCCACCTTCGCCACCCACCACCACCGGCTGCCCGAGGAGCCGACCGCGTCCGCCGTCCCCATCGGCCGGCCGCTGGAGGGGTGCCGGCAGTTCCTGCGCCGGCCCGACGACGGCCCGCCCGACGCGCGCGAACTCGTCGTCGACGGCCCGTTCGTCTGCCTCGGGTACCTCGACGACGGTGTCCTCGCGCACCGGTTCCACGACGAGGCGGGCCGGCCGTCGTACCGCACCGGAGACCTGGTGCGCACCGACGCCGACGGCAACCTCGTCTTCGCCGGGCGACTGGACGGCCAGGTCAAGGTGAACGGCATGCGCGTCGACACCGCCGCCCTGGAGCAGCGGGTCACCGCGCTGCCCCGGGTGCGGGACTGCCGGGTGGTCCAGCACGAACGGCACACCGTGGCCTTCGTCCGGACCGACCCGGCCACCGTCGGCGACCCCGCCACCCGGTCGCGGATCGAGACCGTCGTACGGGACTTCTCGTCCGCCATCGGCATCAGCCTGGTCGACCGCTACCCGGTCCGGGCCGGCGGCAAGGTCGACGTCCCCACCCTGATGGACCACTACCGAACGACAGACAAGGCCGAGGAGACATGACGGACATCTCGCCAGCTGCCATCACCGACTGCGTGCGCACGGTACTCAACCGCGACCTCGCCGAGGACACCGACATCTTCACCGCCGGCGTCGACTCCCTGGCCGTCCTGCGGTGCCGCGCCCTGCTGAAGGAGCGCACCGGGGTCAAGGTCCCGGGGCACGTCTTCTTCGAGGGCCGCACCCCGGCCCGCATAGCCGACCTGATCGGAGGCACCCATGCTGGTCGTTGAGGACAGCCCGCTCTACTCGCCGGAGTTCTTCGCCGACGACGACCCGTGGGCCTACCTGGCCGGCCTGCGCGCCGACCACCCGGTGTCCGTGCACCGCCGCGAGGACGGCTACGAGTTCTACGCGCTGACCCGGTACGCCGACATCTACGCGGCCTACGTCGACCACAAGCGGCTCAGCTCCTCCTACGGAACGATGGTCGACGGCTCCTACCTGCCGCAGAAGGACTCCGCCTCCGGCCGCATGCTCATCGTCACCGACCAGCCGGCGCACACCGCCCTGCGCAAACCGGTCAAGACCAGCGGGTTCAGCCGGGAGATGCTCGGCAGGGTCGGCCGCACGGTACGCCGCAACATCCGCGACGCCCTCGGCAAACTCTCCGTGGGCGACCGGCTCGACTTCAGCACCGTCGTGGCACCTGAGCTGCCCAAGGGCGTGCTGGAGGTGCTGTTCGGCATCGGCCCCGGGGACGCCCACCGGCTGCTGGACGCCACCCGGACCATGATCGGCTACCGAGACGAGGTGTACGCCGGGACCTCCCCGCTGGACGCGCTCGTCGACGCGCAGCTCGAGGTGCTCGAGTTCATCGACGACCTGATCGGGCACCGGCTCTCCTCCGGACGGGCCGACGACATGATCGGCTTCCTGGCCCAGTGCGTGGCCGACGGCACGATGCCCCGTGACGTCGCGGTGCTCAACGGCCTGAACGTCGCCGTCGGCGGCAACGAGACGACACCGCACACCGCGAGCCTGACCGTCCACACCATCGACGGGGAGCGCGAACAGTGGCGCCGGGTCGCCGACGGTGACGTCGGCTGCGACGTGGCCACCCAGGAGTTCCTGCGGTGGACCTCGACCAACAGCTACGTGCAGCGGCTGGCCGTGGAGGACTTCCCGGTCGGCGAGCACGTCATCCCCGCGGGCAGCTTCGTCACCCTGTGGAACATGTCGGCCAACCGGGACCCCGACGTCTTCGAACGGCCCGACGCCTTCCTGATCGACCGCAGCGACAACAAGCAGCTCGCCTTCGGGGCCGGAGTGCACCGCTGCGTCGGGGCGCCCGCGGCCACCCTGGAGATCCAGACCTTCCTCGAGGAACTGGCCGCCTGGGACAAGGCGTTCGCGGTCGTCGCACCGCCCCGCCGGCTGCGCTCCAACTTCATGCTGGGGCTGACCGAACTCCAGGTCGAGGTGGTCGACGCCAAGGAATTCGGCACGTGAGCGACACCACCGCCGGCCAGGACCTGTGCGTATGCTTCCCGGCCGCCGGGGGCGGCGGCGCCACCCTCGCCCTGCTCGAGGACGCCGCCGCCCGCCACGGCCTGACCGCACTCACCCTGCCGAACGCCGACTCCGTGCCCGACCTCGACTCGGGCCGGTGGCAGGAACGGACCGTCGAGGAGATCCGGCGCGCCGCGGACCGCGGCGGGGCCCGCCGGATCGTCCTCGCGGGGCACTCCATGGGCGGACTGTCCGCCGTCCGCCTGCACCCGGCCCTGGACGCCGACGGTGCCCGGCCGATCGGGGTACTGGTCATCAACACACCCTGCCCCGACCCCTCAGGACGCATACCGACGATGTCACAGCTCACCGACCCAGAGATCGCCCAGGTGCTCGCCCACGACGGCTTCCCGCAGGAGTT
Organism: Streptomyces glaucescens; assembly: GCF_000761215.1. Classification (GTDB taxonomy): domain Bacteria; phylum Actinomycetota; class Actinomycetes; order Streptomycetales; family Streptomycetaceae; genus Streptomyces; species Streptomyces glaucescens_B. The sequence continues at coordinate 208,843 of NZ_CP009438.1, read as the reverse complement.
ACTCGACGACAAGGACATGCTGGCGGAGATCGCGGACGGCCTGCGCGCCGACGCCGCGGTGGCCGACCGCCTCGCCGAACGGCTCGGCCCCGCCGGCCGCCTCACCGACCTGCACGTGCTGTGCGGGCGCGACGACCGGTTCATCCCGCCCGAGCGCTGCGCCGCCTGGGCGCGGCGGGTCTCGGGGGAGTTCCACCTGACGGTCGTGCCCGGCGGCCACAGCCTCGACGCCGCCCGGGCCGCCGCCCTCGGCCGCGCCCTCGCCGGCGTGCTCGCCGCCACCCGCACCGAGGAGGAGGCGGCGTGAGCGGACTGCAGAAGTCGCTGGGCGGCACCGTCGGCACCTTCCTCGCGCTGTCCACCATCCTCGGCAGCGGCATGATGATCCTGCCCGGCACGAGCTACCAGGACCTCGGCCGCTCCGCCTGGCTGCCCTGGGCCGTCGCCGCCGTCTCGGTCATCCCGCTGCTGTACTGCTACGCCTGGCTGGGGCGCCGCCACCCGTCGGCGTCCGGGGTGGCCCACTACTCCGAGGTCGCCTTCGGCCGGCCCGTCGGGCGGTCCTCGGGACTGCTGGCCACCCTCGCGCTGGTCGCCGGCATCCCGGCGACCGCCATCACCGGGGGACGCTACGTCGCCCAGTTCGCCGGGGTACCGAGTCTCGCCTGGATCTTCCCGGTCGCCGTCCTGGCCGCCGCCACCCTGATCGGGTGCCTCGGCGCGAACGTGTCGGGCAAGGTCCAGGTCGCCCTCGTGCTCGCCCTGTTCGTCCTGGTCGCCTGCACCGCGCTGGTCGCACTCGGGACGCACGGCGTCGAGGCGCCGAGCACCGCCGTACCGCCGCTGGGACAGCTGGGAAGCGTCCTCACCGCCGTCTACGTCGCCTTCACCGGCTGGGAGACCGTGGCCTTCACCTTCGAGGAGCACAAGCGCCCCGACGCCATCCCGCGCATCTTCGCCGCCTCCTACGTCATCGTGGTGGCCCTCTACGGGCTGGTGCTGCTGGGCCTGTTCAGCGCGGTGTCCCCCGGTGACGAGGCCCTGGACGACGCCCCGCTGCTGCGGCTGGCGGAGCGCTCGCTCGGCGACCTGGGCCGGCCGGTGACGCTGGCCCTGGTGGTCGCCGCGATCACCGCGAACGTGTGCGCCTCGGTGCTGGCCCTGTCCCGGCTGGTGTTCGGCATGGCACGCAGCGGCCACCTGCCCGCTCCGCTGGCCCGGGTACGCGACCGGGACGCCAACCCGGTGACGTCCGTCCTGGTCGTCGGCGCCGTCCTGACCGTGATCGCGCTGCTGGGCTCGACGGGCGTCATGTCGTTCGAACTGCTCTTCGTGCTGTCCGGCGGCATCTACTTCGTCCTCTACGGGCTGGGCGCGGCCTCGTACGCGAAACTCGCCGGGCCCGGCGGCACGCCCAGGGCGGTCACCGCGCTGTGCGCCGTCACGGTGGTCGCCGTCACCGTCCTGGCCGGTCCGCCCATGTGGTGGTGCTGGGCGCTGTTCGCCGCCGTCTGGCTGGTGACGGCCGCCCTCGCCCGGCGGCCGTCGGCGACGGAACCCGAGTACGAGGGCGCGGACCGGTGAACGCCGCGGCGGAGCCGGGCGACCGGCACGGACCCATGGAGACCGTCATGGACGACATCGAGAGCGCCACCGTGTTCTTCCCCGGCGCCGGTTCCTTCGGAGCCGAGCTGCGCCCCCTCACCCGCGCGCTGGGCCGGTCCTCCCGGCCGGTGCGCTATCCGGGGCGGCCGGGACGGGACTACGGCACCCCGGCCGCGTCCTTCGACGCGGTCGTGCGGTCCTGCGCCGAACAGATCATGCGACGGCCGGCCGGGCGTCCGCTGCTGTTCGGCCACAGTTACGGCGCGTACGTCGCCTACGCCACCGCGGCCCGCCTGAGCGAGGCCGGCGTCGAGGTCGCCGCGCTGGTGGCGGTGGGCGCCGCCGGGCCCGGCCGGCTGCGGGTGCCGGAGCAGGCCGCCGCGGGCCCTGCGGAGGCGGCGGCCTACCTCGAGCGGGCCGACCCCGGCGCCCTGGCCGGGGCCCCGTCCGACGAATGGCGGACCGTCGTCGCCGAGACGACGGCCCAGGACCTGCGCCTGCTGCGGCAGTTCACCCCGGCCACGGTCCCCGTCCTGCACTGCCCCGTCATGGCGGCACGTGGCACCGACGACCCGCTGACCACGGACGACACGATCGCCGCGTGGCAGCACACCACGACGGGACCGTTCACCCGGCGCACCTTCCCGGGCGGCCACTCGGATCTGCTGGGCTCACCCGACTGCGCCGCCTGGCTCCAGCGGATCCGGGAGACGGCGGACGCCTGACGCCCACCGACGGCGTGCCGCGGGAGCGGCGGCCGCTTGGGCCGCCGCTCCCGCCCGCCGGGGGTCGGAGCCGCCCGGGGGCGCACCGGGCCCGCGCCCCGTCCCGCGAGGTCAGCCCGCCTGCGCCGCCGCGGCCAGCGCACGGATGGCCGGCAGGTCGGCGTACAGGTTGTTGCCGGGGCACTCGGTCGGATAGCCGTCACGGTGGCCGGAGATCCGGTTCAGGGTGACCTTCTGGCCCTTGGTGTACTTGCCGTTGTCGGCCGCGGCGGTGAGCACGACGGTACCGGCGGCGTCGTACCCGTGCAGGCCCAGCTTCCAGGCGGCGACCGCGGCCACCGCCTCGCGCACCGGCGAGGAGGACAGCGCGTCGTTGTAGTTCCCGAGGACGGCCACGCCGGAGGTGTCGGTGTTGAACCCGTAGGTCTGCGCGCCCAGGACGGGCTTGTCGATGCCGCCCGCGCGGCCCTCGAAGACGGTCCCGCACTTGTCGACGAGGAACTGGTACCCGATGTCGTTCCAGCCCTGGCTCTGCACGTGGTAGAGGAAGATCGCGCGGATGATGTCGGGGGACTGCGCGCAGGTGTAGTCGTTCGTGCCGGCCGTGTGGTGGGCGAACACCACCTTGGTGTCGGTCGTGTAGGTCGCCGGGTCCTTCACCAGTGACTCGTCCGCGCCCCAGCCCGAGCGCGGGGTGACCGCGGGCTGGGGCGCCGTGCTCGCGGCGGTGGCGGTGGCGGTGGCGATGGTGCGGGCCGGGGCGGAGGCCGAGCCGCCCGCCGGGTCCACCAGCTCCACGCGCAGCCCCTCCGGCAGCCGTGACCGCCCGCCGTGCCGGCCGGTCACCCGGACCTGTACGCCGTCGGCCGGCCCGGTCCACAGCGGCTGGGTCCCCGCGCGCACCCCGCCGGCCCCGGCGTCGGGACCGGCCTCGGGCGTACGTACGTCGAGTTCCAGCTCACGCCAGCCGGACCAGACACCGGTGGCCCTGTCCCGCGTACGGACCTGGGCCGTGCCGCCGAGCTCGGCGCGCGGGTCGGCCCAGGTGACGCCGACCATGCTGAACGGCTCGGTGCGCCGGGCCGGCAGCGCCCGCAGGGCGGCGTCGGAGCCGGGCAGCGCGATGCTCCGCACCCCGGCCGGATGCGGCTCGGCGGGCGTCGCCGGCGAGGTGAGTCCGAGGGTCGCGAGGGTGACTGCGGCGGTCGTCACGACCCTGGCCGTGCGGCGGAAGAGGTGCGGGGTCACGGGGCTCCTTCGGGGGCTGCGGAGGCTTCGGGGGTGGGGAGGTCACCGCTGCACGTGGTGCGGCCGAAGGCCCCGGTGGCGATGGCGCGCTGGACGTGCCGGCCGCCCACGGTCAGGGTGCAGCTGGCCGTACCGCCCCGCTCGCCGAGGGTGACGTCGACGATCGGGGCGGCGCCCAGCGGAACGCTCACAGTCTTCCGCCACGGCAGGCCGGCGTCCGGCACCACGGCCGCCGTGTCGCCGGCCGCGCGGTAGGAGATGTCGGCGGCGCCCTCGCCGAGCACCTCGTAGGTCACCTCGACGGTGGGCGTGGCCGGCCGCTCGTCCGCCGGGTCCGCGCCGGAGTCGAGGACCCCGTAGGCGACGAACGCGCCGCAGGCCAGCAACAGGACCGCGGCGACGGCCAGGCCGCTGCGGTCGGCGCGGCGTTCGCCCCGGGTCGGGGAGACCCCGGTGCGGGCATCCGGGGCTTCGGAGCCGTCGGGCCCTTCCGGTTCTTCGGTGGTCGGCATGGCCAGCCTTCTGTAGACGTGAATTCGGCTGGGTTATACACCATCGGAATACAGCGGTGCCAGGCGCCGGAGGATTCGGGCATGGCGACCTCAATGGCATCGATTCCGTCCGCGAAATGCCGTTATTGCGTGCTCGGTTGACGGAGCGTCATCCCTGTGGTGAGGATCCCCTCCGCCACGATCGACTCACCTCTGACGAGGCCGCTTTCCGCTGTCCGGAAGGTGGCCTGATCCGTCATGTCCCGAGGTGTTCCGGCCGAGGTCAGGTCCATCCGTGACCGGCGGCGGAACGGCCGAGCCGGCGCGGCGGCGCGCCCTTTTCGCCTCGGCGGAAAGGGCGCCGATGAAAGGGATGGCGTGAAAGTCAGATATGGGCGGGCAATAGCCTGCCTCGTGGTGTCGGCGGTGGCCGGGACCATGCTGCCCCAAGTCGCGTACGCGGCACCGGTTACCCCCGACGACGGCGAGGGTGTCGTCGACGCCTTCGTCGGCTGGTTCTCCGGGGACGAGGGCGAGCCGGACGGACCGGAGGAACCGTCGACCGGAGGTACCCCCACGCTGCCGAGCCGGGAGAAGCTGCCGAAGGGCAAGGCGGCCGGGAAGGCGGAGCGCGTCGCGGAGCTGACGGGCAGACGCACGGAGAACGCCCGGTACTGGAGGCTGTCCGACGGCCGGGTCCAGGCCGAGGTGTCCGCCGTGCCGACGGGATACCGGGCGGGGAAGTCCTGGAAGGACATCGATCCGACGGTCACCCCGACCGGCACCGCGGGCTTCGACTTCGCCAACACCACCAACGCGGCCCGCAGCTGGTTCGGCTCGGACCCGAGCCGGATGCTCCGCTTCGAGGCCGGTGCCGGGCACGCCGTCACCCTCGGCCTCCAGGGCGCGGCCGAGCTGGCCCCCGTCGCCCAGGGCGACACCGTCACGTACAAGGACGCCGTGGCCGGCGCCGACCTGTCGTACCAGGTCGGACCGGGTCGCGTGAAGGAGAACATCGTCCTGGACCGCAAGCCCTCGGGCCCGGTCTCCTTCACCTTCACCCTGGACGCGGGCGGACTGACGCCGAAGGCGGGCAGGGACGGCTCGGTCTCCTTCTACGGCGAGGGCGCGCACCCGGTCCTGGTGATCCCTCCGGCGTTCATGACGGACGCGGGGAAGGACGCCCGGTCGCCGTACGGCGTCGCCCACAGCGAGAAGGTCACCCAGAAGCTGGCCAGGGCCGGAAAAGGCTGGACGCTCCGCGTCACCCCGGACCCTGCCTGGCTGGCCGCGCCGGAGCGCCGGTACCCGGTCACCATCGACCCGACGATCGCCATCGCGCCGACGCCGACCACGGCCCAGGACGTGATGATCTCCTCGGACGGCCCGGCGTCCAACTACGACGACAACTGGCGGCTGTCGGTCGGCAACACCAGCACCGGCTCCTCCCGGGCGCTGCTGAAGTTCCCGCTGACCGGCGTCCCGGCCGGCACGAAGGTGGACTCGGCCGATCTCCGGCTGTACTACGACCAGACGCACACCGCCGGTGACACGGAGGTACGGCTGGAGGCGCACCGCGCCACCCAGCCCTGGACGGAGGACCAGGCCACCTGGAACAACGCCGGCGCGATCACCGGCGAGCTGTCCGGCACCGCGGTGGTGGTCGACGACGGCGAGACCGGGAGGACGGCGGCCGTCGGCGCCTGGCCCGCGTCGGGCAACACCGCGTACACGCAGTACGCCGTCAACCAGGACTACCTGTACAACAAGGACTCGGTCTCGGGCGACACCTACACCTGGCAGCCGAGCCTCCCCGAGGACGGCACCTACCAGGTCGAGGCGCACTACGTCTCCGCCTCGGACCGCGCGACGAGCGCCCCCTACACCGTCACCTACGACGGCGGGTCGAAGACCTACACGGTCGACCAGCAGGCCGGCACGGGCGGCGTGTGGAAGACGCTGGGCTCGCACCCGTTCAAGGCGGGCACCCTGGGCAAGATAGTCCTCGGTGACGGCCCCGCGTCGACCACGACCTCGGTGATCGCGGACGCGGTCCGGTTCACCAAGGGCGGCGTGGTCACCAAGAAGCCGGGCGAGCTCAACACCTGGCACAGCTTCCCCGTGACCAGGACGGTCCAGCAGTGGATCGACGGGACGTACGCGAACAACGGGTTCGTGGTCAAGGCGGGTGACGAGTCCGCGAACGGCCCCAAGGGCGGTCCGCGGTACGAGGGCTCCGAGTTCGGTTACGGCGGTGAGACCGCCAACTACCCGCGCCTGGTGCTGACGTTCGGCCGGCAGGGCGTCGACCTCGCCGCCCCGACCACCATCCACGACACCGGCGCGGAGCTCACCTGGTCCGCGTACGACGACCAGGACCCGGTCGGCACCGGCGACGACCTCGTCGAGTACCAGGTCCACCGCTCCGTCAGCCAGACGTTCACGCCGTCGGCCGCGACGCTCGTCGCCCCGGTCGCCGCGGGCACCACGTCGTACACGGACACCTCGGCGACACCGACGAAGGCGGACGACCCCGATCCGTTCGGCCGCGCGTACTACTACATGGTCGCGGTCAAGACGAAGGACGGGCAGGTCGTCGGCGCGCCCACCCAGCTCGTGCGCCTGCCCAAGGCGGGCCGGACGACCAAGGTCCTCGACGCGGTCCAGGACACCACGCTCTCCGCGGCCCGGCCGACGTCGGCGCACGACACCATCGACGACGGCGGACCCAAGAACTGGCTGAGCGTCGGCAACAACTCCACCACCTACGGCGACACCCGCGCGGTGCTGAAGTTCCCGGCCCTGGGCATCCCGCAGACGGCCCGGGTGCTGGACGCGAAGGTGCGCCTGTGGTCCACCCAGACCGCCACCGACGCCGCCGGCGCCCTCTACGAGATCCGCCCGCTCACCCGCGACTTCGACGAGGCCACGGCCACCTGGGTCAAGGCGAACGCCACCACGAACTGGACCACGGCCGGCGGTGACTTCGGTGCCGTGGCGGGCGACACGGGCCCGAAGACGAACGACCCCGCCCGGCACGACTGGAACATCACCTCCCTCGCCCAGTCCTGGGTGACCACTCCCGCCTCGCAGCGGGGCGTCGTCATCAAGATGGCCGACGAGACGGCGGCGCAGGAGAGGACGCTGTTCCTGTCCTCCGAGGGCACCGAGCAGCGACTGCGGCCCCGCGTCGTGGTCACGTACATCGACTCGACGACCGCCTCGACGTACTACGCGCCGCAGACCCCCGCGCGCATGACGCCCAACAGCGACTACACGGTCGACTTCACCCTCACCAACACCACCACCGCTTCCTGGACGGCCGCCGACCACGTGCTGTCGTACCGGTGGACCCTGCCCGACGGCACGGACGTCACCAACGGCGGCAACCAGCTCCGGACGGCCCTGCCGAAGGACCTGGTGCCGGGCGACACCGTCGACCTGCGGGCCGCCGTCAGGACGCCGGTCAACTCGGACAACGGCAACAAGCGGACGGACTACGTCCTGACCTGGGACGTCCAGAACAAGACGACCGGCGCCTGGGTCTCCACCGCCTCCGGCGTCCCCGGCCTGCGGCAGAACGTCGCCGTCGAGGACCCGACGTCCAACCAGCTGGGCATGGAGAAGTTCTACTCCTACACCGGCAAGAACACCGGCGCCGGCTCGTCGGTGATGAACAACCTGGCGGCCGGCAACAGCGTGTGGCAGTACAACGCGTTCACCAACCCCGGCCGCGGCCTGAACACGTTCTTCCGGGTGGCGTACAACTCGCTGGACACCTCGGACACGGTCTCCGGCCACGGCTGGTCCTTCCAGGCCTCGGGCCCGATCCGGCTCGGTGCCCCGCTGGACTTCCACCCCAACCCGCACCCGACGGAGATCCGCCTCCCGGACGGCGACGGCACCACGCACGTCTTCCGCAAGCAGGCGGACGGCACGTGGAAGGCCCCGGCCGGCGTCCACTACCGGATCACGGCCAAGGCGGGCCTGGACTGCACCCCGGCCAAGGACCCGGTCCCGGACGCCTGGACGCTCACCCGCCCCGACGGCACCCGCTTCCTGTTCGGCTGCGACGGCTACATGACGTCCGCGACCGACCAGAACGGCAACACGCAGACGTTCACGTACCAGGAGCGCAAGTCCAACAACAAGCCGACCAAGTTCCTGGTCTACGTCACGGACCCGGCGGGCCGGCAGTCGCTCACGGTCGACTACTACGACAAGGCCGAGGCGACCTCGCCGAAGACCGAGGACCACATCCGGTCGGTCACCGACATCTCCGGGCGCAAGCTCACGTTCGAGTACTCGGACAAGGGCCTGCTGACCAGGATGACCGACGGCGCGGGCACGGCCCAGCCGAAGGTCTTCGGCTTCGTGTACGACGCCACGCAGGGCAACAAGAACGTCAAGTTGGTCCAGATCACCGACCCGCGCGGCAACGCCACGAAACTGGCGTACAACGAGCCGTCGGCCGGTGACGACCCCAAGTACCACTGGTGGGCCAAGACGGTCACCGACCGCCTGAACGGGACGACCGGGTTCACGTACGCGGCGAACGCGTCGAACGCCAAGTTCACCGACACCAGGGTGACGGACGCGGAGTCGCACACCACGTCCTACGTGACGGACGACTTCGGCCGCCCCGTCGAGACGACCAACGCCAAGTCCCAGACCACCAGGATGGCGTGGGACGCGGACAACAACGTCACGTACATGGAGGAGGCCAACGGGGCCAAGAGCGCCTACTGCTACGACCAGCGGACCGGCTACCCGCTCTGGTCCCGGGACGCGGAGAACAACAAGTCCGGTGTCCCGGCCGCCTCGGAATGCGCCCCGGGCACCTACCCGGCCGGCTCCCAGCAGTACGGCTACCAGACCCGTCTGGACGGCTACTCCGTCGACCTGGTCAGCAAGACCTCCCCGGAGGGCCGCACATGGCGGTTCGGCTATGACACCTTCGGCAACCTGAAGACGGTCACCGACCCCAAGGGCGTCGCGACGTCGACGGCGGACGACTACACCACCAAGTACGAGTACGACGCCCACGGTCAGCTGACCAAGGCGACCGACGCCAACGGCAACCCGACGGCCAACAGCGAGTTCGGCCCCACGGGCTTCCCGGCGAAGATCACCGACGCGCTGGGCAAGTCGACGGCCTACGTCTACGACGCGCGCGGCCAGGTCCGCGAGGTCACCGACGCGCTGGGCAAGAAGACCACGCAGGAGTACGACGCGTTCGGCCGCCCGACGGTGAAGACGGTCCCGAAGGACCAGGCGGCCGGCGTGCTGATCACGATGCCGGCGCCGGAGTACGACGCGAACGACAACGTCACCAAGGCGACCGCGCCCAACGGCGCGGTGTCCACGGCGGTGTACGACGCGGCGGACCAGATCACCTCGGACACCGCGCCGAAGGACACGGCCACCTCCGGCGAGCGCAGGACGGTCTACACCTACGACAAGGTCGGCAACCTCCTGACGACGACCGAGCCGAAGGGCGTACTGACCACCTCGGACCCGGACGACCACGTCATCACCAACGCGTACGACGAGATCTACCAGCTGGTCTCCGTGGTGAACTCCGCGCAGGACAAGATCTCCTACTCGTACGACGACGTCGGCAACGTCACCCAGATCGTCGACCCGAAGAAGAACGCCACGGCGGACCCGTCCGACTTCCTGACCAAGACCTCCTACGACCTGAACCACCGGGTCACCTCGGTCACGAACGCGGCCGGCAAGTCCACCTCGACCACCTACGACAAGGACTCCCTGGTCGTCGAGACCAAGGACCCCGAGGGCAACGTCACGTACATCGACTACGACGAGCGGGGCAAGCAGAAGGAGGTCCGGGTCCCCTACGAGGGCACCACGTTCCGCACGACCCGGTACGAGTACGACCAGGTCGGCAACACGACCAAGGTGATCAGCCCGCGGGGCACGGCCACCGCCACCGCCGACGACTTCACCCAGCGCACCGAGTACGACGCGCTGAACCGGCCGGTCAAGAAGTTCCTGCCGTACGACCCGAACGACGGCCGCTACAACAACCCCGACGTCTACACGCAGACCGTGTACGACGCCGTGGGCCGGGTGGCGAAGAGCTCGCTGCCGCCGTCGGAGGGCCAGACGGTCCGCAACGACACCGTCTTCGAGTACTACGACAACGGCTGGACGAAGAAGTCCACCGACCCGTGGGACATCACCACCACCTTCGACTACACCGATCTGGGCCAGCAGAAGGCCCGCACGCTCACCTCCGCGGGCGGCTCCTCGGAACGCACCATGACGTGGTCGTACTACCCCGACGGCAAGCTGAAGTCCAAGGCGGACGACGGCGTCCCGGTGGGCAGGTCGGTGGTCCTGGTGGACAACTCCGACACCCAGCACACCTCCTTCACGGGTACCTGGACGAAGGGGAACGCCGCCGGGCAGCAGGGCTACGACCACCGCACGCACGCGGCCGGCACGGGAACCGACGCCCACACGTGGACGCTGAACATCCCCAGGGACGGCACCTACACCGCGTACGTGAAGTACCCGAAGGTGACCGGCGCCGCCACGACGGCGAAGTACACCCTGTCCCAGGGCACGACCACCCACCCGGCGGTGACCAAGGACCAGAACGCGTCCGCCGGCACCTGGGTGCCGCTCGGCTCCTACAGCCTCAAGCAGGGCAACGACGCCCGGCTGAAGCTGGAGCAGAACGCCGGCGGGACCGTCGTCGCGGACGCGGTCAAACTGGTGCGCGACACCTCGGGTGAGACCGACAGCGAGAAGAAGTCCTTCGCCTACGCCTACGACGTCAACGGCAACCTGACCTCGATCGACGACACCTCCTCCGGTGCCAGGATCGACGCGTACACGATCACGTACACGGGCCTCAACCAGGTCCAGAAGGTGACCGAGGCGCTCGCCGGCCAGGAGAAGCAGTCGACGTCGTACGTGTACGACGCCAACGGCAAGCCGGAGTCGATCACCCACCCCGACCAGTACTCCAAGTACACCTACGACCTGCGCGACCTGGTCAAGACGGTCTCGGTGGGCAAGAGCCCGACGGACGCCTCGCCGAAGGTGACGTCCTACACCTACACCGACCGGGGCCTGAAGCTCCGGGAGACCAAGAACAACAAGAACACGGTCGACTACACCTACTACCTGAACGGTGCGGTCAGGACGACCACGGAGAAGAAGCCGAACGGCATCCTCGTCTCCTCGCACACCTACGCCTACGACCCCAACGGGAACAAGGCGCAGGACATCGCGAAGAAGATGAACGCCGACAACCAGTCGGCCTACCTCGAGTCGACCACCAACTACACCTACGACCCCGCGAACCGGCTCGCCAAGTCGGTCAAGACCGGCAACGGCGCGAGCACCGACACGTACGTCCACGACGACAACTCCAACGTCATCAGCCAGACGGTCAAGGACGTCACCACCACCTACGCGTACGACCGCAACCGGCTGCTCTCGGCGACCGCGGGCGGCTCGACGGCGACCTACAACTACGACCCGTTCGGCCGCCAGGAGTCCGTGACCGGCGGCGGCAAGGTCATCGAGCGCTCGGTGTACGACGGCTTCGACCATGTCGTCGAGTCCCAGAAGATGGACGACGCCGGCGCGCTGAAGACGACCAAGTACACCTTCGACCCGCTGGACCGCACGGCCTCCAAGACGGCCGACGGCAAGACGACCGACTTCAGCTACCTGGGCCTGTCGACCGAGGTGCTGGGCGAGGAAGTCGCCGGCGAACTCACCAAGTCCTACCAGTACAGCCCGTGGGGCGAGCGCCTGTCCCAGGTCACGCACAAGGACGACGGCACCAGCGAGGACGGCTACTACGGCTACAACTCGCACACCGACGTCGAGACGCTGACCGACAAGGACGGCAACGCCACCGCCACGTACGGCTACACGGCGTACGGCTCGGACGACGAGTCGGAGTTCACCGGCATCGACAAGCCCGACGCGGGCGACCCGACGAAGGAGGCGTACAACCCCTACCGCTACAACTCCAAGCGGTGGGACGCCCACGCCGGTACGTACGACATGGGCTTCCGGGACTACAACCCGGGCCTCAACCGGTTCACCAGCCGGGACATGTACAACGGCGCCCTCGCGGACATGGGCCTCGGCTCGGACCCGTACACCGGCAACCGCTACGCCTTCACGGGCGGCAACCCCACCACCTTCGTGGAGATGGACGGCCACTGCTTCGGCTGGGACGCCTGCGAGGACTTCTTCGATGACGCCAGTGACTTCGTCGTCGGCGGCGCGAAGAAGACGAAGGGCGGCTGGGGCACCGTCCTCGACACCTTCCTCACCGGCATCGGCTGGTACAACGAGACGGCCCCCAACGGGTACTCGTCCGAGCACTCGGGCGACCTCAGCAAGGGCCGGCTCACCACGCCCGAGGACGACTGGGACTGGGTGCCCGCGGACACGCTCTTCCCGTTCACGGAGGCCAACTGCACCGACGACCAGAGCATGACCTTCTACCAGCCCCTCGACAAGCACAACAGGGCGCAGGGGGTCAGGGCCTGCCTCAACAAGGGCGACTTCAGCTGGATCAACAACAAGGGCCAGAAGATGGGCGACCCGGACTCCCTGATCGCGGGCACGCCGGTGCCGCGTCCGATGAGGGAGCACCCGGGAACCATCCCGCCGGGCATGGCGGGCGGGATGAACCGCGGTCACCTGCTGGCCAACACGCTGGGCGGCAGCGGTACCGACCGCCGGAACCTGGTGGCCCTGTACGCCACGCCCAACGGGTCCGACATGAAGAAGGTGGAGAACCAGGTCGCCAAGATGGTGGCGGCCGGGGACACCGTCTACTACGAGGTGACCGCCCACTACACCGGCCGAAAAGGCGCCCCCGACTATCTGACCATCAAATGGCTGAACATGGACACCGGGGAAATGCCGCTCGACCCCATCACGATCTGGAACACACCCTCAGGACTTCAGCCCAAGCCCTGAGATAGTCGCCTGATTCGCTGAAGATACAATGGGTGTGGGGGAATATCGGTCACGATATTCCCCCACACCCTCCTTCTTCTCCCTTGTGAAAGGTTGCCACATGTGGGTGCAGCGTCTGATCGAGCTGACGGGGTGGAAGCCGCTCGGAATCCCGGTCGACTGGGCGGCGGTGGAGGAGGAGTTGGGCATCCCGCTGCCGGCTGACTACAAAGAACTCTTCGAGGCATTCGGCGGCGGCACGTTCGCCGATTCCGTCTATTTCCTCGCCCGTGACGAGGGTGTCGTCTTCGACTTCATGTCGCAGTGGCGCGCGCATCTCGCCGTCGACCGGGACCCGACGACCGGTGAGGTCTCCGCAGTGGACCCCTACTCGGTGTACGCGCCGGGCGGCAAGGGCCTCGCCACCTGGGCCTTCACGGAATGGGGCGACCAGTACTGCTGGCTGATCGACGCTCAGCGGCCCGGCGAGTACCCCATCCTCGCCCGAGCCGAGGACGACGAGTGGTGCCGGTACGAGATGTCCACCTCGGAATTCCTCTACCGAGTGCTCGCGGATGCGGATTTCCAGCCCTTCGGGATCGCCCACTACAACCTCGGCGCGACCTTCACACCCGGACAGGAGGCGTGACATGAGCCGCACTGGACGTGGACCGAGGGTCACCGCGTGGGTGCTCGCCGCCACCGGAACGGTTCTGGCCGTGAGCTCGATCCTGGTGATCGGGAGCAACTACGGGTCGGCCAGGGTCAACAGCGACGCCATGACCCCGACCTACTCGTCCGGAGATCTCGTCTTCCTCGAGAAGATCGACGCGGGCGAGATACAGCGGGGCGATGTGGTGTTCTACCGGACGGCGAACCGCTATCAGGGCATGCCGGTCCTGCAGCGCGTGATCGGCCTGGGCGGCGACCGCGTCCGGCAGGGCCCTGGCGGTCCGGTGACGGTGAACGGCGAACCCCTCGCCGAACCGTACGTGAAGGACGGCGACCCCTCGGGCACGACCGTCGCCTACGACGTGGTGGTGCCCGAGGGGCGGCTCTTCCTGCTCGGCGATCACCGCGCGAACTCCAACGACTCGCGCTACTTCCTCACCGAACGGTCGGGCAGTGTCGCGGCGACCGCGGTGCGGGCCCGGGCCCTCGACAGCCGCACCGGTCTGCTCCTGTGGGCGGCGGCAGGGCTGCTGGGACTTCTCGCCGCCGTCGGCGGCCTCGCGGCCGGGGTGGTGTCCTGGGCCAGGCGGCGGGCCGGCCGGCAGGTGACGGGCTAGCACTCCCGCGGGCGCCGGCGGCCCGCTGCCGTTCGCGGCCGGGCCCCGGCGTCCGGCGGTGGATTCAGGAGCCGGCGAGTTCGCCCAGCAGAGCGAAGACCAGGGCGTCGAACGCGTGTGAGCCGTCGCTGTACGTGTTCACCATCATCATCACCGCCGTCCCGCTCGCGCGGTCGAACGCCGCGCAGGTGCTGAATCCGTAGGTGCCGCCGTTGTGCCAGGTCACCGTGCGGCCGTCGGCCAGTACGCCGAAGTGCCAGCCGAGTCCCAGCCGCAGACCCGTGGCGGGGTCGGTGAAGTGGTGCCGCTGCGTCAGTTCGATCGCGTCCCGCAGTGGCGAGCGCTCCGGGTGCAGCTGGGCGTTCAGGTACCTGAGGACGTCGTCGGCGGTGCTGTACATCGAGGTGCCCGCACCGCTGAGGACGTGGTCGCGCCAGTCGGGGACGGCCTCCCCGTCCATATGGCCGACGGCCTTGCGGGAGGCCATGTCCGGCCGGAGGGCCGTGGTCGTGTCCGACAGGCCCAGGGGACCGGTCACCCCGCGCCGCAGCATCGCGTCCACGCCGTCGAAGGCCAGCGCCTGCCCGAGCAGGCCGAAGCCCAGGTTGGAGTACGTGTACGCACTGCCCGGCTCATGGCTCAGCGGGGTCCGGGGCAGCCCGGTGGCCAGGTCCTCCAACGTGTAGTGCGCGTACGGGTTGTACGGGTCCGCCCCGTCGAGGAGGTTGGCGGGGAGACTGGGCAGGCCCGAGGAGTGGGTCGCCAGGTCGCGCAGGGTGATCCGCCGGGTTGCCCCGCGCGGGACGGCGAACCCGGGGGGCAGGCTGAGCGGCGTGTCCAGGCGCACCGTACCCGCGTGCACGGCGCGGGCCAGCGCGGTCGCCGTGAGCGTCTTGCCGATCGAGCCGAGCTGGAACACGGTCCTGCCGTCGGGGGCGGGGCCGTTCCGGCTGGCACCGGCGACATACCGGCGGTGACCGCGGACGACACCGAACACCGTGCTCGGCGCGCCGGCGGCCAGCGCGCGGTCCAGGTAGGGCCGCACCCGTGCGGCCAGTCCGTCTCCGGCCGCCGTCACCCTGCCCGGTAACAGCGCCACACCGGCCGATGCCGCCGCGGTGCCCAGCAGCCTTCGTCGCTTCACGGTCCACTCCTTCGTCACCCGTACGGCGCGCGTACGTGCACGCCGACGTCGAGTGAAACCGTTCCAGCCGCGAACATCAACAGGGCGCATCGAGGGGCGCGCCGCACGCGGGACCGGGGGCGAGCGGCGTCACTGCTCCCGCGGTGACTCCGCGCGGATCTCCTGCATCGCTTCCCCGAAGAGCTCCCGGGCCCGCTCCGGGGTGTGCGGTCTCGGCGTGATCATGACGTCGGCGGTGGTTGCCCCTCGCCGGCGTAGGCGTGCTCGCCCTGGCGCTCGTCGTCACCTGGGTGCTTCACCTGGCGGGTTGGGGCAAGCCGGGCGGACCGCGCCCGGTCGAGCAGTGGGACTGGCGCGTCCGGGACACCAGTGCCCGGGCGGGGCACCCGGACTGCCTCGGGTGCCGCCTGGCGGGGCGGCGAGGCGCCACGGACGGACGCCGCGCCGCTGAGGCGCGGCCTCGGGCGACCGGGCTCGACGCCGTCACGTCGACGTCCGCCTGACCGCGACCGGGAGTCGTCGTGGCGGCGAGTGCGGGGCGAGGACCCACTCCCCGCTGAGCGGCCGCCCGTTCAGCCGCCCTTCTTGTTCAGCTCCTCGGCCAGCATCACCAGGATGCCGCTGGGGCCGCGGACGTACGTGAGCTTGTAGAGGTCCTCATAGGTCGCCACGCCGCGAAGCGGACGGCATCCGTGCTTCGCGGCCGTCTCGAGGGCCTGGTCGATGTCGTCGACCGAGAAGGCGACGCGGTGCATGCCGATCTCATGGGGGCGAGTGGGCTCCGACTCGATCGCCTCGGGGTGGATGTACTCGAAGAGCTCGAGACGGCCGTGACCGTCCGGAGTCCGGAGCATCGCGATGTCGGCGTGGTTGCCGTCGAGGCCGACGGCGGTGTCGGCCCATTCGCCACTGACCGTGTCGCGGCCGACGACCGTCAGGCCGAGGTCGGTGAAGAACGAGATCGCTGCTTCGAGATCGCGAACGGCGATGCCGACGTTCTCGAGTCTGATGGCCATGCGCGCATGGTACCCAGCGCGACCGGCCGTGTGCCGAGCGTGCGCAACGGGCGCGTGGCGGCCGACCGTGTCCGGTGGCGGTCGGATCGTGCGGGAAGGCGGTGATCCGGTCCGAGCGCGGGGATACTGACGGTGCCGGGGCCGAGGGGTATCTGTCCCATATCCCTCGGCCCCGGCACCGCGGGCGTCAGCGCCAGGTGTCGTTGAGCGTCAGAGCGCCGGCGGCCGGCGTGACGACGGTGCGGTTGTCACCGTTCTCCCAGATGACGGAGCCATCGGGGTTCTTCTTCAGGTACTTGTACTGCACGGTGGTGTTCGGCGGCAGCTGGTGGGTGCCGGACCACAGCGGGTAGGTCGCGGATGCGGTGGTCAGGGGGAGGGCCTTGGCCGGGTCCCAGCTGCCGAGGTCGGGCAGGTTGCCCGAGACGTAGAGGTTCTGGCCCCAGTGGGTGGTGGCCGTGGCCTGGAAGGTGGCGGTCACCGGGCTGACGTTCCAGCGGTCGTCGTTGCCCGGTGCGCCCGGGGAGACGGTCAGGGTGCGGTTGGGGACGCTTTCCCAGGTCACCGCCCCGGTGGGGGAGCGCTTGAGGTACTTGTACTGCACGATGGCGCCGACGGGCAGCTGCACGCCGGCCGACCAGTGCGGATAGGCGCTCGCCGTGGTGCCCAGGGGAACGGCCTTGGCCGGGTCCCAGGCGCCCAGCTGCGGGGCGCTGCCGGAGACCAGGAGGGTCTCGCCTTCGGTCGGCGCCTGCACCCGGAAGGTGACGGCGGTGTCCTGCGTCGCGGCCGCGCGCGCTCCGGGGGTCGTGGCGACGAGCACCCCGGCAAGGAGCACGGCGAGCATGAGCGCCGACCGCCAGGCGGCTGACGCCCCGTTACGTATCGAGAGCATGTCTTTCCCTTCTGAACACAAGGCGGCGGGCGCCGCCCTGGGATGGCGGATCGGGGGCCGCCGCCCGCGCACATCCCAACACAACTCGGAGTCGCATGGTGACCCAATGTGCTGCGGGAGGTCCGTGGGGAGCGTGATCCGGCCGGGCGGTCCGAATCCCTTGACGGTCTTCGTTCAAGTTATGAACAAGTCCGGCGTGTGACGGTGGGAGGCCCTTGGGGCTGGTCGTCCGAGGCGCGGGGCCGGTCGAGCCTCCGGGAGGTGACATCCGCGGGCCACCTCCCGTCCGTGGCGAGGCTCAACGGGGGACGCCCCTGCTTTGCGCAAGATGACGCAAAGCTTTTCATCCGCGGAGGCGCGGTCGGGGCTCGTCGGCGCGCTGCAGACCGCTCCGTGCGTGCGGGAAGGGGAGGGGGCTGCGCAGACGCGGATGATCCCAGTAGAGTCCGGTCGCAACTTGCTGAAACTTCTTACAGGGAGAGGGTCTGCCATGTCGGGATTCGCCCCACCTGTCGTAGACGAGCGCGCGGCGTTGACCACCTACCTCGCTCAACAGCGCCGCGCGCTGCGGGCCACCGCCCACGGTCTGACCGACGACCAGGCCCGCCTCGCGCCCTCCGCGAGCGAGCTGAGCATCGGCGGACTGATCAAGCACGCAGGACACTGCGAGACCTTCTGGACCGACCTGATCCTCCAGCGGCAGCGTGGATCCCAGCGGAAGGCGGACGAGTCGGACGCCGACGAGTTCCGGCTCGCCGAGGGCGAGGACCTGGCCGGCGTACTGGCCGCGTACGCGGAGGCGGCCGAGCGGACAGACGCGGTGATCGCGGGCGTCCGGGACCTCGGACAGGCCGTTCCGGTGCCGCGCGGACTGCCGTGGTTCCCCGAGGAGGTCGGGGAATGGTCGGTCCGCTGGGTCCTGCTCCACCTGATCGAGGAGACCGCACGGCACGGAGGCCACGCCGACGTCATCCGGGAGAGCTTGGACGGCGCGACCCTCTTCCCGCTGCTGGCGGCAGCGGAGGCATGGCCCGCCCCCTGGTTCAGGCCGTGGAGCCCGTCCGTACGGCCCGACTCATGATCACGCCATGGGAAGACACGCCTTAAGCTGCTGTCGGCCGACACATCTGGACGGGGGAGGGGCCGATGAGCCATGCGACGGAGGTCTTCCAGCCACTCAAGGCGGACGATCCTGCCGTAGTGGCCGGTTTTCGGCTCGCCGCGCGACTCGGCGCGGGCGGAATGGGCGTGGTCTACCTGGCGCACACGCAGGGCGGCCGGCCGGTGGCGGTCAAGGTGGTACGGCCGGAGCTGGCCGACGACCCGGACTTCAGGCGGCGGTTCGGCCGGGAGATCAAGGCAGCCCGGCGGGTCCGGGGCGCGTACACCGCCGAGTTGATCGACGGCGACGCGGACGGTGAGCCGCCCTGGCTGGCCACGCTGTACGTGCCCGGGCCGTCCCTGGCGGAGGCGGTCGCCCGGCGCGGGCCGCTGCCGGTGCCGGCGGTGCTGTGGCTGATGGCAGGGGTGGCCGAGGCGCTGCAGGCCATCCACGAGGCGGGTGTCGTGCACCGCGACCTGAAGCCGTCGAACGTGCTGCTGGCCGCCGACGGGCCCCGGGTGATCGACTTCGGTATCGCGCTGGCCGCCGACGGAACCGCGTACACGGCCACCGGCGGCACCATAGGAACCCCCTCCTTCATGGCTCCCGAACAGGCGTCGGGCCTGGAGGTCACGGCGGCGACGGATGTCTTCGCACTCGCCCAGACGGTGGCGTTCGCGGCGCTCGGCAGGCCGCTGTACGGCGACGGTTCGGCCATCAACGTGCTCTACCGGATCGTGCACACCGAACCCGACCTCTCCCTGCTGCCGGAGCCGCTGCGTCCGCTGCTGGCCCGGTGCCTGGCCGGCGACCCGGCCGAGCGGCCCACTCCGGCGGAGGTCGTGGAGTGGTGCCGGCAGCGGCTGGCGGCGGACACCGGCGCGGACGGGACTCCGGTCGTGTGGCGGGACGTCACCGGTCCGGAGCCGACGGTCCCGGCTCCCGTGCCGCGGCCGACCGCGGTGATCCGGCAGCCCCTGCTCGGCCATCCGGCGCCCGCCGCGCGACGGCCTCGGACGGCGCCGCAGGACCGCACGGCACGCAGGCGGCGCGTCTCACTGATCACCTCCGCCGGTGTGGCGGGTGGCGCGCTGCTCGTAGCGGCTCTGGCCTGGACGGTCATGGACGGGAAGGACGGAACCGGTCACCGGGGCGCTGCCGGTGCCACGAGATCCGCGGGGGGCCCGGCCGCAGGGCCGGCGGCATCCTCGTCGGCTTCGGCGCCGGGCTCGTCGCCGGACTCCTCCGGTGCGTCCGCGAGAGAGGCCGGCGACGGCACGTCCGCGGACGGAGGACCGAGGTCCTCCTCGGCATCACCCCGGGAGCCCGTCGCCACCCCCTACCCGCTGGTGTGGCTGGACGCGGAGAACTCGGTGAACCTCGAGGACCCCGGCACTCCGCTGATGAACGGCAAGGGAGACATCCGCTTCGGCTGCAGGACGGCCGGCTGCGAACTGGAGAGCGAGACCGCGGTGTTCCTCCAGGTGTACGGCGAGCCCGGCGACGGCACCCTCGACACATGCCGTTTCATGCTCGCGCGCGGCAAGAGCCACATACTCCAGCTGGCCGCGGCGGCGAACGGCACCGAGATCTGCATCAAGGACTCCGAGGGGAACATCGGACTGCTGGTCATCGGGACGAAGTCGACCGCGGTACCGGAGGCCGCCTTCCTCAGCGGGGACCTGACGGTCTGGCGGGACGCCGCCTGACCTGCGTTCCGGCTGCCCGCCCAACGGTTCCTCGGCCATGGCGCCCGCCGGTGACGACCCCGTGCCCGCAGCCATGGTCCGCTCGTCGGGCGGGATCCATTCCCGTGGCCGGTCGGAGGCGTGATGCCGACTGTGCCGGATGAAGACGGCGTTGCCCATGCTGTCACGGCAGTTGAGCACCCGGTTCAGTGCATTGCCCGGGAAGACGTCCCCGGACTGCCGGGGACGCCTTCCCCGTCCCGCCGACCACTGCGTGGCTGCCTCGCAAGGGTGAATGAGTAGCCCGTTCGGTCCAGGAGGGGACCATCCAACGTGATCCCGACGGGTAAACAGGACTAGCTTCCGCTGCGCTGGCTACGCACATGCCGGGCCGTTGCGGTCCGGCGAAGGCTCCTCGCGCCTGCCGCGCGGGGACATACGCACACTGCGGCTTGAGGGACGTGATGGCGACACACACTGAACCGGTTGCTCCGGTGCCGGCGGCGGAGCGCCGCGGTCGGGGGCAGGTGATCGTCACCTGGCTCACGACGACCGATCACAAGAAGATCGGCCATCTGTATCTGATCACGTCGTTCGGGTTCTTCCTGTTCGGCGGCGTGCTGGCCCTGGCGCTGCGAGCGGAACTGGCCCGGCCGGGGCTGCAGATCCTGTCGAACGAGCAGTACAACCAGGCGTTCACGCTGCACGGCACCATCATGCTGCTGCTGTTCGCCACTCCGACGTTCGCGGGGTTCGCCAACGCGATCATGCCGTTGCAGATCGGTGCGCCGGATGTGGCCTTTCCGCGGCTGAACATGTTCTCGTACTGGCTGTTCCTGTTCGGCGGGCTGATCGTGATGGCCAGTCTGATGGTTCCCGAGGGTGCGGCGGACTTCGGCTGGACCGCCTACACCCCGCTCAGCGGAGGCGAGCGCACCACGCAGCTGGGCGGTGACCTGTGGGTGATGGGACTGGGGCTGTCCGGGTTCGGCACGATCCTGGGCGCGGTCAACTTCATGACCACGATCGTCTGCATGCGCGCCCCCGGGATGACGATGTTCCGCATGCCGATCTTCACCTGGAACGTGCTGCTGACGTCCGTGCTGGTGCTGTTCGCGTTCCCGGTCCTGGCGGCGGCGCTGTTCGCGCTGGAGGCGGACCGCAAGTTCGGGGCGCACATCTTCGACCCGGGGAACGGCGGGGCCGTCCTGTGGCAGCACCTGTTCTGGTTCTTCGGACACCCCGAGGTCTACATCCTGGCCCTGCCGTTCTTCGGGGTGATCACGGAGATCATCCCGGTCTTCTCCCGCAAGCCGATCTTCGGCTACGGCGGCCTGGTCGGTGCGACGATCGCGATCGCCGGACTGTCGGTGACGGTGTGGGCGCACCACATGTTCGCGACCGGGGCGGTACTGCTGCCGTTCTTCTCGTTCATGAGCTTCCTGATCGCCGTGCCGACGGGCGTGAAGTTCTTCAACTGGATCGGCACGATGTGGCGCGGCTCCGTGTCGTTCGAGCCGCCGATGCTGTGGGCGGCCGGATTCCTCGTCACCTTCCTCTTCGGCGGCCTCACCGGCGTCCTGCTGGCCTCTCCGCCGATGGACTTCCACGTCACCGACTCCTACTTCGTGGTGGCCCACTTCCACTACGTCCTCTTCGGCACCATCGTGTTCGCCATGTTCGGCGGCTTCAGCTTCTGGTGGCCCAAGATGACCGGCACCATGCTCGACGAACGCCTGGAGAAGATCCACTTCTGGACGCTGTTCGTCGGCTTCCACACCACCTTCCTGGTGCAGCACTGGCTCGGCGCCGAGGGCATGCCCCGCCGCTACGTCGACTACCTCGAAGCCGACGGCTTCACCGCCCTCAACACCCTCTCCTCCATCGGCGCGTTCCTCCTCGGCCTGTCCACCCTGCCGTTCCTGTACAACGTGTGGAAGACCGCCAAACACGGCGAGCGGATCAAGGTCGACGATCCCTGGGGCTACGGCCGCTCCCTGGAGTGGGCCACCCCCTGCCCCGCGCCGCGTCACAACTTCCTGACGCTGCCGCGCATCCGCTCCGAGTCTCCCGCCTTCGACCTGCACCATCCCGACCTCGCCCAACTGGAGCAGCAGGCGAACGCCGGGCAGCGGGACGTCGTGGCCGCCGACGAGCACAAGAGCGGGCCGCAGTGAGCCGCGGCACGGAGCACAGATCCTCGGTCCACACCGTCGAGGGCTACCTCCTCGCCTGCGCCCACCGGGACCAGGCGCAGCGGGAGGCCGGGACGCTGTGCGCGCGGATGCCCTGGCTGACCACGGCGCAAGCACAGGACGTCACACGCCATTACGTCGAGCAGCGCCTCGAGGTCAGCCGGAACACGCTGCGCGAGATCATCGAGCGGACCGCCCAGATCCGGCAGGAGTACGAGGACCGCTACCGGACCCTGCGCCGTGACCTGTTCAGACGTCACGCCGCGGCCGCCTGCGCCGTGATCGCCTGCGCCGCCGGCGTGGGCACACTGACGGGCCTGCTCGCCCGCTGACCGCCGCGGCGACGGCGAGGAGCGTCACCCCGGCGTCGCGCTCCTCGCCCTCCGTACGGCGCCTGGGAACGTCCTCCCGCCTGCCGCCGGGAAGGCGGGCCCACTCGGCCCAGGGTGCCTTGTCAGGGTGGTGGCGGGTAGACCAGGTGCCCGTCGCGGACCTGCGCGTGCTCGTTCAGCACGGCCGGCTTGGACGACGCCGGGGACATGATGTGCACGACCTCCACGCCCGCGACGATCAGAGCGTCGGTGATGAGCCGCCGGTGGCAGCGCCAGGGCACCGCCTCGCTGCACATGATCGCGGGCCGCTCGCGTTCGGCCAGCCGGAGGAGTTCCCCGAGTCCCGCGGCGAACTCCTCGCCGGCCATGTAGTCGGCGTAGTCGCGAAAGGCCTTCACCCGCCAGGCGCCGTTCTCGCTCGGCACGCCCTTGGGGGTGTGCCGGCGGCCGCCGAGGCGGCGGATCCAGCGGTACCCGATACCGGACGGCAGAGACTCCTCGATCGCGGACCGGTTCCACTGCGGGTACTTCCGGGACGAGGGGAACGAGCGGACATCGACCAGACAGGTCACGTCGTGGGCGCGCAGCATCTCCATCACCTCGTCGAAGTCCCGCGTCGAGTGCCCGAGGGTACAGATACGGTTGGTCATCCGGCCGGCACACCTCCGTCAGCGATCCTCGGCTCCGCTCCTGCCACACTTACCCCATCGACCGGCGCGGCGCCGACCGGCGCGGGCAGCGTCTGCACTGCTCGGCGGCAACCCCCGTGCGGGAGCCGGGCCGTGTCCGTGGCCCGGCGGACCGCGGAGGTCCGGAGGGAGCGCCGTGTCGCCACGACCGCGAGCCACACCGGCGGCACCGCCCCGGCCAGGGTTCCCGGACGGCGCTGACCGCGCTGACCGCACCCGAGGCGCTCCCCTCCGCGGCCGCCACGGAGGAATGCCGCCGGCTCCCCACCGTCCCCGGACCGCCTCAGCGGCGCTCGGGCAGGTCCTCCTCGGCCGGCAGCACCGGTACGCCACGCACCGCACGTGACGAAGCCGTCGCGGCCGCGGGCTTCTTCCCGCAGAAGGCGGCTTCCAGCGTCCCGCCGAGCGCCGTGTTGGCCGCCCCCCGGTTGGAGGTGTTCGCCATGGCCGACAGTCCGCGCCGGCCGTCCCGGGTCGCGAAGGCGTAGGTGTAGTACCCCTGCACGGTGCCGGTGTGCCCGTACACCTGGGCGCCGCAGGACAGGTCGTAGCGGCGCAGACCCAGCCCGTAGAACCGGGTGTTCGTGGCGTCCGTCGGGGTGACCGTGGTCATGGCGTCCAGCATCCGCGGCGACAGCAGCCGGCCCCGCATCAGCGCGGTCATGAAGGTGTTCAGGTCCGCCGGGTTCGAGATGACCGCCCCGGCCGACTGCGCCCAGGAGACCGTCTGCTCGGTGGAATCCACGAGCGGCGCGCCGTCCTCGTCGGGGTGCAGGTAACCCCGCACGTGCAGGCCCTTGATGCGCGTGTCGGGGTGGACGTAGGCGGTGTTGCGCAGCCGCAGCGGCTTGAAGATGCGGCGCTCGTACTCCCGGCCCACCGGCCTGCCGGTGATCTCTTCGATGAGCATGCCCACGACCACGAAGTTGGCGTTGGAGTACGTGTATGCCGCGCCGGGCTCGGTGGTGCGCGGTTCGCGCAGCGAGAGCTCCACGAGGTCCCGGTAACCGAACACCCGGTTGCGTACGGACTCGAAGCCCGGCACGGTCTGGGCGAACATCTTGTCGGTGTAGTCCGCCAGGCCGCTGCGGTGGGTCAGCAGGTGACGCACCGTGATCCGCTCGTCGGGCAGCAGCCCGGGCAGATAGCGGTCCACCGGCGCGTCGAGTTCCACTCGGCCCTCGTCCGCCAACTGGAGCAGCACCACGGACGAGAAGGTCTTGCTGACGCTGCCCACGCGGAACCGCGCCCGGCTGTCCATGGCCGCGCCCGAGACCCGGTCCCGGACCCCGGCCGTCCGGGCGCGGACGCCCTCGGGCCCGGTGTACCGGGCCATGGCCCCCGGTGCGCCGTTGGCCATCGCGGCGTTCAGCGCCGCGGCCACGCCCTCCATGTCGGGCGCGGGAGCGGCCGCGTGGGCAGCGGCCGGGGCGGGGGTCGCGTGGGGGGTGGGGGTGGCGTGGGCGGCGGTGGCGGGGGCGACCCCGCCGACGACGGCGGCGATCAGGGTGGCGCCCACGGCCAGGCGCCGGTGCGGTGAGAAGGTCACGTCGGATCCTCGGGTCTCGGAAGAGGCGGGCGGGGTACGGCGTCCTTGCACGGCGCGCCCCATGCCCATGGATGATGAGTGCAACGCGCCTTCGGGAGTTCCCGATACGGGTGCTGCTTCCATGCCGGGGACACGCCGCCCAAGGCCGTGCTCCGACGCGGGCGTCCGGCCGGCCGCGCGTGCCTCAAGCGCTATCCCATGACCGGACCGCCCCCCCGGAGACGGACCACCTCCACAGGGCGGACTCCTCCGGCGCTCACCCGGCACCGGCTCGCCGACTGATCTGTGCCTGACTGGTCTACACCCTTGACTGGTACAGACCAAACACGGTTGAGTGTGCGTCCACAACCCCCCACCACGGCCGCGCCCGCGGGCGTGACCGGTCCGCCGGTGCGTGCGGCGAAGGCTCTGCTCCGCCGTGCCCCCGACCGGGAGCGGCCGTGTTCCGCGCAAAGGAGTCGATCCCGTGTCGAGACGCCGTGTCTCCGCCGTCCTGGCCGCCCTCACCCTCGCAACCGCCGCCCCCGTGCTGCTGCCGGCGTCGAACGCCGCCGCCGCGGCGTGCTCCACCTACCCCAACTGGGTGGCCGGGAAGTCGTACAACGCCGGCGACATCGTCCGCTACACCGACGGCAAGGCGTACATCGCCGAGCACGCCAACCCGGGCTACGACCCGGTCATCAGCACCTGGTACTGGGAGCCGTACGCCTGCGACACCACGCCGGGCACGCCCAACGCGCGCTTCGTCGTGTCGGAGGCGCAGTTCAACCAGATGTTCCCCAACCGCAATTCGTTCTACAGCTACAGCGGCCTGACCGCCGCCCTGAGTGCCTACCCCGGCTTCGCGAACACCGGCAGCGACACGGTGAAGAAGCAGGAGGCCGCGGCCTTCCTCGCCAACGTCAGCCACGAGACCGGCGGTCTGGTGCACGTGGTGGAGCAGAACACCGCCAACTACCCGCACTACTGCGACTGGGGCCGCCCCTACGGCTGTCCGGCCGGGCAGGCCGCCTACTACGGGCGCGGCCCGATCCAGCTGAGCTGGAACTTCAACTACAAGGCGGCGGGCGACGCCCTCGGCATCGACCTCCTCAACAACCCCTGGCTGGTGCAGAACGACTCGGCCGTCGCCTGGAAGACGGCCCTGTGGTACTGGAACACCCAGACCGGTCCCGGCAGCATGACCCCGCACAACGCCATGGTGAACGGCGCCGGCTTCGGCCAGACGATCCGCAGCATCAACGGCTCCCTGGAGTGCGACGGCAAGAACCCGGCGCAGGTGCAGAGCCGCGTGAACAACTACCAGCGGTTCACGCAGATCCTCGGCACGTCACCCGGCGCCAACCTCTACTGCTGACAGCAGGCCCCGGACGCGGCGCCATCCGGGCGATGTCCTGGCCGTGCTCGCACGGACCGACGGGCATCCCGCCGGCTGGCGCCGCCGGCGTCTCCGCCCGACCGGGCCCCTCGCCCGCCCCTGCCGCCCCTGCCGCCGGAACGCTGCCGCTCCGCGCGCAGCCGTGCGCAGCCGTGTCCCCCCAGCTCGGAGGCCGCTCCCCGCACACCAAGCACAAGATCCACAAAATAGTGCAGAACCCACCTTCTTGCGCTGACGGCACATCAGCCATGCTGGGGTGTCCAGAGCAAGGAGGACGGTCAGCGCATGAGCCCGCAGCAATCCTGGGAAGACCTGCTCGCCCGGATCACCGAACGCCCCGGAGCTGCCACCTGGCGAGACTTCCAGGCAGCCGTCAGCGCCCTCCACGGCCTCGCCCGGGAACAAGGGCTCGACCTTCGAGAAGTCGAGAAGCGGACAAGGCCCGTCCACCCCAAGACGGCCTCCCACGAGGAGGACGCGCAACAGGTCAGGCCGCTTCCGTGGCGTGACGTCAGGGCCTTGGTCGACCTGTGGGCCGCCCACCTGCACCCTCCCGGGGAAGACGAGGCGCGCCACCGACTGGTGCGGCGCTGGGCGGACGCCTACCGGGCCTGCGGTGGCGAACCGGAGCCGGCGTACCGCGCCACCGGCCCCGTGGCGACCCCCGGCGAAGACGCCTCCCCGCCCGCTGCCGACACGCAGCCGACCACCACGGGCATGGCGGCCGACGGCGGGCAGACCACCGGCTGCGGTGAGGAGGCCGACGGGGGACCGGCCCCGCTCACCCCGCACGGCAGCCGGCCCCAGCGCATCCACAGGCGCGCGGCCTGGCTGGCCGGGGCGGGCCTGCTGCTGGGAGCAGGCGTGCTCCTCCTCGTCGTCAAGACACAAGGCGGCGATCACGACGACGCGGCAGACGGCCGCCCCGCTCCGGCCACCGTCTCCTCGACGGGCGGAGCCACCGGCACGCAGCCCTACGTCGACGCCGAGATCGCATGGTCCAACGACGAGGACGCCAGTACCGACCCGGAGGACGCCGACGCGATCGTTCTCGTCTACCCGACCTACAGGACCGGCTACACCGGCGGGTTCACGGGCCGGTACCACCGCACCGACCCGATCAAGGTGAAGTGCCAGGTCGAAGGCGGGCGCGTCATCGAGCTCGGCCCCTACTACACCGGGCCCACGCCTCATCGGGACGGTATCTGGTACCTCATGAGCACCGGCGAATGGGTGCCCGCGGTGTACGTCGACACCGGCGAACCGGGCCTCCCGGCCTGCTCCGCGACCGACGCCGACGCGGCCGCCTGACCCCCGTCCCCCAGCGTGACACCTCGACCGGCGAAGGAGCTGGCCATGTCCGTCGAACCCGACACCAGCGCACGCGGCGGCATTCACCCCCTGCTCGTCGTCCCGCTCGTGTTGCTTGCCCTGCTCGTCGGGTACCTGATCGCCTCGGCCAGCCGCAACGACCCGGCCGCCGGCGGTGACGCCGAGGTCGCGTCGGCCTCCCGGGTGACCCGCGACTCCGGGGACAGCGTGATCCGCTCCCATGACGGCTCCGGCTCGGTGAACCTGCGCTCCTGCCCCGGTCTGCCCACGACCGGGCAGACCACGGGCTGCGACATCGTCGACCGGCTCCCCGACGGCACGCTGGTGACGATGGAATGCTGGATCGACTCCGGCCGCGTCCCGGACCGCGCGGACACCGACCGCCGCTGGTTCCTCGTCACCCCCGCCGCCGGCGCCCCCCACCCGGGCCGCCGCGGCTACGTCTTCTCCGCCGAGATCCCCGTCGCAGAACAGACCCGCACCCCCGAGTGCGACAACGACCTCGTCAACGAGCTGTTCGGCGAGCCTGAGCCCTCCACCCCGGCACCCGCGCCTCCGGCATCCTCCGCACCGCCCCCGCCGGCCACCTCCGCTCCGGCCTCGCCTCCGGATCCCGGCCCGACCGGGACACCCACCTCCGAACCGCCCGCGCCGCACGTCACCGTGACGGTGGAGAACGAGGTGACCAACGGGCCCACGCAGATGCGCGAGGACACCGAGCACCCCGCCTATCTGTCCACCCGGCCACAGACGTACTGCAAGGACAGGCAACCGGCCTGCAACGTCCCCGGCGACCTCGCCCCCGGCGACCGCCTGACCGCCCTGTGCCGGACCACCGGGGACCGGGTCACCAACGGCCAGGACGACGACACCGTCGACGACTCCAACCGCGGCCTGGACGAAAGCACCCTCTGGTACCGGCTGCGCGCAGACGACGGCCGCACCGGCTACCTCTCCGTCATCTGGCTGACCGACGGCGACCGCGACGGACTGGGCCTGCCCGCTTGCTGACGCGTTCGCGGCTCACGGACTTCGGACGGCAGCCGCATCGGTGCGCGCGGGCTTCGGCGCCGCGCTGATCCCCGGCGCCGGCGCGCCACGTCGCCGCCGTGCGCCGGGGAGCGTGACGGGAGGTGTCACGCCTGTGCGAGGAGCGGGTCGTAGGGGGAGGTGCGCCGCCGGCCGGTCATGAAGGACAGGAAGTCCTTGACGAACGCACTGCGTGTGTACGTCGTCCCGGTGCCGTTCGTGTCGCGCTGGAAGGCGGTGCGGAACAGGGCGCGGTACTCGGCGGCGTCGATGGTCTGGTTGCCGTCCTTGTCGGTGGCGTCGAAGAGGACTTCGGCGACTTCGATCAGTGCGGGACCGGCCAGGGAGGGTACGGCCGCGGCGTACTCCTGGGCGCTGATCCGGCCGTCGCCGTCGGTGTCGAGGGCGGTCTGCAGTTCCCGCCACCAGTCGGCGAAGGCGTTGTAGAGCCGGGTCTCCTCGGGCTCGTCCAGGTCGAGCCGGCTGGACAGCTCGCGCGCCATGGCGGCGAGGTCGGGCCAGTCGACGTAGCCGTTGCCGGTCTGGTCCAGCACCTGTGTGAAGAACTCCTCCGCGCTGCGCCGCATCCCGCTGTCCGCGCCGGGCTCCGGCTCGGGGGGAAGCGGGGTGATGAGCCGGATCAGGGCGCCGGCCCGGTTCATCCTGGCGCGCAGGGCGGTGATCGTCCGTGCTCGCGGGTCGTCGCTGTCGGGGGAGAGGGACAGCAGGTCGGTGATGGCACCGGCCTGGACCCAGCCGTCCGGAAGGAGGCGGGCCAGGCCGGCGGCCAGGTAGGCGCCTTGCATGAGGGTCTGCGCGCCGGGCAGTTCGGGCAGTCCCGCCCGGCGGCGGAACGGCTCGGGCAGGGACGCCACGGTGATCGCACCGATGACGGGGCCGGCGATCGCGCGGCCGGCCGCCCACAGGGTGGGCAGGCCCTGCAGCAGCGGCGGGGCCGGGAGGTGATCGAAGAGCTTGTAGAGGATGATGCGCATCGCTTCCGTGTTCTCCAGCTCCTCCTCGACCACCCGGTCGTAGTAGCCCCAGAACTCGTGCAGCGCCGGCGGGAGGTGGCCTTCCTCGTCGCCCATGGCGGCGAGGAAGGCCCGGAACTCCGTGTACAGCCGCTCCATGGCCCGCTGATCGAGGGGTTGCCCGCTGAGCCGGCACATCGTGACGGCGCTCTCGAACATGGTCGCCACCACCCAGGCCCGCACCTTCGGGGCCATCGCGTCATAGGGACGGCCTCGCGGGTCGGTGCCGTTCAGCCGGGCGTGCAGGCGGTTGAGCCGGGCCGCCTCCCGCTGCCGGACCTGATCGTCGGCGCCGAACATGCGCTGCAGGCTCAGGAAGGTGTTGCGCAGCCTCCGCCAGGGGTGGGCGACGAACGTGGAGTTGTCGATCAGGGCCGCGCCGATCTGCGGATGGGCCGCTTCGAGGACGGTCGCCCGGACCATGGCCAGTGCCCAGCGCGGGTCGTCGAAGAACTCGTGGAACTGCGAGCCGGGCCCGAACAGGGGCAGTGGTGCCTCGCCTTCGGCGCCGGGCTGTGAGGAGCCGTCCGATCCCGTGGCGTGGGTGCCTGTGGTGCCCCGGGAACCGCTGTCTGCGTGGGTCACGGTCGGTGCTCTCCGTTCTGGTGCGGCAGCACGCCACCGAAGCGGCGATCGCGTTGCTGGAAGGTGCGCAGGCACTCGAGGAAGTGCGGTGCGCGGAAGTCGGGCCACAGCACGGGTGGGAACACCCATTCGGCGTAGGCGACCTGCCAGAGCATGAAGTTGGAGATGCGCTGTTCCCCGGACGTCCGGATGACCAGGTCGACGTCGGGGGTGTCGGGGAAGGGCAGGTGCGCGGCGAAGCTCTCCTCGGTCACCGCGTCGGCCGTCACACCGCTGCGGATCAGGGAGCGTGCGGCCTCCACGATGTCCCGGCGCCCGCCGTGGTCGAAGGCGACGGTGAGCGTCATGCCCCGGTTGTCGCCGGTCAGGGTCGTCAGGTCGGCGAAGTCCCGGGCCAGTGCCGCGGGCACCCGCGGATCGGTCACGCCGAGGAAGCGGCAGCGGATGCCGCGCGCGTGCAGCAGCGGAGCGTGTTTGCGCACCACGCGACGCACCAGTTGCATGAGGAAGTCGACCTCCGCGCTCGGCCGGCGCCAGTTCTCGGTGGAGAACGCGTACAGGCTCAGCCACCCGATGCCGGCCGCACGGGCGGCCTCGATGACGTCGATCACCGCCGTCTCCGCGGCCCGGTGCCCCGAGGTCCGCGGCAGCGACCGCTGCGCGGCCCACCGTCCATTGCCGTCCATCACACATGCGACATGGCGGGGCACCT
The DNA here is from genome assembly GCF_000761215.1 of Streptomyces glaucescens. GTDB lineage: Bacteria > Actinomycetota > Actinomycetes > Streptomycetales > Streptomycetaceae > Streptomyces > Streptomyces glaucescens_B. Next base: position 177,844 of record NZ_CP009438.1, on the reverse strand, counting down.
GGCGTGGCCCCTCGCCCCCTGGACCAGGTGGCCGGTCGGTCCCGGCCACGTGCCGACGTGTCACGATCCTCCCAGCGTCGACGGCGCCCTCCTCCCCGAGGCGCGGCACCGCCCGCGAGGTCCCGCCTCCCCGATCACGCTCCCCGGCTGCGTGATGCCGCAGCACCGCAGCACCGCAGCACCGCGGCACCGACGAGCCGGCGCATCGACCTGCTCGCCGTGCTCCCAGCAGAGTGCCAGCCCGGGGCTCCGCCGACGTCGTCAACTCCGACGCATCACCCTTGGTACGTCTGTCCGATTATGTGGAGACCGCATCGGGCAGGTGACGATGGTTCGGCTGAAGCCTCATGGAGCCTCTCGCCGCGCAGGCGACCGCCCTTCCCGGCCACGCCCACGTCACGGCCAGTGGCTGGACGCGCGTACGCAGCTGCCGAGCGGGGCCTCGTCCCGGTCGCCGGGACGCCGGCACGGCCCGGTCATGTGGCAGCACCCGCGCCGCCTTCGGGACCGGTGTCGGCCGCGAGCCCGCCGAGGCCCACGCGGACCCAGGCGGGCGGCGAGGGCCCCAGCCGGCGGCTCCGCTCTTCCTCGGCCGGCGGCTGCCCGACCGTGGCGATCCTGCGGTCTGCGCCAGCACCCCGCACCGGCCCGGCGCAGTGCTCGCCCGGCCGCGTGATCCGTCAGGCCGCGGAGGAGGCCCGCCGGGCCGCGCGCCGGCTACCGGCCGCCGCGGGACACCGTGTCCGGCGCCCGGACGGTGTCCACCACGAGCCAGTGCTCCGAGCGGTAGTGGACCTCGTCGCCCGCGTAGCCGAGCACGTAGTGGACGTCCCCGGCCCGGTCCGGCAGGACGTCTTCCACGGCGAACGTTCCGTCTTCGGCGACCGGAACCGGCGGCAGGTCGGCGACCTCCTGACCGTTCAGCCGCAGCACCGTGATCCGCGGCGCCTCGGTGGGTGCCGGTCCGTCCAGGTCCAGTCGTCCGGTGATCCTGAACGGTTCCCCGGCGACGGCCGGGCCGTGCGTCACGTCCACGAAGCGCGACGGGGCCAGGGCCTCCCTGGTCTGGATCGTGTGCAGCCAGAACCTGGTGCCCTCCTGGTCGGAGGTCACGACGAAGAGCTGTTGCCCGTCGCCGGAGAACTCCATGCCGCGCGGGACGACGCGGTGGCCCGCGGCCTCGTCCTCGAAGCTGATGCGCAGCGGCTGCCACTCGACCGACGGGTCGGCGAACGCCAGGGTCAGGTCGGCGGCATCGCCCGACGCCGCGCCGCCCTGGGCGAACCACTTGCCGTCGGGGCTGAAGGCGACGGCCGTGGGCGTCACGCCTGCCGGCAGCGGCTCGTAGGGGTTCTCGAGGAAGCGGGCGTCCTGGCTGGCGAGCAACACGGTCCCCCGGTCCCCGTCGGCCACCGCGAGGACGGAGCCGTCCGCGGAGAAGTCGGCGTCCCGGAAGTCCATGCCCCGCTCCGACCCGTCCTCGGTGAACCGGCGCTCACCCAGGAACTCCAGCACGTTCCCGTCCGTCCCGTCGGTCACCCGGTAGATCCCCAGGTCGGGGTCGGCGCTCGGGGACGAGCGCTCCGGTGCGGTCACCAGCAGGCCTCCGGGCCCTCCCTCGAGATGGACCGGGGTGCTCGAGTACATGACCTCCCCGGCCGTGCCGCCCTGGGCCGTCCCGGCGACGCCGACACTGCCCAGCCCGTCGGCGCAGGCCTCGGGCGACGCGGCCGGCCGACTGGTGAAGAACAACCGCCCGCCGGTGTGCACCAGCTCCCGCCCGCATCCGTCGGCCGGCGCCGGAATGGGGGCGAGGGGATACAGGAACCCGTTCTCGTGGGAGTAGTTCGCGATGTGGTCCGACTGCCCGGCGTACACCTTCGAGCCGTCCGGCTCCACCGCGACGCCGGAAAGGGGAGCGGTCATGTGGGCGCTCGCGACGGCGGGCCCGGCGCCCCCGTAGAGCACGCCGACCAGCTCGCCGTCCCGCGACCCGTCCGGATAGACCCGGTCTCCGGCGATCCACACGCGCCGGCCGACGTCGTCCACCGTCATCTGGGTGAACGACGCGGCCGACAGTTCCATGCCCGGACCCGACGGCACCACGGCCGCAGCGGCGGTGTTCGGGGCCGCGGACGCGGTACTGGTGACCGCCGCCAACGCCGACCCGGCCAGCGTGCCCGCCAGCAGCACCGTCGTCAGCCTGCGGCCTCTTCCCGACGTGTTCCTCAACGCTGATCCCACCCCTGATGTCAGCGCGCCACCGCGAACCGGGCGGCGCTTGTACAGACATGAAAGCGGCCCCAGCGGGCCGGCGTGATTCGTTTGCTGTCACTGCCGTGTCACAGTGGCGCCCGAAGAGCACACCGCGGTTCGCTGCCCTGACTGCCTGTTCCCACACCCGCTCGGTTCAGGGCCGCCATTTCCCGTGCTGCCGTTCCTGCGCCGTGCGGCCCTGCTCACCGGCCGGGCAGGAGTCGCCGGGCCGGCAGGGACAGTGACTCGGCGATGCGCTCGTGCGAAAGGCCGAGGGTGTTGCGCTGGTGGTCGTAGAGCTCCGGTGCCAGCGGACCCAGCGCGATGTCGGTGAGCGCGTCGGGGTCGTCCGCCCCGCCGGCTTCCAGCAGGGTGCGCACATGGAGGCGCCAGAAGGCGTAGGCGCCGGTGGTGTAGCGGGCCGGGCCGGTCTCCGCACCGAGGGCGAGCGGCAGGTGGCGGCGGAGCAGGTCGAGCACGGCGATGTAGAAGGCCGCCAGGCGATCGGCGGGAGGCGCCCCGGACCCAGGGGCGGCGGACCGTAGATCATCTGGCCCTGCAGACGCCGTTCGTGCTCGTCGAGGAGCGCCGTGGCGACGGCGGACCGGTCCGGGAAGCTGCGGTAGAGCGTCGCACGGCCGACGCCGGCGGCTTTGGCGATCTGGTCCATGGTGATGGTGCGCGGATCGTGCTGGAGCGGGTGATCACGGTCAATCCCGGAAGCCGCATGGCGATCGGGGACCGGCGTTTCACCTTCTTCCGCCCGCCCACGTTCGACTCGCCCGGAACGCCGGCGATGTTCGATCACCGGGACGGGACGCTTTTCAGTTCGGACAGCTTCGGCACCGTACTCCCCGAGAGCGCGCGGCACATGGGCGTTGTCCGCGTGGAATTTCCTCGCGGGTTTCGAGGTGCTCAACCGGGCAATCGCCCCGTGGACGGCGATGGCGGACGCGGAGAAATTCGGCCGGAACCTGCGGAACGCGTCCTCCCTGTCGGCCGCCAGGCTGCTGTCCGCCCACGGACCGACCGTGGAGGGCCCCATGGTCGACACCCTCATGGAAGCCATGTCCCGCATCCCGGGTCTGCCGCAGTGGCTGCCCGGCGCGGACGTGGATCTGGAGGCCGCACTCGACGCGCACCGCGTCCGACGTCACTGAAGACATCGCCGTCCGGCGGATCGCGGCGCCCCCCGAGACCGTGCCCCGGCGGGGCCCCGTGACCGTCTCCCGACGGCTACGGGGCCCCGGCGAGGACTGGCGGCGCCCACAGGGCTAACGCTTCCCGCGCAGCGCAGCGCAGGCGGGGCAGCGCGCTCAGGGCGAGATCTGGATGCGGTGGCTCGCCACTTGGAATACCTGGCCGGTCTCCAGGTTCTTCAGGAAGGCCTTCGCGTAGATTTCCTCGCCGCCCAATTCGGTGTCCAGCTGACTGCTCGTCGGCCGGAACGTCGCCGTCTGCGTCAGCCCGCCGGAGCTGGGCGTGATGTTCGACACGCGGGTCCTGCTGATGAAGTCGTCATCGGATTCGTCCTGCTCCCACAGTTCTGCCCAGCCCTGGAAGGGGAACTGGTTCCGCACCTCGAAGGCGGAGAAACTGAGGTCGCGGGAGAACGTGATGGTCCAGTTGCTGCCGGACTGCTGCGCCGTGAAACTGGTGGGGGTGACTGTCGCGGCCGGTGCGACCAGGCCGGGCGCGGCCGGGAGCGCTGAGGCCACGGGCACGTTGCCGGCCACAGCCAATATTGCCGCCGCGCAGGTGATTGCCAGGCGATTGTTCATGATGACTTTCCAGTCCGTGTGGAGCGAGAACGCTCGACTCGGTCGGAGGTGGCTCTCTAAGAGGCTACGTCCGCCACTCAGTTCATGCATCTCGGGCCTCAAGGACCGGCGGGAAGCGGATGATTCGGCTCGGCACGGAGGCGAGCCGGGGACCGGTGCCACAGCGGTCGGCACCACCGCCGGGCCGGCCGCCGCGGGCGCGCAGCGCAGCCGCGCGAGCACCCGGACGGCCGCGCCTGCCCGCCGCCGGCGCGCTTCCCGGCCGGTGACGGTGTGCGCCGGCCACCGGGGGCCGGGCCCTGCCGTCAGCCGTCCGTGCGGTGCCCGAGCGGCAGCAGGTACTGGAGCGGCTGGTCCAAGTCGTCCAGGCCCAGCAGTTCGTGCGCCAGGTCGTCGTGGAAGCCGCCGAGCGGTGTGCCCGCGAGCCCCAGGGCCGCGGCGGTCAGCAGCAGCGTCTGCGCCAGGTGCCCCGTCTCCAGCAGCCCTAGGCGCAGCGCCCGCAGGCCGTAGCGCCGGCGCAACAGACCGAGCTCCACGTACAGTGCGGCGACGACCGGGGCGCCGTCGACACCGATCCGGTCCGGGTCCTCCTCGGGACGGGAGAAATAGGTCGACAGCGCCTCGACCTCGGCCTGCTGGGGCGCCGGACCCACCCGGCGCAGCGTCCGGCGCTCCGGTACGCAGTCGTACGTCGCCGCCGGGAGCCCCGCCACGTCGAGGACGAGCAGCCGCACGCGCGCGGTGTAAAGGGCGCCCGCGCTCGGGTAGGGGCGGTGGGTGTAGATCCGCTCCGAGCCGTCCGGGAAGCGCCTGCGGGTCCGGCTGCTCTCCGCCAGCGCGTTCCACAGCAACGCGCCGAGCGTGCCGGCGTCCAGCGGCCCGCGGATCTCGCCGCGCGCGGACGACCGTGCGGCCAGCGCCGCGGACAACGGCACCTCGGGCAGCGGGTCCGCGGGCAGCGGCGTCTCGGGGCCGCCGGTCCGGGCCGTCACGTCGGAGGGAGCCCGGCGCAGGGCGGAGTCCTCGTTGCGGCCGATGCGGATCTGGCTCCTCTCCAGGTACTGCCAGTCGGGCGCACGGTGCCCCTGCGGGAAGAACGACACCGGCTCGTCCGTGTCCAGCAGCGTGCGGGCGGCGAGCCGGCACACCGCGCGCTCCTCGTCCGGTGAGACGCCGAGCCGGTTGAGCAGCATGTGGAGCTGCGACGCCCACACCCACCGCAGCGCCGCGTCCACGTCGTCGGCACCGGCCTCCGTCAGGGCCCGCAGCGTCCCGTCCGCCGCGCGGACCCGGTCCGCCCACTCCACCAGCCAGGCCTCCCCGGTCCCGCCCCGCGCCAGTCCCGCCCACAGGGCCGCCGCCCGGCGGCCCAGTGCGGAACGCTGCGCCGCGTAGACGGAGTTGGTCCGCATGTGCACGGCCGCGGCCGGCAGCAGGGGCACCTCGGTGACCCAGCGCCAGCCCGCCGCGTGCCCCCGCAGCCACTTCGCCGCCGTGACCCGGTCCATGCCCAGGGCGTACGCCGTGGCGTGTGCCAGGTCGGCCGCGAGGACGAGCCGGCCCGACCCGCCGGCCGGCTGCCGCCGCAGGGCGCGCAGCGCCGCCACGGCCACCCGGGAGGAGACCGCGAAGACGTCCTCGGCCGTGGGCAGCGCCCGCGGCCCGCCGTAGCGGCGCGTTTCGGGGACGTACTCCACCACGCGGACCTCACCGTGGTGCGAGGGCCACGGACCGCCCACGGACGGCACCGACTTGGCGGCCCGGGCCAGCGTGGACGGCAGCTCCGCGGCGACCGACGGGCTCAGCCCCGCGATCCGGATCCGCAGGTGCGGTCCCCCCTCCCCGTACCGGATGAAGAACCACTTCGCGGCCTGCCCCGACGCGACCAGTCCGTCCAGCAGCCAGGCCGCCTCCTCGGTGAGGAAGGCGTCGGTGTCCTCCGTGCTCGAGTGCAGGAAGAGGTGGTAGCCGTGCCAGGTGCCGGTCGTCGTCATGGAGGCCCTCGTTCGTTCGGGGGTTCGGGTCGGGATCGGGGATCGGGGGGCGGGAAGGATCGGGGATCGGGGTCGGGAAGGAGCGGGGTCAGGGGAAGGGGTGCGGGTGGATCGCGAGGTCTTCCGGGCGCAGCGGCCGGGCCGTGCGGCCCAGCCGGTGCGGCGTACGGAGCAGGCGCGGCAGGCCCCTGGTGCGGTGGTTGACGTGACCGAACGTCATGGGCAGCGAACCCGGCACGACGACCTTGGCGCAGTGCAGGCCGAACCGGTCCCTCAGCCCCGGCTCCGTCTGGTCGACGGCGATGACCTCCAGGCCCTCGTCGGCCAGCCGAAGCACCGTCGCGTCGAGCAGCACGCCGAGGTCCGTCACCGGCTCCGGCGCGCCGGGCCAGGCCTCGGCGACGGAGCGGGCCGGGGTGTCGGCGAAGAGGAACGCCAGCCGGGGGGCCGCCTCGGCCAGGGAGTTCACCCCCACGTGGTCGTCCAGGGTCACCACGAGCTCCGGCTCGTCGAGCATCGGGAGCAGCCGCTCGGGGTCCCGCAGCCCGTTCCCGGGGCCGGAACGGTGCGCGGACTCCAGGACGTTGGTCACCACCTCCGCCACCGCCGAACGGATCGCGACGCGGGGGTCGTGGTGGGCGCCGGCCGCCAGCAGCATCCGCGGAGCCGCGGGGTGGGAGCCCTCGTACCGGCAGACCGCGACGACCGCCGGGATGCCGAAGTCGTTCGTGGCGTCGAGGAGCAGGAGGCGGTAGCCGGCCAGCTCCGCGCGGTCGGCCAGCAGGGCCGTCTCCAAGTCCGCGGGCGGCGGCTCGACGCGGGGGAGCGGGGTGGAGGTGTACCAGGCCATCAGGAACGCGTCCCGCTCGGCGACTTCGAACAGCCCGTAGAGCACCGCTTCCTCCGGGCTGTTGCCCAGCCCGCAGCCGTTGGAGGACTCGTACACCACGCGCGGTCCGTCGCCCGGCACGTCCCAGTACGCCACGTGCTCGGGCACGGCCACGGCCCGGCGCCGGGTGAGGGACCAGCCGTGCACCCAGTCCAGTTCCAGATCGGGGCCGTACGGGACGGTCCGCGAGGCGGGATGGCCGTGGTAGGCGGGGTCGGGCAACCCCAGCCGCACGGGATCCACGGCCCGGTCCGGCCCGAGTTCGCCGAAGGACGCCCGCAGCCGGGTCCGCCGGCCGGTCGGCCGCATGCCCGCGAACCGCTCGACGCTCTCGAAGAGCGCCACCCGCTCGCTGGTGCGGAAGTCACCGGCCCGCCCGTACCCGCCGTCGTCCACCGCCCGCCCGTCCGTGACGAACGCCGTCGTCAGGCAGAAGGCGGAGTCCTCGCTGCGGAACAGCCGGCGTACCGGACCGAACCGCTCGTCGTGCAGCGCCGCCCGCAACTCCGCGACCCCGGTGCGGGGGTTGGCGCCGCGGAGCACCGCGGGGTCGGGCAGCGGGCGGGGGGCCGACGGCACCGGTACGACGTCGGCGGCAGAGTCGTCCGGCAGCGGCCGGCAGACCGCGCAGCCGCCGACCGGACGGACCTGGTGGGTGGACCAGGTGGCGCGGCCGTGGTGGACGAGGTGCACCGTGGCGGTGGCGTCCGCGCCCGGCCGCGCTCCCCGCGGCTCGCCGTCGGCCGCCTGCAGCAGTTCGAGGGCGAGCGCGCCGGTCGCCGCGCCCAGCGCGGTGGAGGGTGCTCCCGCCAGGGCCAGTGCCGGGCTGTGCCACGGCACCCGCCCACCCGTCGTGGCCAGCCGCTGGTACTCGGCGCAGGACAGACAGGCGGCGGCGCCCGGCCGCAGGACCGGCCCCACGACGGCCAGGGCTCCGTCGAACCGCACCGGGACGAGGCGCACGGGGTGGGCCAGCGCGTGGCGGCTGAGCAGTTCGGCGAGTTCCAGCGTCCACCGGGGCAGCACGACGACCGCCGCACCCGCCGTCGCGGCGAGCGCGGCGGCGGCGTCGAGCACCGGCACGGGCAGCGGGCCGAGGACCGGGCGTCCGGCGTGACTCACCGGCCCTCCCCCCGGCCGTACAGCACCGAGAAGCCGAACGCGCGCAGTCGCGCGACGAGCGCGGGGGCGGCCTCCCCGGGCTCCCGGACGCGCAGCCCGGTCAGCCGGCGCAGCACGGCCTGAAGTGCGGCCTCCCGGAGTGCGAGGTCCGCCAGCCAGCCGTTGGTCCAGCCCCTGTCCTCCCAAGGGGCCGTCCGGGCGTCCGCCGCGGCCAGGGCCGCCACCGCGCCGTTCGCCCGGCAGAGGTGCCCGACGACGAGTCCCTGGGCGGCCGAGCCGGCCGCGGCGGCGGCCGACAGGGCGGCGAACGCCGCCGCGTCACCCGGTGTCGCCTCCACCGCGTCGCCGAGGACGGGCCCGTGGGCGGCCGGATCCGTGCCGCCGCGCACGACGGCCCGGTACGCCTCCTCCCCGTCGGCGAGACGCCGCACCTCGAGACGGGCGGGCGTGCCGAGGCGTCCGGTCAGGGCCGTCCACCAGTGGCCGGCCTGCGGGTGTTCCCGCCAGTGCGCCTCGGGCAGTACCGCGCCCGCGGCCGGGAGGGCTTCCGCGGCGGCCTCGCGCAGGGCGCGGCCCAGGGCGTGCGCGGGATTCGCGCCCACCGTCACGCGCCCGGCGCCGGGCCCCGCCGGCCGCAGCTCCGCGGCCCGGCAGAACGCCTCCAGACGGGCCAGGTCCAGGCGCGCCGCGCCGGCCAGCACGGCGCCCTCCGGCAGTTCGCACAAGGCCAGGGGCACCGGTGACTGACGCAGGGCACCCGGCGCCGGGCCCGGCAGGACCCCGACGAGTTCGTCGGTGAGCGCCGCCACCCGGGTCAGCACCTCCGCGAGCGACCGGGCCGGCTCCGGGCGGGTGCGGCGGTCGGCGTCGATCAGGTGGGGTCCCAGCCAGCTGCGGTAGTCGGCGCGCGGGGGCCGGGCGTCGGCCACGAGAACCGCGGGCAGCCCGGGCACCAGTCGGGGGTCGTCCCCCTCGCTCGCCGGGTCCGGCAGCCCGCCGAGCGCGCACAGCAGCCGCTGCGCCGCCGAGCCGCCGAGCAGCGCGACGAACGAGGCCGGAAAACCGGCGTCGGCGGGCTCCGGTGGCCGGTGCGCGGCGAGCGCGGTCGAGAAGTCGGCGTCGGCGGACTCCGGTGGCCGGTGCGCGGCGAGCGTGGCCGGGAAGTCGGCGTCGGCGGGCTCCGGTGGCCGGTGCGCGGTGAGCGCGGCCGCGTCCGAGGAGACCTGCTCGGGGCTGCCTGGGGCCGTGACGTATGCCCGGCCTCCCCGGACCGCGACGGCCACGGCCCGCCGGCCGCCCCCGGCTTCGCACAGCAGGACCACGTCCTCGGGCAGCGCCGGGTCCGCGGCGTGCGACCACGCCACCCCGGCGTCCGACAGCGCGCGCGAGACGGCCTCGGCCAGCGGGCCGCCCGCCGCGGCGGACGCCACCTCCACGCGGGCCGCGGCCAGTGCGGCGGCGGTGTCGGCGGGCCGCCCCGCCGACGCCGCGACCCAGTCGGCGGCGCGTCCGGTCGGCGCCGACACCACCAGGTCGTGGTCCCGCAGCCGCTCGACGAGGGTGTCCAGCGCGTCGCGCACCGTGGTGCCGGGCGCGGCCCTGCGGTCCAGCTCCGCCGCGTCGCCCGTGCGCAAAGGCCCCTCCAGCAGACGCCACAGGGCGGGCAGCGCCGTGCTGCCCTCGAAGGTCACGCTGCCGCGCCGTCCGCGCAGGTGCAGGCCGGCCCGCAGCGGGGTGACGGCGACGTCCGGGCGCAGTCGCGGAAGGGCGGGCTCCCTCGCCGCGCCGGCGGCCCCACCGGTGGTGTTGCCCGTAACCCGGGCCGCTGTGGTGTCGCCGCCGGCCCGGACGTCCGGCGGAAGGGTTCCTGGCGCCGGGGGAGTGGTCATGCTCCGCGCTCCCTCGCGTCGACGACCGCCGCCAACTCGGCGCGCCAGTCGCACCCGGTCAGGCGGGGCACCGTGCGGACGACGAGATGGGCGGCGAGGTAGCGTTCCAGCGGCGTGACGTCGCAGATCGCGAGGAGCCGGTACAGGGCGTTGGTGCAGGCCCGGTAGACCAGGTAGTCGGGGCGGCTCCACATCGTCCCCTCGGGGTCGGAGCGCCGCAGCAGCCGGTGGAACTCGCTGTAGCGGGTACGCAGGTCCCGGCTCCACCGCTGCATCGTCTCCGCGTCCCCGGTCGCCGCCGCGCGCTCCCCGTACCGGAGCGGATCGCCGTGCAGGTCGGCTCCCGCGTCGTGACGGTCCTGCGCCAGCCGCCACGCGGCGGCCGACCAGTGGGCCCAGTCGCGCTCCCACCTGCGTGCCGCGCCCCGGGCGATCCGGCCGACCAGCGCGGTCACCGTGGCGCCGGCGCTCTCCCAGCGCCGTTCGAAGCCCTCCCGCAGCCGGCCCTGGGGGTCGTCGTGAACGAGGAAGTCCTCCAGGTGGGACACGTACGACCAGTGGCCGCCCGCGAGCCCGCCGGGGTGGGCGGCCGCGTGCGCGGCGAGCGCCGTGACGGCGAGCTGCACCCGCGCCTGCGGGCCGTCGCCGTGCTCGCCGAGGAACCCGGCGCCCGCCCGGAGCGCCTCCAGCCCGCAGCCCAGCAGATCGTCGCGGAGCGCCGCGCCGTCGTCGCCGAGCAGCCGCCGCAGGGGAGTGAGGTCGACCGCCTCGAGGCGCACCGTGTTGTCCGGCACGATCGGGTCGTAGGGCGGCGCGACCAGCTCGGCGCGTCCGTTGCGGGCGGCCTGCGCCAGCAGTTCGGCGTCGGTGAGGTCGCGCCGCGAGGGATGGGCGCCGACCCAGTCGCGCAGCGCCCGGGCGGCGTGCTCGGCGGCCGGCCCGAGCCGTGCCGGGGCGCCCCGCAGCCGCAGCCGCACGTGCGGGCCGTGCAGCCAGTGCCGTTCGACGTGGGCGGCCAGACCCCGGTCCCGGCACTCCGCCGTGAGCGGCAGCACCGCCTCCCGCAGCAACCGGGCCTTGACCGGCTGGTGGTAGTACGCCACCACGTCGAGCACCTCGTCGGCGCCGCGATCCGCCGGGAACGGGGTGGACGTCATCGCGGCCTCCCCGCCCGGTACGCCTCCGTGACGAGCTCCACGGCACGGGCCGGCACGGCGGATCCGCCCGGCGCGGGCAGCGCCTCCTCGAGGACCGCGCCGCCGGGGTGGCGGGAGAGCCACTTGGCCAGGCAGCGCAGGTGGAGCGGGTTGCCGAGGTCGACGAACTGGGGCTTGGGGCGGCGCAGGTGCGCCAGGAAGTCCTCGGTCACCCGGCCGGTGGGCGCGGTGGGCGCGGGGTGCAGGAAGACCTGGTCGGGCAGGCCGAGCAGGGCCCGCCAGTGCGCCACGGGCTCCACCGGGATCCCGGGGGCCGCCGTCAGCTCGGCGTGCAGGGCTCCCACCACACCGGCCGGAAGGCTCCACCGGCGGCGTGCCAGGACGACGTGCCGGTGGCGCAGCCGGGGGGCGCGGACCACCTCGCCGCCCGGGACCTCCACGGAGTGCCGGGGCGGCAGCGACCGGAAGTCCACCACGCCGTGCGGGTGGTCGGACAGCAGTGCCGCGATGCGCCGCGGCAGCATGAGGGGGGCGAGGAAGCCGGGGTAGAGCACGTCGAGCGGTTCGCCGGTGGCCGTGACCCGGAACCGCACCTGGTCGCCGGCCTGGTCGTGGAAGAGCTCCACGTCCGCCTCGGCCAGCGAGGTCCAGCGGCGGTCGGGCCCGATCTCGTCCGGGAGGAGCAGCGGGTGCAGATTGGCGTTGAACCCTCCCACCGGCCGCAGTTGCGCGGCGCGCGCGCCCGGCCCGAGGCCGCGCCGCAGCTGCGCGGCCACCTCCTCGGCCGCCTCGGGGTCGAGCGCGTCGAGGAACCTGCTGGTGAACCGGCCCCAGCCGCCGTAGACGCGGTTCACGCAGAGCAGCCCGCCGTCCGGGTCCCGCTGGAGGAAGTACGCGTAGCTCAGGGGGCGTTCGACGGTCCAGTGCGGCAGCCGCTCGCCCAGGCCCTTGACGGCGTCGGCCGGCAGCAGGACCTCGGTGCCGTCCGGCGTTCCGGCCGCGGCGGTGCGCACGGCGTCGGTCAGTTCGGCGCGCAGGGCCATGAGCGCCCCGACGCCGGTGGGGAACCCGGCCGGATCCTCCCGGCCCGGGGCGGTGACGCGGGCGGCCCGCTCCCAGGCCTCCTCCACCTCGGCGCCGAACGCCCAGGGGTGCGGGCAGGTGCCACCCGCGCCGTACCGCTCCACGAACCGGTCGCGGACCGCCCGCCGCATCACATGTGCCAGGTCGAACAGCTCGGCCAGCGCCGTGACTTCGGCCAGCGCCTCGTGGTCGGCCCCGTCGAGGAACCCGTCCAGCGGCACCGGCCGTGGGGCCACGACGTCCTCGGACAGGACGTTCAGCGGCGCCGAGTCCGCCGGGACGGGCCGTCCGGCGTCGGCGAGCAGCCGGGTCCACCCGTCGGCGAGCCGGGCGAGCAGCGCCGGGCGCCGCGGCGCGGGCGCGGCAGCGAACGACGAGGTCTCACGGGACAGTTCCGCCAGCCGGTCCGCGAGGCGGCCCGCCGCCTCGGGGCCCTGTCCGCGCACGTCGGGGAGCGTGCGGAGCCACGCGGCCAGCCGGCCCGCCGGGTCCGGGTCCTGCGGCGGGACGGGATCGGCCGGCACCAGCAGACCCGCCTGCCGGAGGCGTTCGAGGAAGGCCAGCGCCGCCGCGCGGTGGGCATCGGGCGCCCCGGGCAGGGCGGCGGCCAGCAGCTCCGTCATCTCGTCGAGCGGCGCGGGGGCGGCGGCGTACGGGGCAAGGAGCCGAAGGGGACCGCTGAAGGCCACCTCCGCCGCGTCCTCGTCGGTGACGAGGTAGCGGCCGCCGGCGAAGGCGACTCGGGCGCGGGCGTACGTCGCGCGTCCGCCGGTCACGCGCGCGGTGCTGGTGAGGCGGTGCGGGAGCCCGGCGCCGTGGCGCGGGTCGGCCAGCAGCGCCTCGGCGAGGGCGGTCGTCAGGGTGCGGTTGACCTTCACCGACGCGTGCAGAGGACCGTCCAGGAGGGGCTGTTCGCCCCACGACCGCACGCGCGGGCGGCCCGCGGACGGCGGAGCCGGCCGGCCCCAGCCGACGGCCGTGAACCACGACAGGGGACTGGTCTTGGTGCCGGCCCGCAGGGCGTGGCGCAGCACCGTGGGCTCCTCCTTGCGGGCTTTGCGGTCGTCGGCCCGGCGGCCGGCGCGTTCGACCGCGCGCAGCAGGTCGCCGCTGGTGAGTGCGACGGCCCGGGCGAACGCGGGTTCCCGGCACAGGGCGGCGAGGGCCGCCCGCTCGGCCGCGAGTGCCGGTTCGGCGGCGTCGCGCAGCTCGGTCACCAGGGCCCGGCGACGCTCGCGCAGCGCCAGCCAGGAAGCGAGCCGGGGGACTCGCCGCGGGAGGTCGTCCAGGCGGTCCAGCACGGCGGGCCGCGGCTCGCGCCCGTTGTGCAGTTCGCGGCGCAGCGGCAGGACGACGTCACGGTGGTACTGCTCGCCGTGGCCGGACCGGCTGGCGTACAGGTCGTCGCAGAGCGGCTCGCGGAGCGCGCGCAGCGCGACGTCGAGCGAGGTGAGGCGGGCGAGGGCGGCACGGAACGACGCCGTGGCCGGAGGCTGCGCGGGGCAGGCCAGCACTGTGGCGCGCACCAGGGCGTACGGCGCCGAGTCGACGAGGTAACCGCCCTGCCCGGGTGGTGTGTCGGCGCTCGCGGTGTGTGGCATGGCTGTCCCGTCCCTTCGTGCCCGTGGCTCCCGTGGTGCGGCACCACCGCGGGCCGGCCAGGTGGACGGCCCGCGGCGCACGCCGGCCGGTCGTATGACCTCGTGACGCGTCACGGGCCGCCCGGCCGGCGACTCGGTGTGACCGGGACCTACAGCGGTACGGGCAGCTGCGGCTGCGCGCACGAGGACGAGCTGCAGGAGCAGGAACTGGCGCCGTTGGAGGCACCGCCCTCGGGAAGCGCGACGGTGTCACGCATCGAGGTCACGGTGAGGTCCCCGAGGTCGAGGTCCGCGAGGTCGAGGTCCGGGGTGACGCCGGTGTCGGACATCGGTTGCTCCCTTCTGACGTTGCGGTCCGGAGTGGCGTGGACGCGGGCGCGGATCAGCCGGCGTCGACGACCCCGGTGTCCAGCTGGGGCTGGGGCTGGGCGCAGGACGACGAGCCCTGGCAGGAACAGGAACCCCAGGACGCCCCGCCCTCGGGCAGCGCGGCGGTGTCGCGCATGGCCGTGACGGTGAGGTCACTGAGGTCCAGGTCGAGGTCCTGGAGGTCCAGGGCGGTGCGCGCGAGATCGGACATGGGAACTCCTCCGTGGGAGAAAGCGGAACCGAAAGTGCGCTGAATGGGCCGTGCGAAACGGAGTCTTGCGATCCGTCGGTATTGCATTGCACGACGGAAAGGCGACGCAAGCGCCGCCTCGGCCCGTCTTTTCCGATCGCTTTTAGCGGTCCGACTATAGGGCTCGCGAGGGATTGCGGTGCCTCGGCGATGAGCTTTCCGTCGTACTGGGCGGAGATTTGGCCGAGATGCGCCGCTGGCGCATATCTTGCGGTGCGCTATTCGTTGTGGGCGGCTCTGCGGGACGAACGAAAGGGAGGGAATCCCTCCGGTCATGCGGACGGATGACCCGCTTTCCGTGCGGCGTCCACGGAGTGCGCCGAGTGCGGTGCGCCCTATTCCGCTTTCCCGCTCGGGGCACTGCTTTTGCCGGTTCCCGCCGGCCCCGCACGTCCAGGGCGGCGCTGCGCACAGTCGGGTCGAAGGCGTGGCTGTGGTCGGCCTGATCGGCGTACCACCGACAGACCCGTTTCCCGCAGCTCGCCGTGAGGTGTCGCGAGGGCGGGCCCCACCCGGCCTCGGCTCCGGTCCCGCGGGCCGCGCGTTCGACCGGGCCCGGCTCGCCGCCGTCACCACCGCCACCGACCTCGGCCTCATCCGTCGCTGACGCGAGAGCGCGCGGACTGCCGAGCCGCCACGGGGCGCGGCAACGCCGGCCGAGCCACCCAGGCGCGGCTGCACGGACTCTCCCGCGCCGCACCGGACCACTGCGAGGACAAGCGGCTCGCCGGGCCGGCCGGCACGGGTGGCAGCGGCCCCGGGCAGCGCAGCGCGTGTCGAGCGTGCCCGCGGTGAAAGAGCTGCGGCTGGGAGGCGAGCGGTCGGCGGGCTGCGTCCCGGTCGACGGCGTGCAGGCGGGACGTGCAGGCGGGGCGCGGTCGCGTGGCACCCGTCGGTGTGGACCGCGTCGGGCTCGGGGCGGCGCCACTCCCGAACGCCCCCATCGGACGGCGTGGGCCGCTGCCGGCCACCAGCTCGGTCACCGGCTGCCGCCTGCCACCGGCCCACTGCGCGGCACTTGCACCGGGCCCGCCCTGCGCGGCGGCGGTCGGGGGCCCGCGCCCCACCTTCACACAGCGTTCTCACCAGAGGGGTCGTGCCCGCGGGCAGAGATGTGCGACGGTGGACGGACAACGAGACGGACCGGCACTCCGCGGGGCGCCGGACCTCTGGGGAACCGGGCGTTGCCCCCATCCCGGGCACTCGGACCCCACCATCGTCGTACACCCCCGAGGGGGTGCTTCGCCTTTGGGCTCTCCAACCCCCCGGAAGGGGGCGCGCCCAGCATGAACATCACGACCAGGATCGACGGCACCTGCGCACGCATCACCCCACACGGCGACATCGACCGCGACACCTTCCCCCCGCTCCAAGCCGCCGTCGAGGCACTGCCGGCCCGCATCACCGACCTGGTGTGGGACCTGCATCAGACACCCTTCATGGATGTCGCCGGCCTCCACCTCCTCTTCGCCCCCGCCGCCACCGGCATCTCCGGCCGCACCACGACCGTCACCGGACTGCGTTCCCAGCCGCTGCGGCTGCTGCTCCTGGCCACCGATGTGAACCCCGCCGTCTTCGATCTCTCGCGCCTGCTGCCCGACACGCCCTCCACCCTCGCCCGGTGACCAGGCACTGAGCACACAACCCTCCGCTGTGCCGCCATACCTCCTGGCAGCCGGACGAGCTCATGCTCAGCCCGTGAGAAGCACCAGCAGTGCGGGCACGGACAGGCGGACCTCGGCCGGATGACAGCGGCCGCGCTCCGGATGCAGTACGTAGTGGTTGCGTCGCCCGACGCGCTTCCGGGTGAGGAAACCCGCCCGCTCGAGATCGCTCACCACGGTGTGAGCGGTGCGCTCGGTGATCTGACATGCGAAGGCGATATCCCGGATGCGCGCGTCAGGGGTACGAGCGATGGCCGCAAGCACCCGAGCGTGCGGGGTGAGGAAGGGCCAGCCCACCTGACCGCCCACCGTGGTCTCCCGTGATCGACAGGGCCGACGCGGCACCGGCCCGTTCCCTCTTCCGCGGGCGCGTCTCGGTCGGATGCGGCTTCGCAGGGGGAGTCTCGCGTGGATCGGTGTGTGCCGGTCGGCCGATGCGGATCGTGCAGGTGGGCACGACCACGGCTGCGCAGACCAGTCTGTGGCGGCCACGCCACAGAAGGCGTGCATGGTGCCGCCGGCGACAAGTGCCTCAGCCACGTCGCCCGCCACGTCGCCCGCCTGTTCCGCGGGACAGGGGGAGTGCACCGTTCCCTCCCGCACCGGCCCTACGGCCGCACTGTGCGAGGCCATCCCCCTGCGACGGGTCGGCGGACGTCGTCCGGGTACCCGGGCCCCGCGAGGGCCGTGCCCGGACGGCATCCGAGGGCGCCGCGACCTTCGCACAACGCGAGAGCGAGCACCCCATGCACAGCACCGTATGGCCGCGTCCGAACGGCCGGGCAGGTCTCGAGGCACCTCTCCGGGGCCGCGTCGCCGTCGTCACCGGGGCCGCCCGCGGGATCGGCGAGGCCCTGGCGCGGCGCTTGTCGGCGGACGGGATGCACGTCGCCCTGGTCGGGCGCGAGGCGCGCACCCTGCAGGCCGCCGCATCGTCGCTGACCACGCCCAGTCAGTGCGTCGAGGCCGATGTCACCGATCAGGCGGCTCTCGACGAGGCCGCGCGGCAGGTGGCCGACGGCCTCGGTGCCGCGTCCGTGGTCGTGGCCAACGCGGGGGTCGCCGCGGGCGGGCCCTTCCGGCTGACCGACGCCGCTCTGTGGCGGCGGGTCGTCGAGGTCAACCTGGTGGGCGCCGCCAACACCGCCCGCGCCTTCCTGCCGCAGCTCACCCGCACCCGCGGCTACTTCCTCCAGGTCGCCTCGACGGCCGCCTTCGGCGCGGCCCCCATGATGAGCGCCTACTGCGCCTCCAAGGCGGGAGCGGAGTCCTTCGCGCAGTCCCTGCGCGGCGAGCTGGAACCCGACGGCATCGCCGTGGGCATCGCCTATCTGCACTGGACCGGCACCGACATGATCGCCGGACTGGACGAGCACCCGGTGCTGCGCGCCCTGCGCGCGGACCAGCCGTGGTTCGCCGGCCGCGTCCACACGCCGGAGCAGGTGGCCGACCGGCTCGCGATCGGCGTCGCACACCGTGCCGCCCATGTCTACGCACCTCCCTGGCTTCGCTGGTGCCAGCCCTTGCGCCCCCTGTTCCCCATGCTGGTCAGTCGCGTCGCCCGACGGGAGATGCGACGCACGCCCGCCGCCGACTTCGCGGCCGGAACAGGTCTTCTGGGCGCGGGCAGACGCGCCGACTGGGAGGCGCACACCACCGGCGCGCACGGCCGGCCGACCCCTTGACGCCCAGTACGACGCTCCGGGTCACCGGTCCCGCACACGTACGGGACGTCGAGGGATACGACCGGCGCGGTGGGCGGTCACGAGGCGTCCGCGAAGACGCGAAGGGGAACGGTGAGCACCGCGTGGCGGAGGACAGCACTTGGAGGAATCGTGTGAGGTCCGCGCCGTTGCTTCTGGGAACCCGGACGCCCGGCCGACCCACAAGACACGTCGGAAGGACTCGCATCCATGTCTACGAACAACGATGGACCCGATGCAGGGCACCGGCGCCCTGAGGGTGTCACCGACACCACGGTCGAGGCACTCGGAGCCCTGTCGAAGGCGCTCGAGACGACCGAGCGTGCCCGCGGCCACCTCTACTCGTTCCACCAGCTGACCGGAGGCGCCGATCTGGAGCTGGACCGGGCGGTGCGCCTGTTGCGCGAGGCCGGACACGACGGCTGGGCCGACCGCGTACAGCAGGAGATCGTGGGCCGCAACGTCATCCCCGGACGGTGGACCTTCCAGATCGTCGAGGACTACAACCGCACGTACTACGAGCCGTTCAAGCGGGTGGAACGGCAGGCCCTGGACGATCTGGCCGACGGCAGGGACCACCTGTACGAGGCGGAGATGAAAGAAGCCCGGCGCACCCCCGGCCACCCCGACCACACGGCCCGTCCCGACAGCCCCCGCACCGGCCACACCGAGTAACGCGGAAGACCCAACCCCTGCCGGACCCGAGCGCGCCCCGGTCGTCCTCGGCCTGGGCGAAGACCGTCGCCCGTCTCCACCCAGGCGCGCACCTCTTCCACGGTGCCGCGGTCGAGGACCGCGTTCACCTTCTGGATCACGCGCTTGCCGCTGTGCCGGGGCGGCGAGGATGCGGCATACCGGCACGCGCGGCTCGTCCGCACTCATCTCGTCGTAGGGCGGGCTTGCCGTCACGACGGCTACTGCGGGGGCGACGGAAGCGGCCATGGACGGGCTGGTGAGCAACGGTGCAGGGGCAAGAGCGCCCGCCGCCACAGCTCTGACCCGGACCCCACACTCGCTCAGGCCAGGAGGCAGATGCCGGTCAGCACCATCACCGCCGACGTCGCGGCGTGGACGCCGTACGCAGTGGCCTTCGGCCCGCCGCTGCGCAGCACGACCAGCGCGTCCCCGGCGGGTATCACGGCGAACACCAGCAGGTACCAGCCCAGCACCGAGGAGGTCGCGGTGAGCATCAAGGCGAAGACGAAGGCCCCGGGCGCGATCTCCCGCAGCCCCTTCACACGCAGCCAGGGCCGGAGCGCGGGGTCGTCGACCGGCGCGTCGGGGATGCCGAAGCCGGCGAGTCCCCGTGGTCTCGCGACGGCGCTCCCGCCCATGAGGACGAGGCCTGCGCCGAGGAGGCCGGCGACAACGGTGGCGATCGTGGTGAGCATCAGCTCTCCTGTTCGTGGAGGGGAATCTCGTGCGCTCGGGTCGGGATGTCAGGGGACGAGGACGATGCGGCCGCGGACGCCGCCCTCCGCCATCGCCTGGTAGGCGTCGGCCGCCCTGTCGAGCGGTGCGACGGCGTGGACACGGGCCGGGAGCTCCCCCGCTGCGACCAGACCACCACTCGCCGAGATGTCATCTGATGCATCGTCACCTACTCCTTCGTGCGGGACATTCGTGGGCCTTGCCCTTTCCGTGCTGCGGCACCAGCATGGAAGAGCCCTGTTTCCTCGGGGAAGTAGGCACCTTGAAGTAAGCAAGTCACCGAACTGAGGAGTTGGACCGACCGATGGCGACCAGCACCGCGTCCGAGCGGCGGGCCATGGCGAGGCGGGAGTACGACGCCTTCCTCGCGGTCTGCCCCAGCCGCCAGCTCCTGGAGCGCATCTCCGACAAGTGGGTGGCCCTCGTGCTCGCCGCGCTGGGCGGGGACGGCCCGCGCCCCGGGGAGCGCACCGCCGGCGAACCGCAGCCCATGCGGTTCTCCGAGCTGTCCCGGCGCATCTCGGGCGTGAGCCAGAAGATGCTGACGCAGACACTGCGCGCACTCGAGCGCGACGGGATGGTGACCAGAACCGTGACGCCCACGGTGCCCGTCACCGTCACCTACGAGCTGACGGATCTCGGGCGCTCGCTCCAGGGAGTCATGCGGGGAATCAAGGAGTGGGCGGAAAGCCACATGGAGGAGGTCCTCACCCACCGCGACGGCTACGACCACAGGCAACGCGACGCCGCCGGCTGATCCGCGCCACCGCCACACGCCGGGCACGGACGCGGGCATCGTCGCAGGGGCAGCGGTCCGGCACCGCACCGCGGCGGACAGCCCGGGCCACCGGATCGTCCGCCCTCCACCCGGACCGGGGCGACGGCGGCTCGAAGACCCCGGAGTCCCGTCCGGTGTCATCCAGCCGCCGTCACCGGCCCCGGCGGAGCTGCCCCAGCGGCTCGCCCTCCGCCGGACGCTACTCGGTGCGCAGCGCCGTGGCCGTACGCGCCCTGGCCGCCCAGCCGGCCGGAACCACCGCGCCCAGCACCGCGATCGCGACCCCGCCCAGCCCCAGCAGGAGCAGCTCGACGGGCCCGTACACGTCGAGGACCGGCGACGGCAGACCGGTGCCCACGGCACGCCCCATCACCGGCACGACGAGACCGTGCAGCGCGCACCCCGCCGGCACGCCGATCAGCCCGCCCAGCACGCCGATCGCGGCCACCGAGGAGAGCACGAGGACCAGGATCTGCCGTGGCGCCATGCCGATCGCCTTGCAGACGCCCAGGTCGTGAATGCGTTCCCGGGTGTCCAGGACCACGGAGTTGAGTACGCCGAGGCCCGCCACGGAGACCAGCATCAGGGTGAGCAGCACCGCAAGCGCGGACATGATGAGGAGGACACCCTCCGGCCCCGAGGGGGCGTTGGCCGCGGCGTCGCCGCCCAGCGGCCGTACCACCGCGGCGACCTTCCGGGCGTACTCCTCGGCGGAGACGCCGGACTCCACCTCGACGAGGAAGGTACCGGGCTCGGCCGAAGGAAAGTCGGCCATGTCCGCGTGGATCTCCGGCTCGCTGCCCGAGGTGTCGAAGGACTCGCCCACGATCCGCAGCCTCACCGTCTCCTCCGCACGGGTCACCAGCACCAAATCACCGATCTTGGTGCTGGTCCTCTCCAGGAAGCGCGTCGGCACCACGAGCTGCCCCGCGCCGGTGATCCAGTGCCCCGAGATCATCTCGTAGCTGCCGGAGCGCGAATCGCCCTCGTAGAGGCTGGCCCTGACCGGGCCGGAGATCCCGGCCACGGTGACCTCGGTCCGGGTCTTGCCGTAGTACGACCCGGTGCCCGCCTGCCTCGCGACGGCGGCCCGCACTGTCGCCGGATCGGCGGCCCCGGGTTCCCCGCTCGCCGCGCTGCCCTCCACGGGAGGCGCGCCCGGACCGCTGCCGCCAGGACGAGGCGGATCTCCCGCGTCGCCCCCCACAGGCGGCGGCGGGGGAGCGACTTCGGCCATCCTCGTCGTCGTGACCGTGACCGCGGCACGGCTCTCGGGATCCTGCGCGATGCCGATCGCGTGCAGGGACGAGGTCAGCCCCACGGCGAACGTCGCCGCGACCATGCCGAACGCCACCGAGAGCAGCATCGCGAGTGCACGGACCGGATGCGTGAACAGGGTGACGAGACCGTACGTCACCGGTCGCGGCAGCGGCAGCGCCCCCATCACCCGGTGCGCCCACCGGCCGCGCCCCGTGCGCGGCGACCGGCCGACCGCGATCGCCTCGACCGTGCGCAGCCTGCCGGCCCGCAGGGCGGGAACCAGCGCCGCGAGCCCCACGACGACCAGGGCGGCGGCCGGCACCGTGACGTCCACCCACCAGGCCACCGAGAGCGCGACGGTGCCGTATGCCGCCGCGGTGTCCGCAAGCAGCGGCACCGCCAGGAGGTTCCCCAGGACGACGCCCACGGCGATGCCGGCACCGGCCGGGACCAACGCCTGGGCCACGTAGGCGCGTACGACCTCGCGTGGGGTGAACCCGATGGCCTTGAGGATGCCGATCCTGCGCAGGCTGGTCCCGACCACCCCACTGATCACACTGCCGACGATGATCACCGACATCGCGATGCCGAGCACACCGAAGGCCGAAACGAACGGGACGGTCGCCGCCGCGCCCTGATCAGCGGCCCGTTTGGTGTCCAGCCAGGACTCGGTACCCAGCAGCGCCCCCGGCCGCACAGAGGCGGAGAGCCTCTTCCGGCCGGCGAGGAGCTGCTCCTTCGTGCTCGCGGAGTCGAAGCGGTAGAGCATCTGGCTCGTGACCGGACTGCCCTCCGAGGCCAGCGCGTCGACCTGCGCCGGAGTCGCCCAGGAGTCGGCGCTCCGGCCGGCCGACACAGCGAAGCCGACGATCGAAAGGGTCGGTGCGCCCGCGGTGTCCGAAATCCTCAGGGTGGCGCCGATCCCGAGGGCGGGCCCCTCGAACGACGCGGCGAGCACGATCTCGCCCGGCCGCTGCGCCCAACGGCCGGACTTCAGCTCCACGCGGTCCACGTCGCCGTCCGGCCCGGACCGCCCGACCAGGGTCAGCGTCGGCAACCGGAAACCCGTCCGGTCCACCGGGCGGAACTCCGTCGACGGGTACGGCCCCGAACTCGCGCTGACACCGGCCAGCTTCCCGGTCGCCGCCAGCTGGGCCGCACTCGCCAGCGCAGGATCGAACCGGGCGGTGAGGTGCGCACCCCGCTGCTCAGCGAAAGCGCGGTCGAAGGGAGCGGCCGCGGCGGCCATCAGCGACCCGGCGACCACGGCCGACGCCACGGCCATCATCGTGGCCACGGCGATCACCACGGTCTGCACCCGCCGCTGGCCGACGCCGGAGCGTACGACCCGGCCGAGCGCGCCGGTACCGAACAGGCTCATCGGACGGCCTGCGCGTACGTGTCGAGGGCGACGTGACCGTCGACCAGGTGGATCGTGCGGCTCGCACATGCTTCCGCCAGCGCCGGATCGTGCGTCACCAGCACGACGGTCTGTCCGGCGCGGTGCAGATCGACCAGCAGATCGCGGACGTCGTGGCCCGAGGCGGTGTCGAGCGCACCGGTGGGCTCGTCGGCGAGCAGCAGCGCAGGCCGGTTGACCAAGGCCCGGGCGACGGCGACCCGTTGGCGTTCACCCCCGGACAGCCGGCCCGGGTAGGCGCGGGCATGCCGGCGGATGCCCAGCATCTCCATGAGTTCACCCGCGCGGGCTGCGGCCTCGCGGCGACCGGTACCGGTCAGCTGCGCCGGGAGCTGAATGTTGTCGGTGACGGTGAGGTCGTCGAGAAGATTGAAGAACTGGAAGACCATGCCGATGTGCTCGCGACGGAACTTCGCGAGGGCGTGCTCGCTCAACCGGTCGATCCGTCGCCCGGCCACGATCACGGCGCCATCGGTCGGCCTGTCCAGGCCGGCCACGAGGTTCAGCAGCGTGGACTTGCCACTGCCGGACGGACCCGTCACGGCGAGGGCCTCACCCTCGGCGACGCCGAGCGTGAGCGGTCCGAGCGCCGGTGCGCCGGCACTGTCGTAGCGCTTCGCCACACCCTGCAGTTCGATCACTTGATGCATACGAGTCGTCCGTCCTTGCGGTCGCGAATGGCACGTGCCGTCGCCGGCCCTGCGAACCTAGGGGCAGCCGCGTACCGGGCGCGTCGGCCGCGGAACCGACATCGGCCCCTTCCCGCGGAGGATCCGCCCGCGGAGTCATACCTGAGAAGTAGGCCTTCGGGGCAATGCCCTGACCGGACAGGCGGACGCGGGCCGAGCGGGGAGCGCAGCACAATGCACGGGTGAAGACGGCAGACCGGCGCGGCCGGCATCGGCAACTCATCGACGCGCTGCGCCCGGAGGCGACGGCCTTCGCACCAAGCCCGGAGGCGAAGGCCTCCCCGTTGCCCCGGCGAGCGGTACGCGCGGACGTGGTGCTCGCGGTCGTACTGACCGTCACCGCCCTCTTCGTGGCGGTGCGCTGGGCCGGTGACGGGCCCGTGGGCATCAGCTCCCCAGCGGTGGACGTCGGGACCGGCATACCGGCCCCGCCCCCGGCGCCCGGCCCCGGTCAGGTGCTCGTGGGGGAGGACTCCCCGTCCGTGCCCTGGGCTCTGGTCGTCCTGTCGACGCTGCCGCTCGCAGCCCGGCGCCGATATCCGCTGACCTCTTTCGTGATGGTGCTGGGCGCCGCACTGGCCATCGGCAGCTCCGCCTCCTGGATCACCGTCCTGGCCTGCGTCATCGGCGCCTACAGCGCCGTCGTCCACAGCCGTCACCGGACCGCGGCGATCGTCGCCCTGGTGATCGCCGCCGCCCTGTCCGCGCTCGTGTTCCGCAACGCGCAACCCGTGCTCCCCGGGTGGTCCAGCCCGGGATTCGTGCTCCTGGTGGCAGGGATGCTGGCCAGCCTGGTCCGCCACCTGCAACTGCGGCTGGCGGCCAGCCGGGACCGGGTGACGGAACTCCAGGCCGCCCAGGAGGAGGCCACGCGCCGTGCCGTCGCGGAGGAGCGTGCCCGCATCGCCGCCGAACTGCACGACGTCGTCACCCACAATGTGAGTGTGATGGTGATCCAGGCCGGCGCGGCCCGCAAAGTGATGGACATGGCGCCCGAGCAGTCCAAGGAGGCACTGCTGGCCGTCGAGGCGGGCGGTCGGGCCGCCATGGCCGAACTCCGCCACGTGATGGGCCTGCTGGCCGCCCCCGACCACGAGAGGCCCGACGGCCTGGAGCCCCAGCCCGGGCTCGCGCAGCTCCACGCGCTCGTCGCACGAGTACGCGCCGCCGGCACGCCCGTGAGCGTCGAGGTGTCGCTGCCGCCCGATCCGCTGCCACCGGGCATCGACCTCGCGGCGTATCGCGTCGTACAGGAGGCGCTGACCAATGCGATCAAACACGCGCGCGGCGCGCAGGCGTCCGTCGCCATCCGCCACACCGAAGACTGTCTGGAGATCGAGGTCACGGACACCGGCGGTACCGAGGATGCCGTGCCGGTGCAGAGCAACCGCCGCGGCCACCTGGGACTGCGCGAGCGGCTGGCCGTCTACCAGGGCGAGCTGACGGCCGGACCGACACCGGCCGGCGGCTACCGGGTGACGGCCCGCATCCCGCGAGGCACCGCATGACCACGGATCGGCCGCCGTTGCGCGCCGTCATCGCCGACGACCAGGCTCTCGTACGCACCGGTTTCAAGATGATCCTGACGGCGGACGGCATCGAGGTGACGGCCGAGGCCGCCGACGGGGCCGAGGCTGTCGCAGCGGTACGCCGTACGCGGCCCGACGTCGTCCTCATGGACATCCGGATGCCGGAGATGGACGGCATCGAGGCCACCAGGCGCATCACCAGCGACACCGGCCCGGCCGGAACGCGGGTCGTCATCCTCACCACATACGACCTCGACCACTACGTCTACGCGGCGCTCACGGCCGGCGCCAGCGGCTTTCTGCTCAAGGACGTCACCCCCGAACACCTGGTGTCCGCCTTACGCCTGGTGCAGACCGGCGACGCCCTTCTCGCACCCACGATCACTCGGCGGCTGATCGAGCGTTTCGCCGCGAACCACGAACCGCGGGCCAATGCCCCGCACCGCGACCCGTCCGGCCTGACCCCGCGCGAGCTGGAGGTACTCCGCCTGCTCGCGACGGGCCTCAGCAATGCCGAACTCGCCTCCCGGCTGTTCCTCAGCCCGACGACGGTCAAAAGCCACGTCGGCCGCATCCTGGCGAAGCTGGACCTGCGCGACCGCGTCCAGGCCGTCGTCTTCGCCTACGAGACGGGGCTGATCACCCCGGGCGGAACACCTGACTGACGGATGTCGGCAGGGGCAGTGGCCGCAGCCGGTCAGGGCATCCGAACGATGGCGACGACCGCGGCTTGGCGGACTTCGGCGCAGCGCGGGTGTGGCAGCCTCCTCGTCGGCGTCGGCGTCGGCGTCGGCGTCGGCGCTGGCGTCGGTGTCGGTGTCGGCACGCCCCCGGGGGGCCTGCTGCCGAGGGCGTCATCGGGCAGTCCTTGGTTCGCTCGTCAACCGTTCCGGCGGGATGCGACATGCGGTCGCCTGTGATGGGCTGAAGAGGAGACTCCGAACGGCCCGCGTTGTGGCTCGTACGTGAAGGGCGAGGCCTACCGGCCGCGCCGGACGCCGGAAAAGTCGAAGCCGTACGCATCCCCGAGGGTGAGCCCCATGAACATGTCCACACGGTTCGCGGCGGCCCTGATTCCAGCCGCCATGGCAGGCACCGCGACGCTCGGAATGGCCGGCCCCGCATTCGCGGCGGACCATCCGCACCCGGAGAACGCCACAGCCACGATGACGAAGGGCGTCGCGACTGCCCCTGTCCACCCTGGTGGGGACGGAAGGGGCGACGCACATCCCGATGGATCCGCCGAGGACCGCGCCAGCGGGGCCGCGGACGAGGGCAGTGCCGTGCCCGGCACAGTCCAGGTCGGGGGTGTTCCGACGCAGCCGCAGGGTGACGTCCCGCCGTCGACGGACGGACCGAACCTGCACGACCTGGCGGTGTTGGTGGCGGGCTTCTCCGAGACGTGCCTCAACGAGGTGCTCGTCGAGTTGAACACCGGACCCGACGGCGAAGTGGTCGCCAGTCTCTCGGCAGAGGACATCGCGGACGCGATCGCCCAGGCCGGGGTCTCCCGGCTGGTCGGCGCCCTCCCGCAATGCGTCGTGAGCGTGGCCACCCAACTGAGCAACGGAATCCTGCCGCCCGAGGCGACCCAGCGCCTCGCCGACCAACTGGGCATCGATCTCCCCGCGAACCTTCTCCGGATCGGGCAGGTGGAGTAGCCCCGGCGAAGCAGCCGCTCGACGCTGCCTGGCGCCACTGCGGACGGTGCGTGAGATTTCCGCCGCACAGCGGGGCGTGCCGCCGACCGCAGCTCCGGTGTGCCCCGGAAGGCGCGGTGATTGAAGCCGCCCGCACGAGGCCGTACCGACCGGCGTCGACCTGCCGGTGCGCGGGAGCAGTGGATCACCCTCCGGGCAAGGCCAGTTCGGCAGCAGCCGATGATGCCGGCTCCGATCCGGATCGATCTCTGCACTACGGACGAGTGCCGTCGATGCGCTCCAGCAGTGTTCGGGCTTCGACGGTGCGGCGGTGGTCCGGGCCGAAGCAGGCCAGGCAGGCATCGTGAGCGGTTGCCGCCCGGCGGCGGGCCTCGGCAGTGCGGCGAAGCCCCAACAGAGCGGTGGCGAAGGCGAGTTCGACGGCACCCGTATCGGGATGGCGCTGGTGCTGGGGAAGGGCGCGGTACAACATGTCGGCACCTTGTGCCTCGTTGAGGGCGTCTTCGTGGCGGGCCTGGCCGTTGAGGCTGCGAGCCAGGCCGAGTCGCAGGACGAGGGACGTCCGGTCACGGGCGCGATGGGCGGCCAGGGCCTCGCGGGCGAGTGCTTCGGCCTCCTGGTGGCGCCCCTGCGCGTTGAGGGCGAAGACCAGCCCGTTGCGGGCGGCCGCTGCCAGGAGCGACATCTCCGGCCCGGTACCGCGGCCCGCGGCCTCGGCGACGGCCGCACACTCCGCCTCGCTCTCGGCGTACTGACCGAGCGCACTCATCTGCTGGGCGCGGTCCGAGCGCAGCTTCAAGGTCAGCCAGTGACCGGGTCCGAATATCCTGCTGAAGACAGGCAGCGCCTCGTCGTAGGTGGCGAGTGCCTCGGCGTGCCGGCCCTGGGCGCCCGTCGCGATCGCGGCGATGTTCAGCGCCACGGCCGCGTACTCGTCGTCGCGTGGCAGCGCTCGAGCCACGGCGCGGGCTTCGGCCTCCGCCTCGGCGTAACGTCCGGCTTCGTAGAGGGCTTTGGCCTCAGCCACCGGCGTTCCCGTCATCCGTTCGGCATCGCTTCGGCCGCGCTTCCGGAAGAATCTCATGATCGGGAGCATACGGATGCTGAGCCGGCTGCTCGGGCAGAACGTATGGAGGCGTCCTGGTCCTTCATCTGCACCGGATGCACGGAGCCGTCACCGGACGGGGACGACCCGGGGCCGATCCGATCCCAAAAAGGTCACGCTCTGATGTGTCCTCACTACGCAAGGTGATGTCACCGATGGCCGTCTCCGTCGTACTTGGCTGGGGGAGGTGAACGGCTCCGGGTGAGGTTTCCCGCCAGGTCTGATGCAGGGGGGCGGACCCGAGAGTCCCAGATGCCGGCCTTCCCTCCACCGGTTCCTCGACGTGCTCAATGACCCGCCGGAGTGCCGGACCGGCATCTGCACCACTCGCGCGGGCGGCCGGCCCCGCGACCAGGACACCCCCAGAACCTGACCTGGCCCTGCCGGCCCCGTACCGGAACGATATGCGCCTCTCCACGTAGGAGACGGTTCTCGGGGAACTCGGACGACAGGGGCGGCCCGGACGATCGCCGACGACGGGAGACGGCAATGGTGGGCCCGGATGTTCCGCAGGGGGTGGTTGCGGGGGTCCTCGAGGCCTTCGGCACGGCTGCGTACCTGGCGGACGAGCAGGGCTTGATCGTCGCCGTCAACAAACGTGGCGAACAGCTCCTGGCTCGCCCCGCCTCCGACCTGATCGACCGGGACGCCCACGATCTGCTGCACCGCTCCAGCGGCGGAGAGCCCGTCCCGAGGGACCAGTGCCGGCTGAGCGAGAGTGTGCTCGGCGGACGCACCCGGCAGGGCGAGGACGAGTGGCTCGAACGTGGAGACGGCACGCTCCTGCCGGTGGCCTGGCTGGCCACTCCCTATGACGTCGGTATCCGCCCGTCGGCCACGCTCGTTCTCTTCCACCCCGTAGGCGCACCCGACCGGCCCCGCGAGCGGCCACCGACCAGCAGACGGCTCTCCGAACTGGAACGGCTGGCCCTGCTCGCCGAGACGACCACCCTGCTCACCTCCACCCTGGACATCCACGAGGCGCTGCGCCGCCTGATCACCCTCGTGGTGCCTCGCATAGCCGACTGGGCCGTCATCGACCTGATCGGCGAGCGCGACGAGGTCTCCCGCTTCGCCGTCGCCCATGCCGAGGGCGGCACCGTGGTGTTCCGCGACGACCTCCAGGGCCCCATGCCGCCGGTGCCGCAGGAGTCCCCGATGCCGCTGTCGCGTGCCCTGCGCGGTGTCGCCTCCTCCCTCACCGGCCCGGAGACCTATCAGGGCCCGCCCGATTCCGGGATCGCGGTGGAGCAGCAGCGCCTGTTCGAGGCGACCGGCATGCACTCGGCCGTCATGGTGCCGCTCCGCAGCCTCCACGACGTGCTGGGAGCCCTCACCCTGGGCCGCGCCGACCAGCCCGACCGGTTCACCGCGGCCGACATCGCCCTGCTGGAGGACATCGCCCGGCGCGCCAGCCTCGCCCTGGAGAACGCCCGTCTCTACCAGCGCCAGCGCCAGGTCGCCGAGACGATGCAGCGCCACCTGCTGCCGAGGCTTCCGCGGTCACCCGGACGCAGCATGACCGTCCGCTACCTGCCCGCGTCGGACGCCTCCCACGTCGGCGGTGACTGGTACGACGCGTTCGACCTGACGGACGGCGCCACCGCTCTCGCCGTGGGCGACGTCGTCGGCCACGACCTGGAGGCCGCGGCCGGCATGGCCCAGCTGCGCAACATGCTCCGGGCTTACGCCGTCTCCCAGCAGAAGCCACCGAGCAAGATCGTGGAGTGGCTCGACCAGGCGATCCTGGACATCACCGAGGTCTCGATGGCCACGCTGGTCTTCGCCCGCATGAGTGAAGACACCACCGGTCGGTGGGAGCTGTCCTGGACCAACGCGGGCCACCCGCCTCCGCTGCTGGTCACCCGCGAGGGCGTGGCCCGCTATCTGACCGACGGTCACGGGATACTCCTGGGGGTCACACCCGAGCGGGTGCGTCCCGACGCGACGGTGGAACTGCCACCCGGGGCGACGCTGATCCTCTACACCGACGGCCTGATCGAATCCCCGGGCCGCAACCTGGACGAGGGCCTGGACCGCCTGCGCCGGCATGCCGCGGCCTTGGCCCGCCGCCCTCTGGAGGACTTCACCGACGCACTGCTGGCACGGGCGCGCCCGCCGGACAACGACGACGACGTGGCCCTGCTGGCCGTCCGGCACGGAACCGGCTCGTCCTCCTGACGCAGCCCCTTCCGCGGCAGCGGGCGGCGCGCGGGTCGTCGACGGCAGCCTCCTGCCCGCGCCACGCCGGCACTGTCGACGTCCGGCTGCCGAGCCGTCCCAGCAGCTGAAGGAGTACGGCGTACCGGTCCGGGCAGGCCTCGTTCGCGAAGCTACCTAGCAGAAGCCGACCCAAGCGTCGCCGGCGCTCGTGCCGGTGAAGGCTACGGCCTGTCCGGCGGCGTTGCGCACGATGGCCATCGCCATGACGCAAGTGGAGCCCGGAGCGTAGACCTGCATGCCGAAGGAGGATCCCACGGCGGCATCCGTCTCGTAGTTCTCGTAGAAGCCGAGCCAACCGCCTTGTCCGTCGGGCTGGCTGGAAGGACGCCGGATCCCCTTGGTGACGGTGTTCGCGCCGTCGGACACCGTCATCACGGCACGTACCCAATTGGTTTTGCACGAGGGGGAATAGCGGACTTCCATCGTTCCGTGGACGGCCTGCGGACTCCGGATCGGCCGTGTGCCGATCGTGACGGCGTCCGCAGCGCACCCCGTGGTCTGTGGGCTCGTGCCTGTGTAGGGGTCGTAGGGAGCGGCGACGGCAGGCGTCGCCGACAGCATGACGACACTCGTGAAGATCGCTGAAACCGCCAGCGCCCCTTTGGTGACTGCCCGCATGGGTGCTTCCCTCCGCAAGGTGATCCCGCCTGCCGTCGGCACAGCGAATAGCATCCGGCCCCCGTGGAACAAGGATTATTCAGGCCGGAGCTCGAAGCCGGACCGACCGGCATCGAGACCGCCACCGAGATCGCCGAGTCCAGAGCCGGCTCCTGTCGGTAACGCGACATCGCCCGCGGCGCACCGGACGCCCGGCTCTTCCGTCGAAGCCCGCGGCCGCCTCAGCCGATGAGCGGTCGGTTGCGCGCCCTGGCTCCACGTGTGTACGCCCTGGCTCCACGTGCATCACGAGGTGACCGGACTTCCGGCTGTGAGCAGCGCGGATACAACCCTCGCGGCCCGTCGCGAGTCAGAGACCGCGTACGAGCCGCATGAGCTCACAGAGATCACGTAAGAGGATGTATTCGTCATGACAGTCCGTGTCCCGCGCCGTTCCCTCCGCGGCATGTCCGCCGTTGCCGCCCTGCTCGCGATCGGCGCGGTGGGATGCTCGGAGGTCTCCGACGCCGTCGACGGCGCCAAGGACACCGCCAAGAAGGCGGCGCGCCAGCAGTCGGTGTTCTCGCTGGACATCGGTGACTGCTACAACCCGAACGGCAAGGCCGAGGGCACGGCCTTCGCCGTCGAGGTCGTGCCCTGCACCGAGGCGCACGAAGGCCAGGTCGTCGGAGAGTTCGCGATAGACAAGGGCCAGGAGTATCCCGGCGACGACGAGATCTCGGCGATCGCGGACACCCGCTGCCCGGTCGAGGCGCAGAAGTACGCGCCGGACACCTGGGCGCTCCCCAAGGGCGCCGCTCTCTTCTACTACACGCCCACCAAGGAGAGCTGGGTGACGGGTGACCGCGCGGTGAGCTGCACCTACACGGCGGAGAAGGGCAAGTTCAGCGGCTCGCTGAACACCGCCAAGTCCTTCGAGCCCGAGCAGATCACGTACCTCAAGGGTTCGAACGCGGTCTACGAGGCTCTGTGGGCGCACCAGCCTGAGAAGGACGCCGTCGAGGACGACCTGGCCGGTTACAAGGCGCAGGCCAAGGCCGTCGCGGCCGCCCTCGACGCACACGTCAAGGGCCTGGCCGGCATCGAGGGCACCGAGGTCGGCAAGCTCCGCTCGACGCTGACGAAGGCGGCCGGCAACTGGAAGGACGCCGCCGACGCCGCCGACGCCTTCTACATCGCCTACGACCCGGCGTTCACCGGCATCGACCCGAACAAGTCGGTCGCCGCCCGCAAGGAACTGGGCCTGGCCACCACCGTCCCGGCCGACGAGGCCGAGGTCTGGGCGGGCTGACCCTTCATCGGGTGAGTGGGGGCCGTGTCCGTCCGACCCGGCCCCCACTTCGCAGCGAAGCCGTCGCCGTCGCCGTCGCCGTCGCCGTCGCCGTCGGCGACGCCGGACGCCGGCCCCGCGTTCCGTCACCTGCAACAGGCTCGGAGCGTCGGTGACTTACCGAGCGAATCCGCTGTCGCCACTGATCTTCAAATGGCACCATTGGGGCGGCAATCACACCTTGTCCTCATCTCCTCATCGAAAGTGTGAGCATCCGTAGATGCGAATATCCCTCGGCACGGCGAGCCGTACAGGCGGTGCGGCCGTACTCTCCTTGGCCACAGCCCTGGCCGGGCTCGCCTTCCCCGCGACCGCGCACGCGGCCGTGACCTGCCCGGCCGGCGTGTGGAAGGCCCAGTACTACGCCAACACCACCCTTTCCGGCACTCCGAAGGCCACCGTCTGTGACACCGCGATCGCGGAGAACTACGGCTACGGCGACCCCTCCGGCGTGACCCTGCCGAGCGACCACTTCGGCATCCGCTGGACCACCACCCGCAACTTCGGCTCCGGCGGCCCCTTCGACCTGAGCGCCGCCGTCCAGGACGGCGTCCGCGTCTACGTCGACGGCCACCGCAAGATCGACCTGTGGCGCAACGTCAGCTCGACGCAGCGGAAGACCGTCCGCTTCACCATGCCGCGCGGCACCCACACCCTGCGTGTGGACTTCGCCGCCTTCACCGGCACCGCCAACATCTCCTTCTCCTACAAGCCGGTCCTCGGCGCCGCGTACGACAAGACCGCCCCCCTGGCACCGGTCGGCGTGAAGTCCGGCTACTCGGCGTCCACCCTGAAGTCGACCCTGACCTGGTCCCGCAACCACGAGATGGACCTGGCCGGCTACCGCGTCTACCGCCGCCTCGCCGGCACCACCGGCTGGAGCCTGCGCAACGCCACCCTGATCACGGGCACCAGCTTCACCGAGGTGCCGCCGGCCACGGGCGCCACCTACGAGTACGCCCTCCGCGCCGTCGACCGCTCCGCCAACGCCTCCGCGCTGTCCGCGGTGACCAGCGTCGTCAGCGCCGACAGGACGGCCCCCGCCGCGCCCACCGGGCTCACGGCCACGTACGACCCGTCCGCCGGTGCCCGGCTCTCCTGGTCCCCGGTCAGCGGGGCGAGCTCCTACGAGGTGCAGCGGGCCGTCGCTCCCGAGGGTCCGTTCGCCTCGGTCGGCACACCTTTGCAGAGCGCCGCCCTGACCGACCCGTCCGCCACCGCGGGCACGACCTACTACTACCGCGTGCGGGCCAGGGACAACGCGGGCAACGCCTCCGCGTACTCCGCGACCGTCCAGCTCGACGCCCCCGAGGCCAAGCCGCTGCCGCCCACGGCCGTCTCCGCCAACGGCTGGGTCGACCGCAACACCGTCGGCTGGCAGTACGACGGTGACGCGTCCCACCGGTTCCACGTGTATGCCGCCGAGTCGGCCGCCGGACCGTGGACCCGGCTGACCGAGACGCCGGTCACCGGCCCCGCCTACGACGATTACGCGGCGCCCGTCCGCGAGGTGCGCCACTACCAGGTCAGGACGGTCACGGCCCTCGGCACGGAGTCGAACCCGTCGGCGACCGCCTCGGCCACCCGCACCGGCGACGTCACCCCGCCGCGCATGCCGTACGGCCTGGACGCCTGGGACGGCACGGACGGCGTGCACCTCGTCTGGACGCCCAACACCGACGACACGGACCACTACCTCGTCATGCGCAGCGCGACGTTCGGCGCGTGGGAGCAGATCGCCGTGGTGCGCGAGGGCACGTACCTGGACACCGGCACCCCGGCCGGCGTGCAGTTCGGCTACACCGTCCGCGCCGTCGACGCGGCGGGCAATGTCTCCCCCCTGCCCGAGCCCGGCTACGGCACCGTCTACGGCAAGCGCCTGCCGGTCTACGAGACGCCGGCCGCGCCCGCCTCGGTCACCGCGACGGCCGACAACGGCAACGTCAAGGTGGAGTGGACCGCAAGCACGTCGACCGATGTGGCCGGCTACTACGTCTACCGCACCACCGGCACGGACCCGACGTCGGCCTACTCGGTCTCCCCGCTCATCACCGGGACGACGTTCACGAACGAGAACGTGCCCGCCGGCAAGACCTGGCGCTACGTGGTGCGCGCCGTCAGCAAGCACAGCCGGTGGTCCGACTTCTCGCCGATGGCCGAGGTCACCGTGCCCTGCCCGGTCCTGACCGGACCACCCACCCCCAGAATCACCGGGGGCGGCAGGGGCGCGGACTACGCCCAGCTCAGCTGGGAGGCCGGAGCGTGCGACCAGGGTGCGACCGTCTCGTACAACGTCTACCGGTCGACGTCCAGCTCGGACGTCTTCACCCCTGAGCGCCGCATCGCCACGGGTGTGACGGCACTGACGTACAAGGACCCCGGCCTGGCCCGGGCGTACTACTACTACGTCGTCACCGCCGTGGCCGCCGACGGCACCGAATCGGCCCCGCAGGCCCAGCCCTTCGGGATATCGATGATGGCGCCCTGACACCCCCGCCCGATCCCCCGGCCCCCGCCGTCCGGACGCCACACGCTTCCGGACGGCGGGGGCCTTCGCGCACGAGGCCGGCGGTGCGCTCGAGATGACGTCATCGCCGCCCGACCGAACGGCCTCGCAACCATGGGAGTTGCTTCGAACGGGAGAGCTGAGCCGGAAGGACATGTGGCCCTCCCTCTCTCGCAGTCCGCGTGGGAACCGGTCCAGCCGGGGCGGCCTGCCTGGTGAGCGGGGAACCGCAGCGGTGCCGTCCAGTTCCCGCCCCTGCTCGACAAGGTAACCACCGGTTCACCGGCGTTCGGCGGCAGGCCGCGGCGGCATCCGGCCCCGCGTCCGGCGTCACCGCGGTTGCGGGCCGCCGCTCCCGTCCCGCCGGCCTCGTGCTCCGCGCACCGGCCACCACATTCCCCGGCCCAGCAGTGCCGCGGCCGCCGGGACCAGCAGGAGCGACACGACGAAGGCGGACAGGAGGATGCCCAGGGCCGTGGCGAAGCCCAGCTGACGGGTGGAGGGGTCCGCGTTCACCGCGAGGCTGCCGAAGGAGGCCGCGAGGACCACGCCGGCCGTGGCGACAGCGGGCGCCGTGTGCCGTACCGCGCGGGCCACGGCGGCGCGGGCCGGGCCCCCGTGGGCCATCTCCTCACGCAGACGGTCACTGATCAGGATGTTGTAGTCCGTGCCCAGCGCCACCACGAACAGGAACAGCACCAGCGGCAGCACGAAGGTCACTCCCGCCTCGCCGCCGATGTGCTGGAAGACCAGCGCGGAGGCACCGAACGTCGCTGCGAAACAGAGACCGACCGCGAGCATCAGCACCACCGGCGCCGCCAGGCTGCGCAACAGCACCACCAGGATCAGCGCGATCAGCGCCGCCGCCACCGGGAACACCGTCCGCAGGTCCCGGTCGACCGCCGTCGCCACATCGGCGAACACGGCCGCCGTGCCGCCCACGTGCGTGGTGAGCCCGGCGGGTGTCGCTTCCCGCACCGCTTGGCGCACCGGACCCGCCACGAGGTCCCGCGCACGCTGCGACTGGGTGTCCACCGTCAAGTAGGCGTCCACCCGGGCGGCGGTGCGGTCGGCGTCGAACACCGGGTCGGCCACCTTGCCCACTCCGGCCACCTCCGACAGCGCCCGGCGCACGGCGCGCGGGCCCGCGGGGTCCAGGACCCGGCCGTCGTCGGCGGTGACGTACACCGTCGTCGGGTCGGACACTCCCGGCGGCAGGGCAACGGCGATCTCCCGCGCCGTCGCGGCGGCCGCCGTGTCACGCGGGGTGCCGCCGGTGGCGAAGTCCATGCGGACGCCCGCCACACCGACCGCCAGCGCGCCGAGGAGGGCCACCGACGCCACGAGCACCAGCACCGGGCGGCGCGCCACCAGCTCGCCGGTACGCCCCGCCGCGCCGGGCCGTCCGGCCTTCTCCGAGCGGATCCGCGACGGCCAGAACATCTTCCGCCCGGTCACCGCCAGCAGCGCCGGCATCAGGGTCAGACTCGCCACCAGCATCACCAGCACCGACACCGCCACCGACGGTCCCAGCACCCGGAACTGACCGAACGTCGCCACCCCGAGCGTCGCGAAGGCCGCCACGATCGTCAGCGCCGCCGAGGTCACCGCCGTGCCCACCCGCCCGGCCACGTCCGCGGCGACCAGGCGGTGGTGCTCCTCCGGGCGCCGACGCAGCTCCTCACGGAAGCGGAACAACAGGAAGAGGAAGTAGTCGACTCCGATGCCGATCAACACGGTGGCGATCATGCTCGGGGTTCCCGGATCCAGTTCGAAACCGGTCAGAAGGGCCGCGCCCACGACCGTGCCGGCGGCGGCGCCCCCCACCACGGACACCGCGAACAGCGGCACGAACGCGGCCAGGACGCTGCGGAACACGAGCAGGTTGATCAGCACGATCAGCCCGACCACCAGCAGACCGACCACCATCTGCGTGGTCTCCTCCGCGTCGGCGCGGTCCACGACGTCCGCCAGCCCGCCGGTGAACCCCGTGCGCAGTCCGGCCTCGCCGAACTCCTGCTGCGCCCGGTCGTGGAAGACCCGGTACAGGGAGTGCAAGCCGGGGTCGGTGGAGTTCCCCCGCAGCCGTGCGCCGAGCAGCGCGAACGACTCGTCCGGGGCGGTCGTCAGAAGTGCCACGCGGGGAACCTGGGAGTAGTCCTCGGACAGCCCCCGTATCTGCTCGTCCGTCCACGGCATCTTCAGTCGCGTGGCACTCAGCTCACGCGCCACGTCCCGTACGCGCCGCTCGTCCGCGTCCCGCAGCGGCTTGCCGTCGTGCCGCGCCACCAGCACCGTCACCGCATTGGCGTCCGGTCGCTCGCCGAACTCCTCCCGGGCGATCCGCAGCGCCGCGGCCGCGTCGTACTCCGCCGGCAGGAAGCCGGCGCTGTCGGTCTGCGTCACACGGAAGACGAGCGTCTGACCCATGAGCGTCACGAAGACGCCGACCACGGCCCACACGATGATCACCCGCCAGGGTCTGCGGGTCGAGAACCGGGTCAGCGAACGGATCACGGAAAGCCTCCGGGAAGGGAACTGGGGTACGGACGTACGGGGCCGCGAGTCCTGCCGGACCGTGGAGGGCAGCAGCGGCGCCCTTGCCGGGGTCCTCCCGGCACCCGTCCAGCACATCAGCGCCGCGCGTGCCGAACCTCGGAGCCGAGGACGAGAAACCCTCTGGGAGCAGGGCCCCGAACCGTGGCGCCGCTGGGAGCCTGCTCCCGGTCCCCGCTCACTCCCGGTCCGGACGCCATGGGCCCGGTGCACCGGCACCATGGGACACTCGGCGGACGAGCCGCAGGTCACCGGGCTTCTCCGGCGGCCGCGGGGAAACGTGGACGGGCACAGGGGGGCGGAGATGGGACGAAGCGTGATCGAGGGGCGCCCCGGCCGGGTACGGGGCGGGGCCGACGCGCCCGGCGCCGGGCCGCCGGGCCGCGCGACCGGGACGCGCCCCGACGAGACCGCGACGGGGCAGCGAATCGCAGGGCAGGGACTGTGGACCCAGCACGACGGACTCGTCGCCGTCGGCGCCGCGGCCGTCGATCTCGTGGGCTTCACCGTCACCAGCCAGATGGACCAGGGCCACGTCCCGGTCGCCGGATGCCTGGTGGTGGTCGTCGCCTCACTGTTCCTGCTGGCGCGCCGCCGCGCACCACTGACGGTCCTCGCGTGCGTCCTCGCGGCGAACCTGTCGGTCAACTGGTTCAGTTCCGTGGGCCAGCACTACGGCGCGGCCACGGTCGTCGCCCTCTACACCGCCATACGTCACCACAGGGCCGTGGTCGGCGCGGCGGCCGTCGCCGGCTGCGTCGCGGTGCTCCAGTTCGTCCACCCCGGGATGCCCGCGCCGTCCCTGATCGAGCTCGCCCCCAACGCGGCGTCCGCGCTGTTCGTGGCAGGCGCCGCCGTCGCCGTCGGCCGCTGGCAGCGCAGCGCCGAGGCGCAGCGGCGGCAGCTCGCCGAACGGGCCGTCTCCGAGGAACGGCGGCGTATCGCCCGGGAGCTGCACGACATCGTCGCCCACCACCTGACCACGATGCAGCTGCTCGCCGGAGGAGCTCGGGCCAATCTGCACGGATCCCCGGACGCCGCCCGCGAGGCCCTCGTCGCGCTGGAGGGCTCCGGGCGCTCCGCCCTGCGCGAGATGCGGCACCTGCTCGACGTGCTGCGGGCCGGTGACGAGAGCGAGGAGGAGGGCGACGGGGGAGGGACGACCGCACCGCAGCCCGGCATCGGCGACCTGGACCGCATCGTCGGGGACAGCCGCCGCGCCGGTCTTCCCACCACGCTCACCACCGAGGGCGACCCCGGCTCGCTGCCGCCCGGTGTCGCGCTCACCGTCTTCCGCATCGTGCAGGAAGCCCTCACCAATGCCCGCAAGCACGCGGGGGACGGCGCGCACGTCGACGTACGGCTCACCTGCACGGCCCGCGAGGTGCGGGTCGCCGTCACCGACGACGGTCCGCGTCCCGGGCGTTCCGCCGCACGCGGGACGGGCCACGGGCTGGTGGGGATGCGGGAGCGCGTCGCCCTCCACGGTGGCACCCTGCGGGCCGGACCCGAGGGCGCGGGGTTCGCCGTACACGCCCTCCTTCCCCTGCCCGCCGACCGTCAGGAGGCGTACGCGTGAGCGCGATCGTAAAGGTTCTCATCGCCGACGACCAGCCCCTCGTCCGACGCGGCCTCGCCCTGATGCTGGCCCCCGAACCCGGATTCCAGGTCGTGGCCGAGGCCGAGGACGGCGCCGAGGCGGTCCGCCTCGCCCACGCATGCCGGCCCGACGTGGTCATCATGGACGTGCGCATGCCGGTCCTGGACGGTATCGCCGCCACCGAACGGCTGACCGCCGAACTGCCCGGCTGCCGGGTGCTGGCCCTGAGCACCTTCGACATGGACGAGTACGTCGTGGACGCCCTGAGGGCGGGGGCGTGCGGCTTCCTGCCCAAGGACATCTCGCCCGAGGACCTCGTCGCCGCCCTGCGCGTGGTCCACGAAGGCGAGGCGATCCTCGCCCCACGGCTGCTGACCCGGCTCATCTCCACGCACGTCAAGGCCCCGGCCCACCCGTCGCCGCACCCGGTTCCCTCCGGCACCGAGGCACTCACCCCGCGCGAGCGGGAGGTGTGGCGGCTGATCGCCGCAGGTCTGGACAACACGCAGATCGCCGGCCGTCTCGGGGTGAGCGCCTCCACCGTGAAGAACCACATCACCGGCCTCTTCGCCAAGCTGCGGGTCCGCGACCGGGCCCAAGCGGTCATCGCCGCGTACGAGACGGGTTTGGTCACGGCGCGAAGGGAGGCGTAGAACCCCGGGCCGGAACCGGACACCGCGCCGCGCACCGCGACGCCGAGGGTCACGGGGCGGCGCCGACGTCGGGGCCGCCCCGTCCTCTGGGCACAAGGCGTCCTGCTCGAGCTGCGAGACAACCCGTGCGCGGGGAACGTCGTCCGAGCCTCATCGACACGACGCGACCTACCGCCAGGGATCGAGGGCGAGTTTGCCCTGGGTCCGGCCTGCTGCGAGTTGCCGGAGCACCGCCGGCCCCTCGGCCAGGGGATGCACGTGGGGGCTGCCGGGTGGGTACACGCCGTGGGCGATGAGTGCCTGGATCTCGGCGAGCAACGACCGGTAGAGGGAGGGGGCCGCGACCGCCAGTGCGCCGATGTGCAGGCCCTTGATCTGGACCTGGTGGGTGAAGACGAGGTCGTGTGTGCTCACCGTGGCGTCACCGGAAGCCGCGCCGAACACGACGATGCGTCCGGTGAAGGGCTTGGTGACCGACAGGCTGGCCTCGAACGTGGCCTGGCCCACCGATTCCAGGACCAGGTCGACCCCGCCGGTCAGGCGGGTGATCTCTTCGGCCAGATCGGGGCGTCGGCTGTCCAGTACCTCGTCGGCGCCGAGCGCCTTGACCGCTTCGTGCTTCGCTGGTGACGCCGTGGCCATGACCCGTGCGCCGTAGTGGCGGGCAAGGCGAACGGCGCTCTGCCCGACGCCGCCGGCCGCGGCGTGGACGAGCACCACGTCACCCCTCTTGATCTCGCCCAACGGCTTCAAGGCGGCCAAGGCGGTGGCCCAGTTCAGCACGAGACCGAGAGCTTCGGCGTCGCTCCAGCCGGAGGGCACGGGGAGTACGCCCGCGGCCGGCATCGTCATGTACTGCGCGAAGGCACCCGGTCCGGTTCCGACGACGTGCGTGCCGAGTTTCAGCGGGCTTTCGACGCCCGGACCGACCTCCACGATCGTTCCGGCCGCCTCGAAGCCCGCCACGTAGGGTGCCTGCGGGCCACCTCCGTAGGTGCCGTGGGACTGCATGACGTCCGCGAAGTTGACCCCCGCGGCGCCGACGCGGATCAGGTACTCGCCGGGGCCCGGGACAGGGCGGCGACGATCCGTCGTGAGGACCAGATCGCTCGGTCCCCGGTGCGACCGCTGGACCAGCGCTCGTACGGTCGGTTCGGCGGTGTTCTGCTGCGTGTGGGTCTCCATGCGCCGAACGTAGGAGCCTGACACTTGCGTCAAGGTCAAGCGGCTGTCAGGGATCGGTACGGCGGGCCTCTCGCAGGTAGGCGTCGAGTGCCGCCTGCTGGTCGCTGAGAACGGCGATACGAGCAGCGAGCCGATCGCGGTAGCCCTGCACCTCGCGCAGGAACTCCGCGTCCACCACGTCGGTGCCGGCCTCGGATCCGTCGGTGAGCCTGGGCAGGACCTGCCTGATCAACCGCACGGGCAGCCCGGACTCCAGCAAGGAGCGGATGAGGAGCACCCGGTCGATGGTGGACTGGCAGTAGTCCCGGAACCCATTGCTGAAACGGCCCGGGACGATCAGGCCCTCCTCCTCGTAGTGCCGCAGCGACCGCGCACTCACGCCACTGACCCTCGAAGCTTCGCCGATCTTCATACCTCGAGCCAACGTCCGGGAACCCCGCACTCTTCCGGCACTCGCCACGACGCGTCGACATCCTGCTCAGGCGCCTTGGGCAAGCTGCGAGCTCGGGAGGCCGGCCCGCTGTTCGCCGTCCGGGCCCGTGCTCGCGCAGGGCTCCGGCTGCTCGACCATGCGCGCGAGAAGAGCCATGAGCCGGGTCCGCTCGGCAGGTGTCAAGGCGGCGGTCAGCTCCTCGTTCGCCCCACGGCCCAGTTTCTCCGTCTGGAGCGGGCGACGCTCTCCACTCGGCGAGAGGGAGAGGGCGTTCTTGCGACGGTCCCCGGCATCCGGCGCACGGATCACCAGGCCGTCGTTCTGGAGGTCGTTGAGGATCGCGGCCATGTCCTTGGGATCGTTGCCCGGGCCGCGGCCCAGCTCGGCCTGCGACACGGGCAAACTCCGGGGCGTCGGGCGAGTCGTCGCGGCCGTGAGCTCGAACACCAAGGCGGACTTCCTCCGCGGCCTCGGCGCCGACGAGCGTTCGCGCCCGCCCCGCCCGCCCACCATGGCTATGGAGATGTGGTCCAGCGGGGGGCCGTCTCGGCCCAGGCGTCGTCCCATGCGGCCAGGTTGCGGCGGTGGAGGATGCGGCCGGTGGTGCCGTAGGCGGCGGCCGCGACGGCGTGGACGCCGAGGGCGGCGATGATGGCCGAGCCCATGGCGTGGCTGCGGACCTGGCTGGGGCTCAGGGGCGGATCGGTGATCCTCCCGTCGGTGTCGGCCCAGACGTGCACGGTGCTGCCCTTGGGCAGTGCGGGCTCGACGTCGGTGGTCGCGGTGTGGGTGTGCCCGTCGGGGTCGGTGTAGCGGACCTTGGTCGGGTAGCGGGTCTTCTTGGCTTCGGCAGAGCCGGGTTCGGGGTGGCGCCGGGCGTCCTCGAGCAGCACTGCGGTGGTGTGGTGGCGGGTGTGGGCCTGGTGCCGGGCGGTGCGGGTGTAGTGGTCGTAGGCCGCGTCGCCGACCAGGAACATGGCGACGGGAGTGGCCGCCAGCGCGACCAGGAGCAGGCCGAGG
Source organism: Streptomyces glaucescens (assembly GCF_000761215.1). GTDB lineage: Bacteria > Actinomycetota > Actinomycetes > Streptomycetales > Streptomycetaceae > Streptomyces > Streptomyces glaucescens_B. Next base: position 136,089 of record NZ_CP009438.1, on the reverse strand, counting down.
CCGATCCACCCCTGGAGCACGTCGCTGCGGCGGCGCAGGGGGTTGCGCCGCAGGCGCCAGAGCGTGACCTGGTGTTCCCGGGGAGGGGGCGGTGGGGGTGTGCGGCCGGGCACGGGTCCTCCTTTCGGCCGTGGACGCCGCGGACGCGGAGTGCGGAGGGAAACGGGACGGGGGCGCCGGCCTAGCGGGGCAGGGCACTCGGCGGGAGCGGGCCGGAGGCGGAGGGGTGGCCGTGGGCGGCCCGCAGGAGCCTGGCGGCGCCGCGCACGGCGGCGGTGTGCGGAGCCGGGACCACACGCAGCGGTGTGTGCAGCCGGCCGGTGAGGTGATAGGTGATCTCGGGACGCAGGGCGCCTCCGCCGGCCAGGAGGACACCGCGGTGCAGGGCATCGACGGTGAGCGAAGTGCGGTCCTGGCGGAGCATCGCCGTGAGCATCGAGGCCACCGCCTCGGAGATCCCCTCGGGTGTGGTCGTCTCGCCCAGGTCGCTGGTGCCCAGGGCGGTGCGGCGCGCGTCGGTGATGGCGCCGTCGACCAGCAGGACCACTTCGGTGAGGTGGGCGCCGATGTCCACCACCATCAGCGGACGGGACAGGTCGGCGCCTGCCGCCACGGCGACGGCCCGGGCGCTGGGCACCGTCAGGACGCTGCGCGGCCGCAGCGCCTCGACCGCGGCCCGGGCCCGGGTGCGGTAGTCCACGCCGTCCAGGACGGGAGCGGCGACGATGACCATGGGACGGGTGGAGCGGGGCAGGTGATCGCGGAGCAGCCGCTGCAGCATCCGGGCGCACCCCGGGACGTCGACGATGGTGCCGCGCTGGATGGGGTACCCCGCGCCGGTGCCGGGAGAGGTCACGGTGGGCACATCGGCCACCACGCCCTGACCGGCGATCCAGACGCGGGTGCGGATGCTGCCCATGTCCAGGGCGATGCCGCAGCAGCGCCGGCACATCGGCCAGGGCCGGTGCGGTGGGGTGGCATACGAGGGGGATGCGCCGGCGTGCGAGGGGGATGTGCCGGTCATGGGACCGCCTCCTTGACCTGCTGGCAGCGTCCGCAGTAGCGGGCCTGCGGCACGATCATCAGCCGCTCCCGGTCGACGGGGCGCCGGCACAGGTGGCAGGTGCCGTACGAGCCGTCGTCCATGCGCTGCAGGGCCGCTTCGACGTCGGCGAGGACCATGCGGGCGGTGGCGGCGAGCTTGATGTGGACTTCGATCTGGGAGGCGGTCCGCTGCCGGAGCCGGTCCTCGGCGCGGGAGGTGGCCGGTCCCGCGAGCCGGCACAGCTGCTCCTGGCGGAACAGGCGCTGCTCGTTCAGGTTCTCGCGCAGGGCGGCGAGGTCGTCGGCCGACAGCGGTGCCGTGCTCTGGCTGATGGTCTGGTGGTTCACCACTTCACCCCTTCGAGGGCAGGGCGCAGGAGATCGGAACGGGCGGTGGTCAGGTGGCGCGGCGTTGGCAGGCGACGCAGAACCGGGTGTAGGGAAGGATCTCCAGCCGTTCCGCCGGGATGGGCTTGGCGCAACCCAGGCAGGTGCCGTAGGTGCCGTTCTCCACGCGGGTGAAGGCTTCCTCGATCTCTCCGAGAGTTCGCTCCATCGCGGTCCTCTGCTCGGACAGCAGGTGGTCCTCCGATGTCCGCCCGGTCCCTGCGAGGGCCTCCAGCTGCGCCAGCCGGGAACGGCGGGCGTGTTCCAGGCGCTGTCTCGCCTCGTGCGGGTGGGGTTCGACCCGGGTGACATCGAGTGACATGGTCATCCCTTCCTCGAAGGTCCTGGCGCCCGCACGGCTCGCGCGGTCGAATGCCGCACGGCGGTCCGCCCGGCGGCATTGCCGGGCGGACCGCCGTCCGGCCTGGTGCCTTCCACCCTGCCGGGGCCGACGACAGATGCCTATCGGGCGCGGACCCCATTTATGGCGGGCCGGGGACTCCATGCGGCCACGTCGTGGGCGGTGCCCATGCCCGGAAATGGGGTCCGGGTCCCATCGACGGGACAGGGACGGCACCCCTCGAAGGCGTCCGCCTCGCGATCTTCACGATCGCCCGCGGGGTGGGCACCGGCCTCCGCCATCACTCGCGGACGCGCTGACGGCCGTCACCCGCGGGCCGAGGCGAACACGGTCGCCGCCGCGGCGGTGACCGCACTGGTGGTGCCCTCCACCGGCGCCGAAGGCGAAGAGCGGGTCAGCGAGCGGACCACGGGAGCAGCACGAGGGCCGTGCGCATGAGCATGCACGGCTCCGAGGGCAGCCGGGGGAGGGCGACGTCGGGCCAAGGGCGCCCTCCGCCGCCTTCGACCGACACCCGACCGCACACCCTCGGTGGTCGGGGACGGGCGGATGCCCGGCCTGCCGCGTACGGCGGACCGGACATCACAGTCAGCCTCGCTGCTCCACGGCACCGGGAGCCCGGCGCCGGTGGCGCGCCCCCGGCAACGCGGCGGCCACGGTACCCCGCAGGCCGATGCGAAGCGTCACAGAGACTTTCAGGGCATCATCTCGTACGCCGCCGACAGCGCCTCGACGCGCTGCCAGACGCGCTCCGAACGCGCCCCGTCGACCACCGGGCGCCGGACCGCGCCGAGCGCCCAGGACTGCTGCTCCTGGGTCGCGGAGTCCTTGCCGTGGAGTTCTACGGCGTGCGCCGAGAAGTCCCGCACGAGGACGGCGAACAGCTCGTCGAGCACATCCTCGTCGAGGCCCGACAGGGCTGCCTGCTCCAGGACCAGCTGCCCGTGGACGACGAGCGCGAAGAGCTGCCCGACGGCGAGAAGCAGGTCGAGGTCGCGGCTCTGCTCCTCGTCGGGAGCGGCGGTGCGGACGAACTCGCAGAGCGCGTCGGCCTGTTCCCGGAAGCGGGCGACATTCGGCAGGTGGGCGTACGTGTCGAAGGCCGGCCGCCAGTCGTGGAAGCGCACCGAGCCGAGGCCGCGGGCGGGCCCCTGACGGAAGAGGAAGGTGTCGTCGGCCGCGTCGAGGCGGGTGGGGACGGGCTCGTAGGCGACCGGGTCGAGGAGGTGGTTGCGCATGAACTTCAGGATCAGCGCCAGGTTGACGTGGACGGTGCCCTCCAGCTTCGGCAGCCCGCGGATCTCTATGGCGGCCTGGGCGAAGTAGTTGTCCTTCTCGAAGCCCTTGGCGGCGATGACGTCCCACATCAGGTCGATGACCTTCTCGCCCTCGGTGGTCACCTTCATCTTCGTCATGGGGTTGAAGAGCAGGTAGCGGCGATCGTCGGGGCCGGCGGTGCGGAAGTAGTCGACGGCGCGGTCGCTGAACAGCTTCATGCCGACGAGCCGGACGTAGGCGTCGGTCAACTCCCGCCGCACGTGCGGGAAGGCGGTGACGGGCCGACCGTAGAGGATGCGGTTGTGCGCGTGGGTGACCGCCTCGTACATCGCGTGCTCGCAGATACCGATCGAGGCGGTGCACAGGTTGAACTTGCCCACGTTGACGGTGTTGAGGGCTGCGTCGAAGGCGGCGCGGCCCGTGTGCAGAACGTCTTCCGGGGCCACGGGGTAGTCCTCGAGGCGGAACTCGCTGACGTACTTCGAGGAGTCGACGACATTCTTGACCAGGTGGTACGCCGGATGGCGGCTGTCGGCGGCGAAGAAGACGTAGCCGTCGGGGCCCTCCACGTCGGTGCGGCGGCCGAAGACGGAAACGAGCCCGGCGGCGTTGCCGTTGCCGATGTAGTACTTGGAGCCGGTGGCCCGGAAGCCGCCCGTGCCGTCCGGCTCCAGCAGCATGTCCGTGGAGTAGATGTCCGCGCCGTGTGCCTTCTCGGACAGCCCGAAGGCGAACACCTCGCCCTGAGCGAGCAGGTGCGCGGCGCGGGCGCGGGCAGCGGGGTTGTCGCTCTGCCAGACGGGGCCGAGGCCCAGGATGGTGACCTGCCACGCGTACCAGTAGTCCAGGCCGTAGAACCCGAGGATCTCGTTGAGGGCGGCGATGCGGGCGGTGTCCCAGCGCTTGTCGCCCTCGCCCTCTCCCGCGGCGGAGGCGGGCGTGAGGAAGGTCGCGAAGAGCCCTTCCTCGGCGGCGAAGGCGAGGAAGTCGCCGAGCCAGGCGCGGGACCGGTAGTCCTCGATCAGCCGGCGCTTGCCCCGCTCCTCGAACCAGTCGACGGTGGCGCGCAGCAGCCTGCGCGTCTCCGGGTCGAAGTGCGCGGGGTCGTACGTCCGCGGGTTGAAGAGCAGCGCATCGGCCATGGGTGCCGCCTTTCGGCTGAGAGGGGTCGGAGGTGTTCCGGGTACGGGTCCCGGAGGCCTGCTCGGCCGGTCAGTGACCGGCGTCGAAGCGGGCGAGCGTGGCGAGCACATCGTCGAGCCAGGCGATCATCATCCGCTCGTACGCGATGCCGCCGCGCAGCACGACGTGCTGGAGTTCCCGTTCGGCGTCGAGCGGACCGTCCGACGGGGCTTGCCCGAAGTCCCGGGTCTCGCCCGCGAGGTAGTGGGCGAGGCGGTCCCTGTGCGCCTGCCGGTGCCGCTCGACCTCGCTGATCAGGGCGGCCGGATCAGCGAAGGCGGCGCCCCGGATCTTCACCGCCAGGTCGTGCCGTACGCTCTCGGGCTCGGTCGGTTCGTACAGCCACGCGGAGAGCGCATCCCGGCCGGGCCCGGCGACGGAGTACTCCTTCTTGTCCGGACGCCCGTACTGCCGGACATCCCGGACATCGACCCAGCCGTCGCTCTCCATCCGCTTGAGCACGCGGTAGATCTGCTGGTGGGTGGCGGTCCAGAAGTACCCGATGGACCGCTCGAACCGCCGGGCCAGCTCATAGCCGGAGCCCGGCTTCTCCAGCAGGGAGACGAGGATCGCGTGCTCGAGCGCCATGCACCCGATCTTGCTATGCACCTCATTGCATAGCAACGCCGCCGCGGTGAGACACGGCTCACCCGGTGCGGGTCACGCGGATCACTCCCCGCGGCAGCGTGCCGAGACCGGACGGGAACTCGGCCGGACGTGCTCGGGGCCGCACCCCATGGGCGATCTGCCGCACCGAGCGGGTTAAGGACGTTCCCGGGACTCCCGAGGGACAGTTCGCCGCGTGCGCGGCGTCTGCCGAAGGTGTGCCCGGGCTCACGGCCGCGGCCGTGGCCGACCACGGGGGTGTGCCGGCCGCGCGGAGCCGAGGGGGATGAGCGGGCGGGCTGTGTACGCAGCGGTTCGGGAATGCGCGGCCGGCGCGCAGGTGTGAGGGACGTGCCGGCGGTCAGAAGGAGTGCCCGCACTCGTGACGTCCCTCATGACCCAGCACCAGCAGACACTCGCGGCCGTCCTGCGGGCACACCATCCGGCACTTCGGCACCGGCGGCGGTTTGGGTATCGGAACGTCGGAAGGGCCGGCCTGGGACCATGCGTCGCCGTGGGGACAGCGATGGTCACCGCCGTGCCCCAGCTGAAGAACGCACGGGCTCGACTGTTGCCGTTGCTCGGCGCAGACGGGACACGGTCCGCAGTCGCACGGAGACTGCTCCGGTGCTCCGCCCGGGAGACTGGCGTCCAGCGGTTCCTCGCTCATGACCCCTCCCGGGAAACTCAGGGATGCTCATCGAGCAGGCGGCGCCACAACCATCGTCCCGCGCAGGCGAAGACCCCGCAATCCGGCTCGGGCTCCCCGAACAGCCCTTGTGCGACGCGAGAGCTCGGCTCCGGCTCGGGCATGACGTGGGGGCGGCGCCCGGCCCGGTGGACCAGGACCGGCGTATGGCCGGGGCTCCACGAAACCCTCTTGGTCGAACTCCGCGGCGCGGAGGCGCTGGACTCCTCCTCGACGGCGGCCGACGGCTCCCACAGCGGAGCGCCGGACGACTCCGCCGAGGGCGCGGCCGCCTGCAACGAGCACCTCCTGGGCCGGCCTCTCGCGGGGCCCGTGGCCCCGGATGTCACCGCTGTTCAGATCCAGCCGACAGGACGAAGGCTACGAGCAACAGGGCGCCCTCGGCGCGCTGACCGGGCTGACCGGCCGGACCGGGCTGACCGCACAGCCGCTGCCGCCAGGCTTCTCGGCGACCGGTCGTCCCGGTTCGGCAGCCGTGTTTCCGTTGGCCGGACGACCGTCGGGCAGGTGGTCCTCCGTCTCACACGGATAGAAGCCGCCCGGGGCCGGGTACCTGTGGGCAGCCCGTGCATATCTCTCGGCTACAGCGACATCGAAGCCACCGACGCCGTGTTCCTGTTCGGGCACAACATGGCCGAGACCCAGACCGTGCTGTGGATGCGCGTCCTGGACCGCATCCACGGCCCGAACCCGCCCAGGATCGTCGCCGTGGACCCCCGCACGACCAAGGTCGCCGAAGCCGCACGGGCCGCCGGCGGAGTGCACCTCGCGCCGCTGCCGGGCACCAACCAGGCGCTGATGAACGCCCTGACCCGCGAGGTCATCCACAACGGCTGGCTGGACGAGGACTACATCGCGGCCCATACCCTGGGCTTCGACGAGCTGAAGGCCACCGTCGAGCCCTGCACTCCCGAGCACGCCGCAGGCATCTGCCGTGTCCCCGCCGAGGACATCCGCCGCGCCGCGCAGATCTTCGGGACCTGCGAGCGGGTGCTGTCCACGGTGCTGCAGGGCTTCTTCCAGTCCCACCAGGCCACCGCCCCCTCGTGCGCGGTGAACAACCTGCACCTGCTGCGCGGAATGCTGGGACGCCCAGGCTGCGGCATCCTGCAGATGAACGGCCAGCCCACCGCCCAGAACACCCGCGAATGCGGCTCCGACGGCGACCTGCCGGGCTTTCGCAACTGGGACAACCCGGACCACGTCCGGCAACTGGCCGACCTGTGGAACGTCGACCCGATGATCATTCCGCACTGGGCGCCGCCGACGCACGCGATGCAGATCTGGCGCTACTGCGAACAAGGCTCCATCGGCCTGCTGTGGATCTCCGGCACCAACCCGGCGGTCTCGCTGCCCGAGCTGCCCCGCATCCGCAAGATCCTCGAACAGGACTCACTGTTCACCATCGTCCAGGACGGCTTCCTCACCGAGACCGCCCGCTACGCGGATGTGGTGCTCCCGGCCGCCCTGTGGGGGGAGAAGCAGGGCACCTTCACCAACGTCAACCGCACCGTCCACCTGTCGGACAAGGCGGTCGAGCCGCCCGGCCAGGCCCGCAGCGACCTGGACATCTGGCTCGACTACGCCCGGCGCATGGACTTCCGCGACAAGGACGGCGCCCCGCTGATCAAGTGGTCCGACCCCCAGGGCGCGTTCGAGGCGTGGAAGGAGTGCACCCGAGGACGCATGGTGGACTACACCGGCCTGACCTACGACAAGCTGCGCGGCGGCAGCGGCGTCCCCTGGCCGGTCAACGAAGAGGCACCCGAGGGAACCGACCGCCTCTACACGGACGCGGACTTCCCCACCCACCCGGACATCTGCGAGACCTACGGCCACGACCTGCTCACCGGCGGGGTGCTCAGCGCGCAGGAGTACCGCGCCAAGAACCCCGGCGGCCGTGCCTTCCTGAAGGCCGCCGCCTACGTCCCACCGCCGGAAAGCCCGGGGGAGGATTATCCGTTCGCCCTCACCACCGGCCGTACCGTCTACCACTTCCACACCCGCACCAAGACCGGGCGCTCCCGCCCGCTGCGCCGTGCCGCGTCCGGCGTGTGGGTGGAGCTGTCCGTCGGCGACGCACGACGGCTCGGCGTCCGGGAAGGCGACCTGGTGCGGCTGGAATCACCGAGGGGAGCCATGCAAGCCCCGGTGCGCGTCGGCCGCGGCCGGGACGGTGTGGTCTTCACACCGTTCCACTACGGCTACTGGGACCAGCCCGGCACCGGCGCCGCGCCCGGCGACGACCCGCGTGCGGCGAACGAGCTGACGATCACCGAATGGGAACCGGTGTCCAAGCAGCCGCTGTACAAGACCGGCGCGGTCAGGGTCACGAAGATCGCCGAAGCGACCGGTCCCTCGCCCGCCCCCACCACCACCGCGTCCGCGCCGGCCGACCCGGACAGCGTCCCGCCCACCGTCGGCGGCCCGGACGCCGAGGTGCGCGAACACCCACACGCGGGCGAACCGCCGCAGCCCGCCCGAGCCCCGGAGGAGACAGCCGGACGACCCGGCTCCGGCGGCACCACGGCGTCCGCGATCGGCCAGGAGGACTGACCATGCACCTCGCCACCTACGTCGGCCTCCAGCACGCCGCGTCCCGAACGCTGGCCGACGCCTTCCGCCAGGTCGCCGAAGGCCACGCCGAGGAACCCGACGTGCACTCCCTCTGCCACGCCCTCGCCGGGATGAGCGACGCGCACGTCGAGCGGCTCGCGCCGGTCGCCGACCGCTACGGCGAACAACGCGAGGAGAGCCCGAGCGGCTGCACGCCGACGGGCTGCCCCGCACCCGCTCCGGCGGCGTCGGCCTCCTACGGGACCTGCAGGACCTGTACACCCTGGCGTCCTTCGTCGACATCACCTGGACGGTCCTGGGACAAGCGGCGCAAGGGACACGCGACCGGCAGCTCCTGGACGTCGTGGACGCCTGCAAAGCGGACACCCAGCGCCAGCTCAGGTGGCTGAACACCCGCATCAAGCAGGCCGCCCCCCAGGCGCTGATCGCCTCCGCGGCGTCCAGCTGAAGCCGGTTCCCGCCGCCCCGGGTGACGGCCGGCCCGTTCGTCCCGCATGAGTACCGGCCGGGGGCGGGCATGTGCCCGCCTCATCTCCGTCTGACCCGGGTACGGCACCGCAACCGCGCTCAGGACGCGCCGCAAGCCCCGCAAGCCCCGCAAGCCCCGCAGGAACCACCGGGTCCACACCGATGTACCGGACCCTGGGCCGGCCGGTGGTCCGAGTGGGGCCGGGTCGGAGCACCGGGACACGTCCTGCGACCGCGGTCAGGCCGGCGCGGGACGGGGAGCCGGTCAGGGCAGGTGGGCCCGCGACGCTTGGTGCGCGCTCGAGTCGGTGTGGTCGTCGGTGACGAGGAGGAGCACGGCGGCCCGCCGGGCACCGACGGAGCGGATCTTGTGCGGTGTGCTGGCCTTGAAGTAGGCGCAGTCCCCCGTGCCGAGAGGAATCGTGCGGGAGGGCAGGATGAGTTCGGCCTGCCCTTCGTGCACGAAGATGAATTCTTCGCCCGGGTGGTCGCGGAAAGGGACGTGGTCCGCGTCGTTCGGCGGGTGCAGCATGAAGGGGGCCATGCTCTTGGTGCCGGCGTCGAGCGCTATCCCCTCGTAGCGGGTGCCGGGTTCGTCGGCGTCGGTGAGCGCCTGTCGTTCCCCGGCGCGGGTGACGACGACCTCGACGAGTTCCTCGGCGTCGGCGAAGAGGTGGTCAAGCGGTACGCCCAGAGCTTTGGCGAGGGAAGCGCACACGGCGATCGACGGGACGCTGTGTCCGCGTTCCACCTTGGACAGGTAGCTCTTGGTGACCCCGGACCGGTCGGCCAACGCCTCCAGCGTCATCAGCCGTTCCTTGCGCAGCTGCCGTACCCGGTTGATCACTGTGTCTTCCCTTCGCACGTCCTGCGGCCGGATCGAACCGGCCGGGAGTCTCAGTATCCAGGGACTCCCGGGGGGACGGTGAACGCCGGGCGGTACGCCGCCCTCGCGCCCGCTCACGCCCGCTCGCGCCGTCGAGCCGCGGCTCGGCTCCTGGCGGGCGTCGAGGCGTCGCGGAGTCCGGCACGCTCGCGCTCACGCATCGAGGGGGGCCGTCACGACGTATCGGCCGTCGTGGCGTACCAGAGCGGGGAGACTTTCCCGCACTCCTCCGGCGATCACCTCCCCGATGATCAGGACGTGGTCCCCGACTGGCTGGCGCGCGACGACGCGGGCACTGAGCCAGGCCGGTGCGGCGCTGAGGACCGGCAGGCCGTCGTGGTCGGTCACCCGGACGGTCGTCGCGAAGCGGTCCTCGCCACTGCGGGCGAACCGGTCCGCCAGCCCGGCGTCGCCCGCCCCCAGCAGATGGACCGCGAAGCGGTCGGCCTGCCGCACGGCGTGCGCGGCGGAGTTGCCCGTCGCGACGCAGAAGGAGATCAGGGCGGGATCCAGGGAAAGGGCGCAGAAGGACGTCGCGGTGAAACCCGCGGGTCCGGGGACGGTGACGATCGTCACGCCTGCCGCGTGGCGTCGTAGCGTACGGCGCAACAGAGCCGCCTGGCCGGAGTGCGGTGCCTGCGCGCCGCTGCGGGGCGGGGTGTCGGTCCGGGACATGTGTGGTTCCTTCGCGATGAAGCCGTGGCCGTGGCCGTGGCTGTGCGGTGCGCCCTGGGGAAGGAGCGCACCGCACGGAGGTGTCTCAGGCGGTCGGTTGCGCCGTGCCTGCGGCTGCACCGTCCACGAGGGGGCCGCCTGCCAGACGCTCCAGCATCGTGCGCAGTTGCTCCCTCTCCCGGTCCGGCAACGGCAACAGCGGCGCGCGCGGGTGGCCTGCCTCACGCCCCTGCAGCTGCAGCCCCGCCTTGATGGCACGCGGCAGGCCGTGGCCGACGATGAACTTCAGGAACGGGAGAAGTTCCGCCAGGACGGCTTCGGCCCGGGCGTCGTCCCCCTGCGTCGCTGCCGCATACAGGTCCAGGACCCGCTGCGGGACCAGGCACGGTGCAGCCGTGCACCAGCCCACGGCGCCGGAGCGGAATGCCTCCAACGCGACCGGGTTGCTCCCGTTGTAGACCGACAGGGCCCCGTCGGACAGTTCACGCAGGGCGCGGAAGCGGGCGACGTCGCCGGAGCTCTCCTTGACCATGGTGAGGTTCGGGATCTTGCGGGCGAGGGCGGCCACGGTTTCCGGCCGCAGGTCGACCCCGCTGGTGCCGGGGTTGTTGTAGAGCATCATCGGCAGGTCCGTCGCCGCCGCCACCGCCGTGTAGTGCTGTTCGAGTTCGGCCGGCGTCAGCTTCCAGTACACCTGGGGCAGCACCATGATCGCGGTGGCGCCGTGCCGGGCGGCCACGCGGGCCCGGTGGATCGTGCCCTCGGTGCTCCAGTGGGAGACGCCGACCAGGGTGGGGACCCTGCCCGCGACGGTCTGCAGCGTGGTCGCGCAGACGGCTTCCCATTCGGCTTCGCGGAGGTAGGCGCTCTCACCGGTGCTGCCCAGGGGGGCGACAGCGTGACTCCCCGCGCCCACGAGGTCGTCGGTGAGGCGGCTCAGGGCGGCCAGGTCGACTTCGCCGGTGGCCGTGTCGAAGGGGGTGACGGGGTAGGAGATGATGCCCCTCAGCGGCGGGTTGCTCATCAGTTGCCCACCTGGCCCTTGATGCAGTCGGGATGGTTGCGCAGGGCCCGACGCGCGTAGTACGCGAAGTTCGCCTTGTTGCGCCGGTCGGTGGAGGTCCAGTCGTGGGCCTCACGGGCCAGTTCGGGATCGAGCGGCTGGATGGTGCCGGCCGCCATGGCGAGCAGCTGGAGGCGTGCGGCGCGCTCGATGAGCATGGCGAGGTTGCAGGCCTCCTCTATCGTCGCTCCGGTCACGAGCTGACCGTGGTGGGCGAGGATGATGGCGCGCTTGTCACCCAGGGCACCGGCGATAATCTCGCCCTCCTCGTTGCCCACCGGGACACCCGGCCAGTCCTTGAGGAAGGCGCAGTCGTCGTACAGGGGCGTGGTGTCCATCTGGGACACCACCAGGGGCACTTCCAGCATCGCGAGCGCGGCCGTGTGCAGGGAGTGGGTGTGGACGATGCAGTTGACGTCCTCCCGGACCCGGTAGATCCAGGTGTGGAACCGGTTCGCGGGGTTGGGCATGCCCTCCCCTTCGAGAACCTGGAGGTCCTCGTCCACCAGCAGCAGGTTGTCCTCGGTGATCTCGTCGAAGCCGAGGCCCAGGCGCTGGGTGTAGTAGGTGCCCGGCCGGGGCCCGCGGGCACTGATCTGCCCGGCGAGTCCGGAGTCGTGTCCGCCGTCGAAGGCGATACGACACGTCAGGGCCAGCTTCTGCCGCGTGGTCAGGTCCGAGTCACCGAAGAAGGCCTCCATCTGCCGCTTCGCGCGACTGACGAGCACGTCCTTCGAGTCCCGCAAGGTACTTGCCATGTTCGCTCCACTTTCCGGGGCCCGTCCACTTGCGAGCCCCGCATCCGGGGTGCTGCTGGAACCAGCAACCTGAAGAAACTGTGTTCACCATAGGACACCTTGTGTCATGACGCAAGGGTGACGGGATCCCGCGCACAGCAAGGCCGGCCGCCCGGCACCGGTGAACCACCCCCCGGGGCCCGCCGCGCCGTCGCGCCGTCCCGCGGCGGGCCCGGCCGGCACCGGAACACACGCCGCGCGCTGCTCCGCCGCCTGCTCCTGGGGACGCGTCACCGCCACCCCCGGTCCGCCCGGGGCGTGGTAGCGATGGCCGGTGACGGTCACGCCCCTGCGGGCACGCCGCTGCGCGAGGCCCAGAACGAGGCCGGTGTCCCGCCCGGTGCGTGGAAGGGCCGACGCCTGGCCGCGGTCGGTCTCACGACCGGGGACCTGGGGGAGGGGGGAGTGGCAGGCCGAGCTGCTTCCGGGGAGGGCCGGCACCCGGAGGCCGACCGGATCAAGCACGAGCTTCTGCCGCGGAGCGAGAACCCGGCCCGCGCCCGGCGGACGAGCGTGCCAGGCGGGCCCGAGCACGACCGCTCACTCATGAGGACGCGCTGCCCGTCAGGACGGGCAGCGCGAGGGGAAGTACGGGCACGTGCCGGGGGGAGCAGGGCGCCTACGCGCTGGCCTGCCAGTCCGTCGACCAGGTACTCCCGCCCGAGCACAGGGAGCTGTCGATGTCGACGTCTCCTTACCAACCCCACCAACAGCGTCGGCCCCGCACCGGGGACCGACGCCGCAACGAAGGCCGGAAAGAGCCGTCAGTGACTTCGGCCGGTCGTCTGTCTGACCGGCGTCGTGTGAATGCTCATGCGGTACGCGGCGCCGGCATCGCGTCATCGAACGTGCCACGGGGAGGACTTGGATCCGCTCCGATCGTCGTCGCCCGCACCATGGCGCCGCTCCACCGCACTTCGAACGTGCGCGGGTCGTCTACTGGACGTCGACGAAGTCCTCGCGGGAGGTGACGGACGAGGTGGTCGTGGCACCCGCGTAGACGAAGCGGTAGGACCCGTCGTACGTCGCGGTCGTCGTGGTCTTCAGGACGCCGGTGGAGGCCGACTTGATCGTCTTGAGGGTGGTCCAGCTGGTCGCGCCCTTCTTCTTGTACTGAAGCTTCACGTACTGGTTCGCGAGGGCCACGTAGGAGTCCTTCGCCCAGTCGGCGCGGGTCAGCTTGCCCGTGACGGTGAGCGTCCTGCCCTTGCGGATCGGCTCCGGAGAGGCGTTGACCGTCAGGACGGACTGACGCAGGACCTTGTGGGTCGCGAAGTTCTCGTTCCACAGGCGGCTGTCGTCACCGGCGACCGCGCCGACCCGCACGTCCCAGGTGCCCGCCTGACCGTTGGAGTAGAGGACGTTGACGTTGTGGTCCCCCGTAGCGTGGTCCTTCCCCACCACGTAGCCGGTTATGGTGCCCTCGCAGTGCGAGGTGGTGGCCGAGACGGGAGTGCAATCCAACCAGGAGACACCGTTGGTGTCGTCCACGAGGAGCCAGCTGCCCAGGCCGCGGAACAGGTCGAGCTCGGCGGCCTTGACGCCGGTGGGGTGGCTGGCGTTCAGCGACACCTCGAACGTCACGCTGCCCGTGCCTGCCACGATCGGCTTGCCGCCGTTGACCACGACGTCGGAGACGGTGGGCTGCGAGGACTCGACCGCTGTGGCCTGGTCGGCCGGGAAGGCGAGAGCTGACAGGGCCAGGGCGCCGGTGACGACGCCGAGCTTGGCACGCATACGCATCTTCTTCCTGCATGGGGCGGGACCTCGTCACCCTCCGTGGCGCGAGACCCGGAGGGTGACGAGGTCCAGGACATCTGAGAGTCTGTTGACTCGCGTGATCAGATTTGTGGCCGCGGGAAATGGTTGTACGGCCGGAGGGAGGGCGACCGGTCCGCGCGACGAGACCACCCCACCAGCCACCTGCGGACGGCTATGCGCATGACTCGCTGCCGGCAGCATGAGGACGCGCCTCGTGACGGACCCGAGTGCCTGTCGTGGCGCGCGGCGACAGCCCGCTGGCTTCGACCTTCGGTCGTCAAGCGTTGGGGTCCACGTTCCAGACCGCGGGCAGACCGCTGCCGCAGAAGACGCAGACGAAGTCGGCCTCGCGCACGATGTTGTGCTCCTGGCAGTCGGGGCACCGCCGGAACACGACCTCGTGGGTGAAGCCGGAGGGACGCCGGAGTCCCACAGCGTCCAGAGCACGAGCGATTTCCCCCCAGGAGGTGACGTCCGGGCAGTACCCGGTGGACTGGTTGCTGACCTCGCTCACGGCCCACCGGTCCGCCTCGCGGACGAAACTGATCTCGCCGGCACTCAGAACCGGGTCCCCGCCGGCGCAGGCCACGTGCTCGCTTCGCCGCGGCGCCAGCCGAAGCACACCGTCCGTGCCGACCACGAAGGTGAACGGTTCGGTCAGCTCCACTGCCGATTGCTCCGTGATCCAGTCGTCGAAGTCAGCCGCTGAGTCGATCCGACGCCCACCGTCACCAGGCCGGACCGCAGCCTTCAGCTCGGCCGGCCCGACATATCGATAACTCCGCCCCCGCCCACTCACGTCAGCCAACCTAGAGCAATTCCGGCACGATGTACTCACCGACTTGGCGCTGCGGTCCAAGGCGTACTGGGGGTATGACGCCGACGGTCGAGGCTGGTGCGGGCAGTCTCCGCGAGGGCGGTAATGCTGGTCCCGCCGGACAGCCACGCCGCTGCCGACAGCTCCTCGCGTCGGTCGGGGCGGACTTCCTCCCGCGGTGCGGCCGATGCGTCATCTCGTCTCGTACGCACATGATCCAGCACACCCCGTACCCTCCCATCACTCTGCGTGACACCGATCGTGTGACTGCCGTGCCAGAGCCTCCGCCCGCACCCGGCTTTCGCGCGGTACGCATGCCGGTCCATCCGCAGGCCAGAGCGGTTGTGGACGCGGCCGTCACCCGTCTGCCACGGGGCGGTGCGGGAGCGCCGCGAGGCAGGGACCCCTGAGGCAGACTGGGGGCATGGGCGTCCCCACTGCCCCGGAAGCACCGTCGCAGCGGTTCCCTCCGGGTCCGGAGAGCGTCGCGCGGGCCCGCCGGTTCGTGCGGGCCGCTCTGGGCGACGCCGCACCGGAGCTCGCCGCGGACCTGCTGGACACCGCCGAACTGCTCACCAGCGAACTGGTGACCAACGCCGTGCTCCACGCCCGCACCGACATCGACGTGTCCGCCCGGGCGGCCGACGGCAGGGTCCGCGTCACGGTGCGCGACCACCGGCCGTCGCGGCTCCTGGTGCCGCAGGACTGTCCCCCGTACGCCGGTACGGGTCAGGGCCTGGCGCTCGTCGACCGGCTCGCGTCCCGGCACGGCGTCGAAACCGGCGACACGGCCAAGACCGTGTGGTTCGAGCTGTGGCCCGTCCCGGCCCCGCACCCCACCGCGTGGGAACCCCTGGAGCCGCCCGCCGAGGCCGCCGAGACGGTGACGCTCGTCGACGTACCCGGAGCGCTTTACTCCGCGGCGCAGCAGCACCGGCACGTCATGCTGCGCGAACTGGAACTGGCCGCGGCCACCGGGCAGCACCTGGTACCGCCGAAGGACCTGGCCACGGCCCACGACATCAGCAATGTGATCAGCGCGTGCGTGACCGCCGCGCTGCGCGACGAGCCCGTGGAAGGGGAGATCCGCTCCCTGCCGCTGGCCCTGCCGGCCGACGCGGCGCCCGCGGTGGAGACCCTGAGCAACGTCCTGGACGTCGCCGAGGCAGCCGCGCGTGACGAGCGGCTGCTCACCCTGCCCGCGCTGCCCCGCAGCCGGGTCTTCCACACATGGCTGTTCGACGAGATCGTCGGGCAGCTCGCGGGCACGCACCCCACCGCGTGGACGGTCGTGCCACGCGATCCGGGCGCCGGCCCGGCGGAACCGGCACCGTGGGACGCCGGGCACGTCCAGAGCAGCAGGGTCCCGACGATCGCCGCAGACGAGCAGAACCGCATCATCGCCGCGAACGGCCCCGCCGCCGACCTGCTCGGCTGGCACGCCGACGACCTCGTCGGGCGGCCGCTGCCCACGCTCATCCCCGAGCACCTGCGGGCACGGCACATCGCGGCGTTCACCTCGCTGCTGCTCAGCGGGCAGCCCCGCATCCTGGGCCGCTCGGTCCCGCTGCCCGCGCTGCACCGCGACGGGCGGCTCGTACCGGTGCGGCTGTTCCTCCAGACGCAGGAGACGGCGGACGGCCGTACGGTGTTCGTCGCGCAGCTGTCCCCCCGCGCCGCAGCGCCCGGACCCGTCTCGCGCCGCCCGGGCAGACGTCCCGCCGCCGCACCACAGGAACAGGTGGCCGTCGCCCCGGGACACCCGGCCACGGCCCCCGGCCGGCACGGCGAAGCGGTTCTGTCGGCTCTGGAGCGCCTGTCGCTGCTGGCGGAGACGGGCGCCGCGATGAGCAACACTCCGGACCTCGACGACGGCCTGCAACGGGTCGGCCGGATCCTCACCGAGCGGCTCGCCGACTGGTGCGCGGTCGACCTGGTCGACGAGGACGCGCGGCTCGACCGGGCGTGCGTGGTCCACCGCGACCCGGGCGCGCTGTGCATGGAGGAGTTCGAGGGCTCGCTGCCGCCGCTGACGGACGCGGCGCGCGGCCCGCTCGCCCGTGCGCTCAGCGGCGCCGGGCCGCTGCTGCTCGCCGGCCCCCCGCCGGCCGGTGAGGCCGCGAGCCCCCTGGACGCTCAGTACCGGGAGCTGTTCGGCCGCCTGGAGACAACGAGCGCGATCGTCGCACCGCTGCGGGCCCGGCGGGAGATCATCGGCGCGCTGACCGTGGCCCGTACCGACCGGGAGCGGCCGTTCACGGAAGGCGACCTGTCGCTCATCGACGACCTGGGCCGCGCACTCGCCCTGGGCGTCGACAACGCGCGCCTGCACCAGGAGACCCGCAACATCGCCGAACGGCTCCAGCGGTCACTGCTGCCCGTACTGCCGGAGGCCGGCCACCTGGAGCTGGCGGCCCGCTACGCCGCGTCGTCCACCACGGCGCAGGTCGGGGGCGACTGGTACGACAGCTTCATCCTGCCGAGCGGCGACACGGCGCTGGTCATCGGCGACGTGACGGGGCACAACCTCGACGCGGCCATCGCCATGAGCCAGCTGCGGAGCATGCTGCGCGGTATCGCCGTCGACCGGCAGGAGCCCCCGGAAACCGTGCTGCGCCGCCTCGACATGGCGAACCACACGCTGTACCGGGAAGCCACGGCGACCTGCATCTACGGGCTGCTGAAGGGCGGCGAGGAAGGCCCGTGGGAACTGGTGCACTCCTCGGCCGGTCACCTGCCGCCGCTGCTGACGACGGAGGACGGCCGCACCCGCTTCCTGGAGGACGGCTCCGGCCTGCTGCTCGGCATGGACCCGGACATGCCCCGCCACCGCGCGAAGGACGCCGTCCCGGCGAACGCGACGGTTCTGCTCTACACCGACGGCCTGATCGAGCGCCGCGACGAATCGCTGGACGACGCCATGGAACGCCTGAGCCGGCACACCGCCGCCCTGGCCCGCGAGCCCCTCGACGTCCTGTGCGACGAACTCCTGATCGGCCTCGGCGCCGACAGCGACGACGACATCGCCCTCCTCGCAGTCCGCCCCACCTCGCCGCACTGACCCCTGGCCGCCGGTCGGGCGGAGCTCCAGGGTCCTGCGGGAGCATCGGAACGCTCTTGATTCAGGTTCGACAACTGGCCCCGCTTCTGCTGATCAAGGCCCCTACGGGGCCCGCACCCTCGTCCGGCTGACCTCGAGGTACGACAGCTTCGAGCACATGGAACGGAAAACGCGCCGGCAGGGATCCCCCGCCGCGCACGGAAGGGTGAGATGCCGAGACCATCCCGCGGCTACGCTGATCGGGGCAGCCCACACTGCGCAAGACCGGGGGAAACCGTGAACCGACCAATGCTGTTCCTCGACGTGGACGGGCCACTCAACCCCTACGCGGCCAAGCCGGAGAGGCGGCCCGACGGCTACACCACACTCAGACCCCCCCGGAACGACGCCCATGAGCACGACACGGGCTTCTCGTCCCGACGACGCCCCCTACGTGTCTGGCTCAACCCAGAACACGGACGAACCCTGCTTCAGCTCGGCTTCGAGCTGTGCTGGGCCACCACATGGATGGACGACGCCAATCGGTGGATCGCACCGGTCCTCGGCCTGCCAGAACTCCCCTTCGTGGACTTCGGCGACGCCCTGCTCCAAGAACGCCCTGACGGAGTCCACTGGAAGACCGGACCGCTGGTGGACTACGCGGACGGCCGCCCTTTCACCTGGGTGGACGACGAGCAGAGCGAGCTGAATCAGACGTACGTCACCGCCCACCACCAAGGCCCCGGACTCCTCCACCACGTCAACCCGAGGATCGGCCTACGGGACAACGACTTCCGCACACTCGCCGACTACGCCCGATCCCTGACCACCTCCCGAACCACCGGCTGAGCATCGCACGAGCTCTTCAGAACAATGCGGCAGTGGCCCGCGGCCAAGGTGGATACGGACCGGCTGCGCCGGCCCTGACCGGGTGCCCCCGCCGCGGGCCGTTGATGGCCGTCTGGTCCTGGCCGTCGACATCACCTGCTGGCTGCGGCCCCAATGCCGATGCCCCCACCAGCGCATCCCCGTATCCCGGCTGGCAGTATTCCATCGTCCGCGCGCTCGACACCGGCCGCAGTTCCTGGACCGCGCCGCTGGAGCACTTCGGTTGCCGCCCGGGGACGACACCGAAAAGTGGGTAGTGCGCCTATAGGCACGGTATGCGCCCCCGCAGTGTCAAGTAATCGCGGGCGACATCGCCCCATGGCGCTGAGTGAGCCGTCAGAGGTGGTCCGTCGCGGTGGGATGATCGCGTGGTGAGCGATGCGAGGGTGCTGGCCGCGGAGGCCGTTGAGCGGCATGTCCGGCACTTCTTCGAAGGGCACTCGGTGGAGGTCGTCGACTACGACCTCGGGCCGGAACGGCGAGAGGTATTGCCCGATCTGCGCGTTGTCCTCGTGGGGCCCGGTCCCCGCAGTGACAGCTGGGCCTATGTGACCGCCGGGTGCTGGGCCGCGATGGAGAAGGACGGTCACGGCCTCGAGTTCGTCATGACCGCCCACGTCCGCGACCAGCGGTTCATCGACCTCATGGCGATGATCGCCTACTACCACTGCGGAGGACATCAGCTCGACCTGCAACACAGCATGCCGATCGGTGAACCGTGGGTGCCGGGGTCAACCTGCGACCACCTGCTGATCAGCCTGCCCTACCTCCACGGACCAGACCTCGAACACTGTCCCGTTCCCGGGGGCCACGCCCGCCTTCTGTGGACCCTGCCCGTAACGGCAGCCGAGATCGAGTTCCGCAGGCGTCACGGGCACGAGGCGTTGGAACAGCTCTTCGACGAGGCAGAGATCATCCCCACCGATCCTTTCAGAGCGTCGGTTGCATGAGTTACCCGTCCTCCCGTGGTCACCGATTGTGGCCGCCAGGGGCGCATCGACTCCGACTTCCGCCGGCCTCGGTGACCAGCCGGGTGGTGGTCTTGTCGCCACAGCCGAGTGCCTTCGCGACGAACTGGTACCGAAGTGGGCTCCGAGCGCAGTGAACCGGCGCACATGACCCGCCGAAGGTCGCATTGACCGATCCTTCCTGGTCCGTCGACATCAAGGGGCGGCGCTCGCTACGACCTTCGCCAACTGGTCAGCGGCCTCAGGAGTCAGACGGTAGAACCCCTGAAGGCTGACCGCTTTCTCGAGACGGCCGTCCACCACGTACTTCAGACCGCGAGTCTGACCCCGGCGGTTGCGCCAGGTAAGGCTCGCGAGCAGGTCACCGGGGATGGTCAGATCGAAGCGCACGGGCGTCGCGTCCACGTGCACCGCCTGGGCGCCGCAGCCATCTGCGCCCAGCATCGACCAGTCGCCGTGTCCGGGATGCGCAGGGTCCTCCCAGGTTGCGGGGGCCGTGCCGCAGCAGTCGCGTCGCTCCATGTCGATCACTCGCAGCCGACTCACCACGTACACCTCGCGCCGGTTGACGTGCAGCGCGTACACCTCGTCCCCGGGGCGAGCTCCGGTCCACGCGGGCAGGGAGGAGTGTGCGCCGCTGAAGGCGACCGGCGGCCGCTCGCCCACGCGGCCCGCCTTGCGCAGGGCACGGCAGGTGTCGTGGGTCCACAAGACGGTGAAGGCGTCAGACATGCCGTGATCATAGGGACGGGGACTGACAGCCTCCCGCGGGGGACAGGATCGCGGAACCGTCTGCACTTCCAGCCCCCGCCCAGTCCAACTGTTCCACGAAGTCGTGAGACCGCAGCCGGCGCCAATGCTCCGTCAGGGACGGTGAGTGATGCCGTTCTCGCGGGCGTACCGGTTTGCCTCGCCGGCTGATCCGGTCGGGGCGTGTGGCCACAGCCCGTACGCCACCGACTCCATCTGCTCCCGCCAGGTGCACTGCCCGCAGGCCGTAGCGTGTTCCCCGCTGCCGTGTGGGTGGTGGTCAGCGTTTGACGCGGCCGCGGACGGCGAGGACGGCGAGGCCGAGGAGGACGGGTTCGGCCAGCCGGGAGGTCATCTCGGTGTAGGTTCCGGTGGTGGTGAGATCCTGGCCGGAGGACCGGAAGATCACCGAGTTGATCACCACCCGCAGTGCCTTCTCGAACCGTTCGGTGGTGAGGCGTTCGGTCAGTGGACCGGTGGGGTTGACCGGGTCGGGGGTGGCGGTGGTGAGGACGACCTCCTGCCCGACGGCGACCTGTCGGCCCGTGATGGTGGGCTTCGCATCGTCGGCAGGCAGGCCCCACAGCATCATCATCGCGACAGTTACGGCCATGGCCGCCCCCAGCCAGGCCAGTGCGCGGATGGCGCGCAGCCCATAACCCGACAGCGCCCAGTAGGCGGTCAGCAGTACACGCTCACCCCGAGGGCGGGTGGTGTCGTGGCGGCGCATCTCGCACTCGCTGTAGTAGAAGTCGGCGGCGTCCGGCTCATTCTTGCCGTCCTCCAGCGACTTGCGCAGTTGCCGGTACAGCGCCGCCACCGCTGCCGGCCTCAAGGCGGGAGCGTCCTGCGGCGGGGCGGACCAGCCCAGGGCGGCGGCCCGTTCGGGGAGCCGAGCGGCGCGTACCCGCCAGTGGTGCTCCTCGGCCAGCGTGCTGCGCCTGCTCCACCGCCAAGGGAAGCGCCAGCTCCACCCGGTGGGGGCGGTGGCGAAGGTGCACCAACCGTCAACCTTCAGCTGATCGAGGTGAATGGCGCCGGCGAACCGGCACCCGCTCAGGTCGACATCGTGCAGAGCCAGGTGCGCGGCATCCACCCCGCCCAGCGACTCCAGTCGCACGCCCGGCTCCAGTCCGGACAACTCTGTTTCCGGCAACGAGTCAGCCGAGCGGGTCTGGGGGAAAGGGGTGGGGCGGGCTGCGACCAGCACCGGGTACTCGAGGATCGCGTCTTTCAGATCCAGGCCGGCGTAGCGCAGGTGCACTGTAGCGGTCGATGCCCACTGGGTGCGCGCACAGCTCACCTGCCGGGCGGCGATCTCCAGCGTCACCGGCTGCTGGAACACCGCAGCGTCCAGCACGACCTGTGCAGCGCACACCAGCGGCCCAAGGTGCGACGCCGCTTCGAAGCGCGTCTTCTCGAACCGGGCACCGCCGGCGAAGGTCGCCCCCTCGAACCAGATCTGGCCGGAGAAGGAGACGTCCCCGAATGCGGCGTCACCGCAGAAGGAAGCCTGGATGAAAAGGGCGTGGCCGGAGAAGGACGCCTCGCGGAACCATGCGTCGCCGGAGAACGTCGCCTGGCTGAATCCGGCGGCATCGCCGGAGAAGGAAGCCCCGCCGAACCAGGCCTCGCCGGTGAAGGACGCCTCGTAGAAACGGGCCTCCCCGGAGAAGGCCGCCTGGCCGAATCCCGCGTCCCTGGAGAAAGCCGCCCTGGCGAAGTCGGCGTCGCCTGAGAAGGACACGTCATTGAACCGTGCGTCGCCGGAAAAGGCCGCCTTGGCGAAGTCGGCGTCGCCTGAGAAGGACACTGCACTGAACTGTGCGTCGCCGGAGAAGGACGCCTGGTCGAACCGGGCCTTGCGGGAGAAGGACGCCCCACCGAAACAGGCGTCGCCGGAGAAGGATGCCCCAGCGAACCAGGCATCGCCGCAGAAGGACGCCTCCTCGAACCCGGCGGCGCCGGAGAAGGACGCCCGGATGAATACAGCGTCACCTGAGAAAGAGGCATCCTGGAAGGTGGTGTCGCCGGAAAAGGCCGCCTTGTCGAACTGGACATCGCCGGAGAAGGAAGCCTCGGCGAAGTCGGCCCCCCTCGAGAAGGACGCCTCACTGAACCGGGCATCACCGATATGAGGCCGGCCGGTGCTGGGGTCGCGTAGGGCGCCGAGTAACTGGACCAGCAGTTCAGAGGTGAACGGAGTGGCACGGTGGTCCAGATCGGAGCCGGGCGACAGCGCCGCGAGGTAGGCGGCGCGGTCGGCCTCGTTCAGGTGCGCCAGGCAGGCGGTGTGGGAACCGACGTGGATGCCGCGGCAGCCGACCGGATCTGCCGCTGTGGCGCCGTGGCCGCAGTGCTGCCACGGCGGCGGCGGGGTGCAGGATGGGGGTTCGGGCGCAGCAGACGTCATGCCGGCACAACGTAGCGGTCCGACATGGCAGTTGCTGCCATCCCAGCAGTAACGCGAGCTGATGGAGCCCAGCCAAGGAGTCAGTCCGCGTGTACGCGGTGGCTGCTGTGGCCGGACCACCCGAGGGGGTCCGGACGGGCCTGCCACCCGCGCCGGCGTGTTACACCTCCGCCCTCGTCGAGGGCAACGCCCGGCGCACCGACCACGCCCTGGCCCACGCCCGCCGCGGAGTCGAAACCGCCCGGCAGGAGGGCAACAAGGTCTTCCTCTCCCGCACCTCTTCGCCCTCGGCCACCTCCTCCTGGCCGCCGGCCACCCCAAGGAAGCGCTGGAAGCCCTGGAGGAGGTCCGCGCCCTGGAAGGGCTCCAGCAGGTCCGCGACCCGTCCGTCCTGCGCTGGCACCCGGAACTCGCCGAAGCCCTCGTCGCCCTCGGCCGCCTCGACCAGGTACAGGATCTGCTGGACGACACCCGCCGCACCGCGACCGACCTCGGCAGGGACACGGCGCTCCCTCCGCTCGAACGCGTCCAAGCGCTTCTGGACGCTGCCTGCGGCGACTACGACACCGCCGCCCAGCGCCTCACCGACGCAGCCGACCGCCTCCGCCACCTTCCCCTGGAGCGCGGCAGGACCCTGCTGGCACTCAGCAACACCGAACGACGCGGACGCCGACGCGCCAGCGCCCGCACCGCCGCGCAGAACGCCGTCGACCTCTTCACCGCCCACCAAGCACATCCCTGGGCCGAAACCGCCGCACACACCCTTGGCCGACTCGAGGCCGTCCCGGCAGGAACCAACAGCCGCCCCCGCCTCACCTCCGCCGAGCAACGCTGCGCCGAACTCGCCGCCGCCGGAGCAAGCAACCGCGACATCGCCACCGCTCTCACCATCAGCGTCAAAACGGTCGAAGCGACCCTGACCCGCGTCTACCGGAAACTCGGCCTGCACTCACGCGTCCAACTCGCCCACACCGTCACCCCGGCACATGAGTCACCCGCCCGGACCCCAAGAGCCACCGGGCAAGTCGGGTAGTGAGCGGTGAAGCCCGTTCGTGCACCACGGACCGGGTATCAAGCCCCGTCAAAGCCTTCTTCGGAGATGTGAAGGCCAACCGGGCGACTCGCTCCGCCAGTCCACATGCCCAGGCAGTCGGCCCGGACGCCGCCGACCTTGCGGTGGGCGAGGAGGAGCAGCGGAGCGGACACATGTCCACAGATCACAGGCACAAGATCACTGGAACCTGCGGAACTGTGCCGCCCACCAGCCCACCAGCCAAACTGCCAAGGCCCTGAACGGAACGCATATCGCAATGATCAGTTGGTGCCGTACAAGGTCGTTACGCTGTCAGCCGTGCGGTGCGACGCTTGCGCGCATTCCAGCACGACCTGTGCCAGTGCCGTCGGTGGTCCGCACCGCTGCTAGCGGGCCATGCGACTACGTGCGGAGTGCCAGAGGTAATCACGTGGTCGCACCCCGGACAGCGATAGGCCTTGTTTTCAGCGGTCGTGCCAGCCACAGGACGCACGATCCACTCTTCGTCATGCGACTCCCCGGCCCGTCTGCTGCGCAGGCGTGCCCGCACGCCGAGATACCGGGTGTACATCGCCCTGGAGACGATGAACGCCACGAACGCACCGGTCATGGCCGCGACCACAAGTCCCGGCCACCCCCAGAGAGCCACCCAGTCTTCAAGTCGCTCCGTGAGATCACCACCTGCGGCAGGGAGAACGGGGAATGTGCCGGTGCGGACCCACGCCGCGGCGAAGAGGGACAGCACCACCGCCAGAACAGCCCCGAGCGTGCCCCTCAGCGCGACGACCGCTCGGGAGACGTGGGTGGCGACGGTCCCCGGTGCTGCCCCCATCACCTCAGCCGTTTCCGCTTGGGTCAGTCCCAGCCCTTTGTTGCACCACACCGACTCGCGCTGCTTCGGCGGCAGGGAGCTCAGCGCGGACTTGACTTCCAGCCGCAGGTCGGCCATGTCGCACGGGTCGACGGTTCCGGCAGTCTCCAGCCGGATGTCCGCGTCCAGGGACGCGTACGCCTGACCACCGTGGCAGCGCAGTGCCGCACGCCGAACCTCGTTCCTGATGGCAGTGAAGACGTACGGGCGGAGATTCTCGATCGGCGCGGTGTGCGCCAGGACGGACATGAGCACGTTCTGCACGAGGTCCTCCGGGTCTGCCGAAGACAGCGGGACCCCGCACAGACGCAGCCGCTTGCGGGCATAGCCCACCATCTGCGCATAACGCTCGACGACCAGCGCGCCCAGCGCCTCGGCGTGCCCTGGCTCTCTGTCCTCGTACTCAGCCACACCCACCCCGCTTCCCCGGACCGTGTCCACGGTCCTTCCGGTCACCCGACGCGGCCCTGGCGCGCATCAGTGAGGCCTTCCCCGCCGCGCGGTTGCGGAACGCGATGCTCTTCAGCACGCAGCTCAGTGCCGGCGCGAAGAGCAGCACCAGGAACAACCCCGCCTCGACGCCCGTCACATCCACCGGACCTCCTTCAGTCTGCGGCTTGTCAACGCCCCACGGTGAGGCAGCAGCCGTACATCCACCCCACAGTCCCGGGAGCACCGGATTCTTTACAGGGAGGCGAGAGAATTCCGGCGACCTCGCAGGCCTCTGCACGACACACGTGGTTGATCGGATGCCGAGTGGGGGGAATGATTGCGGCGTCGGCGTACCGGGGAAGGCGCTCAGGCGTGTACCGGCGAACGTGCTCAGCCGGGGGACCGGGCGACAACCATGCGGCCGTGGGGGTGTTCGCGAGCCTCCATGACGCGCCGGCGGCCTGAACCCTGGAGCACGCGGGGCGTAGGCTCTCAGGGATGCGAATAGGGGAGTTGTCCGAGCGCACGGGCGTGAGTCCGCGCTCACTGCGGTACTACGAAGAGCAGGGACTGCTCACCAGCTCACGCTCCGACGCGGGGCAGCGTCACTATTCCGATGCTGCGGTCCAGCGCGTGACACTCATCCAACAGCTGTTCGACGCGGGTATGTCCAGCAGGGTGATCGCGACTGTGCTGCCGTGTGTGGACATCCCGGGTGACCTGGGCGTCGCCGAGGAGACGTTCACGGCGATGATGCGGGAGCGCGACCGGATCGACGCCGACATCGCGCACCTGATCGAGACCCGGAATGCACTCGACGTGCTGATCAGGGCCAACAGCCGACACCGGGCGGAGCTGTCCACGGCCCCGGAACCGGTGGCGCGGTCGACCTGATGCTGTGATCTGCCTCTCAGCCGGTTGCCCCTCACATCAATGTCAGAGGTGAGGATGGCGACAACGCCCGGAATCACCGGGTCGTTCATACGAGAGGCGGCCCAAGATGGGACAGGCGTGGGGTTTCGGCAGGTACGGCGGGCCCGAGGTGCAGGAGTTCTTCGACCGTCCCGACCCTGTCCCCGCTCGCGGCGAGGTACTGATCCAGGTCGACGCCGCCGGCGTGAATCCCCTCGACCACCTTCTGCGCTCGGGCCTGGTCGACGGGCTCGACGGCGGGCGTCCGTTTCCCCGCGTGCTGGGCATGGAGGCAGCAGGAACCGTTCTCGCCCGGGGCGAGGACGTCAACGAGCTCGAGGTGGGTGACGCGGTCTTCGGCTTCGCACTCACCGGCGGCGGCACCTACGCCGAGACGACGGTGCTGTCTGCGCCGAACACCGCGCGCATCCCGGAGGGTCTGTCCGCGACCGTGGCGGCAACGCTGCCGGTGGTCGGGACGACCGCGGTGGACGTGCTCGACCAGCTCAGCCTCCCGGCCGGTGCCACCGTCCTGGTCAACGGTGTCGGGGGCGGGGTCGGCCTCGCCGTCGCGCGACTGGCCGTCGGGCGCGAGCTGCGGGTGATCGGCACCGGGAGTACCGCCAAACGCGAGCACGCCGAGGCCATCGGGGTGCGGTTCATCGACTACACCGCCGAGGACGTCGCCGCCGCGGCACGCGAGCTGGTTCCGGACGGCTTCGACGGGATCGTCGACCTGGCCGGAGGCACCTCGCTGCGGACGGTCGCTCCACTGGCCCAGGATCCCCGCAACGTCATCGCTGTGGGTGACATGTCGGTGCCCGATCTCGGTGGGCGTTTCGTCGAGCGTCGCGTCGACCGCGAGAACCTGGAGCGGTCGGCCCGGCTGGCCCTCGACGGACTCCTCGCCCCCGTGATCACCGCGGTCCATCCGCTCTCCGACGCCCCGGCCGCCCTCGCCACCGTCGAGAACGGTCACACCTCGGGCAAGGTCGTCATCAAGGTGGCGTGAGAAGTGCCCGGCGTTCGCTTGCCGTTGGTCTGCGGCCGGTGGGCACGGGTGAACTTGCCGGTCGCGCCGAGGCCGGCCAGGGTCTGCCGTCAGGCGAAGCTCTCGCGGTAGGGCCGGCGTTGTCCGTCAGGCGCGTTCGATGCGGTCGATGCCGCAGGTGGCGAAGAAGGTTGCGGCCCGGGTCAGGAAGGCTGCGCAGGTGGTGCCTTCTCGTCACCGTGGATTTCGCTGAAGGCGAGCCGGATGTGGTCGTCGACGGCCGAGTGGATGTAGTCGAAACCGGTGGCGCGGCGGCGGCCGGGGCAGACGGCACGGCCGTGGACGCGCCGGCCTCCGCCGTCGGGGATGAAGGACCCGGCCGGAGTGGGACGTACAAGGGGCCGGCCGGGAACCGAACGGAGGGCTCGGGAACTTCGCCGTATGCGGTGAACCATCCGTGTCAGCCGGCGTCGGGGCGCATCGCGGCCGCGGTGTCCCTGGCGACGGTGAGCGGGTCGGTGAGCGGTCGGCCGAGCAGTTGGGCGAGGTCAGGGCTGGTGGTCCCGAGGAACCCGTGGCGGACGCTGGTCGCGATCGAGGCGAGCATCGGCGGCTGGAAGGGGAGTAGCGTGTCGTCGGCGAGGAGTCGTGCCCGGTACTCGCTGAGCCCGATGGTCCGGTGGGCGACTCCGAGGGACGCGGCGATGTCGACGGCGGTGATCGGTTCGCCGACCAGGTCATACGTCGTGCCGGCGTGCGCGGCCGGATCGCCGGCCACGACGGCTGCGGCCGCGGCCAGGTCCGCCCGCGCCACAGCGGCGAGTGCTCCGTCGCCGAAAGCCGATTCCACGCCGTCAGCGGTCCAGGTCAGAAGCGCCCCGAAGAGCTCGGCGTAAAGCCCGTTGCGCAGGACCGTCCACCCCATGCCACTGCCCTTGATCAGCTGCTCGGTGGCCCGATGGGCGAGAGCGAAGCCAAGGTGGTCACCGTCACCAGCCAGGCTGGTGTACACCACGTGGCTCACGCCGTCGCGCACCGCGGCGTCCAGAACTGCCTGGTGCCGGGTGATCACCTGGTCGTCCTCGGCGTACCCCGCCGAGACGAGGACCAGCGTGGAGACGCCGGTGAGGTCGAGGCTCGCGGGGTCGTCGAAGTCGAGTCGCCGCTGCCCTTCTGCGGGCGATCGAGTGCCCCCCAGGGCGGGCACGTGGCGCTCAGCCAGCTCCTGGAGCGTGAGGGAGCCGAGCTGTCCGTTCGCACCGGTCACCATGATCATTGTGGTTCTGTCTCCTACCGTGGTTCTCTTCGGTAACTACGGTCAGATCTTCGACCGGCCCGGATCGACCCACAAGGAGGCAGTTTCGTGTCAGTGACGCACACCGAGGTAACCGCTGAACCCGCCGAACTCGAACCCTGCGGACAGCGGCACCACCCCGACTGCGGGATCCGCGACGTCCTCGACCGGGTCGGTGACAAGTGGTCGGTCCTCGTCATCGTCGAACTCGCCAGCGGCCCGCGGCGCTTCCGGGAACTCCAGCGCGCCATCGACGGGATCTCCCAGCGCATGCTGACCCTTACGGTGCGCCGGCTGGAGCGAGACGGCCTGGTCCTTCGGACCGTGTATCCGACCGTGCCGGCCCAGGTCGACTACCGGCTCACCGAGACGGGCGCGAGCCTGACACACCTCGTCAAGGCACTCGCCGACTGGTCGACCGAACACCGGGCTCACATCGCCCGCGCCCGTGAGACCTACGACAGCGAGCACCCCGGCAACGACATCCGCTGATCAGCGAAGCGTCATCCTCTTCCTGACCCGCGGCATCCCGCCGTGGACGCCCCTGTCCCCTTCCGCTCCAGGCACCCTGTCCCATGCCCCTGGCCCGGAGCGGAAAGGGAGGAGGCGGGCGGGACGGCCGGTCCCGGCCGCGGCCGGGGCGCCGTTCGCCGGTTGTGCGCCGGCCGGAGGCTTCCGCGCCGCGTCGCCGTCAGTGGGGCGGCGCCGCCAGGCGGGGAACGCCGGTGGGGGAGACGCCGGACCTGGGGCGATGGCAGCGCACGGGACGGCGCCACCGGCCGGAGGCATCACGGGCGACATCGACGCCCCGGACACTCCGGGGAGGCCCGCGGCAGCGGCGGCCGGTGCCGGATCGTAAGCTGCGGGCCATGACTCAGACCCGGACTCCGACGCCCCGCGAAGCCTTCGAGCTGCTCATGGCGGGCAACGAGCGCTTCGTCAAAGGCTCCCCTGATCACCCGAACCAGGACGCCACCCGCCGCGCCCTGATCGCACCCGCCCAGCAGCCCTTCGCCGTGCTGTTCGGCTGCTCCGACTCCCGGCTGGCCGCCGAGATCATCTTCGACCAGGGGCTGGGAGACCTGTTCGTGGTGCGCACCGCTGGGCACGTCGCCGGCGCGGAGGCGCTGGGCAGCATCGAATACGGCGTGAGCGTGCTGGACTGCCCGCTGGTCGTGGTTCTGGGCCATGACTCGTGCGGGGCCATTGCGGCTGCCTGCGCCGCCGCCGACGGCGGCCAGGTGCCCGCAGGCTTCGTCCGGGACATTGTCGAGCGGGTGACCCCCAGCGTGCTCGCGGCTCACGCCGCCGGACACCATCAGCCCGAAGAGATCCTCGACGAGCACATCGAGCGCACCGTCGACCTGCTGCTGGAACGCTCCCGCGTGCTGGCCGATCGAGTGGCCGCCGGCCAGGCGGCCGTGGTGGGCCTGTCCTACCGTCTGGCCGACGGCAGTGCACGGCGCGTCGTGACCCGCGGCCTCGATGCCGCAGTCCCCGCCACCTCCTGACCATTCCGGCCGGGGCACAAGCTGTGCCCCGGCCCGCCCGGTGGCCACAGCCGGATCGCGGGAGTGCCGCCACTGCTTGCGGCCGGGCCGCATCCGCCCGCGCCCACCAGATCCCGGTCACCTTCAGCACCCGGACCCAGGTTCCGTCCGACGACGAAGGCCCCTCACCGAGCCGGTGACGGGCCTGTGACGCTCGAACCGGCGGTCCCGGCCGGCAGCGGCTCGCGGACGGGCATGAGTGAGGCGGCTGCCCCACACGTCCGACCGGCGGCACGCGGGACGAGGACCGGCCGAACGTCTACTGGGGAGGACGTCCGGTGAGGGCGCCGGGATCGTCGGCGAGGGCGATGCGGGCGGTGATGCGTTTGCCGACCGGCTCGCGATGGACTTCCAGGCTCTGGGCGACGGCCATGACGATCTCCAGACCGTGCTGGCCGACGCGGCCGGCGTCCGCGGCCCGGGCGACGGGCAGGACCGGGTCGGAGTCCCACACCGCCACCTCGACCGTCGCGCCCGTGATCCGCAGGTCCAGCAGGGTCGGGCCCGGCGCGTACTTGCGGGCGTTGGTGACCAGCTCGCTGACCACCAACTGGGTCAGGTCCAGGGCGCGCTGTGAGACGTGCAGGCCGTGGTCGGCCTGCATCCGGGCAAGGAAGCCGGCGGCCAGCTGACGGGCCTTGGCAATCATGGTGCCGTCCCCGTCCAAGGCCACCCGCAGAGGGCGCCCGTACGGCACGGCGCCGTCCTCGCCCGCGCGCACCGATCCCATCGCAACCGCCTTCACGCCCCCGTCCACACCCTGCGCGTACCCCCGCAAAGGCGGGCAACGCCCCATGTCCCTCGTCCGGCTCTGCCGACAGCGGGGCATCACCCGGGGCATGCGGGGCATCATTCCGGGCGGAGGTCCTGATGTGCCAGTATCTTCACATGGGTGAGAACCGTACGGCGGACACCGGTCACGCTGCACAGTCGGGCCGGCTGTCGGCCGCGGTCACCGTGACCGACGGCATCCGCGTGGTGGCCCTGGCCGGGGAGATCGACCACCACACCGCAGACACTCTCTGCCGGGCCCTGGACGCCCAGGGCGAGTCCGGTCCCCGGGTCGTGGCCGACATGGGGAAGGTCACCTTCATGGACTCCAGCGGCATCAACATCCTCATCGCCGCCCACCGCGCCCTCAGCGAGGCCGGCGGGTGGCTGCGCCTGGCCGCACCGGCCGAGAACGTGAGGCGCACCATGAGCATCGTCGGCGTCGACGCGGTCATCGACTGCCGGGAATCCCTCAGCGACGCCTTCAGCGGCTGAACCGCCGCCGTCTCCTGTTGCCCGTGAGGACGATCGTCCGGCTGAAGCCTCGTGGAGGCTTTCACCGCGTGAGCGGCCTTCGCGACCACACACGCGTGACGGTCCCGGCGGCACCTTCGCCGGCCGGACCGTCGCGCGCGTTCTGCTCACCATCGCGCGCACGGCGGGACGAGGCTGTGGCGGCCGTTCCATGAGGCCCGGCGCCGGATCGGGTGTATCGGCCAGCGTTCGGTAGAGTTCCAGAGCGCTGGCTGTCCGGTCGGTGCCTTCCTGGGGGGATGAGCGAGACGAGGAACATGCCGGAGCAAGCGAGTCCGCCTGCGATAGCACCGAGCAAGCCTCTGGACGCGGTCGAGGCGGCACGGTTGGCGGCGGTGCGCCGTTACGACATTCTCGACACCCCTCCGGACGGTGCCTACGACCGAGTCGCAGCCCTGGCCGCTCGCTTGTTCGAGGTGCCGGTGGCGACGGTGACGATCGTGGACGAGGACCGGATCTGGTTCAAGGCCACGCACGGGCTGGAAGGCGTCACCGAGATCGGCCGCGACCCGGGCCTGTGCGCCTCGGCGGTGCTGACCGATGACACCACCGTCATCCCCGACACCCTGCTCGATCCGGTCGCCTGCTCCAATCCGCTGGTCGCCGGCCCGATGGGGGTGCGGTTCTACGCCGCCGCTCCGATCATCACCGCCGACGGGTACCGGCTGGGCACGGTCAACATCCTCGACACCCGCCCCCGCGAGATCAACGAGGCGGATTCGGCCACGCTGGCGGACCTGGCGGCGGTGGTGCGTGACCAGCTCGAACTGCGGCTGTCGGCGTTGCACGTCGTACGCGCCGAGCAGGAGAAGCGCCAGGCGGAGGAAGAGGCCCGGCAGCGCGCGGAGCGGGACAAGGCGGCCATCGCCGCGTTCGCCTCCACCCTGCAACGCACCCTGGTGCCTCCCGTGCTGCCCGCGGTACCGGGGCTGGAGCTGGCCTGCCACTACAAGACCGCCTCCCCCCAGGAAGTGGGCGGCGACTTCTACGACGTCTTCCCCGTCGGCGCCGGCCGGTGGGCGTTCTTCCTGGGCGATGTGTGCGGCAAGGGCGCCGAAGCCGCCTCGGTCACCTCACTGACCCGCTACACGCTGCGGGCCGCAGCCCTCGTCGACGCCGAACCCACGGCCGCGCTCAAGGCCCTGAACGCCGCGCTGCTGCTGGACGCGGCGGTCGGCACCCGCTTCTGCACCGCCATCTTCGGCCTGCTCGATCCCGTCCGGGACGGCGGTTTCACGGTCACGCTGGCCACCGGCGGCCACCCGCCCGCCTACCACCTCAGCCCCACCGACGACGGCGGCATGCGGGTGGAGGCGGTCCGCGCCAAGGGCGGCATGCTGGTCGGCGCGTTCGCCGAAGCCGCCTTCGCCTCACGCACCCTGCACCTGGCACCCGGCCAGGGACTGCTGCTGTACACCGACGGGCTGACCGAGGCCCGCACCGCCGAAGGCGACATGCTCGCCGACACCGGACTGACGGACTTCCTGGCCCAGCGCCAGGTGCCGGTCAGGGCAGGCTGCCTGATCGACGACACCGTCGCACTCCTGGACACCCTCCCCGACACCGAACGCGACGACGTGGCACTGCTGGCCCTGTCCGTCCCCACCCCCGATGCCGCCCCCGCGGGCATCACCACCACCGCTCACAGCGCCGCCGCCCCGACCGCCGGCGCCTCCGTCGGGCAGGAGAACCGACGCCCATGACCGACGCACTCCACATCGACGTCCCGCACACCGACGGCACCCGGGCCGTCATCGCACTCTCCGGTGAATTCGACATCGCCTCCGCCCCCGCCGTGCGGGCCCGCGCCCTGGACCTCATCGCGAACGGCCACCCCGACCTGGTCGCCGACCTGGCGGGCGTCACGTTCTGCGACTCCTCCGGCCTGGGCGCCCTCGTCGGCATCTGGCGCTGCGCCAAGGACGCCGACGGCTCCCTGACCCTGGCAGCCATCCCCGACCGGCTGGGCCGCCTGCTCAGCGTCACCGGGATGGACACCTTCCTGCCCGTCCACCCCAGCGCCGACGCCGCGCTCGCCGCACGCCGAGACGACCGCACCACCACCTGAAACCCTGCGCTCGCCATGCAGCGCGCGTCGCGACCAGTACGTTGGTCGCGACGCGTGCTGGGATCGAGGTCCGCGACACCGGCAGGTGGCGTGCACCGGCCGACCCCGAGTACGCCGCCGCCACCGAGGGCGGCCACGGCCTGTGGCTGGTGGAGGTACTGACCGAGCGCTACGGGCCCCACCGCGCGCGTGACGCTACGTGCGTCTGGGCACTGACAGGCCGGCCTCGTCGCCTGGTACGTGAACCGGACCGGCTGTCTCGTCCGCGATCACGAATCTCGCCGTGGCAGTGTCGCCTGATGTCGTTCCGGTTCTCGTGCAGGGGACTTCGCGGGCTTGCCCCGCGGCGCGGGAGCATGCTCTGCGAACTCACAGGGTGGCATCACCGAACTGTTCGAGGAGAGCGTCGACCGGTGCGTGGGCCAGGGCGGCGGACGGGCCGTCGCTCAGGGGCTGTTCCGTCCAGATGACCTTGCCGCGGGCGGTGTAGCGCGTGCCCCATCGCTGCGCGAACTGCGCCACGAGGAACAGGCCCCGTCCGCCTTCGTCCGTGGTCGTCGCCCGCCGCAGACGAGGCGATGTACTGCTGGCGTCCGACACCTCGCAGACCAGACAGCGCCCGTACAGCAGCCGCACGTTGACCGGTGGCGACCCGTAGCGGATCGCGTTCGTGGCCAACTCGCTGAGGATCAGTTCCGTGGTGAAAGCGATCCCCTCCAGCCCCCAACTCCGCAGCGTCGCCCTGCACCGTGCCCGCACCGAGGGCACCTCCGCGGGATCGGACGGCACGCTCCACTCGGCCACGCGCGAGGGCGGGAACCTCCGGGTCCGCGCCACCAGCAGCGCGATGTCGTCGGTGGGGTGCGCCGGCTTCAGCGATTCGATCACCGCCTGGCACGCCTCCTCCGGAGCGCGCATCCCGGCCTCGCTCAGTGTCCGGCGCAGCCGGTCCAGGCCGACGTCGATGTCATGGCCTCGTTGCTCCACCAGGCCGTCGGTGTAGAGCACCAGCCGAGAACCCTCGCCCAGGTGCACCTCGGCGGTTTCGAAGGGGTAGCAGCCGAGACCCAGCGGGGCCGATGCCGGCACACCGGGACAGGTGACGGTTCCGTCCGGGCGCACCAGCACCGGCTCGGGGTGCCCCGCGCGGGCCATCGTGCAGATTCCCGTCACCGGGTCGTAGATCGCGTACAGACATGTCGCTCCCGTCACCCCCTCCCCTTCGTGGCCTTCGCCGTCCCCCTCGGCCCTCTCCTCGTTGTCCATGCGTACGACGAGGTCGTCCAGGTTGGCGAGCACCTCGTCAACCGGGAGATCGAGCGTCGAGAAGTTGTGCACCGCGGTACGCAGCCGGCCCATGGTCGCCGCGGCGTGCAGCCCATGGCCGACGACGTCACCCATCGCCAGCGCCACGCGCGCGCCCGGCAGTGGGATGACGTCGAACCAGTCACCGCCCACCCCCGCCTCTGCGGGCAGATAGCGCCAGGCCACCTCCAGTGCGTCCTGCTGCGGCTGCCCGCGCGGCAGCAGGCTGCGCTGCAGTGTGACCGCCAGCGCGTGCTCCCGGGCGAACCTCCGGGCGTTGTCGATGGCCACCGCGGCACGTGCGGCCAGTTCCTCGGCGAAGGACAGATCCTCTGGTTCGAACGCCGGGGAGGGGGTCGACCGGTAGAAGTTCACCACGCCCAGCGGCACGTTCCGCGCCCGCAGCGGCATGGCCACCAGCGAACGCAGTCCCCTCTCCATGGCCCTGCGGGCCCGGTCCGGGTCCTGCTCCTGCCAGCCGTGCGCCTGCCGCAGGTCCGCCTCCAGGACGCCCCTCCCTCGCTGCAGCGCCTCCATCTGCGGCGTCCCCGGCGAGAACGTGATCACTTCGCCCGCCGGATACATCGGCATCGCCTGCTGATTCCCGCTGATCGCCGCACGCCGCAGATGCCGCCATCCCTCCGCGGTGGGTTCTCGTCCGAGCAGCACCGCGTCCAGCAGATCGACCGTGACGATGTCGGCGAACCGCGGTACCACCACGTCGGCCAGCTCCTGGGCCGTACGCCTCACGTCGAGCGTCGTTCCCATCCGCGTCCCGGCCTCGTACAGCAGCGTCAGCCGCTCCCGTGCCACCTCCGCCCGTCCCGAGACGGCGGCCAACTCCGTGGTGTCCCGCAGTGTCACGACGCTGCCGCTTTGGTCCCCGCTCGGGAACGTCGCGCGCTTGTTCACGGCCAGCAACCGGTCCTCGGCAGGACACACCTCGTCGGTGACCGCCTCCGGGGAGATGAGCAGGTGAGTCATCCGCTCTGACAGCCCCAGCTCCCGCACATGGCGCCCCGGTGCGTCCGTCGGCAGGCCGAGCAGCCGGTTCGCCTCGTCGTTGGCCAGCAGCAACCGCCCGTCGGCGGCGGTGATGAGCACCCCTTCTCGCACCGCGTGCAGGACCGCGTCGTGGTGCTCGTACATCCGCGCGAGCTCCAGCGGAGCCAGACCGTGCGTATGCCGCAGCAGCCGCCGGGACACGAGCGTGGTCCCCGTGGCCGCCAGGGCCAGTCCGGCAGCCCCGGTTCCGAGGATGATCGGCAGCTGCGGCACCCACAGCCTTCCCACGTTCTCGACCGTGATCCCGGCCGAGACCAGACCGACGACGGTCCCGCGCGCGTCGGTCACCGGGACCACCGCCTGCACGGCCGTCCCCTCGCCCTCCGGCACGGGCGGGCCGCCTGCCTGCTCGATGACGGTCTTGCCTTCGAGCGCCGGTTGGATGGTGCCGACGAACTTCTTCCCGATCTCCTGCGGATAGGGATACGTGAGGCGGATCCCCTTGGTGTCCGTGACCACCACGAAATCCACGCCCGTCCTCTTGCGCGCCTCTTCGGCTCGTGGCTGCAGCACCGCGGTCGGGTCGCGGCTTCGCAGCGCCTCGACCATGCCAGGAGAACTCGCGAACGACTGGGCGGCGACGAGCGAGTCCCGACGCCCTTGCTGGACGGCGTCGTGCGCCGATTGGAGCATGACGCTCACTATCCCGGCCACGACCAGCAGGACCACGATCACGATCTGGACGAGGAATACCTGCCCGGCCGCGCTGTGCGGGTCCAGCAGAGAGACGCGCCGGCGACGGGCGCGTCCGGTGGGCGGGGCACGAGACAGCGTCCGGGGCCGGGTCCGGAGTTGTCCGGAAGATACCCTCATACACCCTTGATAGCACCGATGGGTAACCCATGACCGACTCAGCGGGATTCGCCTCTGTGTCACGCCCGGCCCCCGGGTCGGATGCGCACGGGACTCGCGGGCCGGGGTGGGGTGACGCGCTCCCGGGCCCGCGGGTTCTACCGCCGGTAGAATAGGCAGTGTGAGCAAGCCGACGAGCATCAAGACCAGCGAGAAAGTGCGGGACCGCTTGCGTGTCCTCGCCGAAGAGCGCGGCACCACCATCACCGAGCTGCTGGAAGAGCTCGCCTCCCGCGAGCTGACGGAAGCCGAACGGGAGCAGCGCGCTGTCGAGGCGGCCCGTGAGCTCGGCCTCCAGTACACGGAGCAGGTCCAGCAGGCCGGTCGGGAAGCCTGGGCGAAGATCCGCGCCCATCAGGGCGGCGCCGTCGCGTGAACCTGACGGCTGTCCTGGACCACACCGCCCTGGCCGCCCTGTACCGGGCCCACCCCTTCTTCACCGGCCTCTACATCGAGGCCTCGCGCGGCACCGGCCGCGCCCTCATCCCCTCCCT
Organism: Streptomyces glaucescens; assembly: GCF_000761215.1. Classification (GTDB taxonomy): domain Bacteria; phylum Actinomycetota; class Actinomycetes; order Streptomycetales; family Streptomycetaceae; genus Streptomyces; species Streptomyces glaucescens_B. The sequence goes on along the minus strand of NZ_CP009438.1, from coordinate 99,247 downwards.
GTCCATCCTCGCCGCCGAGCGGCGGGTCGCCGGGGCAGGCAAGCACGCGGCATCCTTGCGGTTCGCCGAGCACATCCCGTTCACCGCGGCGCACTCCGTGGACGCGATGGACTGGAAGAACGTGGACTGGCCGGTGGCCCACGCGGCGGCGATCGCCTGGCAGGCGATCAAAGCAGGGGAGCCTCTCACGGTTCTGTCGCTGGAACCCGAGCTGTACGCGGGTACCGGTATCACTCCGCTGAACCCCACCTGACCGGCACACGGGGCGAAGGCGAGGCTGTTTTTCCGGGTGGAGCGGCCGCGTCCTGGTGGCCTCGGGATGCCGCACGCATCCGGCTGCCTACGTCCAGCAACGCTTCGGCGGTTGACAGGAAGGGCCGATGGGGACACACCGGCCACCTCGTCGCGCGAAGTGCAACGCGGCCCGGATATTGACCTCGGCTTCGTCCGCCGTAGCGATGACACCCGCGGCTTCCAGGTGCTGCGTCGCCGCTGGGTCGTGGAACGGTCCCGCGCCGGTGCAAGCGCAGTCGGCGCCTGGTCCGTGACGGCGAATGGCGCAGTGGCGCTCGCACGGCCCGGCCGCAGTCTGGCGTGGGTACGGGAGTGCCTGGCACCGGCTTGGGGTGGGCGGTCTCGCCACCGGGGGGATGGTGGCGAGACCGCCGTACTCGGAAGGGGGAGCCGAGCTGTCTGATTGCTGTTGCCCCGAACTTGAGGCGGTATGCCTGGACACGGGCGTGTGCTGTTCGCCCGCCCGGACGGGCCGCTGGTGAGGTCACTCTTGCTTCGTGTCCGCCGGGCCGGCCTGGCGGCCGTCCAGGCCGGCGGGCGGGCGACGTCACGCAGGCACGCCGAGCGGCGGGTGATCGAGCACGCGGGGCTTGTATTCGACCAGCTGGATGCGGCCGTCGAAGGTGCGGTGCTCGATCATCTCGAGGGCGACGTCCGGATAGCCGTCGTAGATGCGTTCTTCGCCCGTGGCCCCGGTGATCACCGGGAACATCACGACCCGGAAGCGGTCGACGAGTCCGGCTCGCAGGAGGGACCGGCACAGGCTGAGGCTGCCGATCGTGCTGAGCAGCCCCGAGCCGCTCGACTTCATGGCGCGGACCGCCTCGACGGCGTCGCCGCGGACGAGAATGGAGTTGGCCCACGTCAGTGGCTCCTCGAGTGAGGAGGAGAACACCACTTTTGATGCTTGCGTGAGCTCGTCGACGGATGCCTCTTCTTCGGGCCTGAACTCGTCCTGGCCGTTCGGTACCTCGCCCGCGGCGAAGCCGGACATCAGGCGGTAGGTGTTCGCTCCCATCAGGTAGGTGGCCTCGGGCTGCTCACCGAGCCACGCGAGGTACTCCGGGCCCTCGAGGCCCCAGAATCCGGGCCAACCCTCTCCCGATGCGTAGCCGTCGAGGGACGTGATGAAGTCGACGAGAAGCTCCGACATGGCGGTGCCCTTTCCTAGGGTGTCACGAGCTTGGACCGCCGGGGAGCCGCAAACTCATCGGTCGCGCTGTGGAGCGACGAGAAAACCCCTGAGGCCACAGCCGATCAAGTGGTGCGGCCTTGCCACACGAAGCTGCAAGCGCGCGTCGCGGACCAGGCCGCACTTCCCTTGCGGGCATCCTCATCCGGGCCGGACGCGACGGCTGCCCGCGTCGAAACCGTCGCGTCGGCGCGGATCACATGCGGGCGAGGATGTCCGCCTTCTTGGCCGCGAACTCGTCCTCCGTGAGGATGCCCGCGTCCCGCAGCTCCGCCGGCTGCCGCAACTGCTCAACGGGCGTACTCGGCCGCGCTGCCGGGGGCGCGGCCCGGACAGGGGCAGCTACAGCAGGTGCCTGCTCAGGGGCGGGCACCTTCCCGAGCACCAGGTCGGTGAGCAGCGCCTTGATGCCTGGAGCCTGCGCCGTCTGCTGGCCCTGCACGTGCACCGGCCGGCGGTGTTGGTGTGCGGGAGGACGCGGGTCATGGTGTTGGTCGTTTCGAGAGCTCCAGTGCGCGGTACTCACTCGCTCCTGGGCGCCAGTCCGATCCGGTGGGCGAGGACGACGGCCTGGACGCGGTCGCGCAGGCCGAGTTTGGTCAGGATTCTCGATACGTAGGTCTTGACCGTCTCGGGGGTGATGAAGAGCTCCGCGGCGATCTCCGCGTTGGACAGTCCTTCAGCGATCTGCCCGAGCACCTCCAGCTCGCGCGGGGTCAGTGCCCGTATCACCTCGTCTCTGGCAGGCCGGTTGGTGTCGGCCGGGCGCAGGTGTTCGGCGAAGTGGCCGATGAGGTGGCGGGTGACGGCGGGGGCCAGCAGGGCCTCGCCCTTCGCGACCGTGCGGATGGCGTTGACCAGTTCCGCCGGGGGCGCGTCCTTGAGGAGGAAGCCGCTGGCCCCGGCACGCAGTGCGTCGTAGACGTAGGCGTCGACGTTGAAGGTGGTGACGACCAGTATCTTCGGCGGTGTTTCGGCGTCGGGACCGGCCAGTTGCCGGGTCGCTTCGATGCCGCCGAGCAGGGGCATGCGGATGTCCATGATCACCACATCGGGACGCAGTCGCTGTGCGGCCTGGACCGCTTCGTGCCCGTTCTCGGCTTCTCCGACGACCTTCATGTCGGGCTGGGCGGAGAAGATGGTGACGTAGCCGGTGCGTACCAGGGCCTGGTCGTCGCAGACGAGCACGCGGATCGGTGACGGCGCATCGCTCACGGGGTCACTCCGTTACGGGCTTGGACGGGATTGTGGCGTGGACCTCGAAGCCGCCTTCGGTCCGCGGTCCGGCCTTGAGTTCACCATTGACCATCCGCACCCGTGCACGCAGCCCCGCCAGTCCACGCCCGCCCGCCGGGTCCGGCTTCCGCAGGGCAGGTGCTGCCGCCGGGACGGTGCTGGGCCTGTCGGTGGTCACCTTGATCTCGATGTGCTTCTCGCCGTGCCCGATCAGGACTTGTGTTTTTTGCCCGGCGGCGTACTTCATCGCATTGGTGAGCGCCTCCTGCACCACCCGGTAGGCGGCCAGTTCGACGTCCACGGACTGCGCTCGCCGCTCGCCCTGCTCGCTGAACTCGACCGGCTGCCCGGACCGGCGGGCCTGTTCGACCAGGTCCCCGAGCCGTCCCAGGGTGGGTGCCCGGTCCGCGGACGCTGACTCGCCGGTCGCCTCCAGCACGCCGAGCAGGTACCGCAGCTCGGTCAGCGCCCGACGGCCGGTGTCGCTGACGGCCGAGAGTCCCTCGCTGGCCTTGTCCGGTGCGGAAGTAAGCAGGAACTGGGCCGCATCCGCCTGGACCACCATGGCCGTCACGTGATGGGTGACCACGTCGTGCAGCTCGCTGGCGATGCGTGCCCGCTCCGCGGCCGTGGCCAGTTCGGTGGCCAGCCGCCGCCGCTGCGCCTCTTCCGCCCGCCGTGTGCGCACGGTACTGCCCACCATCCAGAACACGGCCAGAGTCAGATAGAACGCGAGGTGGTCCGCGATGCCGAGCGGTGAGCCCAGACGGTCCAGGACGAGCGCCAGCACGGCGTAGCCCGCGCTCACCACGCCCGCCAGGCCACGGCGGAAGCGGACCTGGTGGGCTCCGGCCGAGTACAAGGCCAGATACAGCCCCAGGCTGCCGAATGTCGTTGCGAAGCCCAGCGCCTGATACGCGGCGAACGCGGCGGCGGCGACAGCCAGGCAGCCTGCGGGCCACCGCCTGCGGGCCGCCAGCGGCAGAGTCTGCGCCGCGGTCAGGGCGACGCTGAGCGCGCTCGCCGGCCGCTCGGGGAGATCCCCGATCTGCGCTCCGATGGTGGACAGGGTGGGTACGAAGGCCAACAGGGCCAGCACGAGGGCGAGGACGCCGTCCTTGAGGAAGGCGTCCCGCTCCTCCCACCACTCGAGCGGCGCCCGGAGCAGCGCACGGCTCCGGGGCGCCTGAGGGGACATCACCATCGTTTCCTCCGGTCAGCCGGCCTGCGTGTGCCGTGCGGATCGACGGGGCAGCAGGCGCCCGCCGCGGCGGGCGAGGGCGAACATCCGTACGGCGAGCAGCAGCCCGAGGACGACGGGCGTCAGCGCCGCCTCCAGGCCGAAGCCACCGCCGGTCAGCACAGCGGAGCCATGCACGTCGACGGTGAACAGGCCCTCGGACGGGTGCCCGGAGACCGGGATGCCGAGCAGCTGCTCGGTGGTGTTCCAGGCGAAGTGCAGTCCCGCGACGAACCAGATGTTACGCCGCCACAGGAACGCGGCGCCGAGCATCACACCGGCCTCGACAGCGATCGCCAGCGCACTCCACGCACTGGCTTCCTGAGTGCCCAGATGCGCGAGGCCGAAGAACGACCCGGTGACCACGATGGCGGCCCGGCTGCCCCACAGCTGCTCCAGGGCCTGCAGTGCGAGACCGCGGAACACCAACTCCTCGGTGACCGCGGTGCCGATCTGCACCATGACCGCGGACCAGACGACCGCCACGAAGCCATGGCCCGCCCAGGAGAACGAGTAGCCCCCGAAGGACGTGATCAGCAAGGCGGACACCCCGACGAAGCCCAGGCCGATCGCGCCGCCCAGCAGCGCCTCCCGGCCGGCTCCCCGCCGGTCGATCTCCGGCGTCGAGCGTCGCGCGACGCGGCGCATGACCAGCCAGTACACGCCCACCGCGGCACCCGCGCCCAGCACCGGAACCGGACCGGGACCCGTGGCGGTCAGGCCCGAGACCAGGCCGACACCGACCAGTCCCGTCAGCATCCAGCCGAGCGGAGAGCGCACGATCCGGCCGAGACGACCGCCGCGACCACCGTGAGCATCGTGACCGTCGGGCCCGGTGTCCGGGCCGGGCCCTTCGGCGTGCCGTGCGGTGGACGTGGTCCTCATGTGACCTCCCCCTCAGCGGTCGCACCGGCTGCGACCTGACAACCACGCTAGGAACCCGGCGCCGTCCGCGAATCACCCGCACATGGACCGCTGCTGTAGCTCTCGCGGGGGATGCGCCCCGGAGAAGGATCAGACAGTCCGCAGCCGAGCCGGACACGCTGACCGCCGCGACGGCGAGGCCGAGCTGGGGGTCCGTGTCAAAGCGCTGACCGCCTTGCCCGCCGGCCGGGCGATCCCTCCGAACGCCACTCCGCCCATCGCCCGCGCCTGCTGCGAACGCCTGCTCCACCGACCTCGGCCAGGCCGGACGACAGCACGAAGTGACGGCGGCACCTCGGGCTTTGCGCGCGGCCGGTGCGGGCCGAGCGCTCTGACCGCTACGACTCACCAGCAGCTGCTGCGGCAGTGGCGGCGCCGGCCAACGCGTCCGGCCGCAGACGGGAGAAAACGCCCAAGACAACCGCGGAGAGGTCGTCCCGCTCCCATTGGCATCCGGGGACCGGGGCACGAGGGACTGTCCGCCCGGGTCGAGGTGGCTGACACTCGTCCATTTGCGTACGGCCCGGCTGCCCCGAGCGTGGCTCAGTGGACTCCGGTTTGCCGGTCGGACTCCGCGGACCCGGGAGGATGGGAGCGCAGCGAGCCGGGGTGGGCCTTGGCGGTCGGGTCACGCCTGGTCTTGAGCAGACTGGCCACGGTGACCACCGCGAGCACGGCGCCGATCACGCCGAGACTGAGCGGGGTGGGGATCTCAGGGACCCCCTCGTGCACGTCGACATGCGCCCAGTGCAGGATGAGCTTGACGCCGATGAACGCGAGAATCAGCGCCAGCCCGGCGGACAGGTACACCAGCCGGTCCAGCATCCCCTTGACGAGGAAGAACAAGGCGCGCAGGCCGAGCAGGGCGAAGGCGTTGGCGGCGAAGACGATGTAGGGCTCCCGGGTGACGCCGAACACCGCGGGGATGGAATCGAGCGCGAAGAGCAGGTCGATGCTGCCGATGGCGAGCAGGACGATGAACAGCGGCGTGACCATCCGGCGCCCGTCGTCGCGGACGGAGAGCTTGCCGCCCACGTAGTCGTCGGTGACGGGCAGGAACCGGCGGGCGGCCTTCACCAGGACGTTGTCCTCGATGTCGGGGTCCTCGTCACGGTGCCGGAACAACTGCACGGCGGTGTAGATCAGCAGCAGGCCGAACAGCAGGAACATGAAGGAGAACAGCGCCAGCAGGGTGGCACCGAGCGCGATGAAGATCGCACGCATGACCAGGGCGAGCACGATGCCGAACGTGAGTACCTTGTGCTGGTGCTCCGCCGGCACGGCGAAGGTGGTCATGATGATGACGAACACGAACAAATTGTCGACCGACAGGCTCTTCTCGACGATGTAGCCGGCGAAGTATTCGGTCCCTGCCTCTCCGCCGTACCGTGCGGCGAACCAGATACCGAAAGCGACCGCGACGAGGATGTAGAACACCGACCAGGCGGTGGCCTCACCGAAACCGACCCGGTGCGGGCGCGCTGCGGCCAGGACCAGATCGACGACGAGCAGGGCGAAGATCAGGCCGATGGTGACGGCCCAGGTCAGTGCGCTGATATCCAGCACCGGTCCTCCACTCGGTTCAAGCGGACGCGGGCGGGATCGCCCTCGTCTCGGCCGCCCGGGACGCCGACCGCACCCGCCCTGCGCCTCGTCGGACCACCACGGCTTCTGTTCGTACCACGAGGCGTCCGCTCTGCACGGGGGCGCGCCCGGGGGCGGCAGCGTATTTCGGTATGGGGCTGGTGCCCCGGGCTCTTCGAACCGAGAACCGTCGGACGAGAAAGATCAAAAGGCAGCTCTACGGGCGGGCCGGATTCGAACGGGCGGCTATCACACGCGGCACTGACATCCGGGTCGGGTCAGGTGGCCCAGGTGCCGCGCGGGTGCCTACTGAGCGCGGGGCCCCCGGCCACAACCATGGTCGGCATCCTGGCCACTCAGCCGCGTGCGTTCGCCCGTCCCTGGGGGTTCAGCAAGTCGCAGAAACAGGCGGAGACCGCGGTGGAGCGCATCGGGTGGACTCCACTCCGGTGCACCGGTGCGGTGGGGGAGTGCCGGACATCCCGGCATCCGGTGCGCTGGTGCGCTGGTGCGGTGAGCGGGTGCGCCGGTTCGCGCGCGGCACGAGCCACCTCGTACGGCCAGCCGCCCATGAGGCCGGCCTCACTTCCATCGAGCCCCGCGCCAAGCCCGAGCGTGCTCGGGCAGCGACTGAAGGATCACCGGCTTCCCTCTAGTCTTCCGAGGACAACCGGACCGCAGCTACGGTGTCGCTGCCTTCGGTTTCGGGTTTCTTCTTCTCCTGGGTGTCGTCGTCCGCGATTGAGCGCGAGGGGCTGGGCGCCACCACAGGCGGCAGAGGTCTGGATCCCGGGATGTTGATGCGCACTCGCACTCTCGGCAGGGGTGAGGGTGCCTGCGGCGAGGTGGTGTCCGCGAACCAGTCGTCACTGTGACGGTAGGACTGGCCAGCACGGGGGTGCGGGGGAGGTCCGTACGGCGATACTCCGCGATTGTCGGTTCGGGCCACTGTGGGGTCGGCGGGAGTGACGGGCCGCTGGGCGGATGCTTCGCTCAGCGTGGTCAGGGAGTCCGCACTCAGCCGTGATGCTGGCGAGGGCCGTGGCGGGACAGGCCAGGCCCGGCTGGTCCGTTTGGGCAGAGGGGGCCGCTTCGCCGGGTCCGGTAGGCGAAGTGACAGTGTGGGGGTGTCTGCGGCTGTGTTGTCTGAACGGCCGGCGGTCGAGTCGCGCAGAACAAGCGTGGGCGTATCAGCAGGATGATCGGCTCCCAGCGGAGCGGTCTCGTACGGAACCGGTCCACGCTGTGCAGACCGAGGGGCGCAACTGGTACACAGTTCTGCTCTCCAACCGTGCCTGTCGCCGTAGCCGAACGACGGTCGGTGACACTGCGGGCAAGCGAGCTCTCCGCGGCGCTGCGCCTGGTCGACGAGAAGTTCTCGGCTCATACGGGCAGCAGCACGTGCCTCGACGCTTTCCGGCTCCGGCACATGGATGAGAAGCTTGAGAGCTGGTTCCTTGCGTGAGGCCGATTCCAACTCGCTCATCAGCAGTTGGAGATCGCGAGGCGTGACGCGGTCATGGACGGTCAGGCGTTGCTGCGCCTGATCGGGCTTGCGTGACCGCATACGGCTGCTGCGCCGGTCGGCGTCGGCTCGGTCCCAGGCCTTCGTCCACTCCGGCAGGTCGGCTTTCCGGACATTGCAGGCTTGCGCGAAGGCCGCCACGAAGGTCCGGCTGGGTGTGGAACTGCCTTTGAGGACCCGGCTGACCGTACTGTGCGGCAGCCGCCCCATACCACCCAGGCGCTTGTCCAGGTCGCGCAGGGGCGGGCTGCCGTCGTCGTGGTACAGATCGACGATGGCAGAGTGCAGGTCAGCGAAGTCCTTGACGACGCTGATGTGCACCCCACGATGGCCGCTGAGCACGCCCTGGGCACGGGACTCATCGCGCCGGGCGTTCTTCCACAGCCGCTCTGCCTCCTTCGTGCTTCGTCCGCAGGCCTGGGCGTAGGCGAGAACCGCGGCCAGGTTCCGCGGCACGCCGCGTCCGGAAGCGGCACGCGAGAGGGTGTCCGCGCTGAATTCGGTGCGCGAGGCGAGCTGCTCGTAGGTCAGCCCGGCCTCTGTCCGGCCGGCACGCAGCCACGTCACCAAAGCCAGGAGCGATCTGCTGCACTGGGGGATCGGATTCTCTCGACGTGCCATCTGTCTGTCAGACTTCCGTGCTCCGAGCCTGCCCGGTGCTCCGACGCCGCTGATCCGTCAGCAGACGGGCACCCAGTGAGAGGGTCTCGGCGATTAAGAGGAGCACGCCGGCAGTCGGCAGGCCGGCGAGAGCCAGGGCCACGGCGATGACGATGATCACAATGAGGACGCCAGCCTCCGGCATCGCCAGAGGGCGCGACGCGCCGCAAAGAATGTTGTTCAACTTTCTACCTAACTCTTTTCGGGCTCAACGACTTGCACTGCGGGCCACTCGGTCTTGCGTCAGGCGATTGCCGTCGCCTTGGTGGTTAGTGATGTTGCAGCACTTCGGCTCGCAGTGCTAACCCCTGAGCCAGGCAATCCGCGGAGTTGTCCCTGAGTCGGTCTTGCCCTCCCGCTGCTCCGGTAACGGCATCTTGCCTGCTCAGGTGCCAAGTGATCGGTCGTTTCCCGCAGTTGTGTCCCACCTTTCTCTACCCGGAGATATTACAGAGAGTGATAATCCGTGTTTTTGTCCCGCGGTCTCCTCACGCTTTCGGACATGCCCTGTCCTTCGTCTCAGCAGGTCAGAGGGTCAACGGGGCGCGCAGTTCACGCACGGGTGTCTCACTCTTGACCCAGAACCCGTCCATGCCTGATCTTTATGCATGCCTGACTGTCGGCCTCTCGGCCACCAGCGGGCTCTCCGAAGTACTGCGGGCAATCAGTTACCCCGGAGACAGAGCGAACCCCGTTGCCGCGGGACCCGCTCATGGTTCTGGCGCCGCCGCACGCCGCGGCGCCAGAACCAACGGCCCATCCGACACGCCGAGTCCACTCGACCGATCCCACTCCTTCGGTACCCGATCCCACCGTGCCGGGGCGTGCGACCGGCGCGGGTGAACGGGTGCGGCAAGGGGCCGGCGGGACATGCCCCGTGCGGGCTGCCCCGTACGATGAGCCCTGTGACCACGTGCACCCGCAGCAGCAGCCGCCCCGCCGGGCGGCTGTTCGTGCTGCTGGTGCTGGCGGTGCTGGCCGGGGTGCTGGGCATGCACGGCCTGACACCGGGTGCTGCCGTTGCGGCGCAGGCGGGAGGCGGCCACGAGATGGTCATGGCCCCCGCTGACGGCGTCCCGTACGCAGGCGGGGGATGCTCGCACACGGATGGCGGGTCGGGACACCTCGATCACGCCGACGCCACCTGTGCGGCCACCGGTACCAGCTCGCCGTACACACCGCCGGCGCCGGCCGCCGGCCCGGTGCTGCAGGCACCCGCCGTCGCCGGCCCCGTCGCGGCGCCTACCGGCTCGCCCCATGACGGACGCGCCCCGCCCGACCTGTCCGAACTGCAGCTTCTGCGGATCTAGAGCGGCCCCGCCCGGCACCTCTCGCGCCTCGTGGCGCGGGTGCCGTGCTCTCGCACGCCCTTCATCTGATCCACCGCGCCGTGACCGGCGCACATCAAGGAGCTGCACCACCATGATCCGCACGCGTTTCCTGTTCCGCCGTACCGCCGCCGTCGCCGCCGCAGGTGCGGCGGCGTTCGTCCTGGCCGCCTGCGGCGGCAACGGTGATGACTCCGCCGGGCACGGCGGGCACAACAGCAACAGCGCTTCCCCCGCCGTCTCTGCATCGGCGTCCCAGGGGCAGCACAACGCGGCCGATGTCGCTTTCGCCAAGGGGATGATCCCGCACCACCGCCAGGCTGTGGAGATGGCCGGCCTCGCGCCCGAGCGGGCTCAGTCGGCCGAGGTGAAGAAGCTCGCCGCCGCCATCAAGAAAGCCCAGGACCCCGAGATCAACACGCTGTCGGGCTGGCTGACCTCATGGGGCGAGGAAGTACCCGCCGACGGAGCCATGGCCCACTCCATGCACGGCGGGGAGTCCGGCGGCATGATGACCGTGCAGGAGATGGACCGGCTGGAGAAGGCCTCCGGCAAGGCGTTCGACACCGCGTTCATGGAAATGATGATCAAGCACCATGAAGGCGCGGTCGAGATGGCCAAGACCGAGCAGGCCGACGGTTCCTACGCCCCGGCCACGGAGATGGCCGGGCAGATCGTCATCTCGCAGAGCGCGGAGATCGAGCGGATGAACAAGCTGCTCGGCAAGAACTGACGCTCATCCGCGAGCACGGGGCGGGCACGCTGGTGCCCGCCCCACCCTGCCTCGGCAGGACACCACTCTTGCCGCCCCGCCCCCTTCTCCTTTATGGCACCGTGACCTCCAGGCGCCTGGACGAAGGGTGCCAGGGTGGGAGGGCCGCCGTCTGGCGTCGGCGGCGGCTGTTCGACGGCCTACGGTTCCGTGTCCGGACGGGAGTTCCGTGACGGGATGTCTCCGTCGCACACAAGACCGTGGAACCGGGGCTGCGACCTGTTCCGCCGGTGGCAGCGCAAGGCACCCGCCACCTGCCACCGGATCCTCACTCGGCTCCGGTCCCTGGCCGACGCGAACGGCGCCATCGTCCGGGATCTGAGCGTCGACTGCACCGTGTGCCGCGCCCCGCGGACAGGGCCCGCCAGCAGGTCAACCTGCAGAAGGGACCGTCGGGCGGCATCTTCACCGAGCAACCCGTCAACGAACGGCCGTGGACGGGCCTTCAAGACTCATAAGGGCCGCCGCGGAAGTACATGCTCCTGTGCGCGCGAGGACGGTCCCCGTGCCCGTGCGCGGCATCGGACCGATCGGCAGGTGCCGTCCGCTCGACCAGCGCCCGCAGCGTTTCCAGGCCGGCCAGCACCTCCGCGCGATTGTCCGACACCTTCATCCGGGCCGGCAGCCGAGCGAACATCGACATCGTCGGCCGCGCTCCGCCACGCTCTCGCAATCGCGCCCCGACATAGGCGGACAGCTCGTCGACGTGTTCCTCGTTGTAGGCCCACAAAATGTGACCGGCGCAACGGGTCTGCAGCCACAGAGGCCGCTGGAAGAACGGATCCTCACTGCCACCCAGCACCGCCCCGACCAGTCCAGCCCCTTGCGCCTCAGGTTCCCATTCGGCGACTGCACCGCACCCTCCACAGACCAGGCGACGTGGCTGGAAAAGGAGCTCGCTGAAGTACCTGGGAGCCGGAAGGCCAGCCCGGGGGATCACGAGAGCGCGGCCCCCGCATCGCGGACAGACCACAAGCATCCGGCCCGCGAACCGAGCCAGCCAGACTCCGGGGTCATAGTGACGAGCGAGATCAGTGCGCGGCTCGGGGTCCATGACGGACAGCATCGCAGGCGCGATGCGAGCAGGTGCACCACATACTCGAACGCAAGCCCGTGACCGTCTCCACCGGCACCGGCTCAGCCCGCACCACCCCACCCGTACAGGCGTAAGGCCCGAAGTGTGAGGCTGACAGCGCAAGCGCCCCGCCCCGGTTTCCGCAAGGACCTGTACGGGAGGCCACGTGGACGGGGCGATGGCAACTTCGACATGGCTCGCGGAGGCGGCTACCTTCAACCTCGTCTCCGGCGATCGCCACGGTCGCACAGGAGTTTCTCCACGCAGGGCCAGCCATGACGGATGAGCCGGTCACGCCCGCCACCCTGCGCAAGCCACCGCACCGGGCTCACGCCAGGCAACCCCGACCAAGGAGAGACGCATGCCCCGTCTTGCTCTGTACACGTTCGGCGTCCTGAAGTCACCTCTCGTGGATCCCGCGCCTCTCACGCGCGAGTTCTACGACACTGGTGAGGCCGTGTACCGGAAGATCAGTCAGCACCCCGGGTACCTATCGCGTGCTGAAACGACAGGCGGTGACCGGGGCGCACTCTTCGAAGCGGACTGGGGTCCATGGGGAGAGTTCGCCGTACCGGCTTGGTACAGCAAGGGCCGTACGGTGGAAACCACTGCTCTGGCCGCGACCCTCTCGCTCTGGGTCGACATGCGCCCCGCATTCGACGCCGTCTACACCGGCCTCCACCGTGAGGCGCTGAACAGGCGTCATGACTGGTTCGAGAGGACGGGGCACCCGAACTACGCGTTGTGGTGGGTCGCTGACGACGTGATACCCACCTGGTCGGACGGGGTTTCCAGGCTGGAGCACCTCGGCGACCACGGATCCACGCTGCAGGCCTTCACCTTCCGCAACTCATGGGCCCCGGACGGAACTCCGACCAGGATCGACGTAACGGGCCCGAAGAGCGACCAGGTTCGCTGACAAGACAACCTGAACGACGGCATTCGCTGCTGGTCGACGGGGGAGTGGAGCGCGAGGGCGGCGCGGACCTGGAGAAGGGGCGCGCCGCCCTCGCATGCGAGTCGCGGGACGTCACGCGGATCAAGCGCAGCGGGCTGACTTCGGGGACGGTGGCCACTGCGGCCGTGAGTTGGCCTGAACCTGCGTGCGGCGGCCGGCAATCCGCCCCCGTAACCGTTGCGGAGCCCCTGGTCGGAGGGATCGTCATGGAACTCAGCGGCTGCTCCGACAGCACCTCGGCCGGACGAGGCGGCCCGGGCGGTGTGCGGCTCGTCGGCCGCCGGGCTCCATTCGGTCATGGGAAGACGACTCGCCCCGGTCCTTCAGGCGACGGAGTCCATGAAATCCAGCATCCGGCGGTTGATCTCCTCCGCGTGATCGATCTGCGGCCCGTGGCCGGTGCCGGAGATGATCTCCGCCCGGGCGCCCGGTATCACGCGCGGCACGCGGTCCACTTGCCGCTGGGGGTGCACGAGGAGGCTTCGCTTGCCCAGCACGAGGTAGAGCGGGGTTCGAATGGTGGACAGTTCGTCGTCGGACAGGGGCAGGGGGGCTGGGCGGCGGACGCGGTAGGCGCGGACGGCTGTCCTGATCATCGTGCGTAGCTCCGGCACGACGAGGACCGGCTGTTCCAGCCAGGCCGCGAGGCGCGGGCGCAGGGTCTTGGGCGCGGAGGTCGCGAAGAGGCTGATGAAGATCCAGACGAAGAACCGCAGCCCCACCTTCTCCAGGCCGCCGGGGTCGAGGAGGGTCACCGAGGCGAGGCGGTCGGGCTTGCGGTGGGCCTGGTTCAAGGCGAGCCAGCCGCCGTAGGAGGTGCCGACGAGGTGGACGCGGTCGAGGCCGAGTCCGGTGAGCGTCTCCTCGAGCCACTGGGCGGCGTCTGCGGGCTGGTGGAGAGGGGCGCGCTGGACGCTGCGTCCGGGGTCGCCCGGGGTGTCGAGGGCGTAGACGGGGCGTTCGGCGCTGAGGTCGGGCGTGTTCGGGTACCACATGGCGGAGCAGGAACCCGCCCCGTGGATCAGGACGATGGGGGTGCGGGTCTGGGCCGCCGGGTCGGCGGGACCGTAGCGGTACACGTGGGTGGTGCCGAAGGAGGTTTCCACCTCCTGTTCCGCGAGGGCGGGTGCTCCCAGTGCGTAGACCGCGTCGCAGGCAGCGAAGTAGCGGTCACGCCAGGCGTCGCTCACGTAGCGGCCGACATCGGCCGGGGGACGGGCAGTGGTCCCGGGCACGGGTCACCTCCGGGGGGGACTCGGTTCGTGATACGAACGTACCATGATGTTGGTACGGTCGTATCATGAAAAGGTGGCCGGTGGAGGCCGTGCCGACAGCAACGAGAAGCGGGGAGAGGCCGGATGCCCAAGCGCGTGGACCACGCGGAACGACGCAGCGAGATCGCTGAGGCGCTCGTCCGGGTCGCCGGGCGACGCGGGCTGCATGCCGTGGGGATGCGCGATGTGGCAGCAGAGGCGGGCGTGTCCTTGCGGCTGGTGCAGTACTACTTCGATACGAAGGAGAAGCTGCTGCTCTTCGGGCTGGAGCACCTGGCGGCGCGCTTCGGTGATCGGGTCTCCGCCCGCGTCCGGGCTGCCGGTCACAGCCCGGGTCCGCGTGCGACGGTCGAAGCGCTGCTGATGGCGGCCCTGCCGACCGACGAGGAGAGCCGCACGTTCCACCACCTCTACACCTCGTACGCCGTTCTGTCCGTGCACGACCGGGCCCTCGCCGCCCAGCCCTTCATCAAGAACCCCGACGCCGCCGAAGACGCCGTGACCGAACTCCTCCGGCAAGCGCAAGAGGCGGACCTGCTCGAACCCGGTGTGGACGCGCGGTTGGAGGCAGTCAGCCTGCTCGCCATGTCTGCGGGGCTCGGCACCAGCATCCTCGTCGGCCAGCGCAGCCCGGAGTCCGCCGCCGCGGTCCTGGAGCATCACCTCGACCGGATCTTCCGCGCTCACGAGGGCGCCGCCTCGACGGAAGAGACTCCGAAGTGACCTCTCACGCCTGAACGGAGGGCTCACTGCGTCGGCGCCCAGGGGCCACTGCGCCGGCTGCGAGCAGGTGGACGTCCGTGTGAGGTGTCTGCCCCTCAGTCCGGAGACGGGGCCGATCGCCTGGCGCACATCGCTGGGGGATCTGCCAGCCCACCCGACTGTGGGTCGTCTCCCGGAGCAGCTTCTTGAAGCAGACTGTCTGCTCGCGCACGGACTGGGCCTGCTGCGCGCGGCACGGAGCCGGGCAGTTGGCGTGATGAGGTGCTCAGTCTGTTGTCTGCTTGGTGAGCTTGTGTGCCTGAGTTCCGGTGTCCGTCCATATGTGGAGGTGGGCGGGGTTGGTGGTGAGCCAGCTCGCGCCGGATGCGTCGGAGATGGTGGTGAGGTGTGTGCCGGTGGTGGCGTCGAAGACGGCTACGCCGCCTGCTCCGCGACCGGCGTAGATGGCGTGGTCCCAGTCGCTGCCACCCAGTTGTGGTCCCCGCTGCGGGACCACTCCTTTTCCAGCCGCGCTTTCCGACGACGCCCTCTCCACAGTCCGAGAGGCTGAGCAGCACGTTCGCCGCTGCCGGCAGCAGTTTCAACCACGGGTCGACCCGCCGGAATGACCCTGAGCGAGACAACGCGGTAGCCAGCGTGGTGATCTGACCACAAGACCTGACGGAGTCGTCCGACGCCTCGGCGAGCCAGCAGCGTCCGTGGTACCGCCGCCCAGCAGGCATGGGTCAGACCCGGCAGGGCACCCGGGGTGAGGAGCCGGGATGCCGCCCGTCGACGTCATGGGCCTGGAAGGGGTGAAAAGGTGAAGGGCTTCCGCAGCTTCATTCTGCGCGGCAACGTGGTCGACCTGGCAGTCGGCATCGTCATCGGAGCGGCGTTCACCGCCGTCGTCAACGGTTTCGTCAGCGCCTTTCTGACACCCCTCGTGGGACTGGCCACCGGCGCCACCGGCGACATGGCCCGCAAGACCTTCACCGTAGGCGCCACCGAGTTCCCCTACGGAACCTTCATCAACGCGGCGATCAGCTTCCTCCTCCTCGCCAGCGCCCTGTACTTCCTCGTCGTCCTCCCGATCAACAAACTGCACGAGCGCCTCGCTCCCCACCACGACGTCCAGGCCCCCAAGCGGGACTGCCCCGAGTGCCTCAGCCCCGTCCCGGCCCAGGCCCGGCGCTGCGCCTCCTGCACCGTCCCCCTGCCCGCGGTACCCGCCCAGGCCGAGGAGACAACCCAGCGGGCCGGATGACCGGCCCCTTGATCGATCGGTGACAACCGGACAACTCGGTGCTCAACGCTTGGCTGTCTCACGTCGGCTTTGATGTCGGTCGGCCCGGCACCGTATCGGCAGGGGACCCATCAAGGACGTCCAGATACGCGTGTGCCTCGGCAACGCCTCCGGCACCCCCGCACGCGGCCGCTGCCACTCCTGGCACTGCGCAGCACGGGCCTGTACTGGCGGCGGGGGGCGGCGCGGTCGAGGCTCTGCTTCCCGCCCATCCCCTCTGGGCGGGCTTCTCACTCATCGGCGACGACGTCCTCGCCGCCCCACTGAGTGGGCACACGGATGCATTCCTCCGCGTTTGCGTGAGCCGCGGCCGCGGCGAGCATTCCCTGCACGTTCCCCATGTCAGATCTCCGTGTCTTCGGGTAGGGCCTGGACGTCGCCGTCGACGGCGACCGTGGGGTCCTGGCTGACGCCGTCCTGGCTGGGGTCGACGTCGAAGACCCCCGCACCGCCGACGGGATACGGCGACTGCTGTTCCTGCGTGGGCTCGGTCATGAGCCGTTTCTTTCACGTGTGGGATCTCGCCGGCGGGCACTCCCCGGGAGGTGCCGGGCCGGTGGTGGGCGACGCCGTCACGGTGCGGCTCGACATCGAGTTCAGCGGGCCCGGCGTTGATGAGCAGCCCGCATTTGTGCAGTGCCGCGGCCGTCGTCGCGACGACCGGGTGACCGGCTGTCCGGCGCACCGCCCTTGTCCATGACGGCGTACTCATGAAACAACCCCTTTCGTGTCGCTGGTCGCAGGTCGTGGTGGCGTTCGACGCCGGCGGTCCGCCAGGTCCCGGATCGAGGGATCTGGCGGACCGCCGGCTGCGACATCGCTCCTTTGTGGTTTCACAGCCCATGGCTCACACCCCGGCCTTCTCGCCCGGCACGCTGGGCTCGCCGGCCTGGTCGGCATTCGATGCGGCTGCGGCCCTGTCCGTGCGCATGACGAGCAGCGTGATGAGCCCGCCCGCGGCGGCGATGGCGGCGGCCGCGGTGAATGCCGCACTGAAGCCTTCGGTCAGTGCGGGCAGGTCACCGAGCTTGCCGGCACCCTGGGAGGTGGCCAGGGCGGTGAGGGCGGCCAGGCCGAGGGCCGAGCCGATCTGGTAGGTGGTGTTCACGATGCCGGAGGCCAGGCCCGCCTGCTCGGCCGGGGCGCCGGACATGGCCGCCATCATCGCCGGGATGTACGCCAGCGACATGCCCAGGGCAGCCACCAGGGAGGCGGGCAGCACGTCGATGACGAAGGAACCACTCGGCTCCACGGCCGACAGCCACAGCAGGCCGCCGGCGAGAACGAGAAGGCCGCTGCCGATCAGTGCCTTGGCGCCCAGGCGCGCCAGCAGCCGGGCCGTGATCGCGGTCATGAAGACCATGAGCAGCAGTGTCATCGGCAGCAGCGCGGCCCCGGAGGCAAAGGCCCCGTAGCCGAGGACCTGCTGCAGATAGAGGTTGAGGAAGTACCACATAGGGATCCACGCGGCGCCCAGCAGCGTCATGGCCAGGTTCGCCGAGCCCAGCCGCGGAACACGCCAGATGCCGAGCGGCATCAGCGGCTGACGCGCGGTCTTCTGCAGGACGAAGAACAGCACCAGCAGGGCAGCCGCGCCGACGAGTGCGAGCACGGTCTGCGTGGCGCCCCAGCCGATCTCCGGCGCGCGGACCACGGCGAACACCGTGAGCGCGAGACCGGCGGTGACGGCCGCTGCGCCGAGCACGTCGATCGCTCCGTGACGGGGGGCGACGTCCGGGAGCATCTTGGTCGCGGCGAGCGTGGCGGCGCCGATGGGGATGTAGATGATGAACACCCAGGGCCAGCTGAGCCATTCGGTGAACACGCCGCCCAGGAAGACGCCCGCGGTGCCGCCGGCCGGAGCCGCCGCACCGTAGAGGGCCATGGCCTTGCCCAGCTCCCTGGGGTCGTGCGCGAACAGCGTCATCAGCAGCGTCATCGCCGCCGGGGCGATCAGTGCGCCGCCGACGCCCTGGACGGCACGGCCGGCGACCTCAACCCATGCGGTCTGCGCGGCCGCCGCGACGATCGATCCGCCGATCAGTACGGTCCAGCCGGCGGTGAACACGCGGCGTGCGCCGAGCAGGTCGGACAGACGCCCGCCGAGCAGGAGCAGGCCGCCGAAGGCGATGACGTAGGCGTTGAAGACCCACTGCAGCTCGCCCTGTGAGAAGCCGAGGTCCTTCTGCATCTCGGGGAGCGCCACTCCGATGATCGAGGTGTCCATGATCACCATGAACTGGGCGGTGGCGAGCACGGTCAGCGCCCACCAGCGCTTGGGATTGACGGTTTGCATTGCCTTCCCCTTCCGGGTCGACTGATATACCCCTACGGGGTACCTGCTTTCGGGACCATAACATACCCCTGGGGGGTATGTGGAGCGCCTGTAGGGCAAGCTGCAGCACCGGTACGCCGAGATGCCGCTGCCTTGAGAGGAGCGGCGTGACCCTCATCAGGCAGCAACGCGCCGACTGGGCAGCGATCGCTGCTCCGGGTGCGCCGCGGCCGGTACCGGCCGCAGTACCGGGCCGGACTGAGGTCACAACCAAGGCCGGCTCAGGCTCTCGGGGCAGTGCCAGGATTCATGGTCTGGGCCGCCTCTCCCGGCGGCAGCACGCGTACCTCTGCTCAGGGCAGGCTGGCCCCGGCCTCAAGGCACACGGCTGAGGGCGAGTGGGCAAAGAGGATGGACCACCGGGTGCCCGGCTGGCCCGGGGCGGCCGGCAACTGGGCGGTGAGAAAGTCCCGGTCAGCCGGAGCCAGGGCCTGGGGCCAGGTCGGCTGCGGTTTCGAGGTCGGCCGACAGGGAGACATCGGCGAGGTTGCCCTGAGGCAGGGTGCGGGCGGCTTGAGCGGCCAGGGCCGCAGGAAGCCGGGCGTCGGCCCCTGGGACGACCAAGGTGGGCACGGTGATCGCGGCCAGCTCAGTGACCTCCGTGAAGGCCGGGTCTCGGCCGATGGCGCAGGCGGCGGCGACCGGCCGGGTCCGAGCGAGGGATGGCTTCGGCTGCGAGAGATCCGATGTCGGAGTCAGCATCGGCAGATGGGACCGCAGGCATCCTGAATGCCCTGCTCCCGGACACGGACGGCGAATCGCTCCAGCATCGCTGTCTCGGCCTGCTCGGCGTCGTCGTCCTCGATGTCTTGCATGCTGATGACGACCGCGGCGCGGATGCGCTCCGGGTGGGTAGCGGCGGCACGCAGCGGGTGATGGTGCCGCCCAGGCCCGTCCCGCCCAGCGCAGCGTGGGGCAGGACGAGATGGTCCATCAAGGCCCGGACGCCGTCGGTGTACTGGGCCCAGGTGTGGCGGGCCGGGTCGGTGCACACCGAGGGGCCGTAGCCCGCGGATGTCCGGCAGGACGACTGTGAAAGCCGTCCGCGAGCCGGCGGGCCAGGGGAAGCAAGCTGTAACGGTCCAGGCCGCCGCCGTGCAGCAGGATTATCCCTGGCCCTCGCCCCAAGGCTGTGGCGTGCAGCCCGCAGCCGTCACTGCCGCTGTGGACGAAGTCGCGCATGCGGATCTTCCTCGCGTTCAACGGTGCGTACCGGTGGGGGCCACCCCGCCGCAGCAGCAACGAGGGGGCGGACCTCCGAGTCCGCCCCCGGCTGTGAGGGCACGGTGTCAGCTTGCGGCCCTGAAGCCGCGCAGGCGCAGGCTGTTGCCGACCACGAAGACCGAGGAGAACGCCATCGCGGCGCCAGCAATCATCGGGTTGAGCAGTCCGGCCGCGGCCAGCGGCAGGGCGGCGACGTTGTAGGCGAAGGCCCAGAACAAGTTGGACTTGATGGTGCCCAGTGTCTTTCGGGCCAGGCGGATCGCGTCTGCCGCGGCGCGCAGGTCACCGCGGACCAGGGTCAGATCGCCGGCCTCGATCGCCGCGTCGGTGCCTGTGCTCATGGAGAGCCCCAGGTCGGCCTGTGCCAGCGCGGCGGCGTCGTTGACGCCGTCACCGACCATGGCCACCGAACGGCCTTCGGCCTGCAGTCGCTTCACGGCGTCGACCTTGTCCTGCGGCATCACCTCGGCGACCACCTCGTCGATGCCGACCTCAGCGGCCACCGTTTCGGCGACGGCCCTGTTGTCCCCGGTGAGCAGGATGGGCGTCAGGCCCAGCTCCCGAAGCCGGGTGATTGCTTCGGCACTGGTGTCCTTGACCGCGTCGGCGACCTCCAAAACCGCCCTTGCCTCGCCGTCCCAGGCCACCGCGATCGCGGTACGGCCGGCTGCTTCGGCGTCGGACTTGGCACATGCCAGGCCTTCGGGCAGTTCCATGGCCCACTCGGCGAGCAGTTTGCTCCGGCCCACCAGGACCGCGTGTCCGTCGACCACACCCTGGACGCCGAGGCCGGGCACGTTGGCAAAGTCCTCCGGCGTGGGCACCGCGCCGACCCGTTCAACGGCGCCCGCGGCCACGGCCGCCGCGATCGGGTGCTCGGAGGCGTGTTCCAGCGCCCCGGCGAGGCGCAGCACCTCACTCTCGTCGGTGCCGTCGGCGGTGTGCACGGCCAGCAGGCTCATCCGCCCGGTGGTGACGGTGCCGGTCTTGTCCAGGACGACGGTGTCGACCTTGCGGGTGGACTCCAGGACCTCGGGGCCCTTGATGAGGATGCCGAGATGAACCACGCGCCCGACGCTGCCCGTTCCTTCCGGGGGCAGTGAGGCTCCGAGCACGCGCAGGCACGTTCTCTTCCCTTCACTGTTGCCAGGAGTGCCTCGTGCCCGCGACGCTTCCCCCTGCCCTCGACCTCTCCCTCGGCCTGTTGCGCTGCCCAACGTGTCGCACGCGCCACCTGCACCCCGGCCGCGGCGCACTGCGCTGCCCGGGAGGCCACACCTTCAACATCGCCCGCCACGGCTACGCCAGCCTGCTGACGGGCACCCGCGCCACCAGCGGCGATGACACAGCCATGGTCCAAGCCCGGACCCGGTTCCTGTCCACCGGTACCTACGCGCCCATCCGCGACGTCGGAGCTCGCCTGGCGGCCGACGCCGCCGCGGAGCAGGCCACGGTCGTGGACGTGGGGTGCGGTACGGGCTACTACCTGGCCGGCGTACTCGACCGGCTGCCCGGCGCCCGTGGACTGGGTCTGGACACCTCGGTGCATGCACTGCGCTCGGCAGCCCGAGCCCACGACCGAGCCGCGGCGGTGGCCTGGGACGTCTTCCGTCCCTTCCCCCTCGCCGACGGGGTGGCCGATGTCGTGCTGGACGTGTTCGCCCCGCGCAACCCGGCCGAGTTCCACCGCGTACTGCGCCCGACCGGCCGGTTGATCGTGGTCCGTCCCACCGAGCGGCACCTGGCCGAGCTGCGTGACCGACTGCCTGCGATGGTCACGATCGACCCGGCCAAGGAACAGCGCCTGCACCAGGCACTGGACCCCTTCTTCGAGGGCACCGTCACCGAACAAGTGGAGTACACCGCACCCTTGACCAAGTTGGATGCCCTGGATCTGGTGACGATGACACCGAGCGCACGCCACGTGAGCCGTGCAGACCTGAACGAGGACGGCCTCCTGCCCGATGAGGTCACCGTCTCCGTGCTGGCCTCCGCCTACCAGCCTCGGTGACCTCAAGCGGACGCCAACGCCTGCTGACCGACGAGCAGTGAGCACGCGCTTGGCACCCCGCCTTCCCCGCAACGCAGGTAAGGCAGGGCGTCCGTTCGCCGATCACCGCCGCATCCTCGAAGGGATCATTCACCGGTTCCGCACCGGAATCCCCTGACGAGACCTGCGTCGCGAAGCGTTCGGGCCCTGGTGAACGGGGGGTGCTTGGGGGAGCGGGTGCCCTGAGGGACGGTCAGGACACCGCTGCCCGGCTCGGGTAGGGTTGCGGGCCGTCCCGGGCCGTCCCGGGCCGTCCCGGGCGGTCCCGGGCCGTCCCGGGGCGCTCCGGCTGGGCGAGCGGTTGGCGGGCCTGGACGCCGGGCAGTCCGTGGTCGTCGGCGGCGGTGGCCTCATTGGTCTGGAGGCCGCGACCGAACTTGCCGAGGCTCGCCCGGACCTCGCTGTCGCCCTCGCCGCCCGCGGCGGGCTCGGCGACTGGCTCTCGGACAAGGGCCGCCGACACCTGCGGAAGACCTGCGACCGGCTCGGTATCACCGTGCACGAGGACGCCGCCGTCACCGGCGTCGAAGCCGACCGCGTCACCACCGCCGGCGGCGAGGCGATCCCCGCGGCGGTCACCGTGTGGACCATCGGCGTCGCAGTCCACCCGATGGCGCGGGCCACCGCCCTGGAGACCGCCGGGGCGGGGCAGATCGTGGTCGACGGCACCATGCGCTCGGTCTCCCACCCGGACGTGTACGCCGTCGGTGACGCGGCCATGGCGATGGGCCCGGGCGACAAGCTCCTGAGGATGTCGTGCGACTCGGTGAAGCGGGCGCCCGCGAAGGGCGCCCGCTTCCGTCCGCGACCCGGGCCCGGCCCGGGGGTGGGGTGGAGCGATCAGAACGCGTAGAGGGCGTTCCCGTTGAGGGTCGTGGCCATGACGCACGCGTTCGAGAAGCTGTGCTTCCAGGAGATGCGCTTGCCCTGCCACACGCCGTCCGCCGTGACGGTGACGGGGTCGTAGTGCATCGGACAGGCGCGGTCGGTGTCCGGCGTGGCCAGGAGCGTGTCGAGGGTGCCGGCGGTGGCGGCGAGGGCCGCACAGGCGGCCTCCGGGTCGGGGTGCGTTCCCTGCGCGGTCGGCGCGCAGCTGAGGGTGGCCGCCCGTACGACGGTGCCCTCGTCCCCGCCTTGGGCGACGGTGAGGACCACGGCGGAGGGGGCGTACAGGCTGGTGGGCTGCGCCTCCGCGACACCGGCGGCGCAGGCCAGGGTCAGAAGGGTAGCGGCGGAGACGGCAGCGATGTGGCGACGCACGGCGACACTCTCTTTCGATTTGAAGGGCAGAGGCTGGACTTGCCTGTGCTTCGTGGGTTGTACGTCGCAGAGTCTGTCGGGTGTGAAAGTTGCGTGCACATCCATGACCGATTTACAGACAACCCGTTCGATTATCGGCGACCGAATGGTCGTTCAGGCAGCTCAGGTGCGTTGCGTGCAGCACGTGATCACCTCTCGACACACTGTGATACCGCGACGTGACAGCCGTGGGAAGGACGCTGACCTGCTCTCCGTCGCGACGCGTTCACCCAACATCCATTCAAGCTGACCGAATAGCGCCGCTATCCCCGCAAGAACGGCCCTCGGGAAGCGGTTACCAGACACGAGCCCCTGCTCGTCCTTCAGCGGCGTCCGGTGCTCGGCCAGCTCATCCAGGTGCAGCGGGGTACGAGCCACGATCGTCGATCGTCCTCGCGAGGCTTCACCCACCGCAGCCTTACGGCCCCGCAGTCACCCACACGGGTGACACCCTTGCAAGATCACCGCCGTTTGCGGCTGGTGACAGGGTTCTTACCGGCACCCCGTGTGTGCTCCGTGTCCGCGGGCTGTTGACCTGCCTTGTCGACGATGGCGAGTTCCAGCTCGGCCTCGCTGGACAGCAGCGTTCCGGCCTTTCCGTACGAGGTGTCCTTCGCCAGATAGCTGCGGGAGCCGAGGAAGGAGAAGTCCTTCTCGTCGAAGACCCCACTCGGTCTGAATGCTGTAGCGCGTGTCGTCGCGGGCGATGCCGAGGCCCCGGCGGCCGATCGCGTCGCGGGCCTGCGGGGCCGGGGTGACGCCGGGGATCTTCGCCGCGGCCCGGTAGAGGGCGGCGGCCGTACGGGACGGGATCACCCCGCCGAGCAGGGACCCGATCTGCTCGAACACCGCCTGGTCACGTTCCCGGCCCTCAACTTGCGGGGTCTTGGCGTACAGATAGACCAGCAGCTTGTCGGGGTCGGTGGGCAGCGAGCTGAGCCAGCGGTAGGTGGGTCGGGTGATGCCGGCCGGGGTCCCGTCGGTGTCACCGAGTTCGGCGTTGATGGGAAAGGTCTCACCGTCTTCCCGGATCAGGCCGAGCTTGTGCAAGGGCCTCGGCTCCTGCGCGGCCCACATCTCACGGTCCATCCGTGGGCCGAGGACGGCCTTCCCGCTGGTCAGGTCGGCCCCGCGGGTCTTCTCCCGGGTGTAGACGACCTGGTCGTCCCGCACGATGGGCGTGGCGCGTTCCTCCGCGGCGTCGGAGATCCGGTCCAGGAGCGCCGCGGCCGGCTGGATGTCCGTGGCCGCACGGTGCGAAGCGGTGCCGGAGGGCTCCTGGTCGCCGCTGTTCAGGGCGATTCCCGCGGCCAGCGCGCAGGCCAAGGTCAGCGCGGTCGCCGGCGCCAGGAGCGCGGGCCGCAGCAGCCGACGGGCAGGGCGGGTACGGGTCGCCAGGTCTCGGTCGATGTGGTGCATCAGCAGTTCCTTGTGACGAAGGTGCTGCTCGCGCGGAAGGTCCCAGTCGGCTGGGGCCGACAGCAGGCGGGCGATCTCTTCGCGGTCGCCGTTCCGCTCCGGGGAAGCGCCGGTGGTCTTGTCGTTCATGTGAGCTCCTCCCGTACGGGCAGGGCCGCGATCGCGGCCGCACTTGTCATCTCTCCGCGGGTGGCAGGTGGTTCCCGGTCTTCTTCCGCGAGGTGGGCGAGCTTCTTGCGGGCACGCGAAAGGCGGGTACGTACGGTGCCGACGGCGATGCCCAGGGCTTCGGCCGTCTGCTGGTAGTCCAGGCCGGACCACACGCACAGGGCCAGTACCTCCCGCTCCTGGCGTCGCAGCCGGCCCAGGGAGGCCTGCACGGCACGCAGGCGCCGTGCGTCGTCGATGCGCCCTACCGTCCGGGGCGCGAAGTCCTCCTCCGCAGGTGGCTGCGGCTGACGCGCCAGGAACAGCTGGCGTCTGCGCAGTCCCCGGCGGGCGTTGTCCGCCTTGTGGGTGGCGACGCCCAGCAGGCAGGGCAGCAGGGAGCCGCCGTCCTCGCGCACCTGTTCGCGGGTCCGCCACGCGGTCAGGAACGTTTCGGACATGATCTCTTCGGCTGTCGACCAGTCGCCGGTCAACCGCAGCCCATGGTTGTACACGGCGCGGGCGAACTCCTCGTACAGCTGGGCGAACGCCTCGCGGTCCCCTCGCGCACGCGGCGGCGCACATCGTTTTCTGAGTCCCTCACGATCACTTCTCTCCGCGGCACGAGAGGAGTTCCTATGGCCTGTGTCACGCACCGGTTCGGCCTCTGAAGCAAGGCCCGCAGAAGACGCCTGGACCCTCACCATCAACGCCCCCGGCCGGCAAGCAGCACCCATCATCGGGATCACCTCCACCGACGGCACACTCTCCGGCACCAGCCGCAACCCCTCCGACAACAGCGCCCCCCTCGACGACGTCGCACGGTGACAGGCCGCTGGTCATCATCGAGGACATGCTGTACACCGCGCTCCGCGCAGGACGCTCGGCGAGTCCGTCGAGCAGATCCAGCCCGGCCTGATCATCCCCGCCGACAAGCGCAAGGGGCAGAGCCCGTCCGTCGCCAGCATCTACCAGGCGCTCGCCGAGCACGCCAAGCGCGAGGCATACCCCAAAGCCGCCAATTTCCGTTCCGAACACTCTCCGAGGGCCCCTTCGGGCCGGGCCCCCGGCGCCGACCGGGAACCCGAGCGACGGCCTCCGTTCGGCTGGCCCGCACGTCCGCCGAGCACCTCTGCACCACGGGACATCCCGGCTCGCTGCCCTCGCCGCGTCGGCCAGAGCCTCCACGCCCTGGCGCTCTGACTGTCCAAGGCCGGTCCGCCGGGCCTGTTGACCGGTTTCGTCGCTAAGTGAGGGATTCACCGGCTGCCAAGTCGCTGCCTCACATCCCGCCCTGGTCACGGGCGGTAGGCGGTTTCGTTGGATCAGCGGGCGGACCAGGGGAAGTTGCCCGCGATGTGGAGTCCGGGGGGTAGATGGTGGCGGTCTTTTCGTAGCGGGTGGCGATGCCTCGCCACTGCTTCAGGCGGTTGATGCACCGCTCGACGGTGTTGCGCTGCTTGTAGGTCTCGCGGTCGAATGCCGGTGACCTGCCACCTAGGCTGCCTCGACGGAGCCGGTGGCTGCGCTGGTCTGCGGGGACGGGGGTCACGGCCCGGATGCCGCGCTTGCGCAGGTGCTCGCGGATCGCGCGGGAGGAGTACGCCTTGTCGGCCAGGACCACGTCCGGCCTGGTGCGAGGCCGGCCTCGCGGGCGGGATACGCGTAGGCGGGCCATGACCTCGGTGAAGGCGGGTGCATCACCGGCCTGGCTTGCGATGAGAACGAACGCCAGCGGCCTTCACCGGCCGTCGGCCGCGAGGTAGATCTTCGTGGTCAGTCCGCCGCGGGACCGGCCGATGGCGTAGTCGTCCGGCTCGCCTGCCGGGGCCCCTTTTTGCGGGCTCCGGCCGCGTGCTGGTGGGCCCGCACGAGCGTGGAGTCGACCGAGACGGCCCAGTTGAGGTCCTCGTCCGCGTCGGCCTGGGCCACCACAGCGCTGAACACCCGCTCCCAGGTGCCGTCCACGGCCCACATCCGCAGCCGGTTGTAGACCCCTCGCCAGTTGCCGTACTTCTCCGGCAGGTGGACCCACTGCGTGCCGGTCTGGAACTTGTAGGCGATCGCGTCGATCACTTCACGGTGGTCACGCCAGCGGCCACCCCGCTTCGGCGTCCGGTCCGGAAGCAACGGCTCGATCCGCGCCCACTGCGCATCAGCCAACGGCCCGGACCAACGACCACCTGATCCAACGAAACTGTCTAGATGTGTTTTCGCCCGGCACGTGCGGGGCCGGAGCCGGATCACCGGGGCGCCTTGAGGTAGGAGCAAATCGACTGAAACGGGCTGAGGTTCGATGCACCTGTCGCTCGAAGTGCGTAGAGCGCATACGTCTCAACGAAACCAGCTGGGACAAACACAGGCTTCGGGCGGGCGGAGCAACCGGGCTCGCCAACCGACTGCCTCGCCGGCCGTCGGCCCGCCTGCTCACTCCGGCGGGCCGGTGGCCGGATCGTGATGGCGCGCGATCAGGGCCCGGTCTTCCGCCGATATGAGGGCGTGCACCAAGGGTCGGTGGGATGTCAGCGCATGGGACAGTGCATCGAAGACGGTCACCGGCAGTGGTTGTGCCCTCTCGCTGTCACCGAACATGAGCTGGATGAGCTGCGCCAGAAACCGCAGGACGTCGTCGTGTGCGTCGCCGGGGACTCGTCCCCTGTCCTGACCGAAGGCCGTGAGAAGGGCGTGCACGGCCGACACCAGGTGGGGATGGCGCATGTCTATCAGCAGCCGCGTTCCCTGAAGCGCCCGGTTGTAGAGATCGCCGAGTTCCCTGTCGCTCATGGTCGTGCGATCGGCCAGCAGCATTTCGAGCAGGTCGTGGGCGAGCGATGAGGCTGGAGCACCGTCGACCGGACTAAACATGGTCACGGCCTGGCCGAGCCACCGGAATACCGGGTCCAGGGCATGCCGCATCACCGAGTCATTCGTTCCGCCGGACACGGCCGTCTTGTGCCACAGCTCGTCCCAGTACGACCGTGACCATCCTGGGCCTCCGCTGCCTCGCGGGTAGCGGAAGTGCCAGTTCATGTCGAGGGGCTGTGGTGGGGTGCCTGGCTGGGAGCGAAGTGATATCTCCAGGGCCCGGCCCTCGCCGTCCCACGTGTGATGCACGTCGAAGGACAGAGCGAAGTCCGTCCATTGGCTCTCGTTCATCGCCGAACGCCACAGCAGGCAGTGCCGGTGCCAGGCACCCGGCGGGTCCGCGGAGCCCGGGAACAGCTGGGCGGCGGAGCAGCGCTCGGCGAGTAGCACCGTCAGGAGCACGAGGTTGGAACCGTACAGGCCGTGGCGTGTCGTCGTGCGCAGCAGGGCGGGCCGGTAGGCCGGGTGCTGATCACCGGTGCGTGTCGCGTGTTGGGTCAAGACTTGGTTGAGGGTCCGAGTCAGCCGGCGCCGTTCCGCCATGGACAGCCTGCCGGTCAGCGACCGCGCGAAGCGCAGCATCTGCCGGGACGCCAGGGAGGTGTAGGAAAGCAGTGCGTAGGCGAGGTCGTCGTCGATGCGGGTGTGCCCGAGAGAAAGCGCGGGGCGGGGTGCGAGCAGGTCGGTGAGCAGGTGCAGGGTGAGGCGTATGGCCAGATACTCGCCGAAGGTCGCGTGCAGGAACTCGTAGGTGGCGAGTACCTGGCCGTCCCGCACTGACTGGGCTCGCTGGATGAAGAAGAAGCGGCCGAGCGCCGTTTCGGCGGCGGTGAGGGGGGTGCGGAAACCCGGTGGTCCGACCGGCTGTCTGCCCAGTACGGCGGTGAGGTCCTGCTCGAGTTCGTCGGCCGACACCCACTGGCGCCCCCGGTTCAGATGGGCGAAGGCCACGAGTGACAGGCGCTGCAGTTCCTGCTCGACGAGGGCGGCCGTGTCCTCGTCGGAGACGGCGTGGAGTGTCGTCTTGCCGACTTCGCGCCGAGCGAAGGAGGACAGCAGCTGCTCGTACAACTCGGTGACGTCGAAGTCGTCGTCAGCGCGCCGCAGAGCACCCTCGGCAGCGTCATACAGCGCGAGCATTGTCAACAGCAGTGGCTGGACTGCGAGTTCCGCGTGCCGTTCGAGGTGCTGCCAAGTGAGCGGGCCGCGGCCGTGTGCCGAGAGACCGGCCATGTTGGCCTCGTTCCATACGGCCAGCCAGGTCGTGATCTGCTCGGCGCGGAAGGGTTCCAGGCGCAGGACGACCATGCCGGTGGGGTATCGGGCGCGGTCGGCCACGGAGGTGCGGCTCGTCACCAAGGCCAGCACGGGCCGCCCCTGATCCGCTTCACGCCGCTGGAACTGGGACACTCGCTCCAGGAAGTTGG
The DNA here is from genome assembly GCF_000761215.1 of Streptomyces glaucescens. Lineage (GTDB taxonomy): Bacteria > Actinomycetota > Actinomycetes > Streptomycetales > Streptomycetaceae > Streptomyces > Streptomyces glaucescens_B. The sequence continues at coordinate 70,411 of NZ_CP009438.1, read as the reverse complement.
TTTGGTGGACGCCGGTCGTCTGCAGCAACTCGTCGAAGCCGTCCAGGAGCAGAACAGGAGTACTGCCACCTGCTGCGCGCACCAGTTCCGGCCAGCCGACCCGTTCGCCGGTGGAGGCGCGGATCGCCTGTTCGATCTGGTCCTGCAGGTCGTCCTCCACCCGGACGTCCCGCAGCGGCACGCGCACGGGGAGAAAACCGACGGAGGGAAGCCGTGCGGCGAGCACCCGGGTGAGGACGGATTTGCCGGCACCGGGCTGGCCCAGGATCAGCAGGGGCGCTTCGGCGAGCTGAGGAGAGGTGAGGGCCCCGGCCAGGTAGCGGGTGAGGTCTCGGCGTAGGGGCAGTCGCCCCCACCACTCGTGGTCGGCCGGTGCGGCCTGCCCGGAAACGGCACTGACGCGGAAGTCCGGGTCGATGTAGAGGTCCTGAAGGGTGGGAATCCTGATGCCGTCCGGCGCCGACGCGGCGTCCAGCACAGGGTGAGCGAGCGCCGCCCGGTGAGCGCGCGCCAGCGCGGAGGCCACGTCGACCGGCGGACGCAGCGCCTCGGTGGTGTGGGTGAGGAGAGTCTCGATCCCGGACAGGGCACGGCTGACGTCTGTGTGGATCGCCTGCTGCGCCACATGTGTGACCCAGAAACCGAATTCGGGTGCCTCCTTGGCGAGCTCGACGTACAGGCTCTGGTATCGGTCATGCGCCGCGCGCGGCAGGTCATCCATGAGAGCCGCTTGGGCCCGAAGGCGCCGCGACGCGTCCATGTGCTCCCAAAGGGCTAGGCCTTCGAGAAAGGCGTAGAACCTGCGGGCGTAGTCCGCGTAGCTCGCGAGCAACATCGCGGTGAGCGCCGAGGCCGGTATGTGCGGTGCCGGGCAGGGCAGGTCCGTGGCGAGCAGCAGCGACACCAGGTCCAGCGTCTGCGGGGTCGGGCCCGATTCGGTCCGGGCAAGGGCGAGTTGCTCGTCCCGGGTCAACCGCACCTCGGCGAGGGTGAACGGAAGCTCCAACTCCTCCATCGCCTCGAAGAAGGCCACCACGACGATGACCGTGTGCGCCGCGCGCAGCACATCGGTCCGCTCCGCACGCCCTTGGGTACGGTCCAGACGGGCGCCGACGCCGCGGATCGCGTCGTGTCCCAGGCCGAGGAGGCGTCCGCTGGCGTCGGCCATGCCGATCACCGTGCCGCTGACCCCGGCGGTCGCCAGATTCAACGCCCCACCGAGCGCCCGATCCAACGCCGCCAGTCGCGGCGGCTCAGCACCGAGGAGCACCAGAGCGTCGGCGAACGCCAGGAGTCTGCGTCCCACCATGTCCCTCACTCCCGCATCTCTACAGGCCCTGCCGAGGCCGACGCTACCGCGCGCTGGTAGTCCCGTCGGTATGAATCGAAGGATGCACCGTGTGGCGGTCGGCCCGGTTCACCACGGGCGCGGCTACTCAAGGAAGGCGGGGCTGCCCCGGTCCAGAAGGGTCGGATCGCGGAAGTCGTGTAGTGCTTTGGCGATTTCGGCTCCGACGCCGCGGCCTTCGAGCAGGCGCGCGAGGTTGTGCCACGGGTCCTGGAAAGCGCACAGTGCTGCTTCGAAGGCCTTGGCGAAGCCATTGCCGTCGGCCAGCTCGCAGGCCAGGAGTGCGCCGAAGACGACAGCCGCGCCCCCGGCACCGGCCACAGGTGCCGGATGACAGCCTGTCCGGGGCCGGCGACGGAAGGGGCCAGGCCAAAATCGTCACATGGCCCCTGGGCGTTGGCTGCGGCGCTGTCGCAGATATTGAGGACCAGCAGGCGACGCTCGCCCGTGGACGGCACAACAGCGGCAGCCAACTCCTGCAGAGGCACCTGCTCGCTCGAACTGAGCAGGATCGAGGACTCGTCCGGAGCGAGCATCGGGTGCCGACCGTGTGCGGCCACCCAGATCACGTCCTAGTCGTCCTGCTTGTAGGCGGCCAGGAGACCGGACCGGCTCACCTCGTCAGGGGCTACGACATCGCACCGAATGCCGGCGTATGGGAACACCAGTGCCAGAACCTCGGCCTCGACCCGCGTGAAGGGAGCCTCGCCACACCACACCTGAACCGATCTTACCGGCCGGTCCGGCAGCGGATGGCGCGGGCTGACGTCCGCCGCCCGCCTCCTGGGCCGCGGCCAGGGAGTGCTTCTCTCGCAGGCCAGTGTGGGTTCGGCATGCCGTCATTACTCATGTGCGCCCGTTGCCAGATCCCGTTCCAGTTGAATGGGGTCTCCGGTACGAACCGGTGCCGCTGGCCGCACGGACATGGCGCCAGCACCCACGCGCACCCACGGCACAACTCGACCCAGCCATGCCCGGTCGAGCTCAGCACTCGCGGTCCCTCGTCCCCGCAAGCCGGGCAGCCGGGCAGATCGGCGCCGTCCAGAAGCGCATTCTGTCGCCGGACGTACTCGGACAGTCGCAGCGACGGGTGGCGAAACGGGTCTTCGAACCATGCACGCTCCGGGCTCTCCCACCAGCTCCGCAGCCACCACGGCCGAGGGTTCGGTACAATCCGTCGCCCGGCTTGCTTCTCCGCCCGACGCTGCACGGCGTACTCCTCTGCCCGCACGAGCCACAGCACCCGCGCCTCGTGCAGTTCCTCCACCGCCCGCGCCAGCGCCTCCGGGTCCGCCTCCAGCCGTCGGGGGATCGCGGCACTGAGCGTGAGGTGGTGGTATGTCGCCCGCAGCCCGTAAGGAGCGAAAACGGTGAGGCAGGTGCGCAGCGCGCTGTGCCGCCGGTGAAGGGGGAGCCGGGCGTCGTGCACGCGTGCCCGGTGGGTCAGGAAGCTGGTCATTCTGTGAGCTCTAGGTCCAGTGCCCGGGCCAAGGCGGCCGTGACGGCGGTGGCGTGAGTCGGCAGGTGTTGTTCCGCCCAGGTTACTGCGAGGCTGTGGAAGTTCCGCAAGTCCGTCTGGGCACCGGTGGTGAGCGCGCGCACTTGGTCCACAGGTAGTTCGATCACTGGGCTGCCGTCCTCCGCGTGGGCGTCGAGAGTCAGCCGGACGGTGTCGCCGACACGTTCGGCCGCTGAGGACGGGTCGTGGCCGAAGTAGGAGCAGCCGGTGCCGTCGAGCACCTCCAGCCAGTCCTGCCACGTCTCCAGGCCGTTGCAGCAGCCCGGCTCGATGAAGACGGTGTCGGTGGCTGTATCGGCCACCCGGAACCCGCCGGCGGCGAACAGGTCGGGCATGGTGAGCAGCCCGTGCAGGAACGCGCCGAGCGGGTCGGTCGGGCACGGCCCGTGGGTCTGCTGCTGAAGCGGCACGGCCGGTCTGGCAGCAACCCGCCCGGCAGGCGATCGAGCGGGACGACGAGGCGGTCGAATTATGGAAGAAGGAGGTCTGACCGCAGGTAAAAGACAGGCGGCGGCCCGGGGCGCGTGGATCGCCTTCGAGGATGAGGCCGGACAGTCGCTGACACCGCCGCGGGCCGGACCTGGGGCCGGATCGGCCGTACTCCGGTGGTGAGGGTCCGCAGCCGAGGAAGCGGCCGTCTGTCCATGGCGGGCATGTGCTGCTTCAAGCCGGGGTTCCGATCGAGGCTGATCTACGGACTGCGCGAGTACAGGGGCCGCAGGGGCGAGCCGAAGAGGTTCGGCTGGAAGGACTCTTGCCGCCTGCTGGTGAGGGCCCGGATCCAGCTCGGCGGCCCGATCGTGCTGGTCTGGGACAACGTCCGCCTCCACCTCACACCAAGGGCATGCGGGAGTTCATCGAGAAGAACTCCGACTGGCTGACCGTGTTCCAGCTGCCCTACCTACGCACCCGACCTCAACCCGCAGGAGGGCATCTGGTCCTTGGTCAAGCGGGAGGTCGGCAATTTAGCCGCCGCCGATCTCTCCCAGGTCACGCGAGCTGTCAAGCGCAAGCTAAAGCAGATCCAGTACCGGCCCGACGTGGTCGACGGTTGCCTCGCCGGCACCGGCCTGTCCCTCGCCTCGCAGTCGTCAGAAGATTCCGAAGAAGCGATGCCACCAGGTGGGTCGCTGGACATGCCAAGGCAGCTGGCTCGGCCCGGCATAGTCGCATTCCAGTAGTTCCTCGGGCACGATCACATACCCAAGGTCGGCCAAAGTCCCGCAGACATTGTCAAGATCCGCAGCGTCCAACTCACCTTCTGCTTGGGCTTCCCCAGTGCCGAGGAAGGCGCCAGGGTTCTCGGCGCAGACCAGCGCCAAGGAGCCGAACTTGCTGACGCAGACGACGATCCGGGTTCCGCGTGCAGTCGCATCTGCCGGCACTGTGACCCGCCCGTACTCACTGGAATCCTGAGTGTCCCTCTCGCTGACACACTGCGTGGCGAAGTCGTCCTCGAGACGTGCCACGAGGCCGTTGAACAACGCGCCAACCTTCCCCCGGTCGTAGTCCCGGGGTTGCTCCAAGCATCCCGGATCATCGAGCTCGCGCAACATGGCGACCAGTTCCGCTTCGTGCTTCGTCACGCCCCGATCTTGGCTGATCAGCAGCAGACCTCGCCAGCCCGACATCACTCATTCAAATTCAGTAGCCCGTACCGCGCGACCACCTCGCCACGCCCGTCGCCGGCACCTGTACCTGATCCCCGGTGGCAGGCAGGAGCTGGGAACGCGCCGCAAGACCTGGGCCGGTGCCGGGCGTAGGCAAGGACGTCACGGTCGCGCGGAATAGGGCAGGCTGCCCACCGCACAGGGCCACCCGACAGCGCGGACAGTCCCGCCCGCTCGACTCTGTCCGCCAGCCCCACCAAGTCCAGGCTCCGGGCCCGCTCCACGCTCGCCACGGGGACCAGCTCATGCCTGTCCAACGCCCAGCCAGACTCGCCGTTTGCTGCCGCTCCAGCACGTCCAGCACCGCCAGCAATGGCAGCCCTGTCTTTCATCCGCCCTCCCCGCCCGTAGAGAGCCGAACCCGTACAGACCGCAGCCCGTAGAGCAGGCCCGGCGGTGCGACTAACCATGCGTGCGGGTGAACGGACCCCGGATGCGGTGCCATCGCACGGCTCGTCCCGCTACGAAGATCACGACCAGTCGGATCCTCCAGCAAGGGACCGCCCGTGCACATCCTCACCGCCCTCGCGGCCGCCACCGTCGCCGTCGCCCTTTCTTCACCCCCGCCCACGCCGGCCCGCTCGGCGAGCCGGGCGGCCTCTGGCCCTGCCGCTGCACGACGCGGTCCAAGTCCTCCCGGCCGCCGAGTAGAGCCGGGCCGGCTACCAGCGCAGCAACTTCCGGCACTGGGTGGACGCCGACAGGGACGGCTGCTCGACCCGCAACGAAGCCCTGCTCGAGGAAGCGTTCCTCGCACCGGAGCAGACCGCGCCCTGCCGGCTTGTCGAAGGCGAGTGGTACAGCGCCTACGACAACACCTACATCAGCTCGCCGGGCGGCCTGGACATCGACCACATGGTCCCGCTAGCCGAGGCCTGGGACTCCGGTGCCTCGACGTGGACGCCCGCCGAGCGCGAGGCCTACGCCAACAACCTCGGCGACGAGCGTTCCCTGCTCGCAGTCAGCGCCCGCAGCAACCGCTCCAAGGCCGACCAGGACTCCTCCCAGTGGCTGCCCCCGTACGCGCCGTACCACTGCCAGTACCTCACGGACTGGGTCGCCACCAAGATGCGCTGTCAGTTCACCGTCGACGATCGCGAGCGCGACACGCTCACCAACGCCACTGCCAGTTGCCCCAACGTCCCGGTCGACGTCACATTTGTCCGGTAACGGCGTTCGGACGCGCTGGTACCAGCTCCCCGACGGGCCGGCCTCTCGCCGCACAGACTGGCCGGGCGTTGTCCGAGGCATGATCCGCCGGTGCTCGAGCTGACCCGCGGGTGTGGCCTTGCTCCTGTTGTCCTCAGTACGGGCGTGGCCTGCGAGGCCTTCTCTCTCGGTGTGGTCCGGCCCAAGCGTCAGTGTGTTCAGCAGCCCGGTCCAGTGTGTGATGCCGGGTATGGGGTGGCGCGGGCTCGGCGTCGGGGGGGCGGGGATGCTGCGTGGGGGGAGGGCGTCGCTGTGGCGACGTAGTCCTCGTCGAGGGTGTTGTTGTTGGTGACGGAGATGGCCCAGGGGGTGGGACTGCCGGCGCACAGGTGCAGGTAACGCAGTGCGGAGGCGAGGGTGGAGGGGCGGGGTTGGTTGTCGCGGTGGGCGTTGGATGATTCCCAGACCCTGCGTAGGACCTCGAGGCCGGCGCCGCAGGCGCGGGCGATCGAAGAGGTGTGCTTCCAGGAGGGGAAGCGTTCGCCGGACATGACGCGCGAGAGGAAGCTGGGGAGAGGCCGATGCGGCCGACCAGTGCGCGCAGGCTGAGTCCAGAGGCGCGTTGGAGGCTGCTGAGGACGGTGGCCAGGTCGCGGCCGCCGGTGGCGGGCAGGGCGCAGGGCACCGGCGCCGGCGCGGGAGGTGAGTGGCTGCCTGTGCCGTCCCCGCCGGCATCGGCAGTGTCCGGGGCCGCGGTGCGGGCGGCGGGAGGAGGGTCTGCCGCGATGGGGCCTGCCGAGGTGGGTGGCAGCATGACTGGCACCGAGCGCTGGCCTATGCGGCGGGCAGGCAGGGAGAACCTCTTGCGCGCGGTGTCCCCGGTCATGCCCAGCCAGCGGCGCGCCGATCTGGTCCCACGTAGCCCCGCGCTGCAGCACGTAGATCACACAGAGGGCCGAGGGAACTTTGGCCCTTGATCATCAGGGCATAGGAAGTTCGCCGCGTTGGGCGCGCCACGCCAGGAACGCCCAGACCACCACGGCGACCAGGACTGCCATCAGGTCCGTGTAGTTGGTGGAGTGCGGTACAACGACGAGCGCGGGGGTGGCCGCGCCCGCTCCGGACCTTGCCCGAGGCCTGGCCGCACGTCGAACCGGGGCACGTCGCCCATGCAGCGCGGCTGCGCGTGGCGGACCGCCAGGTCCTGGCGTTGTGGGCGACGGGCTCGCGACCGGTGTGTGAGTCCCGTGGGCGGCTCATCCTCCCGATCAATCACGTTCTCCCGCATGGCGGGGGGGTGCCCCTATGTCTTTGGTCAAGGGAAACGGGGGTGCGTCGGGTCGGCGGGCCGGGCAGCATGTCGGGGTGGCTGATCTGCTGTGGGATGACGTGAAGTGTTTCTTCGACCCGGACTTGATGGGGTCGCTGCCGGACGTGCGTGTCCCGGATGCCTCGGTGGAGGACTGGCAGGCGGTCCTCGATCTTGTCGCGGAGAAGGACTGGAAGTGCCAGTACTACGAGGGAGAGACGGTGCTTCCGGTGCCCCGGGCGGAGGCCGTGCTGTCCCGGCCGGCTGATGCCGAGTGCCCGGACCTGCGGGTCTGGCCGACGCCTGATGTGTTGGCGATCTTCCGTTTTCATGCCGACGATGAAGTCGACTGCGACGTCGACCTGCGCGAGTTGCAGGGCCAGGAGCGACTTGATGTGTTCTGCGGCTTCCTTCGGGAGATCGGGCGGCGGCTGGGCAAGCCGGTGCTGATGGACCCGGAAGGCGATTATGGCCATCCGGTCCTCGGCTTCGATGTCGAGGCAGATCGAGTCGTTCTCCTCGCAGACCCGCAGGTCAGGTGACCGCGGCCGACGGCTGCGGTTCGTAGAAGGTCCCGTCCCGGAGCATCGCGAACAGGACGTCGGCCCGGCGCCTGGCGAGGCAGGGCAGGGCTTGGGTGTGGTGCTTGCCCTGGGCGATTTTCTTGTCGTAGTAGGCCCGGGATGCCGGGTCGCCCAGGGCGGCGAACGCGGAGAGGAATAAAGCCCGTTTGAGCTGCTTGTTGCCTCTTCTGGAGGGCTGTTCACCGCGGATCGAGGAAACTGAGCTCCGGGTCGCCGGGGCGAGTCCGGCGTAGGCGGCGAGGTGGCCTGCGGTCGGGAAGGTGCTGCCGTCGCCGACCTCGATCAGGATGCGGGCTCCCGTCCTGACGCCGACTCCCGGCATCGACGTCAGGACCTTCGAAAGAGGGTGGGCCTCCAGCAGTTCCTCGATCCGTCCAGCCAAGAGTTTCCGCTGGTCAAGCACGGCCGTCAGCGAGCCGGCCAGGCTTGGGACGATCAACGCGGCCGCCTCGGCGCCGGGAACGGTGACGGTCTGCTCGTCCAGGGCGGTGAAGATGTCCTCGACCAGCCGCTCAGCCATCCTGGGAGCCTTCGGCCGCAGAAGGGTGACCAGCCGCCGGCGTCCGGCCTTGCGGATCTGGGCCGGTGACCCGAACCGTTCCAGCAGGGTGAGGACGGCTGGGTGCTGCAACCGCGGTCCCAGCACCCGTTCCAGCGACGGATGGACCTGGGTCAGCAGGCCGTGCAGCCGGTTCGCAACCCGGGTGGCCTCGCCGGCCAGGTCGTCGTCGAAGCCCACGATCATCTCCAGCTCGGCGATCGTCTCGTCCTCGCCGTCGATCGCCCGCAGAGTGTGGGGCATCGCGCGGGCGGCGTCGGCGATGATGAACGCGTCCTTCGCGTCCGTCTTTGCCTCGCCGGGGTAGAGGTCGGCGATCCGCCGCATCGTCAGGCCGGGCAGGTAGGCGACGGAACAGCCCATGTCGCGGGCGACCGCCAGTGGCAGGGCGCCGATCGAGGCCGGCTGGTCGACCACGACGAGCACTGTTCCGTGCTTGGCCTGGAGTTTGGCGAACAGCTCGCGGAGCTTGGGTTCGGTGTTGGGCAGGCGCTTGTCGAACGCCTTCTTCCCGGCTGGTGTGACGGCGGTGGCGTGGTGTTCGCCCTTGCCGACGTCCAGGCCGAGGAAGACGTCGATGTCGCCGGTGTCGATCACGTGCAGGCCCCTCCATCACGCTTTCGTCCGGCCTTGCCAGGGCACCGAGCTGCCACATCCACGTTACGGAGAGCTCTTCCAGCCTGGGTGCAGCCGGTGCTCAAGCCCCTCATCAGCGGTCCGTCGATGCCTCCGGGCCCGGTGACACCACCCCCCGAATCATCAACAACAGGAGGGGGAAGTCATGCCGGACCCGAAGGCCGGAGGCCCGATTGCGGAGCCACGAAGAAGGTAACGGGGGGGGGGGGACCTCTCCGCAGCTCGCCGTTCTGCTCCTACGCCGCCATGACTGCCGTGCCGTACGTAACACATTGTGCGAGAACCCATATGAATTGAGCCTTTATCAGACCGGGAATGAACATTCCCTTGTCCGCCTGACGACCCATTGTGTTTTGATCAGATCGACCCAGCGCGGACTTGTCACCTCGAATGAGTGAGGCCGCGCTGTTCTGGCCAAACAGGGGGTTCACAACTTGAAACCGAAAACACTGCTGGCGGTTGGGGCCGTGACGCTGGGACTGCTGGGCAGCCATCTGGGCGTCGCGCAGGCAGCAGGCGAGTCGGAAACGGGTACGGGCATCTCGCTCACCACGGCTGTGCTCGTGACCGATCCCGTCGCCGATGAGGCGTCACCGGAGCCGGACGAAACCGACGAGGATCCGGACGCCGCACCGTCGGCGGAAGACCTGGCTCTGGGCGCGTACAGTACGGTCGGGGAACCGGGGGCGGCCCCGGAAACTGCGGAGGACGGAGAGCGTGTCGGGCTTGTTGCTGGCCAGAAAGCCGCCTGCGATGCGCGGGTGAAGGACGTTGCCGAGATCCCTGGGGCACAGTTCGCGGCCTGCACGTCGTCTCTGGAGCCGGCGGTCGAGCTGAATGCCGACGAGCAGGCTGTTCTGTCACAGATGGAGGCCCCTGCCGACACGTCTGCGGCGGAGTCTGCGGTCCTGGCCGGCGTACCAGACAGCGAGCGGTCTGGAATCGAGGCGACGGCACAGGATGCCGCAGACGACATAGCCTCGTCAGCCGTACCGGCCGACGAGTCCGACACTGCAGCCGCGGCAGCCAGGCCCACGCCCTGGAAGGAACCCAAGTGGTGCATCGACGCCGGGGTGGACTCCGCGTGGTACATCGAGCGCATGCGTGGCTGCGGCATCTGGCGCGCTGAAGTCAACGCCGTCGATGTGCGAACAGGCCGCATAGTCGGGGGTATCAAGTACCTGGTCATTGGATACTCCTTCTCGGCCCGGGACACCAAGACATGGGCCTACCAGGTGAGGCTGCTGGAGTCATCCCGATGGGGGCGGGGGGTGAACGGCACCAAGGTGTCCGGGAGTGCCTCCTGCGTCGGCAAGTGCAAGGTCGTCAACAAGAGCTTCCCAGCGCAGGCTATCTCCAAGAGCGTTGAACCTTACGGACAGTTCTTCATGGACACCACCATCAACACCGCTGCCTCAAAGCAGCGGGGGACAGGCCGGAGCGTCGCGTCCTGGACGTTCACCAACTCCCAGTGGGCGGCGCCATCGGAGCCCACCAAGCACTCCACTGTGGATGTCCGTTGCGATAACGCCTTGCCCGGTGCTCCTCGCCAGGTCGGCTGCGTCAATCTGCAGGCCGTGCCAGTCATCAGTTACAGCCTGACAGGCCCCTGGCCGGAGGTCGCAGACCACATCAAGGACGCCCAGGCAACGGGGCTGCCGGGTAAGTACGGCACGACGAACTTCCTGACACGGCTCACCGATCAAAAGAAGATCAAGGAGAACAGGAACAAGGCTTGCCCGTCGAGCCTGCAGCGCCCGCCGGGCAAGTCCTGTGACGAGTACGCCTTCGCCAGCACCTGGCAGGGCGCCAAGTACGGGAGCGGCAAGTTCAGCCGGCGCATGATTGATGCTGCGCAGAACACCAATGCGGGCAAGGCTCTCAAAGGCTTCTACGCCTATACCCGAGTCTTGGAAGGAGACCGGTTCCTGGTATGGATCAGGTAGACCCATTCGGATGAGATCAGACGAGGCCATCGTGAATCAGCCAGTCCCTACAGGCGTAGCACTGGTGCACGCTGAGTACCACAACTTCCAGATCGCGGATCCACAGGGGCCTGTGGCCGACGACCTGGACGCTAGCCGCACCGGCCTGGTGTCCGCCGATGGGGGAGCCATCGAGGTGACCACCGGGATCCACACTGGTGATGTCCAAGTCAGGGTCGAGCCGCACTACCAGCGGCCCGACCCTGCCGAAGGTTGGGAGGAGATCGCTGAGATCTCATGCCACTCCCCCTCCGGAGAACTGCTCGTAACGTCCTTCATGGATGACCCAGCGGATCTGCCCTCGTTGGCGTCCCAGGGCCCCGGTTCATACCGGCTGCGCATCCACGCGCGTGGCAGGGACAGGGCCATCGACCAAACGACGGTGGACGAAGTTGTCGAGTCGTACCTGGTCCAGAGCTGGCCCGCCTCTCACGAGGGCGCTCTCCTGGTGAAGGCGACAGACACGTACGGAGTCCAGGTGCGAGCTCGACAGGCGGACCACACGATCGTCATCGACCACGAGGACTCACTAGATACCCAGACCGGCCGGGAACGCGACATCCTCCGCAGAGCCGAACGCGGCGAGTACTCCTGACCCTCAATCATGCGTGCTTCGGTGGGGCGGCACAGCCGCCCCACCGAAGCACGCCTGCTACTGACCACTTCTTGCAGCGCAGGTCGGGGACACAGAGCGCGAACGTCACCGCGTTGAGGACCGCCTACCCCTACCTTTACGACTATCCCGCGGTACGTAGGTTGCGACGACATCCGCATGGAGTACGAGGAGGACGGGCTCGGCAGCGGGGGGGGGCTGCCTCGACGACGAGGGCCGGGCCAACGTCGAGTTCGCCCAGGTCCCCAACAAAGTGATCGTGCAGGCCGTCGACGAGATCCGTTCCCCTACCTCCACTATGCCGACGACCTCCTAGTGACCTGAGTGAACTGCGTGCATTCAGCCCGCTGACCTGGTGTGACGATCAGGGACAGTGGGCGGCAGCGGCCGTCCGCGCTCAGGTGGAGCTTGGTGGTGAACCCGCCGCGCGAGCGGTCCAGGCCCTCACCTCCTGCGCCACCCCTCACCAGGCGGGCGACGAGACTTTGCCACGCTGTCTCGCCCTGGTGTTCTCCCACCCCGGCCCCCTTTTGATGCGGGGCCGGTGGCGGCTCGGTGCGGGCGTCGGCTGCATGCTGATGCGCCCGCACGATGGTGGAGTCAACCGAGATGTCCCAGTTTGGACCCACCCGGCGTGGGCACCGAAAGCGTGCACTGTGGAACACTCTCGCGTCGGCGGGGAGGACGCTTGGTGAGCGGATGACGTCCCAGCCGCAGATGCCTTCATCACCCCCTCTGCGCCCCGAGCCGGCGGACCTCTCAGCGGCTGGCGGAAGGCGGTAACCCTGTAGGGGGCGTGGGCGAATCACGCGGTCGCGTGTGGCCCCGGGATCACCCTCGTGTCTTATGACTTGTGGGCGGGCCTGCGGCTAAGTCGGTGGACGAGGTAGGTGATGCCGAGGATGACGTCGGCTGCGGCCCACAGGGCGATGATCACTCCCACCCCTACGGCTGTTCCGACGGTCTGGGCTTCATTGCAGTCCTGCTGGTCGAGAACGCCGCAGGCGTTGGCCGGGTCGGCGCTGAGGGCGGTGGTGGCGGAGTGACGGGACTTTCCTTTGCCCGGTCGGGGTTACCCCCTTCGGTAGGATACCCAAGGGGGTATCTCGAAGGAGTGTGGGTTGTGGAACTGGCGATGGCGGCTGAAGAGCTGAAGACGGTGGTCAACCGGCTGCGCCGGGCGCAGGGTCAGATCGCCGGGGTGATCAAGATGATTGAGGAGGGGCGGGACTGTGAGGACGTTGTCACCCAGCTCGCCGCGGCGTCCAGGGCTCTGGACAAGGCCGGTTTCGCGATCATCGCCACGGGGCTGCAGCACTGCCTGACCGATGCGGACATGGCTGCTTCCGGTGACCGGGAGCAGATGCGTACCCGGCTGGAGAAGCTGTTCCTTTCTCTGGCCTGAGCTGTGGTGCCGCGACGCCGGGCCACCCGCCCAGTTAGCAGCGGTTGGCCACATGGCCTTGCGTATGAAAGGGGAGGGACGTCGAGCCGGGTCCCTCCCCTTGTGGTGTGTTCAGCGGTTGCGCAGTGCGGCCAGCGTCTTGTCGAGGTCGGCGGCGCGGGGGCGGTTGTGGGGGAGCTTGGTGAGCATGGCGGCCATGCCGCAGGTGTTGGTCAGGGCGGAGAAGACCAGACCGCCCGCGATGCCGGCGGAGAGGAGCTGGAAGGCGGGATGGACCGCGAGCCCGAGCAGCAGGCCGAGCAGCACGATCGCTCCTGCGGTGAGCCTTACCTGCCGCTCCATTCCCCAGGTGGCGCGGGAGGCGCCCTGGGGGCGGTGGAGCTCGTGGCCGTCGGCCGCCCAGGCTCCGGTACCTCCCGACAGGGTGGTGGCGGTGATGCCGTTCTCCGCGAGAATCCTGCACGCGTTCTCGGAGCGGGCGCCCGAGGCGCAGACGACCAGGAGGTCGCCGCGGTCTGTGGCGTGACGAATGTCGGGCAGCGCGCGCTGGATCTGGTCGAGGGGGATGTTGAGCGCGCCGGGGAGGTGGCCGCTGGCGTATTCGCCCGGGGTGCGCACGTCGATGATGGTCAGTTCGTGGAGGCGGGTGCGCGCCTCGTCGGTGTCGAGGGCGGTGGGCGTGGTCATGGCAGAGTCATCCTTGTGTGTTGTCGGAGTGTGCTGAGCTTGTGCTGGGAGCCGGACTGAAGGCGGTCCTGAGATGCGCGAGGGCTGGAAAAGCTCTCCTGGTCCCTGGTCCCTGGTCCCTGGTCTGAGCCGGTGACGGCCCTCGTGTTCAGACGATCACGTCAACGAGCATGAAGGCCGCCACTGCCAGCAGGACGCCGGCGAAGACCTTCTGAAGGGCGGTGCCGGAGATCTTCGTCGCGAGGCGTTTGCCGTCCCAGGCGCCGAGGATCGCGGCTCCGGTGAAGGGGCCGATGACCTCCCAGTGGAGCCCGCTGCTGGTGCCATGGCGAGCGGCAAGGGCGGCGAGTGAGTTCACTGTGATGACGAGCAGGCTGGTGCCCACCGCCCGGCGCATGGCCAGACCCAGGACGCTCACCAGGGCGGGCACGGCGAGGAATCCCCCGCCGACCCCCAGAAAGCCCGTCACTGCGCCGAGTCCCGCACCGGCGCCTGCCGCCTTGCCGGGACGGATCCGGTCCGACGGCTCGGATGCGGACGGACGCAGCATGCGCAGGGCGGCCAGCGCGGCGATGACCGCGAACGCGGCTGTCAGTACCGCTTCGGGCAGGCGCCCGGCGACAGCGCCGGCGAGGAAGGCAGGGACGATGCCCGCCGCGGCGAACCATGCCCCTGTCCTCCACGCCACGTTCCCATCGCGGGTGTGGGCGTACAGGGCGGTGGCGGAGGTGGCGGTGACAATGATCAGGCTGGCGGTGGTGGCGGCGGCCGGAGTGAAGCCGAGCAGATAGATCAGTGCCGGTACGGCAAGGACGCTGCCGCCGCCGCCGAGGGCTCCGAGGGCGAGGCCGATGACGGCCCCGGCAATGAGGGCGAGAACGAGTACGGTCACGCTGTCTGGCCGCTGTTCCCGCGTTCGTCGACGACGGGGTGTCCGGCGGCAGCCCACGCGTTCATGCCGCCCTCGACGTCCACCGCGTGCGCTCCGCGTGCAGTGAGTAGCTTCGCGGCCTGCTGGGAGCGGTGTCCACTGCGGCAGATCACCAGCAGCACACGGCCCTGCGCCTCGGCGGGCAGGGTGGCGCCGGCGACCAGTTTCGTCAGCGGTACGTGGACGGCGCCCGGGGCGTGGCCCGCCATCCATTCGGGCTTCTCACGGACGTCCAGCAGAACGGCGTCAGGCCGGTCGCCGCTGGTACGGCTGCGCACCTGGTCGACCGTGACACGGGGCCCGTTTCGGCGAAAGAGGAACATGACACGCTTCCTTCCACTCAGGCGGAGGTCAGGGGCAGACCGGCATCCGTCGCGGCGTCGAAGCCGTCGTCGACGGCGACCACATCGCGGCCGGCGGCATCAAGCAGGGAAGCGGCGATCGCCGCGCGCATCCCGCCAGCGCAGTGCACCCACACCGTCCCGTCCGGCACCTCGCCGATTCGGCCGTGCAGCTCGTGGATCGGGATGTGGACTGAGCCGTCGATGCAGCCGTCTACGCGCTCCGAGTCCCGGCGCACATCCAGGACGACCACCTCGTCGCCCCGCTCGCGCACCTGGGCAAGGTCGGCGAAGCGGGCACGCGGGAAGGAAGCGAGCTGCTCGCCCTCATGCACCCAGCTGGCCGGGTCACCGGTGGCGGTGGCGGCCGGGCGGTCGATGCCCACCCGCGCCAGCTCTCGCTGCCCAGCGCTGATCTGCTCCGCGGTGTCGGCGAGCAGGGTGACTGGCTTGCCCCAGGGAATCAGCCAGGCCAGGTAGGTGGCGAGCTTTCCCTCACCCTCGAAGTTGAACGAGCCGGCCACGTGTCCCTCGGCAAAGGCCATGCGGCTGCGCAGGTCCACCACCCACTCACCGGCGGCCAGCCGGGAGGAGATCTCGTCTGCATCCGCACGCCTCGGCGGGGTGAGGTCGACGGGGGCGGGGCCAGCGGCGTTGGCCGGGCCCATGTGCGCGTAGTAGGCGGGCACGTCCTCCAGTCCGGCGAGTATCCGCTGAACGAAGGTGTCCACGTCCAGGGTGAGCGCGTCGTTGCTGGTGCGTTCCTTGCCGATCGTGGTCGCGTCCCCCTCGGCCTGGGAGGAGGAGCAGAAGCTGCCGAACCCGTGGGTGGGCAGCACCGGCACCTCGTCGTCCAGCTCGGCGGCCAGGCGGTGGGCGGAGGCGTGCTGGGCCCGGGCCAGCTGCTCGGTCAGCCGTGGCTCCACCAGGTCAGGGCGGCCCACCGTGCCGATCAGCAGCGATCCGCCGGTGAACGCCGCCACGCCGGGCCCATCCTGCTCCAGGACGTAGGAGGTGTGGTGTGGGGTGTGCCCGGGCGTGGCGATCGCACGCAGGACCAGACCCGCGTCCACGTCCACGGTGTCGCCGTCGGCGACCGGGGTGCGGGCGAAGGACACGTGCGCCGCGGCCGGCACCAGATAGGAGGCGCCGGTGACGCGGGCCAGCTCCAGGCCACCGGTGACGTAGTCGTTGTGCACGTGGGTCTCCGCCACGTACGCGATGCGCACCCCGCGCCTGGCGGCGGCGGCGATCACCTGGTCGAAGTCGCGAGGTGGGTCGATGGCCACTGCGGCAGCGGCCCCGCCAGCCAGGTAGCTGCGGTTGCCCAGACCCTCGAACTCAAGGGTGTCGACGAAGAACACGACTGCGGCTCCTCCACAAGAACGATGTACCCCGGGGGGTATTCGGTATCTACCCTAACAGGGGTACCCCGGGGGGTATTCCTGAGACCCTGAGCACCCCTCGCCCACCGCACCCGCCACCCGGCCACCCCGCCTGCCGCCACGCCTGAGAACAACTGCCGGTATTCCTCATCTGCGTGGGAATCGAGCTGGCCGTGCAGGTAGAGCTCCGCGGAACACTGCGTCGACGGGGAGGACTGTCCGCCGCCGATGACCCTCCCCTCGCTCCAGCCAGAGCCGTGGTTCCTTCACCGGGCCCGCCCAGCCGTAAGCCGGCCGGGCCGGCCCGACCCGCCCCCACCCCACGCGGAACGTGCGCTTTGCCCCCTAAACCCAGCGCCCCCATGGTCCGGCCAGGCCCCTGAGTGCCCAGCCCCAAGAAGGAACCACCGCCGATCACATCGTGCTCACCGGCGACATCGCCGCCGGGCCGCAGCCGACCCCAGGTTTTCGACCTGCTGACCAGCTTCGGCGACCGCGTCATCTGGAGCAGCGGCAACGCCGGCCCCCGTTCGTCCGCCTCGCCCTCGGCCGGCTCTGGTCAACCCGGCAGCATCGGCATGACCTACAGGCGAACCGCAGCACACTGGGCCCTGCTGGGCCGGGCGTCGAACTCCACACCACGCACTTCGACCTGCAGGCCGCGATCACCCAGCTCAGTCACGGCTCGTCCTACCCCGGCATCGAGGCCGGCTACTTCCTGCACGCCCGCGCGACCGACGCGGACGGCCCTCGCAGTCTTCGCCCCACGGGACGGACGCGACCACAGCCCGTGACACCGCTCCTCGAGCAAGAGAGGATCACCGCGCCGCACGCACCGTGCCACTCGTACCGGACGGGGGGGTGCCTGGAGCGCCGACCCTCTTGATCACAGTCTGACCGGGGCGGTCGGTGCGCCTTGCTGTGGGACGACGGCCGGGACCCCGGTGATTCACTCCTGCTCGCACACACCTCGGTACGGCACATCCGTCAGGTACGCGCGCCACTGCTGCCGGGACAGTGGCCCCCTGCGCGGTGGCAGGCAGTGGCCGGCCGACAGCTGGGGCGTGCACTCGCTTCTGTGTTCATGGATCGCCGCCCTCTAGCCTGGCGTCTGCTGGGGACAGCCGGGCTGTCCGCCGTCCTGCTGTGGGCACTCGCGCAGGCTCCAGCGGGCCGGCCGAGGTCGTCGTCGCGCTCCGGGGTGCCACCGCCACGGGGGTGACCTCGTGAACGCCCCAGCCCTGGGCGACATCGAGACGCATGAGGCCGCCGGCGGCACGAGGCGCCCGGCCGAACAGCTCGGGATGTCCGGCGAGGACGCGGTGGACAACGGCTTCATCACGCACCACGGCCTGTACGTCGCCGGGATCGACGGCTCCACCGACGACCACCTGTACCCGGTTGGCATCTTCTTCCCTGCCACGTCAGTGTGCCTGAGCCGGGGGGGCTTCGCTTACGGGAGTGGGATGGGTGTGTCCGTTCGGCTTGCTGTTTCCCCGCTGGGCGTGATTTCCGTTCTAGCGGCACGCGGCAGCGCGGTCGAGTGCGAGGAGGGCGATCCCGGTCGCTCCTGCGTCGTTGCCCAGTGTGGCGGTGACGAGGGGCGGGATTCCCGGGCGGCGCCGTGAGGCGGTCAGGGCGGTGTGCATGGCGGTGCGGGCGGGTGCGAGGAGCAGGTCGTCGGCGTCAGCGCCGCCACCGCCTACGATGACGACGGCCGGGTCCAGGAGGTCGACAAGAGCGGCGGCGCCGTGACCGAGCGCTGTTCCGACGGTGTGCAGGACGGCCAGGGCGCGAGTGTCGCCGTCACGCGCCGCGCGGGTCACGGCTTCGCCGTCGGGGTAGCCGGCGGCCTTTCCGTGATGGCTGATGGCGCTGCCGCTGGCGCTCACCTCGGCGCAGCCCTGTCGGCCGCAGTAGCAGGTCGGGCCTTCGGTATCGACGTGCAGGTGTCCTACTTCGCCGGCGAAGCCCTGGGAGCCCTTCAACAGTTGCCCGTCGAGGACGGCACCACATCCCCAGCCTGTTCCTGCGGTAATCACGAGGATGTCGCGGTGTCCCCGGCCTGCTCCGGTGCGGTACTCGGCCCAGGCGGCGGCCCGCGCGTCGTTGTCGACGTGGACGGGCACTCCGGCCGCCTCCTCCAGCAGTGTGCGGACCGGCAGGTCGTCGCAGGGAAAGCCGGGAGCGTGGCGCAGGACGCCGGTTGTGGTCTCGACCAGTCCCGGCAGTGCCACGCCGACGGCCCGGGTGTCGGGTGTCCGCAAACTGTCGGTGAGCCTCGTCAGCAGCGTGAGGAGAACGGCGGGCCCGGTCCGGGGGGTGGGGACGCGAACGCGTTGCGTGATGGTGCCGTCGGGTCGCATGCGTACGGCGAGGGTCTTGGTGCCTCCGACGTCGATGCCTACGGCTTCTTCGGCCATGGGATCTCCTCAGATGTTTCGACGGGCGGGGCGGGCCCTAGGAGGTGAGGGCTTGCCGGATCTCATCGTCGGTGACGTCGTCGCTGATGGCGGTGGTGCCGATGCCGAGCGGAAGGACGAAGCGAAGCCGGCCGTCGCGAATGAGACGGATCTTGTCGAGCGCGGTGATCACCGCTTCCGAGTCGACAGGGACGGGAAGTTGCGTCCGCTCGCACGGCAGTCCTGCGCGCTTCAGGAGAGTGAGGAAGCGGGTGTGGGAGGCGTAGTCCAGCCAGCTGCGGGCGTGCGAGATACGTGCGGCGCAGGCCATGCCGAAGGCGACGGCCTCTCCGTGCAGGACGGGACCGTAGCCGGTCACGGTCTCGACGGCGTGGCCGATGGTGTGGCCGAAGTTCAGCGGGCGCCGCAGGTCTTCTTCGTAGGGGTCCCGGTCGATGAGCGCGCATTTGACGGTGGCGGCGCCGTGGACGAGACGGCGCAGGGTGGTTGGTTCCAGGTCCTGGATGTCGGGCAGGTGGCGTTCTATCAGTTCGAAGAGCGCCGGGGAGGCTATGACACCTTTCTTGACCGCTTCGGCCAGGCCCGCGCGTACGTGCCGGGCGGGGAGGGTGGACAGCCAGGGGACGGCGGCGACGACCGCGGTCGGTTGGTGGAAGGCGCCGATCAGGTTCTTGGCGGTGGGGTGGTCGACGGCCACCTTGCCGCCCAGTGCGGCGTCGACGGCGGCCAGCAGAGTGGTGGGCAGGTTCACGTAGGGCATGCCGCGCATGTAGGCGCTGGCGACCCAGCCGGCGGTGTCGATGACCACCCCGCCGCCGAAGGCGACGAGGACGTCCCGGCGGCGCATGCGGCTGTCCGCCAGCCAGTCCAGCAGACTCCCGGCCGTCCTCATCGTCTTGCTCTCCTCGCCGGGCGGGATGCTGGCCAGGGTGAAGTCCATGTCCTGGCGGTGCAACTCGGCCTGTAACTCCTCCGCGTGCAAGGCCGCGACGGTGTCGTCGGTGACCAGAGCAATCCGCTGGTCCGCCACGACGGTGCGGAGGTGTTTCACCGCCTCCTCCACGCTGTCGGCGAGAGCGACGGCGTACTCGGCCCGGCGCTGCGCCCGAGCGCGGATGGTGTGGTGCGGTTCGGGCAGCGGGATGGCGTCGTGTGTCACGTGGGTGCCCTCGGGCAGATTCATGTTCTCCCTCTCGTGGCGGCGTCGACGGGTGGGAGGAGAAAGGGTCAGCGCGCGGTGCGTGGCATGGATTCCAACGCCTCGCCGAAGCGGTCGGCGATCAGGTGGGCGTCCTGGAGGGTGAGGATCAGTGGGGGACGGAGTTCGATGACGTTGCCCTGGCCGTGTTCGGAGACGCGGGTGATGACGGAGCGCTCGGCCAGAGCCTGGTGCAGGGTGTGCGCGAGGGACGAGGAGCGGGTGCCGTCGGGTTCGGCGACCTCGATACCGAGCATGAGGCCGACGCCGCGGACATCGAAGACGCAAGGGTGGCCGGCCTGGAGCGCTCGGAGGCGCTCGAGCAGGACGGCGCCGACCGCGCGTACCTGAGCGAGGAACTCCGGACGGCTGACGATCTCCAGGGTGACGGCCGCCGCGGCGGCGGACAGGGTGTGGCTGCCGTAGGTGAAGCCGTGCAGGGAGCGTTCCATGCCGACGAAGCGTTCCTCGGTGAGGATCGCGGCCAGAGGCAAGCCTGAGCCGGTCAAACCCTTGGAGACGGTCATGATGTCCGGCTGGACGCCGAAGTGGTCCGCGGCGAAGAGCTGCCCGGTGCGACCGAACGCGGTCTGCATCTCGTCGAAGATCAGGACGATGCCGCGTTCGGTGCAGAACTCCCGCAGACGCTCGAGGTAGCCGGGCGGCGGAACAACGTTGCCGCCGACGCCGCTGATGGGCTCGATGATCAGGCAGGCGGTGCTGCCGGATCCGGAGTAGGTGAGGAAGTCGTCGATGCGGTCCACGCACCAAAAGCCGCACGAGTCGGGGCTCTGACGATAGAAACAGCGCCGGCAGTACGGGTCGGGCACGTTCACGGCGCCGGGATGGTGCTGGGGGAAGGGGGCCCGCATCCGCGCCAGTCCGTTGTACGCCGTCGCGGCGAGCGACTGGCCGACCTGGCCGCGGAAGGGGACGATCACGTCCCGGCGTCCCGTGTGCAGCTGGGCAATCTTGATGGCGCCCTCGTTCGCCGTCGATCCGCTGCAACTGCGGAGGTTGACCCGGGTCAGGTTGGCAGGGGTCAGTTCCGCCAGGAGCTGCATGACGCGGTTGGTGGGTTCGGTCTGGAACGCCGAGCTGGCGAAGACGAGATGTTCGGACTGTTCCCTGACAGCGGCAAGGACGGCCGGGTGGTTGTGGCCGAGGATCAGGTTGAAGGTGCCGGACACACAATCCAGGTACTCGCGCCCCTTCTCGTCCCAGACCCTCACCCCCTCGCCCCGGACAAGGAGATCGGGACCGAGCTCGTGGTAGGCGACATCGTGCGGATCAGCGGACAGAGGCAGCGCCATGGGAGTCCTCACGGTCGGCGGTCGGAGGGAAACCGGCGGCAGAACCGGCGCACGCCTGAACGTGCGAGCGGCGCTGCCGGTGCGGGTCAGGGTCCGTCAGCAACGGGAAACACGGGCTGCGGGACGGCATCGCGCCGGCTCTCGGATCGCTCCAGTCGGCGCAGGCATCCGATCAGTCCGTCGTCGTCGTCGGGCGCGCCCGGCCGCAGGAGGCCGGCTGCTCCGTCGGGCGGCAGCAGGAAACCGCCGGCCTTCGACATCTCCGTGCCCAGCAGCCGCAGGTAGGGAGGGCCGGCCGCGCGGGCAAACCCTCCCATCACGATGAACCGACCCACGCCCAGCGCGGTGTGCAGGACGGCGAGGGTGCGGGCGAGATGCCGCACGCCCGGGGTGACAGCCCGGACGGCGAACGCGTCGTGGCTGCGGACACCAGCGGCGACCTGCTGCGCGGACAGCCGCTCCGGATCGCCTCCACAGGCGGCGGACAGCGCCGAGCGGGCGAAGGATCCGGGGAACCGACGTGCCAGCACACTGGCGGCGCGCAGGGCGCCACGCCCTGAGGCGACGGCCCCCAGATGGCCCCGCTCCCCGCAGTCGCACCAAGGGGCGTCCGCGGCGAAGTCCACCCGCAGATGCCCGATCTCGCCGCCCCTCCCGTCTTCTGGGAGGAGCACCTCACCACGGCGGAATACCTTGTTACCCACCCCGGAGCTCACGGTCACCATGCAGAAGTAGTCATCTCCCCCGCCTTAGGGGGCCGCGTAGCGCCAGCCGGCCGCGGTGACGTCATTGGGGACCAGGGCAGGCACACCGAACTCGCAGCTGAGAACCTGTGACAGTGGCAGCTCAGGCCTCCGCGGCCCCCAGATCGTGGGTGCGTCGACGACCGTACCCGTGTGGCCGACCGGACCGGCGAAGGCGACCGCCAGCGCCGAGGGGCTGCGGGGCGCGGCCAGGGAGCACTCCCGCAGAAGGCGGACGAGCTGGCCCACCGCACGTGCCTGCAGCTCTCCGGTCGGCAGGCCGGGGAACCGGGCGACACCGTCCACCGCCACCCGGCGTACACCGGACACTGCGAGGTCTCCAGCCTGCGCCCATCCGGCACGCAGCGTCGTGCCGCCCAGGTCCGCGACCAGGTACACAGGGCGAGCGGGGAAACAGCCCGCGGTCAACGGCTGGCCTGGAATACGAAGAGCCGGACGTCGTGGCCGGAGTCGTTACGCAGGCCGTGCTCTCCGAAAGGCCGGTTGATGACGATGTCGCCCGCCGAGACGGGAAACTCCTCACCGTCCAGCAGCATCGTGGCCGAGCCCTCCAGGACGACGTACCACTCCTCGTCGTCCCCGTGCCGGTGCCGGCCGATCTCCGAGCCAGGGGGCACGACCGCTAGGTCGATGAAGTCAACTCGCAGCCCGTCCGGCCGCCGTTCGAAGGGGCGGAAGACATCCACATGACCACGGCCGCCATGGCAGCCCTCTTCCCGGCGTAACTCCCCTTGGAACAGGTTGCGCACACGACGCACGCCCACACTGACCTCCTCGGCAGACTGAGGTCGATGGTAGAAGTATCAACCCAAGGGCCAACAGGCCGTTTTGGGCACATGAACATCCGACAACGACCCGGCTGACCTGCGCTTTTTCAGCCCATCGCCCTGTCGTCTGGCCGGATAGACGGTCTTGCCCACCACCGTCCTCGGCCCGGCTCGCCTTCCCAGGGCTTCACCCCGTGAGCAGGGGTGTCGGGGAGTGCCTCCGGTGGCCTCAGCCGACCGTCCCTGGCCCGGGTTCCAGCAGTCGCTGCTCACGTTGCGGCTCCTTGTCTGTCCCGGTGCGGTGGGCGAACCCAGTCCGGATCGCGTACGGGCGTCGGCACCCGCGTCTCGGTGGCCGGAGCGCGCTTCACGCGTCAGCGGGTGCGCGGCGCGGCGCGTGACGGTGTGGGCCACGACGACGGCCTGCTGCCTGACACGGCCCCGGACCCACGTCCCGGTGAAGCGGACCTGATTGGCCGCCCAGTCGCCCAGGCGCCGCCACGGGCGCGGCGTCCGAGCAGGTAGCCGCCCGCGAGCGCGACGACCGCGGTGACGACGACGTCCATCACGACCGCCGCATCACGAGCGCGGACAGCAGCTGCACCCGCTCCGGGGACAGCGTCGCGGCCCGGATGCGCTGATTTCCGATCCACGCACCAAGCCGGAGATCTCGAACCTCCTGGTCCTCGCCGCTGCCGCCGCTCCCATCACCGCCGACGACGCTCCGCTCGACGTGTTTCCTCGGTACCCGCAGGTGTCCTTCGCGTGCGTAGAACTGCTTGGCGGCCTCGTAATTCAGCGCCCACTTGTCGGCCTGCGTACGGCGCGGAGGCGGCTTCTCGTCCTCGCCCGCGGGTTCGACGCCGAGGACCCGCTCGCACATCCACTGCTGCACGCCGGTGAGCTTGTCCCAGCAAGCCGGACCGACCGCACCCACCGTCCGAGGCCCTCACCCTGGTGCACGACCTCGCCCGGCGACGTGGGCAGCGTGCCGCCGGCCTCGCGGTGGAGCCGGACGAGGTGGAAGCACCGCTGCCACTCCACCGGACGCTCGGAGGGGGTTTGTTGGTGTGCCGGGTCGTTGCTGGCCTGGGGTGTCGTGGGTTGGCTGAGTAGTCGAGTTCGGGGGTTAGGGGGGTGGGCGGCCCCTGTGGACGTGACGCTCTCCGAGCTCGCGGTGGAGGCGTTCTTCCCGATGGATGAGGAGACGGACGGATTCCTTCGGTATCTGGCGACGGCGAGCGGCCCTTACGGGGGCGGGAGCGAGCGAAACCTGTCTGTGGTGCGCGGCCTGGATGGTGGTGTTGCGGGGGTCGGTGAGCAGGTGTCCGGTGGGTACGGCTCCGCCGCCGTTGTCCGGGCCGGTGAGGTGGATGTGCTGCCCTCGAGGGGGTGGCCGTTTGTCATTTTCGCGCCATGGGACCGGGCGTGAGCCGGGGCCTTCACGGGCGGCCTGGCGTTGCGTCGTGCGCTCACTTGGCACTTCCCTTCGTGCCTGGCCCGTTCCAGCCTCGCGGGTCGGCGGGGATCCGTTGGTGCAGTGGCAACGTGTGGTCGGCCGTCAGTTGTCCGTGCGGCAGGGCGTGGAGGACGGCGGGGAGACCGCGATCGGGTCGCCGGTTGCTTCTGCGTCCTCGATCAGCAGCCGCGTGAACGCCTCGACGACCGCCGCTGTCATCGCTGGGCGGCCGGCGTTGCGGGGGTGGCGGTATCCGGCCGGCCATTTGAGGTGGGCGGTCGGGATGTCGTGGAGCGGCGGCAGACGCTTGGGAGGTCGAGCCGATGTCCGCGTATGCCTGCGCCACCGCTTCGGCGGCCTTCACCGCGTGTTCGCCGCCGGCGTGGGGGTGGCCGGGGCGGTCGGCGGGCAGCGCAGTGCCGTCGGCATGGCGGGCGCAGAGGGGCGGCGCCCAGGAACGCGCGTTTGGCCGCGGGGGTGGCGCGATGGCAGCCGTACCGGCTTCCCCGCCGACGCCCGCCGCCGACGCGCCATCACCGGCGGGTTGCGGAAGGCGGCTTGCCGCCGGTGGGTTGCCGAAGGTGCGGGGGCGAACCCGTGTCCTGACTGGACCGGGATGGTCGTGCACGAACCCTGGTTTTGGTCTAGACCAACGGGGTACGCTTCACCTCGCCACCGTGGAAAGCCGCGCGGTCATGGTGGTGCTCCTTGTCATGATCATGCCCGTGCGCCGGGTGGACAGGCGCAACCCCCCCACAGGAGTTGTCATGAAGAGCAAGAGGATGCTGGCCGTCGCCATCGGCGCGGGAATCGCCCCGCTGCTGGCGGTGACCCTGCCGGCCGGTAACGCGAGCGCGCACGGCTACATCTCCTCGCCCCCCAGCCGCCAGGCCCAGTGCGCCGCCGGCACGGTCTCCTGCGGTTCCATCAAGTACGAGCCGCAGAGCGTCGAAGGCCCCAAGGGCCTGATGAGCTGCAGCGGAGGGAATTCCGCCTTTGCCGAACTCGACGACGACAGCAAGGGCTGGAAGATCACCCCGGTCAGCCGGACGACCAGCTTCAACTGGCGGCTGACGGCCCAGCACGCCACCTCCACCTGGCAGTACTACGCGGGTGGCAGGAAGATCGCGGAATTCGACGACGGCGGTGCCCGGCCGGGTGCCACCGTCACCCACCAGGTCAACTTCGGCAGCCTGACCGGCAAGCAGAAGGTGCTGGCCGTGTGGAACATCGCCGACACCACCAACGCCTTCTACGCCTGCGTGGACGTGAACGTGAGCTGACGCGCTGCCCCGCCCGGTCTGGCGGGGCCGGGTGTGCCGCGGTACCGGGAGCGCCCGTCACCCCTGGGCGCCCGGCACCGCACCGCCCTGCCCTTTTCGGTCCTCCAGCGGCCGAGGGCCTTCGGACGACCGCACGAAAGGGTGGATACGACGATGCACAGAGCCGGCGAGCGAAGCCGTCACCTCCCTCGGAAGTCCGCTCCGGCGGACACCGGAAGTGGCGGGCGGATCACCCGGGCGGTCGCATCGCTGACCGACCGGAACCAGCAGTGGTGCAGTGCGGCGCTGCTGCGGGTGTGCGTGGGCGCGGTGTTCCTCTGGTTCGGCGTCCTGAAGTTCTTCCCGGCGGCCAGCCCCGCCGAGGGAGTCGCCATCCGGACCGCGACGAAACTCACCCTCGGCCTGCTGCCGCCGGACGTGACGCTACGGCTGCTGGCGGCCGCCGAGACGGTCATCGGCCTCGGCCTCCTCACAGGGATCCTGCTCCGCGTAGCCCTGATCGGGTTCTTCATCCACATGGCCGGCGTCTTCTCCGCGCTCCTGCTGCTCCCCGGGGAGATGTGGCAAGGAGGCGTCCCGGTCCCCACCCTGGAGGGCCAGTACATCATCAAGAACGTCGTCCTGGTGGCGGCCTGTCTCGTGGTGGCGGCCGACGAGTGGAGCCGCACGCCGCCGCCGCGAGGCCGTCCGGGATGCCGGAGCGCGGCCGTACGCCGAGCCGTCGCCCGTCCTGAAGTCCCGCCCCCGACCAGGCCGCCCCGCTCGGGCGGCGGCGCTCACGCCGACCACGCCGTCAGACCCGCCCCCAGCCCTGGCACTCCTTCCCCAGCAGGTCGACCCACCGGCCCTCACACCGAAGACGAGGTCTCATGAACCGAAACGGAGCCACCACCGCGGCAGCAGTGGTCCTGCTCGCCACCGGTCTCGCCACCGGTCTCGCCGTCGCCCCGGCGGCCGCCGCTCCCGCCGCCACCGGGGAGGCGAAGGCCCGCGTCAGCGCCGACTGGGCGACCGGGTCCGTCGTCTTCACCGCCGCCGAAGGACAGACCAACGACCTCCACGTGATCCCCATGGAACACGGCGCCGGCACCCGGCAGATCGGCTTCCGCGACAAGGCCCCGCTCGCACCCGGCGACCACTGCACGTACCTCGCACCCGAAAACGACACCTTCGTCGTCTGCGAACTGCCCACCGGCAGCGCCCGGCCGGAACGGATCGATGTCTTCCTCGGCGACGGCGACGACACGATCGTCACCAGCGACCCCGCGGTGGGCACGGTGCGGGGCGGCACCGGCGACGACACCCTGCACGCCCACACCGCACACACGGTGCGCGGCGACGCGGGGGACGACATGGTCATGGGCGGCGCGGTCCTGGACGGCGGCGACGGTGCGGACCATCTCATGGGCGACGACGCCGGCCAGTGGATGGCGGGCGGCCGGGGCGACGACATGATCGAGGCGTACGGCGGCACGGACAGGGTGTACGCGGGCCCCGGCGAAGACCACGCCCTCGGCGGCCCCGGCGACGACCTGCTCCTCGGCGGCCCCGGCGACGACACCCTGCACGGTGAGGAGGGCGACGACCTGATCGGCGGCGGCACCGGGAAGGACACCGCCGAGGGCGGTCCCGGCCACGACATCGTCCTCTGACACGCGATGCGCGTCACGGTCTCCGACCGGGCAGGGACGCCGCGCCGCGATCCTCGCCCGGCGCCCGTTCACCCGCCCGCCCGGTGTCGGGTCAGTGGAAACGCTGCGGGAGGCCACCGGGTGGACGGAGCCCGATCGGCGCGGCGTCGACTGGGCCGCGACGCAGGCCGCGCCGTGCACCGCGCTGCCCGGTCACTAGAACATCGTCGACGCCTTCGGCGCGGGCAGCTTCGACGAGTACCTGGACCTCCTGATGCCGGGCGCGCTGGGCACGGCTCCGGTCTCCTGACGCCGGCACATGGCACGGTACGCCGACCCGTACCGGCCCTACCCGGTCCACCCCGCGCCCGGCGGCGCGCTCATGAGAGACCTCCGAGCAGGAGCTGACCCCGCACCGGCCGACCGGAGCGGCCGATCCCGACGACTGGCCAGCCCTGATGCAGCACCCGGACGGTGAGAGACAGCGCTTGCACCGCGGCACCGGCGAGTTCGCGCTGCACCTGCTCACCGACCGCACCCCGCCGTTCGCCCTCCCACCCTCCGCCGGACCGTTCCCCCACTGATCCGCTTCATGGCAGCTGCCGGAGCACTGACCCCCGCCGAAAGGCCCACCCAGGCCCTGCGAGACCACCGGCGCACACAGCTCTCGGCCGTCCCGTGAGCGAACTGGCTGGTACAACTGTCTCGCGGTGACCGTGCACGCTCTGTACGCGTTCAGTGCGCCTCATGCCCAGTGGACGCCGAATTCGTCCCGGCCGTCCCCGCATCGCCGCGTGTGGCTGCAAAGCCCCCGCATCACCGCGCTGCGCGCCGCCCTCCGTCACCGCACGGTGCCTGCACCAGCGCCTGGGGGATCGGACCGCGGCCGTTTGCCCTGCACGAGGGAGCGCACCCCCGACGACGCCAGGCGCGAGGGTGGGAAGCGGCCGGACACGGCCGGCCGGACGCGCACCGCCCAGGAGAGGCCGTGACAGCCCTCGGCTCCGACGGCACACCGAGCACCCCACCCGGACCTCCCGCTGCTCCCGCCCCCGCCCTCATCGGCCCACAACGCCGTGCGTCCACACCACCCGGCCTGCGCCTTTGACTGCACCGGCCGTCCGACGCCGCTGCGGTGCTCCTGCGCCGCCACTGGCCTCCCGCGCGCCGCCGGGCGACGCGACCGCATTGCCGTCGCGGCAACGGCCGAGTTCGCCCGGCACGACATCGCCGGCGCACGCACCGAGCCCAGCGCCGAAACGGCGAACACCAGAAGACGTCACGGACGTAGCCGTCCGAGCAGGCAGCCGACTGCGAGCGCGACGACGGTGATGGCGAGGACACCGATCACGTCCATCACATCCGATGGCGGAGCTGTTGTCCGTGAGCGGTTCTTGCGATCAACGGATGGTGTTCTGGCCGCGCTGATCAGTTCGCGGTGCCTCTGCGGGCTGGGGGTGTGGCGCGACAGGGAACTGCACGGATGCTGGATGCCGAGCTGGGGCGGAGAGCTGGCCTGAAGGTTTGCCTGGCTGGTTGGGCGACCAGGTCGCATCATCTGCGCTGCGCAGAATTCATGCTCGGTGATCGTTGCGTGCGGCGACGCTTGGACGACCATCCTGCATCTGAGGCAGGGCATGCGGTGGGCGGGCCGGCGCACCAGTGCTCAAGTGCCGTTGGCGGACGGATGGGTACACCACTGCGGATCCAGCTGCGGGGTGGGGCAGCGACGCGATGGCTCGATGCCGGACGGCATCGGAGCGCTTCGTGATGTGACCCGTGAGCGCAGCGGAGTGTGATGCCATGGCGGCCCGCACGCACTGGGGGAGGCGGATCGGCGCTCCAGCGCCCTGGATTGAGGCCGGTCCCCACGGGCACGCGCACCTCGGGATGGCAAGACGTCCCCTGTCCAGGCGAGGGCAGGCAGCAGCGGCGAGATGAGCAGGGATGACCAAGCGGCGGACGGCGGCGTCGAAACAACGGTCGCAACCAGTGGACCGCAGTGGCGTTCGGACGCCACCGCTGCGGCCCGGTGGATACGATCCAGCCGACTACGCTGCGTATGTGATGCGCAGCGCGGCGAAGGCCGCAGTGTCGCCCTTGCTCGTGATGACCGTGCTCCACAATGAGGCGTACAAGCCGCACCATCCGCTGCTGGAACGGCTGTGGCAATGGTGGAAGCCCGGGGCGGCCTTCGGAGTGGCCAACATGCACCGCGCGACGTTCGAGCGGGTCCGGGAAACGCACGGCCTGTCCGAGCGGTGGCAAGACCTACGCGACGACCCAGCGCTCGCCATCCACACCGCGGCCCTGCACCTGAAGGACCTCGACCGAAACCTTCCAAAGCGGCACGTACGCCGCTACACCCGCGACGAACTCCTCGCCCTGGGCTACAACACGGGCGAACGCAACATGCAAGCCTTCGCCCGGGGCATTCCGCCGGGCCCTCTGGCACGGTCGTACCTCCGCCGTTTCCGTGCACACCGCAGCCGGGCCGCAAAGGCTCTGGCGGACTGCGGCAGACCAGGCGAAGCCGTGACCGGTTGAACTGTCGCGGCCGTGGACGGCTTCGACCCGCCAAGCCACCGCTCCGCCCGGCCGTCCACGATGTCGTCGCATGCTCCAAGAGCAGTTGTCCGATTCACCGTGCGACGGGAGACGTCGCTCCTACGCGAGCATCAGGGCCCGCTCCGACCGCTGTTGCGCATACCCGCCCGCTACATGTCGGCGAGGGCTGACCGCATGATCCGCACACCGCATGAATGCCTGGCTGCCGTGAACCATCACGCTGGGCCAGCTCATCCTGTCCCGGCCCCGCTTCCCATCCGCACCTCATGACCATCGCATGCCGATGGCGGAGAGCTGCTCGATTGTCGTCGCCCAGTCGTTCTGCGTGGCTTCTGTGGCTACGAGCTGGGGTTTCTCAGTTTTGTGGGTGGTCTTCCTGGTGGGCGGGGTCCTCGGCGGGGATGAGTGCGGAAGTAGCTGTCCGACCTGCGCTTATGCGCTGTGTGCAGGCTGATCGAGCGCTGTCTGAGCTACGACCTCCGAGTAGCGGACCCACATCAGGTAGCGGCAGTTGGGGCAGGCCGTCTCGAGGTCCGCGCTGAGTAACTGCGTGCGTGAAACACCGCAGGCCACGCCGCCAGCGGATCGCCCACCTCCCGCACGGCCTCTACCAGCGGCCGCGGCCGCTCGAAGCACGCCGCCACCGCGTCGCTGCCGACCCCTGCCGCATGACGCGGGTGCCTGAAGCCCGCCAGCCACCGCACACTGGCCGCCAGCACCGGCTCCGGCGGGCCCGCGATGCGGTAGTGCCAGCCCACCGCTGCGGCCGCAGCCTCCATCACCCGCGCTCGTCCAGCAAGGCGCCGGCTGACCCCGCCCCGGCCCGCGCAGTCCACCAGGGCCGCGCTGCCGTCGGACAAGCGAGCCAACAGGTGCGGCACGTGGCCCACTCGGCGCCCGCCCACGGCCCTGCCACACCAGCTCCACCGGGCTGCACGCCAGTGCGGTCACCGACCGCTCGAAGTCCAGCAGCATCACCTGCGTGCGCATCGCGCCGAACCCGTAGTGCACCAAGCGCTCGTCGGTGGCCGACCACCACCAGCCCGGGGCGATCCTGCGCCCCGGACGCACCGGGAAGGGCCGCACTGGCACGCATTCCGCGAGCTCGCACTCCGCGACCTGGAGCCACGGCACTTGCCTCAGGACGCCCCGCGCGTTGAGGAACCGGGCGTCGATCAGTGATGCGTCGACCAGCAGGCGTCGGCGCGCAACCTCCGCAGCGTCTGGTGTGCCCATCCTTTGAACTCCAAGCAGGCTCGCTCAATGTGTCTGCCAGAGTGCAGTGGCTGAAGGGCACCGCTCCTCCCCGAAGGTCGCGCATTCTCGATGTCCCTGTGGTAAAGGGAGCTCGCCCGAGGCGGCCTTATCGCCGCGAGTGACGGGTCTCCCGCCAGCACGGCGGCCGGGGCTAGTCCGTCGCACGGGCAAGCCGGTATCCCTTTACGAACGCCCGATCAGGAGTCGTAGCGCTTTGTCACCACAGCCGTTGTCCCCGCGAGCGCCGCGCCCACCGGCGTCTCGGCCCACTGAGCAAGCAGCAGCGGCTTCTCCTCCACGGACTTCAGCAAGTGCGCGATCTCGTCGGCGTCCGGTACAGCGGGAAGGGCACAGCCGATCACGGTGCTGCCCGTCGCACTGCTGTGCTCCCCGTACTCCTCGTCGGGATCGTCCGGTTCCCAGCGCCCGACCTCGACCTCCCAGCAACCGTCGCCATCGCCAGGCTCCGGCGCCTGGACCGTCATGTAGAAACCGTCGGAGTCGTGCGGCTCGGCGAAGAGCTCGCAGCTTGGGTCGTCCAGTGTGGCCCACATTCCGGTGCACCGGGAGTGCGCTGTGACCAGCACCCGGAGGCCGGCGACAGCCTTCTCCCGCTCTTCCGAAGTGAGCCCTGCCTCACGGCGGTCGAGCCGTTCGCGGGTCTCGTCGCTCAGTGTGTCCATTCCGTCGTCATGTTTCACGAACGGATGGGCGAACTCCCAACAACGCACGTTCTCCGTCTCAGGTCCCGAGGAGGTTCCCGAGAAGTCGTCGAGTGCCGCACGCAACTCGGCTTCTTCCACCTCCAGTTCGGAGCGGATCGCCCGACGGACCGTATCGGGCACGCTCACCAGTGCGTTCTCCAGATCGGCCAGCGCCTGGTGAAGCCGCAGACAGACGTACTCGTACCAGAGGCTGTGGGCGCCACAGAGGAGATCGGCACGGGCGGCAGCCTCTGTCAGTGCCGCAAGGTGCTTGCGCGGGTAGTAGTCCGCACGCTGTCC
The DNA here is from genome assembly GCF_000761215.1 of Streptomyces glaucescens. Taxonomy (GTDB): domain Bacteria; phylum Actinomycetota; class Actinomycetes; order Streptomycetales; family Streptomycetaceae; genus Streptomyces; species Streptomyces glaucescens_B. Next base: position 38,623 of record NZ_CP009438.1, on the reverse strand, counting down.
CCGGCGGTCATGGACGCTGACGGGAACGGTGGCGAAGGCGGAGATCCGATTGAGGGCGTCGACGATCGGAAGGGCAAGGCGCGGGTCGCCCAGGCTCGTCACAGTCTTGGATTCGACGCCGTCCGGACCCTGGTAGGTCGCCAGGACCTGGGTCTTCCCACGGTTGGCGTGCTGAGAGTAGATGGTCAAGGGGACGCCTTTCGCCCGCCCGGCATACGCCGGACAGGAGGGGTGCGCAGGGATGGGAGGAGGTGGTGGCGAGGGTGCTTTCCGACGCTCCGTACCTCAAGGTGATTGGTGGTGGCCCAGGTACTTTCCCAGGCTCCTTGCCTGCCCGCAGGCTAGACGTATCGGCGGTGCGCCACAAGCGATTTTCTCGAGCAACGTGAGTGCGCACCGATGGCGTGGGTCCGCGCGCGGCCGGGTGAGTCCACGCTGACGGGGGCTCATGAGCGATTGAGTCCAGGCGGTATCGACGCCATAGGCGCGGGCGATTGCGTCAAGGCCGTCGGCCGGGCCATGGCGGCAGGGCTCGGAGCTTCCCTGCCGGCTGGCCGTTGTGGAGTGACGAACTCACCAAAAAGTCGAACGTTTTATCGAATTTCTGGGGTGTGGAAGGCACGCCCCTCGACGGCCACGCTTAGGGCTTGGGCTTCATCCCTCAACATGGCTGAATACCTTCCGGTAGCTCCCGGAGACGAAGGCTGCGATTCCAGCCGCCTCAGCGCCGATTCTGCGGGCAGCCCGCTACTTGCTGCCGCGGCTATCGAGGCAGCTCAAGCATGCCAGTGGTGCTGCGCGGTAAGGCGGTTGGCCTGGGGTAGTTCTTGATCACCTCTGTCCGAGGGGGAGGTGATGCATTCTCGTCACAAGCGGCGTAACGGGAGTCCCTTTAATTCGGGCCTTTCCGAGGACGTTGTCAGTGGGGGCATCTACCTTCCATAGGAGGCTTGGACAAGCGCCCTTGGCGTCGTGGATGGGGGAGTGGTGTCACCAGAAGAAGAGAAGCCCGCCACAGCCGACAGCGTGCCCGACGCGCGTAAGGCCGTGGAATATCTGGTGCGGCAGGAGTCCAGCGAATACATCGCGATCATGGATGTGTTGGAGGGGTCGGTGACCGACCTGACGGTTGCCGAGGTCGCGGCAGCGCTGGTGGCTGCCGGAGTGCGCCTGGACGCACGCCTGGTAGAAAGACGCCTGGACGCGCTGAAAGACATGGGTGCGGTTTCGTTCCGGTCGGACACCAGCCACGCCCGCCGGTACGCCGAGATTCTGCCCCGGAACTGGCGCTACACCGCCAGCCCGGCGGGCAGGCACGTCCAGCGTTTCTACCGCCAGGTCCTGGCGGGAACGGTCACCGTGCGGGAAATCCCGATCGTGTCGCTCAGCCGCATCGTGTCCCACCTTGAGCAGCTCGCTGCAGCCCTGGGCGTGGGCGAGCCCGATGCCAGCCTTCTCGACGCTACCGTGCTGGATGCCGTGAGTTCTGTGTTCACCAGCCACGACGACCTCGACGCTGCCCTGGTGGGTGCCGAGGATGGCCTGATCGGTCTCGCCGACCGGTTCGACCTGGACGAGGAACACACCAACGACCTCAAGGGTCTTCTGGTCGACTACGCCACCCGCGTGGCAGTCGAACTCGACTCCGGCTCCGCACGGGCCGCCGCAGCACTCGCGGTGCTGCGGCCGTGGTTCGGCCTGCTGGCCCAGGCGGTCGTCGATGCCTCCCAGGCCCGTGACCTCATCGCCGCGGGTGCCCTCCGCGCCTCCCGCGGCGGACGCGCGGAGGACTGGGACGGACTGTGCGCGTGGTTCGATGCCCGAACCGGACGGGCCGCACGGTTTTCGCTGCGCCTGGTGAGGGCGCTGCCAGGCATGCACGCCAACCTGCGTCGGCTGCACTCCTCGGCAGGCACCGCCTCCACCCGTAGCCGTGCCCTGGCCCTGGCCCGGGCGGTGCTGACTCCGGAGATCGGGGTGCAGATCTTCCAGGCCGCGGTCGGCGACCATTCCTGGCGCAAGCTCTACGGCCAGGCCGATGAGGACGACATGGGCCGCAATCCGTCCTGGCGTGGCGGACCGCAGGTGCCGGTGCCGACACTGCTGCGCACCGCCGGCCGGTCGGGGCCGCGTGGCAGAGGCGCCGCACCACGCGACGACACCGTGGCCAAGGCCCAGGTCGCCGAGGCCCGGGCACGCCGCCAGGCCGGACACCAAAGGGCACTCGCCGAGGTGCTGGCCGCGCTTCCCGGCGAGCAGCTGGACGAGGCAGCCGCCCGGGCCGCGCTCGCCGCCCTGATGGCCGCCGCGCGCGCCGCCGCAACCGGGCCCCGCCGCACCGGCACGAGCGGGGGTCTTGCCTGCACTCTCGTGCACACCGGCTCTGGCACCGGCATCCTGAACGCCCCCACCTGGAGGGTGCTCCTGCCCGGACGCATCCCGCTCTTCCATCGGCCCGGCCAGCGTCCTTCGGCCGCGGCCCTCGCCGCCCTCGCAGGAACGACGACGACGGACGACATCTCGGCGCACGCAACACTGCGCATCACCCCGCACACCGGCCCGAGCACGTCCGACAACGACACCTCCCGCATCATCTCCCGGCAGGAGGGCGCAGCATGAGCGAGGACACGGACCTTCCCGTACGAGAGCCGGAGTCCGCACCGGATCCGGCATCCCCGCCTTCTCCGCAGCGGCGCAGGGCATGGCGCCCCGAGGCCGACGCCGAGGCAGCCGCACTCCTGCGCCGCCTGGCGGCCACCTGCTGGCTCATCGGCGGCCGCGACGACGAACTTATCGCCGCGGTACGCCGCAACGAGCACGCGCTGCGCTCCGCCGTCGCCCGGCTGGGATGGGTCCTGATCGTCGAACGCGACCTGGTCCGCCTGCGCAAGAGCCCACCACCACGCCCCCAGGCGTGGGCCGACCAGGGACCAAATGCCGCCGCCTGCTCCTGGTTCTTCCTGCTGCTGGCTGCCGCCGAGTCGATGCCGCCGCGTACCGCCGTGGGACACCTGGTCACCTAGGCCCACGCCGCCGCTGCCGAGGCCGGACTGCCCGTCCACCATGACATCACGGAACGTCGGGCGATCCTGGCCGCCCTGCACATGCTCGACGACCGCGGTGTGATCGAACGCCTTGACGGTGACCTCGACCGCTACCTGCACGACGAACAGGCCGCTGTGCTGCTGGCCGTCCACCACACCCGGCTGGCCTACGTCATCGCCAACCCCGGCACCCTCGACCCGGCCGCCGACGCGCACGCATGGCTGGAACAGGCACAGCGCGAACCGGACGCCGCCCGCCGGATGCGCCGCGCGCTCGTGGACGACACCTGTGTGCACACCGCGCTGCTGGACGATGCCGAGGCGCAATGGCTGAGCCAGCGTGTGCGCGGCGATGACGGCGGCCCGCTGGCCGACGCGTTCGGGCTCGTCCTGGAACGCCGCGCGGAGGGAGCCGCATTCGTGGTGCCCGATGGGGCCTTCCGTCACCTTGGCGAACTCGGCCCAATGCATTTCCCGGCACCCGGAACCATCGCCCACGCCGCGCTGCTGCTCCTCGACCACGCCGCACTGCACGGCACCGCCGACAACGCCCCCGGGATGGGCTGGCGCGGCCTGGCGGAGGAGGCGGTGGTGGAAGCACTGACGACATTCGGTACCAACAACGCCTCCGGCCGCGGCGGCTGGAGCACCGAGTACGTCCAAGACTCCCTCCTGCTGACCGGCAAAGTACGCGACCTGCTGACCGGCACCCACCTGGCTTGGCTGCCCCCCACCACCCCGCAGGCCGACGGCAAGACGACGCTCATGTGGTGGTTCGCCCCCATCACCGGCCGCTGGGCGGAAGAAGGCACCGCCCAGCCCAAAACCGCCCGCACCGGCCCGCGCCGCGGCACACCCACACCGAAGCGCCCCCCAGCCCTGCAGGAGGGCCTGTTCAGCGCGACCGAGACCGACAAGAACGCGAAGGGCACCCTGCATGAGTGACATCCTCGACCTCGACTTCGCCCTGCCGCCGACGCCCGCACCGTCAGGCAACACCGGTCGTTTCGGCGGGCGCTGGCGGCTGGTCGGCGCCGGGCTGTCGAACGTGTGGCGCTACGGCGACCTGGAATTGCCTGCCGCCTCGGGCCGGCTGTTGCTGCGCGGACCGAACGGGACCGGCAAGACCACCGCCCTGGAAGCCCTGTGGCCCTACCTGCTCGATCTGAACGGAGCCAAACTGGCCGCCGGCAAGGCACGCCCCACCACCCTGAAACTCCTGATGAGCGAAGGCGCCCCTGCCAAGGGCCGCCGCTACGGCTATCTTTGGCTGACGTTCGCAGCCCCAGCCGGCGAACCGGCACCGAACACGCCAGACGGGGCGGCAGACGGCGTCGTCAGCTTCGGTGTCCGGCTGCAGTACTCGCCCAGCTCCACCCCCGCCGTCAGGGTCGTCCCCTTCACTGTGCCGGGCCAGCCGCTGAAGGACCTGGCGCTGCGCGGCCCCCACAACAGCGCCTTGGAGCACGAGGAGTTCTCCGATCGCGTCGAGGCCGCCGGTGGACGGGTCTTTGCCGAGCCCGAGGACTACATCGAAGAGCTGGCCGCCCGCATCTGGTCTACCACCTCCGGCGAACTGAGGCTTCTCGCTTCACGGCTGCGGGAAGTGCGCAATCCCACCCTGCTGGGCGACGTCTCCCCGGCCGCAGCCGCCGACGCACTGCGCCAGTCCCTGCCCGGCGTGGCTGAGGACGTTCTCACCGCCACCGCCGAGGCCCTCGCCGAATCCGATACGACCCGTGAGGCGTTCGAACGCGACGAGCACGCCGCCACCCTCCTCGAGGAGTTCGCCCGCGTATGGACCGGGCACGCCGTCGACGTCACCCGCACCGCCCACACCGCCGCACGCCACGCCCACGACGACGCCAGCATCCGCAAGCGCCGCGTCCAGCAGTGCACCGGCCTGCTGGAGAGCGCGAAGGCCGAAGCCGACCAGGCCGCAGGCGACGTCCAACGGCTCGACAATGCCCACCAGAAGGCTCAGGCCGCCGTTCGCGCCATCGAAACCAGCGATGCCTACCGCTCCCACGGGCACGTCATGGGCCTGCGTAAACGGCTCCGCGCCGAACAGCGCGCCGCATCCAGCAGCTACGACAGCCTGCACACCGCCGCCCAGCAGGCTCGCACCCAGACCAAGACCGGCCAAGACGCCCTCGACGACGCCATCGGTGACATCGAGGACACCCTGGCCGACGCGGAGGCGGCCGGTTCCCCGCCGGTGGCCCTGGAGACCCTGCTCGCCCACCACCCCCGGGCCCGCGTCACCCGTCCGGTCGCCGACCGCATCGCCGATCCAGGACCGGGCATCACCCTCATCCACGACCGCGAAGGCCTCGACCAGCTTGCCACTACGTTGAGGACCCGAGCCCAAGAACACCGATCCACGGCCGACCGGGCCACACTGGTCCTACGCGACCACGACCCCGTCGCGGCGGCCGAAAAGACAGCCGCGACCACTCACCGCACAGCAGCCGGCGCCGAGAGCGCCTACGACGAAGCCAGCCAAGCCCATGACCGCGCCACCGCGGCGGCTCGCTCTGCCGCCCGCCAGGCACTCGCCGAGTTGACCCGGTGGGCACCCGAACACCCCGCTCTGCGGGGCCTGCACGACGAAGCACCCCTGGCCGGGGATGAACTGACCGTATGGGACACGGACGACGTCGAGGCCCTCATCCACGCAGAACCCGCCGCGGTCCGCGACCAGCTCAACACATGGGCCGACCAAGCCCTGCGCATCGGTGAAACCCTCGCCGCCGGTCACGAGAGCGCAGCCCAGCAGCACCTCGCCACCGCAGCAAGCCTCGACTCCACCGCCGCCCAGCACCGCACCGAGGCTCACCACCTGCGCTCGGGACGGCTCCTACCACTGCCGCGCCCCGCCTGGGCCGGGCCGGGCGAGGACGACACTGCACTCGGCAGCCTGCTCGAATGGCACCCCACCCTCGACGACGCGGACGACTACAAGGCCCTGCTGGAGCTGGCCCTTGCCAGTTCCGGAATCCTCGGCGCTCACCTGCACGAGGGCGGCGCCACCACCCACGCCTGGCACATCAGCCCCGCAGGGGCCGTCCAAGAGCACAACCTGACCGCAGTCCTCGATATCGCCCCCAGCCACCCTCACACCGACCTCGCCCGCGCCCTCCTGCAGCGCATCGCCCTGGCCGACACCGCCACCACCTCCGACCGCCCGGACACGCCGGCGCTCGTCGTCGGACGCGACGGCACCTTCACCGCCGGGCCCCTCGCCGCAGACCCCGCCACCGCCCTGCGCGCCGCCAGCAACCAAATCCCGGCCGCCTCACACATCGGCGCCCGCACCCGCCTCGCACGGGCACGAGCCAGGGCAGACGAACTCGACGCCACAGCGCAGGAACTCGAGACCAGCGCCGCCAACGAGCGCCGGCTCGCTGGCGAGCGTCGCCAGCAACGCGACGCCCTCCGGGCCGAAGGACGAGGCTTCCCGCCACGGGACGAGCTGACCACCGCCGAGGCCGAGCGCGCCCGCACCGCGAAGACGGCGCATGAACGCCACGGCGCCGCACGGACCCTGCGCGGGCGGGCCGATGACGCCGCGGCCGAACACACCCGCCTGCGCACCGCCTGGGAGACCCGCGCCCGGAGCCTGGGCCTGCCGGCCGACCCCGGCGGCCTGGCCCAGCTGATCGACACAAGCCAGGCATCCGCCCAGCAGCTGAACGGCTACGCAACCCAGCTGACCACCCGGCTGCTGCCCCGGATCCAGCGCATCGTGGGCGCTCTGCCTGACGAAGCCGCCCTCGCCGAGCGCCTCGCCGAACTCCAGCACACCGCCCAGGACATGCACACCACCGTGCTCGAGACCCAGGCAGAACTCACCGAAGCCCAGTCCCACGGCGACGCCGATGACGCGGCACGCCGCTACGAGCAGGCAACCGCACAGGCCAAGGACCTCCACCAGCAGCTCAAACAAGCCGCAGCGCAGGTCCTCATCGCCGAAAAACGCCTCAGCACCTGCGAAAGTGACCTCACCGCCGCCCAAGAACGCCTCAACGAATCCCTGCCCCTGCAGAAAACCACCCGGGCGCACCTGACCGCACTACTCGCCTGCCCTCCCCTTACCCAGGCCCTCGGCGCCGATGCCCGCCTCACAGCCAAGGACACCGACACCGCCGACCTCCTCACCGCCGTCGACGACCTGCTCGCCGGCCGCCCCACCGCCTCCAAGAAGACCCTCGGCGAGCACTACGACGCCGTCCGTGCCGAACTCGCCCAGACCTGGACCATCGCCCACGACGACTCGCCCGCTGGCATCGAAGAACTCGACACCTTCGTCCTCACCCACGCAGAAACCCACTACGACCCCCTCACCGCCGCCCAACGCGCCAAGGCCCTCGCCGGCCGGGCCAAAGCCGCACTCGACGCCGCGGAAGCGGCTGCGCTGCGCGACTTCGTCATCGGCCGCCTGCCCTCCGCCATCGGCACCGCATGGGCCGCCCTGACCGGCTGGAAGAAGACCGTCAACCGCAAAATGCGGGCGGCCCAGGCATCCTCCGGCGTCGGCGTACAAGTCCAGACCGACCTGCGCAGCGACCTCGACGCCGCCACCCGCACCGTGTATGAGCTGTCCTGCACCGTCGGTGACGCCCTACGCACCGACGCGCAGAAGGAAGAAGTCGGCCAGGCACTGCAGTCCCTGCTGGCCGCCGCGGACGGCTCCACCATGCAAGAACGCCTCGCCGCCGCCGTCGACATCCGCAGCTGGGTCGAGGTTCGCTACCTCGTGGAACGCCCCGGCCCCGACGGGAAGCCCGTCACCGGTCTGTGGGGCTCGCGCACCGGCCTGTCCGGCGGCGAACGGCGTCTGGTCGTCCTGGCACCCATGCTCGCCGCCATTGCCGCCAGCTACGACCGCTTCACCAGCACCGGCCTGCGCCTGGTCCCGCTCGACGAAGTTCCCGCGGAAGTCGACGAGCGCGGCCGCGAAGGACTGGCCCGCTACCTCGCCGAACTCGACCTGGACATCCTGTGCACGTCCTACCTGTGGGACGGCGCACCCGGAGCCTGGGACGGCATCGACGCCCACGACCTCGAAGCAGGCGCCGACAGCACCGTCGTTGCCTTCCCCATGCTCATCCGCTCAGGCCAGGACCTGCCCGGAGACACGGGATCCGCACCCCAGGCCGGAGGAGTGGCATGAGCTGCGCCCTGTGCGAGGGAGCATGCGACGGTGCGGATCTGGCCCCGCTGCTCAGCCCCGAACTCGCATGGCTGTGGAAGGCCATGGCAGCCGTGGCCGACCGGCGCGGAGACGAGTCCCTTACCAGCGGTCCCGCCGTGACAGTGACGGTGCCCGCAGAACCAGTACAGCGGGCCGCCGCGGCCGGTCTCATCGACGGACGGCCCCTGGAACCGGGCCAAAGCCGCCGTGTCAGCCTGGAACGACTGACCACCGCCCTGGCCACCCGCGGTCCCCGCCTTACCCCCGGGGCCGTCGCAGCCCACGCCTGCAACCGGCGGCTGGCGGCAAGCGCCCGCCGCCGTACCCAACAGGCCGTCGCGGCCGACCGCATCCGCGCCCAACTCGAGAGCGCGGCAGCCGACTTACCTGGCCACGTTCGCGATCTCGTCGGCCCAGAAACCGTCTTCACCCGCCTGCGCACCCTGGGATGGGTCACCCGCCTGCTCAATGCGCCGGATCCCGCCGAACTGCTAAGCCAGGCGCTGCACGTTGCCGCGCGACTGCCTCCGCCGGGGCGGCGTATCGACCGCCGCCTCCTGGTATCCGGCAATCCCCACGCACTTGATACGGGCGCACTGCCCGCACTCGTGCTGGCCCTGACCGGATCCTCCGGTACCCCAGTGCGTTCGGGCTGGGCACGTCTGGGGGTGGACTGCGACGATCTGCTCGGCGGGCTCATCATCACCGGCGTCACGCCCCGGGGGTGGCGGGTCCCGCCCGGTGCCACATTCACTCTGCCGCCCCGCGAGCTGGCCCATATCGACTGGGAGCCTGCCGAGACCACCGGAACGTGGGTCTTCGTTACCGAGAACCCCTCCGTGCTGGCCGCAGCCAGCACCCAGGCCTTGAACCGGGACAGCCTCGTGAGACCACGGGTGATCTGCACCGCCGGCACACCCTCCCAACGGGAATGCGAAGCCATTGGCGCTCTGGCGGACACCGGATGGAACATCGCCGTCCGCGCTGACTTCGACCAGGCCGGCCTGGCACACATGCGTGCCCTCCTGGCTGCAGCACCTTCCGCGGTTGCGTGGCGGATGGGCGCAGCCGACTACCTCGCGGCCGTCCCCGAGGGCACTGACGTCCTGCATCTGCAGGGCTCAGATGCTCCCTGGGACGGCCACCTGGTACCCGTGATGCGCAAACACTCTGTGCCGGTCTACGAGGAGGATCTGCTTCCCGCGCTGCTAGCCGACATCACGGCCGGTGCACCGGGCTCTTGTGCTCTGTGACGTCCGGTAGCTCCGAGAACTGACAGGACCTTGCAGTGAGAAGCGACATCGCGACAGCGACCACTCTTCGGGTTGCTGGCGGGTGGTGAGCGGCAGGCGGGGCATGCCTTGGCGCTGCGGGGGCCGTAACGGTGGGTGGGCTCGGCGCACAGCATGCAGGGCCCAATCTCCCAGGGCGGGCATTCCAGCTCGGCCGCGACGACGAGCCGCTCGCGGTGGACAGGTGCAGCGCGATGGGCCGGTCTGGCTCCAGCAGTGTCTAGTCGGGGGCGTGGTCGAAGGTGTGCAGTTCGGTGGTGGAGGCCGTCCCCGCGCAGGGCACGGGCTGCTGAAGGGCGGGCGTTGTTTGCCGTAGCGGCATGAGCCGCCGAGCTGCGCTTCGGCGTAGGTGACCGGTTCGTCGTCGGCAGGGATGCTTTCGGGCGGGGGGTCCGTCTCACCGGTGATCTCTGTGATCTCGCGCCAGCGCCGCACGTCGTGTGCCGAGGTGGACTGCGCGTCTGCCGGGGGGAGCGGAGTCGACCGGACAGCTTCGCCTGGGACGCACGGCAGCGTGACCGATCAGCGCTGCGTCCGGGAGGCCGCCGCAGTGTCGTTCCAGGCACGGTGCGAGAGGTTGCGAAAATGTGTGTGCATGGTAAAGGAATCGTGTGTAGGATGCGCGCAGACCGCGTGCGGGTGGGGTGCTTGAGGCGGTTATTCACCGCCTGCGCCGTTCGTGGTGCGGGCCCAGCACACCGGGGGTGTGGATGTATCTGACATCTCTGTGTGCCGAAACTTTCTGCCCTTCGGCTGCGCACGGCAGAACGAGCGCGTCAGGACGTACGTCTGCAGGCCGACTTCGGCCCGGCCACACATGCTGCGGTCGGGGAGAACGAACAACAGGGCGAGACTGCTTCTCGCCGAAGCCATCCGCCTGTGCCCCTGTGACGCGGATAGACCGACCACGACATCACCCGTCGGCGATCGGCGACGCGCCTTCGGACAACGCGTGGGTGGTCCTGCGTCGATGGCGGAGCGCTTCGGTGAGGGAAGGTGCCAACGGTCCTTGGCCCGCGTCGAGTTGGGAGACCGGTGGGCGGGACTGACGGGTGCCGGCCTTGCCCGGGTTGCGCATCTGCAGGGTAAGCCGCCCCCGTGCCCGTCGGGAGTGGGCGTCTTTGGAGTCCCGGCAATCTGTGGAACTGCCCAGTAGTTTCGGAGCCCCGGCGTACGGTGTTCACCGCCAGCCGCCAGCGCCGCCCCGACGCACGATGAGATAGGCACAGGACCGCCGATGACCGATACCGACTCCAAAACCCCTGGCGTCGACAGCACTACCTCAGGCCGCGGTGCAGCGCCCATGACGAGTCAGCAGCCGCCTGGAGGCCTGCCCCCCAGCGGGGGTGCCGAGCAGGAGGTTGGGAAGGTTGCAGGCACTGAGGACTCCACGCCGTTGAAGTTTCACGTCGCCCTTTCCCCAGATGCGTATCTGCAGCTCGACGACGTGGTCAGCACCCGTCGGCAGATCCCCGGCTACGGCGAGGTCGTCACCTCAGGGGTGGTGACGGAGGTGGTCGCCCGCCACGAGGGCGCCGCGTTCGGCTCGGATGTGTTCCTCATTGCGGACGGGATCTTGCCGGCGACCGTGCAGGAGATCGCCGAGGTCACCACCACCCGCGTCGAGCCCGAGTGCTACGTCCCGCCACGCCCCGGCGCAGTCGCGATCCGGGCGGCGGGTGCTGACCGGGACGCCGCCTTGTACTTCGACAAGATGGACGCGCGGATTCCCGCCGGCATCGGCCGTGACGGCGAACCGATCTATCTCAACCTCGAGTTCCTCGACGGTACCCGCGGCGCCCACGTGTCGATCTCAGGCATCTCCGGGGTGGCGACCAAGACCAGCTTCGCGCTGTTCCTGTTGCACTCGCTGTTCACCTCGGGTGCCCTGGGAGGCCGCGCGGTCAACGCCAAGGCTCTGATCTTCTCGGTCAAGGGCGAGGACCTGCTGTTCGTCGACCAGCCCAACACCCGCCTCGACGAGACGCTGCGCGCCGCGTACGCGCGGCTCGGCCTGCCCGCTCGACCCTTTGCCTCCGCCGGCTTCTACGCGCCGCCGCTGCCTGGTGATACCACCGGCCGCCCCCACGTCACCGGCCGGACCAGTGGCGTCACCGCGTTCTGGTGGACGCTCGCGGAGTTCTGCCAACGCGAACTGCTGCCGTACGTGTTCGCCGACGTCGAAGACGAGAAGAACCAGTACACGATCGTCGTGCACCAGGTCACCAGCCGGCTGCGCCACGAGGCCCAGGCCGCAGGGAACGACGGCGCGGTCGCCATCGACGAAACCACTATCCGCACCTGGGCAGAGATGATCGAGTTCATCTCCCAGAAGGTCACCGACGAGGGCACACGCGCCCACTGGGCGGGGCCGGCGGTGGGAATGGGTACCGTCAACGCATTCGTGCGGCGGCTGCGGTCGTCCCAAAGGCCGCTGGGCCCCCTGCTTCGTGGCGACCTGAGCACGGTCACCGACCGTCCGGTCACGCACTCCATCGACACCTCGAGGCAGCAGGTCACCGTCGTGGATCTGCACAACCTGCCGGAGCGGGCCCAACGCTTCGTTGTGGGTGTCGTGCTAGCCGCGGAGACCGACCGCAAGGAGCAAGCCGGTCCGGGCGGGCTGCTGTTCACGATGATCGACGAGCTGAACAAGTACGCGCCCCGCGAGGGCTCCTCCCCGATCAAGGACGTCCTGCTCGACATCGCCGAACGCGGCCGCTCGCTCGGCATCATCCTCATTGGCGCTCAGCAGACCGCCTCCGAGGTGGAACGGCGCATCGTGTCGAACTCCTCGATCAAGATCGTCGGCCGGCTCGACCCCGCCGAGGCCGGCCGCCCTGAGTATGGCTTCCTGCCCACCTCGCAGCGGCAGCGCGCCACCCTCGCCAAGCCCGGCACCATGTTCGTCTCCCAGCCCGAGATCCCGGTGCCGCTGGCCGTCGAATTCCCCTTCCCCGCTTGGGCCACCCGTCTCTCCGAGGTCGCCGACCCCACCTTCACTACCGGCACCTCGCCTGCTGACTCGAACGCCGGTGGTGCGGCGCGACCGGACCCGTTCAGCAAGCTGCCCCAGACCCAGAGCGACTCGTGGTTCGACGACCCCGACGACGGGGCCATCGACGAGCCGCCCTTCTGACGTCCGCCGACGCGCTTTCAGATCACGCCTGACGCAATCCGCTGCTGTGCTTCAGCCATCCGAAAAGGACCGACCCGGTGAAGTTTCTGCATACCTCCGACTGGCATGTCGGCAAGACCCTCAAGGGCCGTAACCGGCTCGAGGAGCAGGCAGGCGTACTGCGTGAGATCACCCAGATAGCCGTCGGCAACGACGTCGATGCCGTCCTCATCGCCGGCGACCTCTACGAGAACGCCGCGCCCACCGCGGACGCCCAAAGGCTTGTCGTGCGCACCCTGCTGCAACTGGCCAAGCAGGACATCGAGGTCGTCCTGATCGCCGGCAACCACGACCACGGTGCCACACTCGAGGCCTACAAGCCGCTGATGGACATCGCCGGCATCCACGTCTATGGCCAGGCCCGCCCGGCCGCAAAGGGCGGCGTGCACAGCTTCCGCGCCAAGTCCACCGACGAGCGCGTCAACGTCGCCGTTCTGCCGTTTCTCTCCCAGCGCTACGCCGTCCGCGCCGCGGAGATCATCGCCAACACCCCGTCCCAGAACGTCGGCGCCTACGACCAGCTCATCCGAGATGTCCTGGACAACCTGACAGGGGCTTTCACCTCCGACGCCGTCAACATCGTCATGGCCCACCTGACGTGCACCGGCGGCGTCTTCGGCGGCGGCGAGCGGGCAGCCCAATCGATCATGGAATACCACGTGCCCGCCGCTATCTTCCCCGTCGAAGCGCACTACGTGGCCCTGGGCCACCTGCACCGCCGACAGACGATCCCGGCCGCCTGCCCGGTGCACTACAGCGGATCCCCCTATGCGATCGACTTCGGCGAGCAGAACAACACCCACGTGGTCTGCCTCGTCGAAGCCTCTCCCGGCACCCCCGCGAAGATCACCGACATCCCGGTCACTGCCGGCCGCAGGCTGCGCACCATCGAGGGGACCGTCGCCCAGCTCACCGCCGACCCCGCCGTCTACGGCGAGGATTACCTCCGGCTCGTGATCACCCAGCCCGCCTACGCTGGCATGCGCGACGACCTGCTGGAAGCCCTCCCCAACGCCCTCGAAATCCGCATCCACCCCGACCACGCGAGCACCGGCGCCACGGCGGGCATCGCCACCCACCAGCCGACCAAGACGCCTGCGCAACTGTTCTCCGACTACTGCCACAGCGTCGGCGTCAGCGACGACCGGGTCACGGCCCTGTTCAACCACCTGCACGACGACCTGACCCGCTCGACCGCCCGCTCCTGACCCAGCGGCCCTGACACCCGCTAAAGGAATCCCTCAACATGCGTCCCGTTCGCCTGGAGCTCAACGGCTTCGCCGGTTTCCGCGCTCCCACCGTGGTCGACTTCACCGACGCCGACTACTTCGCCCTCGTCGGCCCTACCGGGTCAGGCAAGTCCACCGTTCTCGACGCCCTGACCTTCGCCCTGTACGGCTCGGCCTACCGGTGGGGCCGCAGCAACGCCATCGCCTACGCGCTCGCCCCCACGAGCAACCGCTGCACGGTCTCGCTCACCTTCGACGTCGCATCCCAGCGCTACCAAGTCGCCCGCGAAGTCCGCCGCGTCGGCCAACAGATCCAGCAAAAGACCGTCAGCCTGGTGAAGTTCGCCGACCCCACGGCGGTCGTCACCGACGCAGACGGGCCACAGCCGGATGTACTGGCCGGAGAAATCAAGGAACTCAACGCCGCCATCGAGCAGTTGCTCGGCCTGTCCTTCGACGACTTCTGCCAGTGCGTCGTCCTGCCCCAGGGCGACTTCGCCCGCTTCCTGTCCGCCAACGCCCGCGACCGGCAGCAGATCCTGCTCAAGCTCCTCGGAGCCGCCCACTACGAAGGCATCGGCAAACGCGCCGGCGCCCAGGCGGCTGAAGCAGCCAAGGAGATCGAGGTCCTCACCGACCAGCTGAGCCGGCACGCCGACGCTACCCCGCAAGCCGAGGCCGACGCCCAGGCACGCCTGTCGGCACTGGGACAGCTGGCCGCCACCGTCGACCAGCTCGTGCCCCGCGTCGCCGAGGCACACTCCCGCGCCAGCGATGCCCACGCACGTGTCGCCACTCTGCGCACCGAACTCGCCCGGCTCACCCCCCTCCGCGCCCCAGACGGCATCGGAGAGCTGCAGCGCCGTGCCGTGGAGGCCCAGACAGCCGCCCACACGGCCCGCGACGCCGCCGACGCGGCCGCCCAGACCCTGGCCGACGCCACCAAAGCTGCCCAATCCGGCCCGCAGCGCGCTGTCCTCAACATTGCCCGCGACCGCTACACCGAGAAGGCCGGCTTGGTCGGGCGCCGCGACGCAGTCATCGCGGCCGCGCAGCGTGCCCGCCAAGAGCTGGCGCAGAGCGAGGAGCGGCTACGGGCGCTGGCAGACGCCGTCACCGAGGCTCGCCGCACCGCCGAGGAGACCCGTGGCCGCCGCGACCGGGTACAACAGGCGTACGCGGCTTTGCAGCGTCGCCAACAGATGCTGGCTCCCGTCCAAGCCCCCCACGGTGCCAGTGATCTGACCAGCCGGGCAGCGGCTCTGGCACGGCAGGCCGACGCCGCCGCCACCCAGCTGGCCGCGGCTCGCGACCGGCACAACCAGGCCGCTTCCGCGCTCACCGCCGCCGGCGACGGCAGCCGGCTCACCGAGGCGCGCGAGGTACTCGACCAGCTCCTTGACGTCACCCGCTCCCTCACCGACGCCACCAGCGAGCTGGATGACGCCGTGGAGGCAGTCGCCCAGGCCGACAGTGCGGTCACCGGCGCGCAGGTGCGTCTCGACGCGGCCACGGCCGCCCTCGAGGAAGCCCGCACCCTCGCCGGTGCCGCCCAGCTACGCCCTCAGCTCCAGGTGGGCCACGCCTGCCCGGTCTGCGAGCAGAGCGTCACCATCCTCCCGCCGCCGCTGTCCGACCCGGCCCTGGCCGCCGCCCAGGCCGCGCGTGACGCTGCGGTCCGCGAACACCGTGACCTGCTTTCCCAGCATCAGGCCGCCACCACGACGGTTGCCGCCAAGCAGCGCGCCGCGGACACCCTGACCCAGCGGCGCACCCTGCTCGATGAGCGGCTGGGCACGCTGCTGCCCGATCGTCCTGCCGACACCGAACGCGACTGCGACGCCGACCGCGCCCATCTTGACGAACGCGCTGCAGCCCGTGACCAGTTGGTCGCCGCCGAGCAACAGGCACGTGCCGCGGCACAGGAGGCCGAAGCCGCGCACACCTCCGCCACTGCGGCCGTCGCCACGCTGCAAAGGGAGATCGATCGCACCCGCAGCGACCTCCACACGCAGCTGGGCGCCCTGGCCGAACTCGACCCGCCCGCCGTCGACACCCATGACGTGACCTCCGCCTGGTCCGACCTGGAAGCGTGGGCCCAGGCCCAGAGATCCACGGTGGAAAACGACCTCTCAGCCGCCCAGGCCGAGGCCGCCACCTGCCATCAGGCCCACCAGGACGCGACCGCCACGCTGGAAGCAGCCGAGCAAGCACACGCCACCGCCCACAGCGTCCACACCACCGCCGTCCAGCAGAGGGCAGCCGCCGACCACGCGCAGAGCACCCTGACCGACCGCCTGAGTGAACTGCAGACGCTGCTGGACCAGGCGCCGCCCACAGATGCACTGCCGGGCCTACTGGAGGAATGCGACCGCCTCGAAGCGGCCGTGGAGACCGCCACAGCCGAGGCAAGCCAGACACGCGAGGCACTCAAGGCGGCGGAGGCCGAACAGCAGCAGTGGCAGGCTCGCACCGCGACCGCCTGGTCCGAGCTGACCGCTGCCCGGGACGCGGTGGCGGCCCTCAAACCGCCGAGCCTGGACACCGACGACCTCGCCGCCGCCTGGGCCAGCCTGGCCGCCTGGGCCACCCGCGCGGCCGACGACCGGCAGGCCGACACCCTGCGCGCGCAAGCCGACGCCCACACCGCACACAGCGAAGCCGAGCAACTCCTGGGCCAACTGCAGGGTCTGCTGCGCGACCACGACCTGGATCCCCAAGACCTCGGCGACGGTCCTGGGCGCGCCGCCCAGGCCCCCCGGGTGGTAGCGGTCGCAGCCGAGCGGGCCCGGGGCCAGGTAGAGATGATCCAGCGCAGCCTCGCCGACGCCGCCGCCATACAGGACAAGATCGACAGCGCCCGCACCCAGCAACAGGTGGCCGCCGAGCTGGCCAGGCTGATGCGGTCCAACAAGTTCCCGCAGTGGCTGGCCGATTCAGCCCTCGACACCCTGGTCGCAGGTGCCTCGCAGTCGCTGCGCCGGTTGTCGGGTGACCGATTCGACCTCAGCCACCACAAAGGCGAGTTCTACGTCATCGACCACTCCGACGCCGACTCACAACGCTCGGTTCGCACCCTGTCCGGCGGCGAAACCTTCCAGGCCAGCCTGTCACTGGCGTTGGCCCTGTCCGACCAGCTGGCCGGCATGGGCGGCGCAACGAAGCTCGAGTCCATATTCCTCGACGAAGGATTCGGCACCCTTGATCCCGACTCGCTCGAGATGGTCGCCGACACCCTGGAAAATCTCGCCCAAGGGGAACGGATGGTCGGGGTGATCACCCACGTCACCGGGCTCGCCGAACGGGTACCGGTCCGCTTCCAGGTACACCGCGACCCCCACACTTCCGTCGTCACCCGGGAAGGCACATGACAAGCACGGCACATGCGGCCCGGATGCGATTCCATGTCGACGGCTGGGACCCCACCTACGGCTCCAGCGTCGAAAACGCCGAGAACACCATCGGGGACTCGACCGCCAAAGTCATCCCCGACCTCGAACTCGCCCCGGCCGACTGGAAGCCCATCTCGACCTCCCACGTGCCCGACCCCGGCGCAGTACTGTTCGTCGACGGCGTACGCCGCGTCGAGGCCCGCATCTGGATCGAGCAGCCCCCGGCCGCCGAACCGGCCCCAAGCGCCATCAACCGCGCCGACGACGCCCAGATGGCACTATGCGCCTCCTATGCGGCCGGCACCGTGTGCTGCTGCCCCGACCGTGGCGCGCACCTGCTGACCATCGAATCCCGGCGAGGCCTGTTCACCACCGCCACCAACGCCGTCGACGTGCCCACCACGGCCGGTACCTACCAGGCCAACATCACCTTTGACGACCAGGAAGAAAACCTTGCAGTGCTGCTCTCTGCGGCGCTGCAACGCCGACTCGGCGACCTTGAAATTCTCGTCGCCGCCAACGCCCGCACTGCCCTGGCCGGCCACGGCGTCGCCGCCGGCTCGGACCTGCTGGTGGTGGACGGTCCGCTGCGCGGCCGCACCCATCTGCCGCGAGCGCTGGGGCTCATCAAGTCCCACCGCACCGCCTACCTGCCGCCCGACCTGCACGCGATGGTCAGCGCCCTGGCCGCCGGCGAACGCACCCCGGTGTTCTTGATGGGCACCTCCTGGGACCGGCACGCCTGGTACCTACGCCTACCGTGTACGCCCGGCGCCCCGTGGGCCGGAATAGTACGGCTGGAATGCGCCGCCGACATCCCCGCCCCGGAGGCGATCGCCTTGGCCAACCTCTCGCAACTGGTACTGCCGCGGTACGCCAGTTGCGAGTACAAAGACGCCCGGGCCCCCCAGAACCTGGTGCCGGTCGCCGGGCTGGAGAGGGAACTGCGCCGCCGCCTGGGCAACCCTGCCCTGCTCAGCAGGGCCCTACGCGTGGCAGCGGTGAGCTGAGTCGCAGTTCCTCGCATTTCCGCTTCGCGCTGCAGCATCAGTTTGCCAGGATGTCCCAGACAGCCCTGGACACCGATACTGCCGCGCCCCCTGTGTTGAGGTTGCCAATATGACGCTGGTTGAGACGCCCCCACCCGGCGGCCCTAAGAAGCGCCCGTTGTTCCCGCATCAACTCAAGGCGGTTCAACGAGCAGTCCGACACCTCCGGCGCCCCGGGACGCGAGGGCTTCTCGTGGCAGCGACAGGAACCGGTAAGACGGTAGTGTCCATCCGCGTGGCGGACGAACTCGACGCCAAACTCGTGCTGTTCGTCGTGCCCACGCTGGACTTGGCAGCCCAGACCGCTCTGGCGTGGCGCCGAGACGGCCATGGCGAGCACATGGTGATCGCCTCCTCGATGGACACCGCCGGCCACGAGGACCTCGCGGCCGCACGCGTCGGCTCGATCACCAACCCGCACACACTGGCCGCCCTGATGTCGGTCGTGGGGGAGGAGCAGGACCAGATCCCGGCATTGACGGTGATCTGCACCTACGACTCCCTGGACAAAATCGAGCAGACCCGCAGCACGAAGTACACCGTGCCACCGTTCGACCTGGCCATCATGGACGAGGCGCACCGAATCGCGGGCCGGGCCGACAAGAAGTGGGCGATCGTCAACGACGCGAAGCGGATCCTCGCCGACCGCCGCCTCTACATGACCGCCACCCCGCGCATCTTCGCCGCCCCGGAGCTGGCGGAGTCCGCCGACACCACCCGCCCGCGCCGCCGCCGCACCCCGGAGCCGGTCGTGGACGCGTTCGCCAACTCCATGGACAACGAGCAGGTATACGGAAAGAAGGTCTTCGAGTACCCGCTCGCGCAGGCGGTCGAGGACGGCCGGGCGGCGGACTACCGCATCGTGGTGCCCACCCTCACCGACGCCGACCTGCGCCGCCGCCTCAACCTCCCCACCCCCACCCTCGGCACCCGCCTGCCGGGCGGCGGCAGCGGCGAGGACCAGGAGGGCGTGCTGCGCACCACCGCCTTGCACCTGGCCGTCCTGCGCGCCATGACCGAGCACGGCCTGAAGAAGGTGCTGGTCTACTTCAACCTCGTCTCTGACGCCCGCCGCTTCGCCCGCGAGCTCCCCCATACCCTGCGCCTGCTGACCAAAACGGATCCCGGCCTCGTCCCGGTCATCACCCCGCAGCTGTTCTTCGCGCACGGCGAGCACACCCCCGCCCAGCGCGCCGACATCTTCGCCGCCTTCGCCGCCGCCGACTGCGCGATCCTCGCCAACTCCCGCCTGATCGCCGAGGGTGTCGACATTCCCAGCGTCGACGCGATCGTCTTCGCCGACCCCACCCGCAGCGTCATCCGCTGCGTCCAGGCCCTCGGCCGCGCCTTGCGCCTGGACGTCTCCGGGAAGACCGCGAGCCTGATCGTCCCCGTCTACATCCCGCCCGGCACCGAACCCGACAACATCCTCGGCACCGCTTACGAGCCGGTGTGGGCGATCGCCTGCGCGCTGGCCAGCCACGACCACCGCATCCTCGAACGCCTCCCCGACAAGGCCAACCGCCTGCCGAAGGAGACCAGCGACGTCATCGAACGCCGCTGGCGCTTCGACTTCACCGTCCACCCCGAACGCATCGCCCGCGCGATGGACCTGGCCTCCTTCGACCCCCGCGACCCCGTGGTCTCCCGCTCCCGCCGCCTCGGGCTCGCCGCCGCCCAGTCCTACCGCGACCACTACGGTCACCTCGACGTCCCCGCCGACTACACCGACCCCACCGGCTACAAGCTCGGCACCTTCATCACCACCATGCGCGACGCGGCGACGGCCGGCCGCCTCGACGCTGACTGGACCGCCGAACTCGACGCCCTCGGCATGATCTGGGACAAGCACGACGCCGCCTGGCGCGCCCGCCTGACCGCGGCCGCCGACTACCTGCGCACCCACGGCCACCTCGCCGCCCCCGCCACCACCCCCGTCGGCGCCTGGCTCGCCGAACAACGCCACCTCGCCATCAAGAACACCCTCGACCCCGCCCGCGCCGACGCCCTCACCGCCCTCGACCCCCACTGGCGCCTCCCACACGGCCCAGACTGGCACCGTAAATACCACCTGCTGCGCACCCACCTCGCCACCGGCGCCGACACCGCCATCCTCACCCGCGACACTCAGATCGGCGGCGTGAAGATCGGCTCCTGGCTGGCCCGCCAGCTCACCACCTGGCACGCCCTCGCCGATGGCCAGCAGCAGCTGATGACCGCCCTGGGCCTCACCCCCGAGAACAACCCGCTCACCCCCGCCCGCCGCACCCGCCGCACCTTCGAACAGACCGTGCAACTGCTGGAACTCTTCCTCCACCGCGAGGGCCGCGCCCCCACTGCCCGCGAGAGCATCCGCGTCGACGGCGACACCGTCAAGATCGGCGCCTGGCTGGCCAAGGCCCGAACCAAGCACCGCGCCCGCCAGCTCCCCGAGGAACACGCCCGCCTGGTCGCCGCGCTGTTCGACGGGGACTGGACGGCCGAGGACGCCGTCCCCGCCCTCCTGGTGTAGGCCCTGCTGTGGTCGGTGACGGCAGGCATCGCTACCTACATCCCGTGACCGCCACCGACAGCAGACGGCGATGACGGCGAACCGTGGCTCAGAGCTTGTCCAGCAGCCAACCACAGAGGCCGAAGAAGAAGCCGGCACAGGACAACCGGAGAGCAATGGTCCGCATGCGCTCCACCGTGCGTTTGTCGGCTTCTCGCTGCGCCAGTCCCACGTCGGCCGCGCGCTTCAGCTCGTGTTCGTCCATGACTTCCCCCTGTTCAACCAGCCCCTGCAGCATGCCAGAACGACGCTGCCCGCGCTGCCCGGTGCTGTGGACCCAGCCCTCTTTCGTCGGCCCCGCGGCGGTGACGCCCCTGAGCAGGCCAGTCAGCTGCCCATGCCTGGCCGGCAGGCATGGGCAACCGCGGCAAGCATGCTCTTCCGGTTGGCCAGTTGCTGCGCGCCCGGTCCGCCCACGGCCGACCCAGCCGCCCTCACCCCGCGACCCTGTTCGCCACCCTCTCCTCACCCGCCCACGCTGCAGGGACACTGCCCATAACAGAAGCGGTCGACAGACTTGCTACGGGGATGGAGTCGCGGGAGGGCTACACCCGCGAGAGCTTCCGCCACTGGAACGCCGGCGACAACCCGACCGACGGCTGCCACACCCGCGCCGAGGTCCTCCTCCACGAAGCCGTCCAAGCACCGACCATCGCAGCGAACTGCCGCCTCGAAGGCGGAAGCTGGTACTCCTACTACGACAGCGTCACCGTGACATCGGCCGCCGGCCTGGACATCGACCACATGGTGCCCCTCGCCGAAGCATGGGACAGCGGCGCATCAGGCTGGACCGCACAACGCCGCGAGGCCTACGCCAACGACCAAGGCCAGGAAGCCTCACTGGTCGCGGTCACCGCCCGCTCCAACCGCAGCAAAGCCGACCAGGACCCCGCCCAGTGGCTCCCGCCCGCGGCCGACGCCCACTGCCGCTACGCCACGGAGTGGGTGGCCACGCCCGGCTCGCCCGGCACTCGCATCGCGCGGTCCGCCGACGCCGTCGCCCAGCGCCCGGCAAGCAGCGCCTGAACGGCGAACTCTGGCCGTCACACGCTGCGACGTCGACGACGGCCAACCCCGGCTGCGCCATGTGCGCTTCGCTGATCGGCTTCATGCCCGGCACGACGCGGCCATGCGCAGACGTCCAGCAGCGCGAGCGGGCTGCCCGGCAGGTGCTGCGCGTAGCGGCAATGGCTCCGCCATCCCGCCGCCTTGGCAGGAACGTGCCACTTCCCGCCGTCGGCACGCCCCAGGACCACAGTGAGCCGCCGCAACGGCACAGGAAACTGTGACCCACGTCACCTGCCGCGGGGGGAGAGCGCCGGGGCATCTGGGGACCGCCGATCGCCCTGAAGCCGCTGACCAGCAATTCTATAGATAACCCTGCAGAAAATCAGGACCTCGAATAGGCCCTCCTCGACCTGGAAACCTTGGAAAATCACCAAAGATTGTTGGAGAGAGGCTGCCGGCGAGCTCGCCGAGGGAACTACCCGACCGCAGGACTGCGGTAATGTGATCCTTCCCTGACGGATCACCGCCGATTGGCGGTCTGGATACCAGAAGGGAGGTATGACGCATGTCCGAGCCTGCTCCCCAGGGCAGGCCGGCGAGGACCAAGCTGCTTCGCCGCATCCTGCGGGCCACCGCCCGCATGCGGCCCGTGGTCACTGTCCTGCAGGCCGTCTACTACGCGCTGCGCGTGGTGGACGAACTGACAGGCTGAGCTGCGGAGAAGTGGGAGGGCCCACCCCGCAGGCACGGGACGGGCCCTCAGTCCACGTCGTGCCGCGTGGGCCTCGTGCACGTTTTGGAAGGGTGCGAGGCCCACCCCATGTGTGGACTGCTAACCGCTACGTTAGCACGTCTCCAAATCTAATTGGCGACCAACATGTACTCCCGAATATCAAACCGGGGGTGTTTGATCATCTCGGGGATTGTAAATCAATCCTGACCGTCCGATTGATGTGGCGGCCTAATTGAACAGCGGTCGGAGATTCTGCTGTACGAGTTCTACACTATTGGGCTGAGTAGTATGGTTAGGGGAGACAGATTTGCGACGGCTGCCGTCCCGGTGGCAAACAACATCCCTTCTGGGTACGGCCGGTTGCGTCACCGCGGTCAGTGACGCCCGCGTAACGCCTGCTCAGGACAGGCTGCCGCAGGATGCATGTGGCAGGCCACTGGCGTCCCTGCCACAATCGGAGGCAGTGGCAGGGACGCCAAGTACTGCCACAAGATGAGAGCGCCGATGCCTGGCTGGCGACGTGGCTTGGGCCGTCGCGTGAACCATGCTCTTCCTGGGACCTGAAAACGTTCACCGAGCCGTTTTCCGAGGCACCAACTGCCAACTGGTTCCCATTTCTGTGCTGCCCAAAAACGCCCCGCACCGCCTCTGACCTGCGGAGACATGGCAACAACTGTTGCCATAGAGTGGAGCGGTGGTCCACCGGTCGCCCCCGCGGCACCGGCACCGTGACAACGGAAAGAAGACCGCGCCGGCGGCGATGGCGAGGCAGTCAGCCCGGTCAGCCCACCGGGGCAGCGCCCGAACGGCCCTGTCGCCGCCGGAGACCGATTAGGCGACAGCTCGCAGGCCGACGGCGCTGACCCCGTACAGCCCGAAGGTGACACGGAGATGATCACGGCTGGCACCTCGCGGTCTCCTTACCCATGCCGGCCGCCGCGCTGCGGACACTCCCGAGCGCAAGGAACTACCTGCTCGGACCGCTCCCACCGGTCTTGCGGTACCACCCACAAGCGCAGCAGCACCCAGGGCAGCGCCGCCGCCACGTCATCCGGCTGTACTCTGCCCCGCCGCCGGCGACGCCCGTTCATCAGGATCGTCACCTTCGCCGCCGCTCACCGCTCGCCCTGAGGCCGACAGCAGCTGATGACCGCCCTCGGCCCCGCCCCCGAGAACAAGCCGCTCGCCCCCGCACGCCGCGCCCGCTGCACCTTCAAAGAGACCGTTCAGCTCTTGGAACTCTTCCTGCACCGCGAAGGTCGCACTCTGGCTGCCCGCGAGACCATCCGGGTCGACGGTGACACCGTCAAGATCGGCGCCTGGCTCGCCAAGACCCGCCACCGGCACCGCTCCGGCCAGCTCCCCGACCACCACGTGCGCCTGGTCGCCGTCCTGTTCGACGGGGATTGGGCGGCCGAGGACGCCGTGCCGACCGTCCTGGTGTAGGCGCTGCCCCTGCTCGCCGTACGAGAAGATGGCACGCGCGGCTGTTCACCCCGGTGCCGGTAGCTTGTTGGGCTGCAGAGCCGCATGTCGCTCAGGCACTTGCCCGTGCGCTGTTCGGCTTGTGCGGGTACCTGGTCACTGGTCAGCGTCTGGCACCCGTTGGCAATCCCGTTGATGGCCACCATCCAGTGGAAGACACCGCGGTTGGCAGCCTGCACGATCTACCGCATGGTGATCTGGTCGGTGGCCTTCAGCAGGCGGCGCGCGGTGGCGCTTAGCCACTGCTCGGCGGGAGATGCCGGCACTGATACAGGCAGAAGGCGCCCGACCGCAACACCCGGTGGGGCTGCGCGCCCCAACTGCCGGACGGGCGTCACATCTTCAGCCGCCTGGTCGCCGAGCGCGGAGATGTACCCGCCCAGGTGCGCGGTGAAGCCGAACGCATACGCCGCGACCTGGCCCGGGTGCTTCCCCAGGCGTCTGCACCCCAGCTGGGTACAGCGCACACCGCCGGCGGACGGGCGGCCCCTTCAGTCGTCCGGTAGGGCAGGGAGCCGGGCGAGGCGGTGCAGGCCGCCGCTCGTCCGCCGGGCGGCGCCGGGTTCAGATACGCCAGGAGCGGAGGGTGTCCGCGATGTCGTAGATCTTGAGCCGAGTCTCGCGGGCCTTTCTGATCAGGTCGGACAGCGCTCCGTACGGCGGGTCGATGCCTTCACCGGACTGGTCGAGGTACTGGGTGGTGACGAAGGCGACGAAGAGGCTGTTGCGGTGGGGGAGCGGTTCGAGCCGCACGATGGTGTGCAGGAGCGCGGCAGCACGCCAGGCGGCGTCGGGGTTGGACTCGGCGAGCGTCGGTGTGCGGGTCTTGTGGCGGGCGACGGCCGCGACAAGGGACGAATAGTCGGTGACCGACACGTCGTCGTGGCCGAGGGCGATGCCCTGAACGTCCAGGAGCCAGGAGACATCGACGTACAGGGGTTCACTCATCTGGCGGCAGTGGCTCCTCGGTCGCGCTCGGAGGGAGGAATCTCCTCCGGGAACGCCGCGTCGAACTCCTCGCGCAGCCGGTCTGCCCAGGACGCAGCGCCCGCCACGAACCGCTTACGGTGCATCTCGCGCACGCCCAGGTCGTGCAGGTACTGCTTGAGGCTCTTGCCCTCAGCGGCGGCAGCAGCACGCACGCCTTCCATCTCTTCCTCGGTGAAGGACACATTCAGTGATGGCATACCCGCATGGTACCTACTTGGTGCCTACCGAGGAAGCAGAGTAGACGCCCACGTCCCTTGGCCCGGTCCAGGACTGGCCGGGGACGGACGCACTGCCCGCCCGCTTCCCTTCCGGCGCACCGGATCGCCGGCCGGGCCGACAAGAAGTGGGCGATCGTCAACGACGCGACACGCATCCACGCCGACCGCCGCCTCTACATGACCGCCCCCCCCCGCATCTTCGCCGCCCCCAGCTGGCCGAGTCCGCCGACACCACCCGCCCCCGCCCCCGCCGCCGACGCCCGGCGGGGCAGGACGTGGACGCGTTCGCCAACTCCATGGACAACGAGGCAGGTATACGGCAAGAAGGTCGTCGAATATCCCCTCGCGCAGGCCGTGGCGGACGGCCGGGCGGCGGACTACCGCATCGTGGTGCCCACCCTCACCGGCACCGACCTGCGCCGCCGCCTGAACCTGCCCGCCCCGGGCAGCGCGACCCCCAACGGCACTGTCGGACAGGACGGAAAGGACGACGGTGCGCTGCGCACCACCGCCCTGCACCTGGCCGTCCTGCGCGCCATGACCGAGCACCGCCTGAAGAAGGTGCTGCTGACCAAGGTCGGAATCGGACTCACCCGCGTACCCGCCGGGCAGTGACGCACCGCGCGTCGCTCGCGCTGCTAACGCTGGAGCGGTGCGTCGTCGACCTGGCCAGCCCGGTACGCACAGGCGACCGGCTGCTCGGCGTGCCCGAGATGGCCGCGCTGGGCGGCATCACGGCCTCCGCACTGCGGGGCTACATCGCCCGAGGCGAGAACGACGTGCCGCTGCCCCAAGCGGAGGTCGGCGGACGGCCCAGTGGTCCCGTCCGGTCGCCGAGGACTGGGTCGAGGCCCGGCCGAATGCCGGGAGGCGCTGCGGGCTGCGGTGCCTTCGCCCGCTGGCGCGGCGTGGGCGTCCCCGGCGCCGCGGTTGCCCGGCCGGTGACGTCGCTGTGGCCCGCCGCCTGCTCGCGGCCCGACGAGATGCTGCCTGCCGCGCCTGGCCAGCGCCCGCGCCGGGTACCGGCGGCAGGACGAGACGGTAACGCCGCCGGCGTTCTACGTTTCCGCCCGCCTGGGACCGGCAGGCCGTCTTCATCACGAAGACATCGGCCTTGGGCGGAAGGAAATCATGATGAAGATCATCGAGGACGGCCTCTACGCCCATGACCAAGCCGCCGGCGGACCGCTCGCCGAGGCAGCCCTGCGGCGCGCGGGCGAGGCCGGGCGGCGGATGGAACGGCTTCAGCAGGACCCGGGCGCACTGACCGACGCCCAGCTGCGCGACGAGGTGCGCCGCGCCCTGCGTCACTTCATGCAGCGCGAACCGCACATCGGCCAGGTGACGAGCCTGGCTGGGCAGATCCGCAGGGGTACCCGCTGCGCCTGGCTGGTGTCCGACCGGCTCGCTCTGGCCTGACCGGACCCGCTCCACCGTCCCGGCCCCTGTGCACCGGGGGCCGGGACCTCTCCCTCATCTGGCCGGTGCGAGGGCTGCCCATGTATGGCCTGGGCCGACGAACAAGAGCCAGGAGCCGGCCCCGGTCTCCCGTACGAGCTGTGCAAACCCTGCGCGGCGGCGGCCTTCGCCGTTCAGTCCACGCCGTTGAGATAGTGGGTGCGGGGACGCTGCCGGGAGACGTCCGGTCGGAGCCGACGCTTGAGAACGTTCCAGCGGTGCCGGGCGCCTTTCCGCGAGACGTGCCATGCGCGGCCGAGGTCCGCGAGGCTGGCGCCTTTCTCGACGGCCCGCGAGGCGTAGATCAGCCGAAGGTCGTCCAGCGCTTTCTGGTGGTCCTCCACAGCCGTCAGCAGAGCGAGCATGGCTTCCTTGTCGCTGTCGCCGCCCCATCGGGTTGATGACTGGCTGAGCGGCAGCATGACGCCGCTCTGGACGCGCTGGGAGGCCACCGACTTCGCCGCGTGCCGCTGGACCAGCGTGTGCAAGAGATGCAGACAGTCCCGGTGATCCGCCATGCGACAAGAGTACTTGTCGCCTTGTCAGGCATGCTTGTGCCGCTGACCTGGGACAACAAGAAACGGTCTTGCTCTTTCCGCAGCGCTGAGCCAAAAATCACCGCGTCTCACCCCTGCCCGAAAACACCGGGAGGGTAAGACAGCACGGGCGAAGGAGACACCTCCTCGCCCTTTTTTCATGCCCGCATCCGGGCGCAGCCGGCGCCGTCCGGCTGCCGCGCCACCCCTTCACGGGCCCCGCTCACCACTGAGCGGGGCCTTTTCCATGCCCGCGTCCGGCCGCGGGCTCTGCACGAAAGGAACATCCATGCCCGACATCTCCCGTGACCCCGTCTACCTCTGGCTCATTGGCGCACGCCCCACCACCGGGGCCGCAGCTCCCACCCCGGCAGACATGCCTGCCCGAAGGCCGGCCGCCGCTTCGGCTGCCGACATCGCCCGCCGTGAGGGCATCGACCTGGGCGACCTCTCCGCCTACCGGCCCCGCGACCGACGCGGCCGCCGGGGAAGGGGACACAAGCCCACCGTGCTCGAAACCGTGACCCGCTTGGCGACGGTGAGCTTGCGCATCCCGCGCCAGGCGGCACTCACGCACGCGCAGCGGTGGGCAGCCTCGGGCATCACCACGCCGGAGGAGGCCCTGGAATGGATCAGGCTGCTGGGCATCGGCGGCCTCGAAACGGCACTGCGCCTGCGCAGGAAGTGCGTCACACCCGCCATGGAGAAGACCCGCCGGGAAACCGGGGAACGGGCCCAGCTCGCGGCCCGGGCCGCAGAAGACCGCGTCTGGGCCGAGATCGCCGGACGGTACCGCCCCGGCGTTGCGGCCCAGCTCCGGCTCAACGGCTGCACCCTAGACATGCTCAATCGCGTCATCAACGGCAAGACCGCCGACCAGATGCTCCGCGAAGGACGCCCCGTCCAGATCGTCATCAACGCCCTGCGCGAAGCCCACGGCTGAACCCCGCGGTGCCGCGCCACCCCGCGCGGCCTTTCCCGCGCGAGGAAGCATGACTGCGCCCGCCGCGAGCCGCCAGGGGACGAGGTCGGCCTGCGGCGGGCACAGAACCCACTCTTTGACTCACAGGGAGGGGGACACCGGTTCGGCGTAGGTGGCGAAGAACCGGTCGTCGGTGAGCTTGTGGTGCGCGAGCTGCTCGCGGACCACCTGTTCGTCCGCCCACCGGTCCGGCGCGGCGGCGAGCGCAGCCGCGTAACTCGCCACAGCCTCCTTCAACTTGGCGAACGAGGCCGGGGTGACGACGCGCATGCCCGGCACCGCGGTGGCCTTGGCATCGGCGACCCGGCTGGGATGCAGCATCACCGCCAGGGCTTCCACCTCCGCATCGTGGTCGTTGAGCCAGCGAACGCTGCCGCCGAGCTGGTCCATGTCCTTCTTCGTGATCGTGGCGGTGGTGCAGCCCGTCTTCAGCTCAGTGACGGCCTGCTGCCCGGCCGAGAGCGCCCACAGGTTGTCCGGGCCGGTGCCGTACAGCTTCTCCGGGCGGCTGCTGGCGAACCCGAGATGCTCGCCCAGGCTCTTCCAGGCCGACTCGGCGTCGTCGGAGCGCTCGTCGTCGCCCCACACCACTTCCTCGAACAGCGCCTGCACGCCGAGCCTAAGGCTGATGCCGCCGCCGCGTTCCGCGAGGAACGCGGCGGCGGCACGGGACTGCACCGCTGCTGCCCTGAGCCGCACGGGGGCGGCGCCGTGCACGGACTGCAGGACGAACGTGTTGTCGGCCATCGCGCCGGCCAGGGCCTGCTGGGCGGCCACGGGGTCGGTCAGGTGCAGGTAGGCAGCCTTCTGCTCCCGCAGCCAGCCCCGCAGCGCCTGCTGGCGGTTGTCACGGCCTTGAAGGAGCATGTGGCCTGGCACTCCCCGGCCCGTTTCCAGGTCGCAGCCAACATCGCCCGCGAACTGCTCACCGGTCCGCAGGCTGAGGCCAACGAGCGGTTGCTGCAGAAGGAGGGCGAGGACTCGGACGATCTGTACCTGGACACCCTCTACGCCGACGGAAACCGTCGGGCCTACCTGCAGCGGGGATTGACGAGCTACGACTGGAGCGGGCGCGGCGGGGGAGCGGTATGGCGCGCCGAGCGCCACGTCGGCCTGGACAACCTCGGGGACTGGCTCACCGGCCGCATCCAGACGGACGCGGACCAGTACGTGGTCCGTCCGCCCGGCTGGGTGTTGTCTCGCCCGCCGGGCTGGCACGCGCTCGTCCCCGATCCCACACACCCCGGCCGACTGCCGCAGCCGTACGCGACATGGACGGATCAGGGCCGCGCCCTAGCCTTTCCCTACCGCGACGGGCAGGCCGTGTGGCCACTGCAGCGCCAGCCCAACCGGCTGGGCTTCGAACCCGTGCCCGGCGTCGAAGCACTCCTCGCCCCCGCGACCGGCCTCAAGCCCGAACAGGCCCTCAGCTACATCGAGGCCCTGCTCGTCGACTGGAACCACCAGTTCGACGCCGACGACGACCCCGACCTCCGCCTTGCCTTGGACGTCCCCGTGGGCCCGGCCTACGACTTCGGCCTCATCAGCGCCGAGGAACGCCAGCGCGCCATGGCCGATGCGCGCGCGGCGACCCTGAACAGCATGGACGAGGTCATAGACCTCCTCACCGGAGTCGATTGCGACGAGGAGGATCTTCAGTACCTACGACAAGTGCGTGGCAACGTCCGTCAGTTCGCGCAAGTGGCCACCCGCCTCGACCCGTCGATCGGTGCACGGTTCCGGGCACACAAGGCGACTTGGCGGTGGCCCGGACTATCGGTGGCCGGCGAGTTCCTCGCCGGAACCTCCACCGACCTGGTGCAGTGGCTGGCTACCGTCGCGCACGCACGCAGCTCCCTGATCACACAGCAGTCCATGCAACAGGCATGGGCCTACGCGTTCGACCGCTACGCCCCCAGAGCCCGCCGCCGCATGTGGTACCCACCGATACAACACTGAAGAACCCTCGCCGTAGAACTGGATGCAGGCCGAGCAGAAAGCGCCCGGATTACTGACATCCCGCGTACCGCACCCGTACGCCCGCCCGAGGGGGAACCTTCGATGTACAACCCGAACCGACCGCTGATCTCGTCCGCTGCCGCCGGCATCAGCGGCATCGTCCTGGCCCTGATCGGCGCCCCGTGGTGGCTGACCGCCCTGGCCTTCACCTGCTTCGCCCTCGGCCTGCTCGTCACCGCCATCCAATCCGTCTTCCCCCAGGAATCCGCCCACCGGCTGGCCTGATGGCGCGCCCGCTGGAACCATCAGCACCGGCGCGGCACCCGCCACCCGGCCCCTTGCACCACACGGCAAGCCCCAGCCCGGGACCCTCATGGCGCGAAAGCTTCGTCATCGATGAGGATCAGCACCGGCCGCTGACCGAGTACTGGCGATCGACCCGCCGCCCGCCTGGACGCAGCCGTATGCCGCTTCTGGTGGGAGGCATGCCGTCCAGGGGGAGAGTGGCGCCCAGGAGCCGGAAGACGGTGATGCCGCAGATCCGAGCGGGCCTGAGCGGGCGGACCGTGCCGCGGGCCCGACCGGCGGCGTACGACACTCCTGCACCGCCGTAAGCCGGACGACCTCAAGGCGTGGTGGGCACCGCCCCGACTCGCCGTCACCGACTCCATGCTCACTCTGCGGACGCCATCCGCCTTCGGGGCACACTGTGCCGACTGCAACTGCTCGCCGGTCCGAGCGGTGTATGTGGTGTACGTGGCGAGCTCGGCGCGCAGGCCCCGGGCCTGCTGCAGCTCCTGCACGCCCCTTCACGCAGTCGCCACGCCCCGTTGGTCCTGGCCTGTGCCCGCGGTCTCGTAGGGTCCGGTCCCGGTGTCAGTGCCTCCTGGCATGGTTGTGATCATGTTCGACGGACTTCATGACATCGACTGGGCGTCGATGGAACACGCTTACGGCTCGGCGGAGGAGGTACCGGCGCTGCTGTGGGCGCTGCGTTCCCCGCAGGCCGAGGAACGCCGGAAGGCCCTGGACCGCTTCTACGGCGCGGTCCACCATCAGGGCGACGTGTACCCGGCCACGGCGGCCAGTCTGCCTTTCCTGTTCGAGCTGGCCGCTGACAGCGCCACGCCCGAGCGGGCCGGCGTCGTCGCGCTGCTGGTCAGCATCGGCCGGGAGTCCCTGGAGCGGGGTTTTGAGGACGACGGTACCGAGATCGAGTACTACCCGCCGATGGGCTGCGTGCAGGCCGTCGCCTTCCTGCGCGAGCGGGGTGAGGAGTTCGCCGAACTCGCCCGTGACAGCGACCCGGAGGTGCGCCTGGCCGCGATTGGCGGGCTCGGGCTCTTCCTCGACGACGCTGATCGGGCCGCCGCGGTGCTGCGTGAGAGGCTGGCAGCCGAGCAAGGTATCGCGGCGCGACTGCAGATCGTTCAGGCGGCGGCCACCCTGGTACTGCGCCTGCCGGCGGCCGCGCACCAGGTGATGGACTGGCTCTGCGGGCTTGCTTCCGATCCGGCCCAGGGCCCGGCGACTCGGCTGGCGGCTTTTGTCCAGCGGGCCCGCTGTGCCCCGGATGAGATCGGCGAGGACGTCGTAGCGGCAGCCGTCGGCCTGCTGCGCGAGAGTGCCCGAGCCGTACCCGTGCGGTCGATCGCGCCGGTCCCGAGCCGTCCGGCGGCACCTGCGGACAACGTTGCGCCCCAGATCGTCGCCGCGTTCGAGGATCTCGACCACTTCACGCGCGTGTACGCACCGACCACGGTCCTGCTGCGTACGTTCCACGAAGCCCTGGGCGCCCGGGTGCGAGAGCGCACAACGGTGCTGGCCGAGCAGTTGATCAGCCCCGATGCCGGCTCGCGCCTGGACGCGGTCCGGATGAGCGGGGAGCTGATGCGCACCTGGCGCGGGGACCACACCCGGCTCCTCCTGCTGGTCGCCGACCAGCTGACCACGGCCGACCAGGAGGTCGCTGCCGAGGCCGGGGCCGTTCTGGAGTCCTGCCATCCGATCGCCGCCCCGGCCCGGGAGGCACTCGCCACGCACATCGACGCCCAGCACGCGGCGCACGGCCCTGATGTGTGGGCCGCACCGCAGGCGCGGCTGCGCAAAAGCCACCAGGCGGCCGTCCGGGCATTGGCGCGCCTGGGCGACGCACGCGCGCTGCCGAGTCTGCTGGCCGCGCTGGACGGCGACGTCGACGCCTGGCGCGCGGTCCAGGTCGCAGGGCATCTGCCGCAGGCGGCAGATGAGTTGGTGCCCCGGCTTTGCGACCACCTGCGCCGGATCGACCTCTCCCAGCAGTGGACCGAGATGAGCGCCAACGCGCTCCTGGCCGCGCTGGCCGCGCTGGGCGACCCGGCTGCGGTTCCTGCGCTGGTGGACACGCTCGGCGCCGCGGTGCGCCATGAGCAGCACGACGTCACGCGATCAGCTCTTGAGGCACTGAAGGCGTTCGGGCCGACGGCGGCCGGCGTACGGGAGACGATCCGGTCGCTGACCACCGCCACCGATGCGCACGTACGGCCTGCCGCCGTCGCCGCGCTGTGGGCCGTCGGCGGTGACCTGGCCGAGGTCATGCCGCTCCTGCTCGGCCTCCTCGACGACCGCATCACCTTCCGGATCAGTGACGCGGCCGACTTGCTCGGCGAGATCGGCCCGCCCGCCTCCGCCGCCCTGCCGCGCCTGCGCCGCCTTCTGACGCACGACTACGAATGGGTCCGGGTGCATTGCGCGGCCGCACTGTGGGAGATCGGCGGCCAGGCCGAGGCACCGGCCGTCCTGGACACCCTGCTCCAGGCCTGGGCGAAGAACCCCGCGACGGCCAACCACGTCGTGGCCTGCCTGGACCGCATGGGCCCGCTTGCGGCACCGGCCCTGCCCCTGCTCCGCGAACAACTGGCCCTGCCCCGACGCGGCGGCAGATTCCAGAGCATCGACCATGACGAGGAACTCCAGCGGATCGGCCGCGCCCTCATCACCCGGCTCGAACCCCCAGCGCCGTCAGCCCCCGCTCCCCGAACAACCTGAGGCTGCGCCATCCTTGCGCCGCCGGCATCGTCGGTGCGCGGGCCGGCGATGTCAGTGCCACGCCGTAGGGTGCCGGGCATGGCCCGTTCCTGGACACGACTGCATGAGCATCTCGGGGCTGCGCCCGGCCCCTTGGACTTCGACATGGTCGCCAAGGCTGCTGCCGACCGGCTGGCGGAGTCCGACGACCTGGACTGGAAGGAACAGCTTCCGCAGCCCCCAAGGGACGGCCGGTGGAACGAGCTGGCCAAGGACGTCGCTGCGATGGCCAACACCCGCGGCGGCCTGATCATCTTCGGCGTGCGGGATGCCACGTGTGAGATGGTCGGTATCGACCCGGACGAGGTGAACATCGAGCAGTACGCCCAGTGGGTCCGCAACCACGTCCAGCCCTACCTGCCGGACCTCACCTTCACGGTCCTCACCTCGACCGACGGCACCACCAGCGTGCTGGTGGCCGACGTCCCCGCCAGCCCCATGGCCCCCCACCTCGTCTACGGCACCGCCGCCCGGGACAAGGACCAGCAGGCCGCCGTCGCCCCCTACCGCGACCGCGACCACACCGCCTGGATGGCCGAGCACCAACTCGAACGCGCCTACCGCGACCGCTTCACCCGAGCTCAGCGCGCCGAGGAGGAAGTACACCATCTGCTCGCCCACGCCCAGGAGACCGTGTCCGCCCAGCTGCCCTGGCCCGCCCCGAGCGCCCGCTACCGCGTACCGCTCCACGCCTGACCCGCGAAGAGACCACCGCCGTCGCCCAGGCCGCCCGGCTCCGGGGCCATGATCCGATGAGGCCCGGCCCTCTGGCCAGCCTGGAGGTCGTCACCGGCAACCCGCGGCCCGGCCTGCGCCGCTGGGTTTTCAGCACTCTCCTGCTGTCCGGTGCCCGCGAGGTCCACGCCGAACTGCACCACGATGGGACCGTGCTGCTGGCCGCCAACGTCTCCTGGAACGCCGCACGCAACCTGGCCACCGACGACATACCCGACGCTGGCATCGCGGTGTCCCAGGACTTCATCGGCGCCTGCTGCCGCGACCTGACCACCACTGCCTGGGAACTGGCCCGCCGACTTAGGATCGATAGCGCGCTGCAGCTGACCACGACCCTCACCGCCGTCACCCCCTCTTCCACGACGCCGCCGCCCGCCCTGGTCCCGGTCGTTACCGGATTCGGCGGCTTTACCGACGCTCCCAACCACGCCCGCCACCCTCGCCGGATCCAGCCTGTCACCGCCGTACTGACCCCGCTCGACGAGGCCGAAGCCCTTGCGGAGACCGCACAGGAGCTGTTCACCGACGTGATGAACCAGTTCGGCCTCGACCCGCAGCTCTGAGGAACGTCTGTCCCACGCCGAGCACGGCGACGTCCCCGCCCCGCACCGCGAGGCGCTCCCAGCCCGGGGCTTTCGCACGCCGCCCCGGCACCAGGATCCGGCAGGCCGGCCGCTGCGCCGTGACCCCGGCGGGACGACTGTCGTTGTTCCGGCTGGTGCCGCCCCTTGCCCGCGCTGTGACGGTGCCCGGCTGAGTGCCGCGTCAGCCCACGACTGACGCGGACAGGTAGGCCCCAGACGCGCCGCGTCACTCACAGCGCCCCGCCCGTGTGGCCACGCCACCCAGCAGGCGCCGGATCGTGGGACCGGCCGTAAGGGACGGCACGGCCATGACCTCCGCCCAACCACGCAAACGACCGCAGCGGCGCAGCGAAATCCCCCACGGTCCGACGCAGGACGCGGGCCTGCAGCAGATCCGCGATACCCTGCCGCCCGCGCCCGAACCCTGCACGGTCGAGCCCGCCCCGCGCCCTGTGGGCGAGGAGGTGCCACCGGAACTCCTGGCGCTAATCACCTACCACTGCCGCCGCATCAACGCCTACCTCGCCCGCGCTCAGCACCTGCAGACCCTGCACGGCGACGACATGAAGCAGTGGCAGCGCCTGGTCCTGTACGCCCTGACCGACGCCTTCGCCCACAACCACCTCCTGATCGGCACCCTCGCCGCCTACCTCCAGCGCCACGACCTCGACGCCGACCTGCTGCGCCGCTATCTGCAGTCCCCGGACCCCGGCCGCTACATCACCCGTGAGGCCGTGGAGCACCTCGACGGCCTTACCGGCGCCGTGCCGGAAGAAGCGGCCGAGCCGGTCTGGATGGCCATCGGCCGGCGCATCGCCCGAGACGGCGGCTAATGCCGCGTGCCGCCAGCGCCTCGGGCCAGCCGGTCTGACCCGGCGCGGACGGTTCGGCTCGGAACCGCCCGCGGGCTGCGTCGTCCGGCGGGGGCCCGCTGGTCATCACAGCAGTGGCCCCCACCGGCTCGAGAAGCCGGGAGCGGCTCAGGAGGCAGTGCGCACCGGCTCGGAGTAGGTGGTGAAGAACCGGTCGCCAGCGAGTTCGTGGTGGGCGAGCTGTTCGCGGACCACCTGTTCGTCCGCCCAGCGGTCCGGGTTGCTGGCGTTGCGGTGCTGAATGCCTCGGAAAGGGGAAGCGCGGCCGGAGGCGAAGCACGCCACTGAAAGCCGGTACTCGCTGCGGCTTCATCCTTCGATCATCCGGTGCCGCCCCTACCAGCGTCGGCGACTCATTCGATGCTCGCCGTGGCACCCACGTCCACGAGTCTCTCTTGGCTTCTTCCGCGGCGGACCTGGGGACACCCTCCTTAATTGGCTTTGGTACGTTTTCGACTAGCTCCCTGGCCTCTTTCGTGCCCAATCCGGTGAGCTCTCGGACGACCTTGACCACCTCGGTCTCATCGCTTCCGGCGCTCCCGAACAGAGTGGCTTCGTTCACCTTCAGTGACAGCGTTTGTCGACCAGTTTGAGCGGCGGTTAGCGATCTCTGGGGCGATGAATGTTCACGAGTTCTGACGGCGCTTCGCGTCAGTGATCTCGGTCTGGAGTCCGTGCGGAGCAGTCGTGTCCGTCGCCGGGCAGGCCCATGACGTTCAGCACGGGTTCCTCGCCTTCGGGGATCTCGAAGGTGAAGTTCGCTCCTGACGGGATCGCCGTGAGCGAGCACTGGTCGCCGAAGGTCAGCGGAGGGTAGGGCTCCCAGGAACAGCCGGCCTTGTCCAAGGCGGAAACGACGTCCGCGTGCTTGAGCCCTGCCGGGAAAATGCCCGTTCCTCCGACAGCCGACGGGGGGAGCTCGACGACGTCACGCCAGGTCTGGACGCAGATGAGGGAGACCTTGCGGCAGCGGCAAACACTCAGTTCAAGGTCTCCGTAGGCTAAGAGCCTCGGCCACTTTCTGTTCCGGCTCATGGTTCCGATGTCCCACGGCTCGCCGAGTGCCGCGGTCACATCGTTCCAGTCGGCTCCGCTGAACACCGGGCCCAGCCGACCTGTCTTCGCCATGCTGGTCAGGACATCGAGTATCTCCACGAGGCGGAGCCTGACAGGTGCCCTGACCAGCAGTCCAGCGGTTTCAGGGGTCAGCCCGCTGCGGGTTGTTCGGTTCGGGCTCGGGTGCTGGCAAGTCGGTAGGAGTCGGTGCCGGTCTCGATGATGGTTCCGTTGAAGGTGAGCCGGTCGACGATGGCCGCGCAGAGGCGGGGGTCGGTGAACGTCTTGGTCCAGCCGCCGAACGACTCGTTGGAGGCGATCGCGACGCTGTTCTTCTCCTCGCGTTCGGTCAGGACCTGGAAGAGGAGTTCGGCGCCGTGGCGGTCGAGTTCCATGTAGCCGAGTTCGTCGATGCAGAACAGATCGACGCGGCCGTAGCGGGTGAGGGTCTTGTTCAGCTGCTTTTCGTCCGCGGCCTCGACCAGCTCATTGACCAGCTTGGTGGCGAGTGTCGGCGTACGCGTGAACGTGCCCAGTCACGTACGGATGAACGTGCTCAGTTCGTGAGGTGCCGGAAGCCAGCGCCGGGCAGTCTGCTGCTTGATCTGTTGAGGCCTTCCCAGCGGCGGCACCGTCTGGCACTACCACGACTGGGAGCCGGCCGAAGAAGACCTCAGGCCCCGCAAGTACGAGTACCGCCTCCCCGACTTCACCACCTGAGCGCACACCTCCGGCCGCAGGAAGCGAGTCGACGGCTGACGCCCGGTCACCTGCCCTGCGGCCGGAGGACCTCAATGGGCAACCGGGCCCCCACGCCCCGCCTGGGCAGCCTCAGCCCGTCCGTGCAAAGCAATAGAAACGTCTGGGCTCCCTGAAGAGGGTTTGCTTAACTGTTTCTGCACGTCCAGACACAACCGATCCAAGGCTCTGTCAGAGGCTCCTGATAGGCTGTCATAGACAGCAAGCAAGAAGGGTATCGAGAAGCTCTCCAAGGGCCCCTGGAAAGGCACCTGACAGGTCGACAGAAGACCCCTGCCTGAGGTACTATAGAAAGAGAACAGGGCGAGTCGTACCCGAAACCAAGCACCAGTTGAACCATAGCCACACCTGTATTTTGCGCCGGAGGCCAGCACCCTCCGGCAAAATTATGCCGAAAAACAACTACTAATTGCAATCAAGGAGTCACTGTGAGTATTAACAGTCAGGGCGCAGCAGACCAGCACGCCAACCAGGAACAGCAGGAGGGACAAGAAGTGCAGCAGAACAACCGCCGGCTCCGTCAAGCAACCGGACAGCTGTTCAAGATAATCGTCCAGGGCATCAATTTTGTTGGTAATCTCCTCAGAGTCATCGAGTTCTTCGGAAGCCTGTGATATCCAGTCCACAC
This sequence comes from Streptomyces glaucescens, assembly GCF_000761215.1. Classification (GTDB taxonomy): domain Bacteria; phylum Actinomycetota; class Actinomycetes; order Streptomycetales; family Streptomycetaceae; genus Streptomyces; species Streptomyces glaucescens_B. Next base: position 622 of record NZ_CP009438.1, on the reverse strand, counting down.
TTCGATGAGGCCCGCGAACAACGCGAGGTCATTTTTTTTGCCCCGAACCAGTAGACACCGACGCGCATAGGAAACAGTCAAGCCGTCAAAGAAATACTGAACAATCAAGGAAGGATGTCTCGCACAGGAAAAAAATGACAGAAGTGAAGCACCCCCAGCCGAAGAATGGACCGGGGGTTCGTGTTGCTTCCAGTCTCTATCCCGTTTCCCACTTTGAAGCACCGGGGGCCCGGTTCTGCCAAAGTTACATACTGCATCGATGCAGGGTCACCGGCCCCCGCCGGGCAGGGCATGAGGCGCGGATCCGGATCCCCCGAAAATTCTGGGCGAGGGAAACAGACGCCCGGCCACCCCCTCCCCTCGCTGCCCGGGCCGCAGGCCCGTTGGCCGGCCCGCGCAGCGGGTTGGCCCGGGTGGGCGGAGCGCAGCGCCCCCCACCTTGCGGGGGGCGCAGCCCCCCACAAGCTCCAGGAGCGTAGCGGATGGAGCGTCACCGGCCCGGCGCAGCCGGGCCGGTGAGCTGGCCGCGCAGCGGCCAGCAGCGCTCACGCGGAGCGGGAGCGCAACACCCGCGCGCAGCGCGGGTGTTCGCTTGCCCATCGCGCAGCGATGGGGTACCCGC